>JAJTYR010000031.1 GCA_021463505.1 Burkholderiaceae bacterium | reverse complement strand
CCGGCGAGCCCCGCCGAGGTCGCGTTCACCAGCAGGTCATGACCGTCACCGGCGTCGTCGAAGCCACAGCCGCGCAGTCGGCCGGCCGCCATTCCTGCGAATTCGTCGACCAGCGCGATCGCGCGCGGCGCCGTCCGGTTGGCGATCGTCAGCCGGGCCACGCCCGCTTCGATCAGCGGACCGATCACGCCGCGCGTGGCGCCGCCGGCCCCGAGAATCAATACCGAACGGCCCGCCAGCGCCACGCCGAGCCGGTCTTCGAGGTCGCGCACCAGGCCTGCGCCGTCGGTGTTGTCGCCCCAGGCTCCGTCGCGATCGAAGCGCAACGTGTTGACCGCGCCCGCTACCTGCGCGCGCGCGCTGCGCCGCGCGGCCCACGCGTGCGCCTCGGACTTGAACGGCAGCGTCACGTTCAGGCCGCAGCCCCCCGCGTCGCGAAAGCGCTCGACCGCCACCACGAAGCCGTCGAGCGGCGCGAGCAGCCGCCCGTATTCGAGGTCCTGCCCGGTCTGTCGCGCAAAGTGCGCGTGGATCGACGGCGAGCGGCTGTGCGCCACCGGGTTGCCGATCACCGCGTAGCGATCGGTCATCGGCGCGCGCCCCTGGCAGGGCTCACCGACGCGGTTTCGAGCGTGTCGTTGGTGAAGGTCCAGGTGCGCACGATCTGCAGGATGTCGCCTTCGCGCGCCATCTCGGGCGTGAAGCGCTCGTACGGCGCACCGGCGTGCACGATCTGCCTGACCGCCCGGTTGAGCACCTCGTACTTCGACTTGCGGTTGACGATCACGTCGACCACGTTGCCGTGCCTGTCGATCTCCACCGTGATCACCAGCGAGTCGTACATGCGGCCGCGCGCCTCCGGCGGATAACGCGCGGTGCCGAGTTTTTCGATGCGCGCCGCCCAGTCGTCGACGTAGCGGGCATAGCTGACGCCCACCGCGTTGACGCCGTAAGTGAGGCGCTTCGGGCGCTTGTTGTAGTCGGAGATCTGCCGGTCGATCTGCGCCTGCAGCCGCGCGATCACCGCGTCGACGTTGCGGTCGTCGTCGCCGGAGACCGCCGCGCGCGGCTCGTCGGAGCGCTCGCCCTCGCGCAGCGCGGCCTGCGGCCCGCGCGCGAGCGCCAGCAGCTTGCGCTGCTGCGCCTCGAGTTCGGCAAGACGCTTGCGGCGCGGCACCAGGTCGTCGCCGTCGCGTGCCTGCAGCTCGGCCGGCAGCGGCGAACGCGCGCGTCCCGTGTCACGGTCTCCGCCGCCCTGCATGCTGGCCTGCGCCACCACCTCCGGTTTCAGCGGCTTCGCGTCGGTGCGCGCGTTGAGCAGGATCACCTCGAGCTGCGGGTCGATCGGAGCGAGCTTCAGCGGCGCCGGCGGCGCGAAGCGCAGCATCAGCGCCAGCGCGTGCAGCAGCACCGAGACGACGATCGCGAACGCCAGCGGGTCACGCTGCCACAGCGTGGCCGGCGAGAGGTGGCGCGGCCAGGCGAAAAGGACGGGTCTCATCGCGCGCGCACCTCGCAGCCCGGGGTCATGCCGTCTGCTCGACGAGCGCGTCCTCGCCGTCGTCGAGCGGCTCGCCGGTGTCGGGCGCAGCGCCGAGTTCGACGAAGCGCGCTTCGATCGACAGGTCGATCTCGTCGGTGGCAAGCAGGTCGACCACGACACGGCGTCCGGGGGCGATCGCCGGCGCGCCAGGCAACCTGAAGTAGAGCGGCGCCGCAGCGAGCCGCACCAGGTCGTCGCGCACCGCAACCGCCTCGGCGCGTCCCAGGCCTTCCTGCCCGACCCAGCGCAGGCACCAGTAGCGCTCCATCCGGTGCTGGAAATCGAGGTACGCGGCATGGCGCGCTTCGAATGCGCTGATGATCGAAAACAGCCCGGCGTCGTTCTGGCCGAACGGCGGCTTCTCGCCGGCCAGCACCGCGAGCAGCTGTCGCTGGTTCACCAGGTCGGCATAGCGGCGCAGCGGCGAGGTCGACCACATGTACTGCGCAACACCGAGCCCCTGGTGCGGCAGCGGATGCGTGCCGGTCTTCACGCGCCCGGCCTGCTGCGAACGATAGACGGCGGGCACGCCGTGATCGGCCAGCATCAGCGCCCACTCGCTGTTGGCGAGGATCATCATCTCGGCGACGATGCGATCGAGCGGCGCATCGCGGCGCCGCTGCACGATGCGCACGCGCTCGTCGCCGTTGGCGCGCTCCAGGTAGAAATTGAAGTCGGCCCTGGCGCGTGGCTCGGGCTTGCCGCGCACGCGTTCGCGCTGCGCCGACAGCGCCAGCGTCAGGCGCCAGAGCACGCGCAACGCTGCGCCACGCGGGTGATCGATCGGCGCGTCGCCCGCCAGCACCTCCTCGTCGAGCGCCTCCTCGCCGAGCGCGCCGTCGAGCAGGTCGTGGCGCAGGTTGTCGACGATGCGGATGCGCTCGGCGCGTGTGTGGCGCGACACCACGCGCTCGCCGTGCGCGTCCAGATCGACGTAGAGCGACAACACCGGTGCCTGGCGTCCGGCGTCGAGCGAGAACGCCTCGATCACCGCCCCGGGCAGCATCGTGACCTTGTCGCCCGGCATGTAGATCGTGGACATGCGCTCGCGCGCCAGCGCATCCAGACCATTGCCCGGCGCGATCCCCAACCCCGGCGCCGCGATGTGCACACCGACCCGCCAGCGCCCGTCGGCCAGCGCCTGCACCGACAGGCAGTCGTCGATCTCGGTGGTCGTGGAATCGTCGATCGAAAACGCCTCGGCCTCGGCCAGCGGCAACGCGGGCAACCGCGCGACCACATCGTCCGGCGGGCCGCTGCACAGGTGAAAACCGAAACCGTGCGGAAAGTATTCGGCGGCAAAGCGCGCGATGTGCAGTGCCCGTGGCGATTCGAAGGCGCCGAGCGCCAGCAGCAGCCGCTCGGGCGTCTGGCGCGTGAGGGCGAGTGCCTGTTCGAGCGCCTTCCAGGCGAGCGAGGACTTGTCGGGGCGCGCCAGCAGTTGCGCGGCCTGCGCGGCAATCCCAGGGGGCAATTGCCCGGCGGCCATCGCCATCGCCTGCGCCCCGATCGCCTCTTCCTGCTGGCGGCGCCGCTCGATCGCCGCCAGTGCGGCGGCCAGCGTCTCGGGCGGCGCCGGCCGGAATCGGCCGCGGCCCTTGCGGTGGAAGTGCACCGGCGCGCCGTGCAGTTTCAGCAGCAACGCGGTGGCCTCGACGGGCCCCGGGGCGTGGCCGAAGTAGTCGCGGGCCAGTTCGTCGAAGGCGAACTCCTGCTGCGGCGCGCACTCCCACAGGAAAGCGGTGTCGATCTCCTCGGCCAGGCTGCGCGCGGCCGGCAGCAACGTGTCGGCGGCCGGCACGTCGAAACGCAGCAGGACGTGGGCGGACTTGATCTTCACACGCTTGCCGCTGGCCAGTTCGACCTGGAGGCTGGCGCCCGCCTCGGACAGGATCGAGCCCGCCCTGAACTCGCCGTTGTCGTCGAACAGGAGGTGCTTCATCAGACGGTCGATTATAGAGGCGCGCCGCGCACCGCCCCGGCGCGTCCGTCGGCGTCCGTCGGCGCCCGCGCGCCGGCCACTCGGCCGGACCCTGCGGGCTACAGCGTGATCCCGCCGGAAACCTCGATGACCGCACCGTTGATGTAGGACGCCTCGTCCGAGGCGAGGAAGGCGTAGACGTTGGCGATCTCGTCGGGCTGGCCGAGGCGGCCCAGGGGCACTTTCTCGACCATCCTGTGCATCACCGCCGGCGGAATCGAGTCGAGGATCGGGGTGACGACGAAGCCCGGGCACACGGCGATCGCGCGCACCCCTTTCGGACCCAGCTCGCGCGCCCAGGTCCGGGTCATGCCGATCAGCCCCGCCTTGGTCGCTGCGTAGTTCGTCTGCCCGAAGTTGCCGTACAGGCCGACGACCGACGAAGCGTTCAGGATCACCCCCGAACCTTGCGCGATCATCGTGTCGGCGACCGCCCGGGTGCACAGGAACACGCCCTTCAGGTTCACCTCGATCACACGGTCGAACCCGGCGGCGCTCATCTTCACCAGCCGCGCATCCTGCGTGACGCCGGCATTGTTCAACAGGCAATCGATGCGGCCCCAGGCCGTCTTCACCGCCGCCACCATCGCCGTCACACTGGCTTCGTCGGTCACGTCCAGTGGCACCCCGAGCGCCTGGGCGCCGCGGGCAGCGAGTTCGGCGCGCGCGGCCTCGACACGCGCGGCATCGAGGTCGGCGATCACCACGCGCGCGCCCTCGCGCGCGAACTTGCGCGCGCTCGCCATCCCGATCCCGCCGGTCGCCCCGGTGATGATCGCCACCTTGTCCTTCAGTCTCATGTCTGCTCCGCAGGAGGGTCCGAATCGATTGCGCCGCCGCCCAGCCCGGCGAACGCGAGCACACGGTCGACGAGCGTGGCGAAGTCCGACAGACCGTGATCGCTGCCGTCGAGCAGGATCTTCGGCGCGCCGCGGTACTTCGCGACCATCTCGCGCCAGTCGAGCAGTTCGTCGCCCTTGGCCGCGATCAGCAGGTAGCGCTGCAACCGGGTCGGCGCCGCCACCTCGAGTTGCGCCAGTTCATCGAGATACCGCGGTTCGAATACGAACGCGCCATCGCTGTGGTACATGCGCTGGACCCCGGTGTGGGACGCCAGATCGCGCGCCGGGAAGATTGCCGGATTGAGCAGCACCGCACGGCAGCCGCTGCGTTCGGCCACCCAGGTCGCGTAATAGCCGCCCAGCGAACTGCCCACCAGGGTGTCGGTACGCCGGGGCGCGATGTCGCGCAGGACCAGATCGACGGCCGCCGCCGGCGAGGCGGGCAGTTGCGGGCAGGCGAAGCACCCCGCGAACCCGAGCTCGCCCAGCCGGGCCGCGAGCAACTGCGCCTTGAACGACCGGGGTGACGAGCGAAAACCGTGCAGGTAGACGAGGCGGGGCGGCGCGATCGCGGTACCGCCACCGTGCTGCCCGGCGCGATGCGCCGGGTCCGGGAACCCGGGCGCCATCACGTCAGCGCGCCGCCAGCGCGTCGAGCAGGCGCTGGTGAATGCCGCCGAAGCCGCCGTTGCTCATCACCAGGATCGTGTCGCCCGGGCGCGCTGCCGCGACGACGGCTGCGACCAGCCGTTCGAAGTCGGGCTCCACCCGCGCCCGTGCGCCCAGCGGTGCCAGCGCTGCGCCCACGTCCCAACCCAGTCCGCCGCTGAAGCAGAAGACCTGGTCGGCCGCGGCCAGACTGGCAGGCAATTGCGCGGCCATCGTGCCCAGCTTCATCGTGTTCGAGCGCGGTTCGAGCACCGCGAGAATGCGTGCCGAGGCACCCAGGCGCTCGCGCAGGCCGGCCAGCGTGGTGGCGATCGCCGTCGGATGATGCGCGAAATCGTCGATCACGGCGACATCGCCCGCCCGGCCCCGCCATTCGAGCCGCCGACGCACGCCGCCGAACGCGCCCAGCGCCTCGATCGCACGCGCCGGTTCCACGCCGGCGTGACGCGCCGCCGCAGTCGCTGCCAGCGCGTTGGCGCGACTGTGCGCGCCAGGCAAGGCGAGGCTGCAACGGCCGAGCAAGCGCCCGCCGAAATGCACGTCGAACGTCGTCGTCTCCGAGCGCTCCTCGACCGCATCGAGCGACCATCCCTGCGGCGACAGGAAATCCTCGCGTTCGCTCCACAGCCCACGCGCCAGCACGCGCGCGAGCGCCGGCTCGGTCGCGTTGACCACGATGCGGCCGTTGCGCGGCACGGTACGCACCAGATGATGGAATTGCGTCTCGATCGCTGCAAGATCCGGGAAGATATCGGCGTGATCGAACTCGAGGTTGTTCAGCACCGCAGTGTGCGGCCGGTAGTGCACGAACTTCGAGCGCTTGTCGAAGAACGCGGTGTCGTACTCGTCGGCCTCGATGACGAACAGTTCGCCTGTGCCGAGCCGTGCCGAAACCGGGAAGTCCGCCGGTACGCCACCGATCAGGAACCCCGGCTGCCGTCCGGCTGCCTCGAGGATCCACGCCAGCATCGATGCGGTCGTCGTCTTGCCGTGCGTTCCTGCGATTGCGAGCACCCACTTTTGTCGCAGGACTTGCTCGGCCAGCCATTGCGGCCCGGAGGTGTAGGGCTCGCGCGCATCCAGAATGGCCTCGATCAGCGGATTGCCGCGCGCGACGACGTTGCCCACGACCCAGAGATCGGGGTGGATCGCGCGCTGCGATGCGTCGAAACCTTCGATCAGCTCGATCCCGAGCGCGCGCAGTTGCTCGCTCATCGGCGGATAGACGTTGGCATCGCAGCCGGTGACACGGTGTCCGGCCTGCGTCGCAATCGCGGCGATACCGCCCATGAAGGTGCCGCAGATGCCGAGGATGTGGATATGCATCGGAGCGATAATGGCGAGCCACGGATTCTACAGACATGCACCAAGCGCCCGACCCGCTGCGACTCGAACTCGCCGCCACCGCCGCCCGGCTGATCGCCGACTCCGGGCTCGATTACTTCGGCGCCCGGAAGAAGGCGTTGCGCCAGGTGCTCGGCGACCGCGCAGCGCCGAGGAAATCGATCCCCGACAATGAGCAGATCGACGCCGCGCTGCGCGAGCATCTCGACCTGTTCGATCCCGGACACGCGCAGCGCGTGGTGCGCCGTCGCCAGGCTGCCGCGCGGCTGATGCAACGGCTCCAGGCCTTTCGTCCGTATCTCACCGGCGCGGTCTGGAAGGGGATCGTCGCCGAGCACGCACCGATCCACCTGCAGCTGTTCCACGACAATCCGAAGGACGTCGCAATGCAGTTGCTGAATGCGGGCGTGGACTTCGAGGTGTCGACGATCCCGCACTTTCGCAGCGGCGCCGAGATCGAGGCCATCGGATTCTGGTTCGATGACGCGCCGGTGTTGCTGTCGCTGTACGCCCACGACGACCTGCGCGGCGCGCTGCGCAGCGGGCCGGCTGGCGCCGAGCGCGGTGACCGCGCGGCGCTGCTCGAACGGATCGCGCAGGCATGAATCGCAGGCGCTGGCTCGGACTGGGCGTGCTCGCCGCCGGCTTTGGCGGCTTCGGGGCCTGGGTGGCGTCGCGACGCTACGCCATCGGCGACGCCGACCGCGAAGCGGTCGAACTGCTCTTCCGGCTCACGCTGCCCGACGCCGAGGGTCGTCCGGTCGCACTCGCCACGTTGCGCCGCCAGCCCGTGGTCGTGAACTTCTGGGCCACCTGGTGCCCGCCGTGCGTCGAGGAAATGCCGGAGTTGTCCGGGATCGGCGACGAGTTCCGCAGCCGTGGCTTGCAGATCGTCGGCATCGGGATCGATTCTGCACCCAACATCGGGCAATTTTCACGCAAGTCGCCAATGGGGTATCCTTTGCTGGTGGCCGGCAACAATGCGCTCGAACTGGTGCGCCGGCTTGGCAACCGCGCAGGGGCCCTGCCGTTCACCGTCGTCCTGGCTCGCGACGGCAGCATCGCCTGGCGAACGTTGGGGCGCTTCAAGAGCGCCGAGTTGCGCAGCGCCATCGCCCGCGTGCTCTGATGCGGCGCCCTTGCGGGGCGAAAAATTCTGGCGTTCCGCTTCGAACAGGCGTATAAAGGCGCACAATTTCGCCCAACTCCGCCTAATTTCAACATTTCCCAAATGACCAGATTGCTCTGGGTCGTCCACGGCCCCAACCTGAACCTGCTCGGCACGCGTGAACCCGCGATCTACGGGACGGCCACGCTGAAGGACATCGATGCCAGCCTCGCCGCGATCGCAAAGGGCAACGGCTTCAGGCTGGAGAGCTTCCAGTCGAATCACGAGGGCGTGCTGATCGACCGGATCCAGTCGGCGCGCAGCGCCGGTGTCGAGTTCATCGTGATCAACCCGGCCGCGTTCACCCACACCAGCGTGGCGTTGCGCGACGCGCTGGCCGCGTCCGGGCTTCCATTCATCGAAGTGCACCTGTCGAACCTCCATCGCCGCGAACCGTTCCGGCAGCACTCGTACCTGTCCGACCTGGCGACCGGCGTCATCGTCGGGCTGGGCGCAGCCGGCTATCGCCTCGCGGTGCAGGCCGCGATCGAGTCGTTGCGCGCTGACGATGCGGCGGCTGCCGGGCGACGACCCCCGAAAAAGGGCTGACTGCCATGGACCTGCGAAAACTCAAGACGCTGATCGACCTGGTGGCCGAATCGGGCATCGCCGAACTCGAGATCACCGAAGGCGACGGCAAGGTGCGCATCGTCAAGGCGCCAACTGCCCCGACGACGCTGCCGCACGCCGTGCCAGCCTGGCCCCCCGCCGTCGCCACCGCCGCGGCGGCAGCGCCGACACCGGCCGCAGCGGCGCCCGAGGCGCCGGCCGGCCACATGGTCAAGTCGCCGATGGTCGGCACCTTTTACCGGTCGGCGCAGCCGGGGGCGGAGCCCTTCGTTTCGGTGGGCAGCGAGGTCAAGGAGGGCGACACGCTGTGCATCATCGAGGCGATGAAGCTGATGAACGAAATCGAGGCCGACAAGAGCGGCACGGTCAAGGCGGTGCTGGTCGACAACGGCTCGCCGGTGGAGTTCGGCCAACCGCTGTTCGTGATCGAGTGACATGTTCGAGAAGCTGCTGATCGCCAACCGGGGCGAGATCGCACTGCGCATCCAGCGGGCCTGCCGCGAGCTCGGCATCAAGACCGTGGTCGTGCATTCCCAGGCCGACACCGAGGCCAAGTACGTGAAACTGGCCGACGAATCGGTGTGCATCGGCCCGCCCCCCTCGCGTGACAGCTACCTGAACGTGCCGGCGATCATCAGTGCCGCCGAGGTCAGCGACGCCGAGGCGATCCACCCCGGCTACGGCTTTCTGTCCGAGAACGCCGATTTCGCCGAACGCGTCGAGAAGAGCGGCTTCGTCTTCATCGGCCCGCGCCCCGAATCGATCCGCCTGATGGGCGACAAGGTCTCGGCCAAGGAGGCGATGACCAAGGCCGGCGTGCCGGTGGTGCCGGGCTCGGAGGGCGCGCTGCCGGACGACCCGAAGGAGGTGCTGCGCATCGCGCGCGCCGTCGGCTATCCCGTCATCGTCAAGGCGGCCGGCGGCGGCGGCGGGCGCGGCATGCGCGTGGTGCACACCGAGGCGGCGCTGCTCAACGCCGTGACGATGACGCGCGCCGAGGCGCAAGCGGCGTTCAACAACCCGTCGGTCTACCTCGAGAAGTTTCTCGAGAACCCGCGACACGTCGAGATCCAGGTGCTCGCCGACGAGTACCGCAACGTGGTCTACCTGGGCGAGCGCGACTGCTCGATGCAGCGCCGCCACCAGAAGATCATCGAGGAGGGCCCGGCCCCGGGCATCGCGCGACGCCTGCTCGAGCGCATCGGCGCGCGCTGCGCCGAGGCCTGCCGCAAGATCGGCTATCGCGGCGCGGGCACCTTCGAGTTCCTGTTCGAGAACGGCGAGTTCTACTTCATCGAGATGAACACGCGCGTGCAGGTCGAGCACCCCGTCACCGAACTGATCACCGGCATCGACATCGTCCAGGAGCAGATCCGCATCGCCGCCGGCGAGAAGCTGCGCTTCCGGCAGCGCGACATCGTGATCAAGGGTCACGCGATCGAGTGCCGCATCAACGCGGAGGATCCGTACCGCTTCACGCCTTCGCCGGGGCGGATCACCCACTGGCACCCCCCCGGCGGCCCGGGCATCCGTGTCGATTCGCACGCGTACACGAACTACTTCGTGCCGCCGAACTACGATTCGATGATCGCCAAGGTACTCGCCTACGGTGACACCCGCGAGCAGGCGATCCGGCGCATGCGGATCGCCCTCTCCGAAATGGCGGTCGAGGGCATCCAGACGAACCTCGCGCTGCATCGAGAACTTCTGGCCGATGCGCGCTTCGTCACCGGCGGCACCTCGATTCACTACCTCGAACAGAAACTCACGCTGCGCGGCGCCTGAGCTGCGGCGGCGCGACGCGAAGCCCTCATGTGGTCGGAGATCATCTTCGTCGTCGGGCGTGACGCGGTCGACGCCTGGTCCGACGCGCTGCTCGGGGCCGGTGCCGCATCGGTGCAGGCCGAGGACGCCGACGCCGATGCGCCCGCCGAGGCGGCGCTCTTCGGTGAGCCTGGCGAGCCGACACCGGCCAGCGGCTGGTCGCGCACGCGGCTGGCCGCGCTGACGGCTGCAGGCACCGACGCAGCGGCACTGCTCGCGCGCGCTGCTGCGCTCTGCGCGCGCCCGGCGCCTGCCGGCTTCGAACTGCGCGAGGTGCCCGACCAGGACTGGGTGCGGGTCACGCAGTCGCAGTTCGCGCCGATTCCGGTGGGCCGCAGGCTCTGGATCACGCCATCCTGGCACTTGCCCGCGCACGCCGGTGTCCGCGCGCCACCCCGCGTCGACGGCCGGCACGCGATCGTGCTCGATCCGGGCCTCGCCTTCGGCACCGGCAGCCATCCGACGACACGACTGTGCCTCGAGTGGCTCGACGGGCATCTGCGCGGCGGCGAGCGCGTGATCGACTATGGCTGCGGCTCGGGCATCCTGGCGATCGCCGCCGCGCGGCTCGGTGCAGCGCACGTCTGCGCCATCGACATCGATGCGCAAGCGCTCGCCAGCGCGCGCCGCAACGCCGCGGTCAATGCGGTGACGCTGGACATCCGCGCAACCGGCAGCCCGCCACCGGAGCCCGCCGACCTCGTGGTCGCCAACATCCTCGCCAATCCGCTGCGTCTCCTCGCCCCGCTGCTCTGCGGGCTGGTCGCGCCGGGCGGGCGACTGGTGCTCGCCGGGCTGCTCGATCGGCAGGCTGCGGAAATCGCTGCCTGCTATCCGACCGTCGCGCTGCAGGCCTGGCGCTCGCTCGACGGCTGGACTTGTCTGGCTGGAGTGCGCCGGTCATGATCGGAAACGGCCACACGCGCATCGGTCGAACGGCAAGCTGACTCACCGGAATCGATGGCACTCGCAACCACCTGCCCCCAGTGCAAGACCAGCTTCAAGGTGGTCCCCGACCAGCTGAAGCTGCGTCGCGGCCTGGTGCGCTGTGGCGCCTGCACACACGTGTTCTCGGGAATCGACTTCCTGCGCTACGTCGACGAATCGAAACCGGACCGATCGGCGCACGCCGCCGTGACCGCGCAGCCGCCAGACGAGAGCCTGCAGACCGCGTTCTTCCTGCCCGAGACGATTCTCGCCATTGCGCCGGCCGCGCCCATGCCCGCAACGCAAGCGCCGGCGCAAACCGACGACGAGCAGTCGCCGGACGCCGCCGCGAGCGCGCTCACCAGCGATGCGTTCACCGGCGATGCGTTCACTGCGAACGATTTCATGGCCGACGATTTCATGGCCGACGATTTCGCCGCCCTCGCGTTGACTGCCGAAGATCTCGATGCGGGCGAGGACGTCAACACCGAGGCATCCACGGCGGGCGAATCCACGGCGGACGAATCCACGGTCGACGAAGCCGCGGTCGACGAAGCCACGGTCGACGAAGCCGCGGCGGACGAACCGGGGGCGACAGACGCGATCGCGGATGCGCTCGGGCTGGCCGACGTGCACGGCGACGGGCCGGTATTCGCTGACCGGGTCGTGGACGACACCCGGGGCACGGCGCCCGGAATCCCCGAAAGCGACCATCGGGACACGGATGAGGGCGCCGATGACGCCGATGACGAAGACGTGGCCGCCGCCGAGTCGATCGTCGCCTGGGGATCGGAAACCGCCGAGTCGCTGGATGGCGAGCATGAGTCGATCGAATCGCTGACCGCAACGACGCCGACCGACTTCGTGGACAGCGATGCGTTCGGCACCGGAGAGCTTCCGGCAGGCGTCGACGTCGCGCTCGCCGGTACCGACCGCTACCGGATCCGCCAGGTCCGCTCGGACGCCGGGACGCGAACGACTCTCGTACCCGACAGCGCGCCGGGCGACGACGAGAGCGAATCGGCGATCGACTACTTCGCTTCGGGCCGGCGCGGCATCGGCTTCGTCGATCGTCACGGGCCATTTGCGCTGGTCGCCGCGCTGCTGCTGGTGCTGTTGCTGGGCGCCCAGTGGGTGATCGCGGAACGCTCGATGATCGCCGCGCGGCTGCCGTCGCTCGCGCCGACGCTGTCGGCCGTGCTGGCTCCGTTCGGGCTGCGCGTCGGCCTGCCGCGCGATCTCGGATCGCTCACGATCGAGTCGTTCGAGCTGCAGGCGTCGGCCGCGCCCGGCGTACTCGCGATGTCGGCGCTGCTGCGCAACCGCGCCGCCTACGGGGTACAGTGGCCGTCGATGCAGCTCACCCTGACCGACGCGACCAACCGCGTGCTGGTGCGCAAGGTACTCGGCCCCGAAGATTACCTGCGCGAGTCGCACGGTGGCGAAGGTCTGCCGCCGCGCGCCGAATGGCCGCTGCGACTTGCGCTCGAGGCCCACGACCTGCAACCGGCCGGCTACTCGGTCGTCCTCTTCTATCCTTGATCCGGGGAATCACGATGTCACGACGCGTGCTGATCAGCGGTTCGGTCGCCTACGACACGATCATGGTCTTCGAGGGCCACTTCAAGGATCACATCCTGCCCGACCGGGTGCACATGCTCAACGTCTCCTTCCTGGCGCCGAAGCTCGAACGCGAGTACGGCGGATGTGCCGCCAACATCGCCTACAACCTGAACGGGCTGGGCGGCAACGCGGTGGTGCTCGCCACGATCGGACGCGACGGCGACGACTACCTGGCGCGGCTGGGCACGCTGGGCATCGACGTCTCGCAGATGCGTCGGCTCGACGGTCACTACACCGCGCAGGCGTTCATCACCACCGACCTCTCGGACAACCAGATCACCGCTTTCCATCCGGGAGCGATGAACGAAGGGCACGCGGTGTCGGCGGCGAGCGCGCAACACGCCGGAGAGCCGGCCGCATTCGGCATCGTGGCGCCGAACGGCCGCGACGCGATGCTGCAGCACGCGCGTGAATTCACCGAATGCGGCGTGCCATGGATCTTCGATCCCGGCCAGGGGCTGCCGATGTTCGACGGCGAGACCCTGCGCGCGTTCGTCTCGACCGCCGCCGCGGTCGCGGTCAACGACTACGAGGCGTCACTGCTGGTGGAGCGCACCGGCTGGACCGAGCCGCAGATCGCCGAGCGCGTGCACGCGCTGATCGTCACGCGCGGGGCACACGGCTCGCGCGTCTACGAATCGGGGCGCATGACCGAAGTCGCGCCGGCGGCGATCTCGGGCGCCGTCGATCCGACCGGCTGCGGCGACGCCTACCGCGGCGGCCTGCTCTACGCGCTCGCCAACGGCGCGAACTGGATCGACGCGGCACGCCTGGGAAGCGTGATGGGCGCGATCAAGATCGAGCATCAGGGCGCGCAGAAGCACCGCGTCGATCGCGACGACGTCGCGCTCCGGTACACGCAGGCCTACGGCCGCGCTCCCTGGTAGGCCAGCGCGGCAAGTGCTTCGGCCTCGAGCGGTGCGGCCACCTCGACCAGCTTGCGACGCGTGGCGTGCCCCGCGAGCAGCCGCACCGAGCGTAGCGGCACGGCGAGCCGCTCGGCCAGGAGCCGGATGATCGCCGCGTTGGCACGGCCGTCCGTCGGCGCCGCGGCCACGCGCAGTTTCAGGCATCCGTCGTGCTCGCCGGCCACCTCCGAGCGTGCCGCGCCCGGCTGCGCGACGACCCGGATCCGCCAGGCGCCCGGCGCGCCACTGAGCCAGCGCGGCAAGGATGGCTGCACGTGGCGCCCCGTTTGCCGGAAAGCGGTCGAACTGCGGAACGCGGTCGCGCCGTTCAGGCGGCAATCGCGATGAACGACGGCGTCACCGACTTCAGCATGGTGAGCAGCACCTGCAACAGCAGGATCAGCACCAGTGGCGACAGATCGACGCCGCCAATCAGCGGCACCACGCGGCGGATCGGCGACAGGAACGGTTGCGTCAGCGCGTCGACCGTCGGCGCGATCGGCGCATGAGGATTGACCCAGGAGAGCACCGCCAGCAGCACGACCAGCGCGGTGAGCAGCCACAGCGACCACTCGACCAGCCACACCAGCGCGAGCAACACGACGGCCCCGAAGGCCGGCGCGCGCCCGCGCCCGAAAATCATGATGTAGGCGGCCGCGAGCACGACAGCCAGCAGCAGTGCCGCAGCCAGGCTTGCCCAGTCGAGGCTGCGCGGCGCCTTGCGCGCGGCCGGCAGCACGCCACGCAGCGGGCGGACGATCCAGTCGGTAATCGCGATGACGAACTGCCCGATCTGGTTTCGCGGGCCGAGCCCGAGCCAGTTCAGGTACGCGCGCAGCACGCACGCGGTCGCGAGCAAGCTGCCAAGCGTTTCGAGCAGGAGCCACAGAGCCTGGTGCATGGGGTCCGATGGGAGATCGCGGACGATTCTCGCACAGGAAAAAGAATCCCGCGGCGCCTCTTCGACGCGCGCGGGATTCCGGGTCGGCCGCGGCGCCGCCCCGCGGGGGCAGCGCCGCGCGCGACGCAGGCGCGAACGCTTACGGGCGATTGCCGGTCGGGAACGGCCACGCAGCGGCCGGATTCAGCGGCTTGGCGGCGGGCGCGGCCGCAGGCTTGGCAGCAGCCGGTTTCTTCGCAGCCTTCTTCTTCGCCGCTTTCCTGGCGGCCGGCTTCTTCGCGGCCTTCCTGACGGCTTTCTTCGCGCCCTTCTTCACCGCCTTCTTGACGGCTTTCTTCGCGGCTTTCTTCACCGCCTTCTTCGCGGCAGGCTTCTTCGCGGCGGCCTTCTTCACCGCCTTCTTCGCGGCAGGCCGCTTCGCGGCGGCCTTCTTCACCGCCTTCTTCGCAGCAGGCTTCTTCGCGGCGGCCTTCTTCACCGCCTTCTTCGCGGCAGGCTTCTTCGCGGCTTTCTTCGCAGCCGGCTTCTTCGCGGCTTTCCTGGCAGTTGCCATGAGAGATCTCCTTTGCTCAGGGATGTTGCGATGATGGAAACCCGTGCCCGTCTGCCCGAGGGCAGGTGCGGTACGAGCTATTCATCGGCGCAAGAACCGGGTGCAAGCGTGTTGCCGTTCCTGCGCTAATGAATTCGGGGCAAGAAAGACGCCGCTCCCGAAGGCTCGGCGTCACTGCGTTCGGATCGTGTTCTTTCTCCGCGTCGATCATTTCGCTCGTCCACGGGCAGGGGCGATTTCCGCAGTAACCGGTGCAGATGCAGCATCGGCCGGAAGGCCCGGAGTTCTGGTCGGCGCCGGCTGAGCCGGCGCTTCGGAAAGGGATTCGTCCCAGGACAGCATCTGATGTCTCGCTTCAATATTTTCAGGTAACTACCTGTATTGCCGCGAGATCCCGCTGTTATTCACAACCCGGATCTTACGGCCCATGTTGATTGCTTGCAACGATTCGGCGACATTCGGCTTGACTCGGACGATATTTTGTCGGCGTCGACGCAACACATTGCTTCGATGAGCACTTTCGCGGTGTGTTGTCAAGCTGCATTGCCGAATGCGTTCACCGGCATGCTCGACAGCCCGGATCACCGATCGCGCGGGCGCTCGACGCGGTCTCGGCCGCTGCACCAGCGAAGCAGGCGCTCGTCGCGCCGCCGTAGCCGGCATCACCTCCCGCCTGGCGGCCCGACGACTTGCGTGCGTAATCGGTGCGGTCGTACGAGCCCGCTCGCCTCGGGCCACGCCAGCACGCGTTCCCAGTCGAACTGCGGCCCGGGATCGTGCTTGCGCCCCGGCGCGATGTCGCTGTGGCCCGCGATCCAGCGCAACGGATGACGCGCACGCAGCAGCGCAAGCAGCGTGGCCAGCCGGCGGTATTGCGGCTCGGTGAAACGGTGCCCGCCGTCACCCTCCAGCTCGACGCCGATCGAGAAGTCATTGCAGCGCTCGCGGCCCAGGAAGCGCGACGCGCCCGCGTGCCACGCGCGTTCGTCGGTGTCGACGAACTGGATCAGTTCGCCACGGCGCCTGATCAGCAGGTGCGCCGACACGCGCAGTCCGCGCAGCGGCCCGAGCGACGGGTCGGCGTCCGCGTCGAGCCGGTTGGTGAACAGGCGCTCGATCGCATCGCCACTGAAGCGCCCCGGCGGCAGGCTGATGTAGTGGAGCACGAGGAGGTCGATGGCCACGCCGCCCGGGCGTGCGTCGAAGTTCGGCGAAGGCACGCGCCGCGCGCCGGCGATCCAGCCCGGGGCCCCGGACATCCTGGCCCAGTGAGACCGGGAAATCGGCCGATTCCCCGGCGTCACTCGTTCAGCCCGAGGCGCTGCATCCGGTAGCGCAGCGCACGAAACGTGATGCCGAGCAGCCGCGCTGCCGCGGTGCGGTTGTACCGTGTCTTGTCGAGCGCGCGCTGGATCGTGTCGCGCTCGATCTGGTCGAGGTAGTCGGGCAACGATTCGGGGATGCCGTCTTCGGAGATCCGCACCACCCGGCGCTCGTTCGCCGGCGCCCCCGCCAGGTGCGGATCGGCCTCGGGCGCCGGCTCGGCGCGCTCGTTCTCGTCGACATCGGAGACCGCGGGCTTCAGGCCGAGGTCTTCGACGTTGACGACCTCGCCGCTGGAGAACGCCAGCGCGCGCTCGAGGATGTTCTCGAGCTCGCGCACGTTGCCGGGAAAGCGATAGCTCTGCAGATAGCGCAGCGTGATCGACGCGAGCCGCGGCGCCTGCGCCATGCCGGCGCGCTGCGCGAGTCGTGCGACGATCGCCTCGGCGAGCAGCGGGATGTCCTCGAGGCGATCACGCAACGCGGGCAGCTTCAGTTCGATCACGTTGAGTCGATAGTAGAGGTCCTGGCGGAAGCGGCCGGCCGCGACGCATTGCGCGAGGTTCTGGTGGGTCGCGCTGATGATGCGCACGTCGGCCGCTTCCTCGACCGTGGCGCCCACCTTGCGCACGCGCTTTTCCTGGATTGCGCGCAGCAGCTTCACCTGCATCGCCAGCGGCAGGTCGGCGACCTCGTCGAGGAACAGCGTGCCGCCGCTGGCCGCCTGGAAGAAGCCGTCGCGGTCGTGATCGGCGCCGGTGAACGCGCCCTTGCGGTGGCCGAAGAACTCGGCCTCCATCAGCGCCTCGGGAATCGCCCCGCAGTTGACCGCGACGAACGGCTGCGCAGCGCGTGGCCCCGACAGATGGATGAGGCGCGCCGCGAGCTCCTTGCCGGAGCCGGATTCGCCGGAAATCGACACCGGCGCCATGCTGCGGGCCAGTCGCCGGATCTGCGCTCGCACCTCCTGCATCGCCGCGGACTCGCCCAGCAGTTGCCAGGCCGGGGCGCCGGGCGCAGCAGCGGCAGGCGTGGCCGGTTGCTGCGCCGGAAGGTGGATCGCAGAGCGCACCAGGCTGCGCAGCGCATCGAGCGCCACCGGCTTGGCGAGGTAGTCGAAGGCACCCGCCTTGAGCGCAGCGACGGCATTTTCCGCGCTGCCGTAGGCGGTGATCACCGCCACCGGGGTCTGCGGAAAGCGCCGATTGATCGTCGCCACCAGCCCGAGACCGTCGCCATCGGGCAGGCGCATGTCGGTGAGGCACAACGCGTAGGCGTGGCGCTCGAGCAGACTGCCGGCCTCGGCCAGGCTGTCCACGCAATCGACGTCGAGCCCCATGCCGACCAGGGTGAGTTCGAGCAGCTCGCGCAGGTCGGCCTCGTCGTCGACCACCAGCACGCGCATGTGGCGTCGCGTCGCCCGGCCATCGGCGCCGTGCGCTGGAGCGGCAGGATCGGTCATCGTGGTGAGTCCCGCTTCGGCTCGATGACGAACACGCTGCGATAGCGGCCGGATGCCGTGGCCGCTTCGTAGCGGATCGTCGCATCGTTGGCGTTGCACAACTCGCGCGCCAGATACAGGCCGAGCCCGGTGCCGCGGCTATCGGTCGTGGAGAAGGGTTCGAAAGCGTGTTCCAGCATTTCGGGAGGCAAGCCGGACCCGTCATCGGCGACGGTCAATTCTAATCGATGGGCGTCGCGCTCGCGCCAGCCGATCAGCACCGCGCCTTCGGCTCCCGAGGCGTGGCGCAACGCGTTGCCCAGCAGGTTCAGCAGCACCTGCCTCAGGTGGTTCGGATCGAAGCGGATCGGGCGATCCGTCTCGAGACGCACCGCGATGCGCCGCGGATCGGCACCCGACGCGGCGGCGAACTCCGTGACGAAGCCCGTCAGGAAGACCCGCAGGTCGATCGATTCGTCGCCCGCACGCTCGCGCCGCGCGATCGACAACACGTCCTCGACGATGCGATCGATGCGGACCGTGTTGTCCTCGACGATGCGGGCCAGCCGTGCCAACGCCGGATCGTCGATGCGCTCGGCCAGCAGGCTGTTGGCGTGGCGGATGGCCGCCAGCGGGTTGCGCACCTCGTGCGCGATCGATGCGGACAGCCTGCCCATCGAAGCGAGCTTGAGTTGCTGCGCGCGCACTTCGACCAGGCGCTGGTCTTCGAGGATCACGACCACGTCGTCGCCGCCGTCGCCACCCATGAAGCGCAGGCTCACGCGCACCGCTGCGCCACCGGGCGCAGGCAGGCTCAGTTCGACTTCGGCGTGCGTCGGGCTGCCGCCCTCGCGCCAGCGCGCGTAGGCGCGTCGCAACGCCGCCCAGGCCGGACCGCCGGCCGGCGAGGAATCCGCCGCCAGCGTGGGCACCTCGGCCTCGACGCCCAGCAGCGTGCGCGCGGCGGGGTTCATCGTCGTGACCGCGCCGCGCGGGCCGACGACCAGCACGCCCTGCTGCAGTTCGGCGACGACCTGCGACGTGACTGCATGCTGGCGGCGCAGATCCTCGCCGCGACGGCGCGCGATCTCTTCCTGCGCATGCAGCCGGATCGCGAGCCAGTTCACCGTCATCGCGGTCGCGAAACAGGCGACGCCGACCAGCCCCGCAGTCATCGTCATCGCGGCGTCGCCACCGCCGTGCAACAGCGGCCAGCTCGCCTCGGCGAGCACCAGCAGCGTGGCCGCCGCCGCGAACGATGCCGCCATGCGCCGTGTCGAGACAACCGCCGCGCCCGCCAGAGCCGCGATCAGCAGCACGACCACGCCGCTGCGCAGACCGCCGGCAGCGTGCATCAGCGCGGTCAGTGCCACCAGGTCGGTCAGCGCGTGCACCACCCGCATCGCGTCGAAGTGGCGGTCGAGGCGGTGCAACGTCGACAGGTAGAGGATCGCCGCCAGCAGATAGACGACGGCCACCCGTTCGAACCAGACCGGGTCGCCGAGCTCGGCGGCAAAGCGACCGGCATCCTGCAGCGGCACGAACGCCAGCAACGTGAGCGCCACCGCGACCCGGCTCGCCGCCAGCCAGCGCAACGCCGCGCGGTACGAGTCGGCGGGCGCGGCCGCGGGATCCGGAGTCGCAGCCGGAGCGCGGCCGTCGTTCATCGCCGGGGCTGCCGCGCCCGGTGGGCGTCGCGATGTGCCCGATCGCAGTAGCTGTGGGCGCCGTCGACGAATGCCTCCGGCGCCGGCAGGAACACGCCACAGTGCGCGCACTGCACCATCATCTCGCCGGGGAGTTCTTCGGCGCGCCGCGCGTCACCGCTCGCGGGCGACGCACCCGCGGCGCGTGCGCCCGAGTCACTGGCGGCTCGTCGCCCCGCCGCGCTCTTGCGCTGGCTGATCGCAACCAGCTTCATCGCCAGCATGGCGAGCACGACCAGCGCCAGCCAGAAGAGCAGCTTGCCCATCAGTGGCGCTGCAGGATCACTTCGAGCACCAGGCGGCTGCCCACGTAAGCGAGCAGCAGCAGCGCGAAGCCGCCGAAGGTGAGCCGCAGCGCAGTGCGTCCGCGCCAGCCATGCAGCCACCGGCCGGCGAGCAGCACCGCGAAGACCGCCCACGCCACGAGCGAGAACACCGTCTTGTGATCGAAGCGCAGCGGCTGGCCGAAGATCTCCTCGGAAAACAGGACGCCGCTGAACGCGGTCAGCGTGAGCAGCGCGAATCCCAGGCCGATGAACCGGAACAGGATGCGCTCGAGCACCAGCAGCGGCGGCAGGTCTTCGAGGAAGCGCGCGAACGGCGAACCTTCGCTGGCGCCTCCCCGGGCCCCGCCGTGCAGCGCGCGCTCGGCCGCGGTCATCAGCAGCGCGTGCAGCGCGGCCATCGCCAGCACCCCGTAGGCGAGCGTTCCGATCAGCAGGTGCGGCAGGAACAGCGGGCGCGTCGCCTGCGCGCTCAGATCGAGGCCCGGGAACAGCAGCGGCAGCGGTACCGACAACGCCGCCGCCGGCAGGACGACACTGCGCAGCGCCTCGACGCGCACCGAGAGCCCTTCGACCCACATGACCGCGACGCCGATCCACAACGTGGCCGACAGGATCGGCGCGAAGCCGAAGTGCCAGCCACCTTCGCCGTAGACGGCCGCGTACAACGCACCGGCGTGCAGCACGAGTCCGATCAGCATCGATGCGCCCGCAAACCGGGCCGGCATCCGCCAGGCGACGAGGTAGGCGAGCGCGGCGAGCAGGTGAACGATAACCAGTAGAATCTGCACCGACCCAGTTTACTCCAAGGCCATGCTCGAAAACCTGTCGCAACGCCTCGGGCGCATCGTCAAGACGATGCGCGGCGAAGCCCGGCTCACCGAGGCCAACACGCAGGAGATGCTGCGCGAAATCCGCGTCGCCCTGCTCGAGGCCGACGTCGCGCTACCCGTGGTGCGCGAGCTCATCGCCGGGATCCGCGAGAAGGCCCTGGGCCAGGAGGTTCTCGGCAGCCTGACGCCGGGCCAGGCACTGGTGGGGGTGGTGCATCGCGCGCTCGCCGAGCTGATGGGCGGCAGGACCGCCGAACTCGATCTCGCCAGCCAGCCACCGGCAGTCGTGCTGATGGCCGGCCTGCAGGGAGCCGGCAAGACCACCACGGTCGGCAAGCTCGCGAAGTGGCTGCGCGAGACGAAGAAGAAGAAGGTGCTCACCGTCTCGTGCGACGTCTACCGCCCGGCGGCGATCGAGCAGCTGCGCACCGTCGCCGCCCAGGCCGGAGCCGATTTCTTCGCCTCCACGCCCGATCAGAAACCGGCCGACATCGCCGCAGCCGCGTCGCAGTGGGCGCGTACCCATTACCACGACGTGCTGCTGGTCGACACCGCCGGCCGGCTGGCGATCGACGAGGACATGATGCGCGAGATCGCCGCGCTGCACGCGCAGCTGCGGCCGATCGAAACCCTGTTCGTCGTCGACGCGATGCAGGGGCAGGATGCGGTCAACACGGCGAAGGCCTTTCGCGAGGCGCTGCCGCTCACCGGCGTGGTGCTCACCAAGCTCGACGGCGATGCCCGCGGGGGCGCCGCGCTGTCGGTGAAGGCGGTCACCGGCGCGCCCATCAAGTTCGTCGGCGTCGGCGAGAAGCTGTCTGGTCTCGAGGGCTTTCACCCCGAGCGGATGGCCAACCGCATCCTCGGCATGGGCGACATCGTGTCGCTGGTCGAGGAGGCGCACAAGGCGGTCGACGAGAAGACCGCGAAGGCGCTGGCCGACAAGCTGAAGGCCGGCAACCGCTTCGACCTGAACGACTTCGCCGCGCAACTCGGCCAGATGAACCGGATGGGCGGGCTGGCCTCGCTGCTCGACAAGTTGCCGTCGCAATTGCAGCAGGCCGCCGCCGGCGCCGACATGTCGCAGGCCGAACGGCAGATGCGTCGCATGCACGCGATCATCCAGTCGATGACCAGGACCGAGCGATCCAGGCCCGAGCTGGTCAAGGCCAGCCGCAAGCGGCGCATCGCCGCCGGCGCCGGGGTGTCGGTGCAGGAAGTCAACCGACTGCTCGGGCAGTTCGACCAGATGCAGTCGATGATGAAGAAGATGCAGAAAGGCGGGCTCGCGAAGATGATGCGCGGCATGAAGGGCATGCTGCCCGGAATCCGCTAGGGATACGACGGCGATGAACACCAGCGACCCCGACACGCCGGCCTGCACCCCGGCCGACCCCGAATCGCTCAGGCAGCGGTTCAGCGGTCGCCTGATCACCGATCCGGCCGGCCTCGAGCCGTTCCTCGTCGACTGGCGCCGTCGCTACTTCGGTCGTGCGCTCGCGGTTGCGATGCCCGATTCGGTCGACGACGTCGCCGCGGTCGTGCGCTGGTGCGCGCAGCATCGCGTGGCGATCGTGCCGCAAGGCGGCAACACCGGCCTGTCGGGCGCCGCCACGCCCGACGACCACGGCCGCTCGATCGTGCTGTCGCTGGCGCGCCTGAAGCGCGTGCGCGCGCTCGACACGGTCAACAACTCGATCACCGTCGAGGCGGGCTGCACGCTGGGCGAGGTGCGCAGTGCAGCCGAGGCCGCAGGGCGTCTGTTTCCGCTCAGCCTGCCCTCCGAGGGTTCGTGCACCATCGGCGGCAATCTGTCGACCAACGCGGGGGGCGTCGCGGTGCTGCGCTACGGCAATGCGCGCGAGTTGTGCCTGGGGCTGGAAGTGGTCACGGCCGACGGCGACGTCTGGCACGGGTTGCGCGGGCTGCGCAAGGACAACACCGGCTACGACCTGCGCGACCTCTTCATCGGCGCAGAGGGCACGCTGGGGGTGATCACTGCCGCGACGCTGAAACTCTATCCGCCGCCGGCGGCGCAGATCACTGCCATGGCTGCGGTCGACAGCCCGCATGTCGCGCTGCAACTGCTCGGGCAGGCGCAGGCCGCGCTCGGCGCGTCGCTCACCGCTTTCGAGCTGATCTCCGACCTCTGCCTCGAGCTGGTCGTGCAACACTATCCCGAGCATCGCCGGCCGTTCGCGCAGCCGAGCCCTTACTACGTGCTGCTCGAGACCTCCGACAGCGAGAGCGAGGCCCACGCGAGCGCGATGTTCGAGGCGCTGATGGAGCGCGTCATCGAAGCCGGCATCGCCAGCGACGCGGTAGTCGCCACTTCGGGCGCGCAAAGCCGCGCGCTGTGGGCGCTGCGCGAACTGATCTCGGAAGCGCAGGCGCTCACCGGCAAGAACATCAAGCACGACGTGTCCGTGCCGATCTCCGCGATCGGCGACTTCGTCGAGCGCACCAACACCGAACTGCAGCGGCGCTTTCCCGGCATCCGCATGGTGGTCTTCGGGCACCTCGGCGACGGCAACCTGCACTACAACGTCTCGCCGCCGGCCGGGCGCTGCGGCCCGGAGCACGAGGCGGAGTTTCTCGCGCAGCAGCCGGCGATCAACCTGGTGACGCACGACGCGGTGCACGCGTTCGGCGGATCGATCTCGGCCGAACACGGCCTGGGCCAGCTGCGCCGCGACGAGTCGGCGCGCTACAAGTCGGCGGTGGAAATGACGTTGATGCGGCGGATCAGGCAGGCGCTCGATCCGCTCGGAATCATGAATCCGGGGAAGGTGCTGCCCCCGGACTGATCACGCGCCCCAGTGGCGCACCCGGCCGGTGTCGAGGTGGACGAAATCGGTGCGCGGGTAGTAGCCGACACCGCCCGCCTGCATCGACAGCGCGGCGCGATGCATCAGGGCGAGCGGCACACCGGGCACCCGGATGTCGATCGCGCGACCCGACATGTGCAGGCTGTGCCTGGCCACCCCGCCGCTGCGCGCTGCCAGACGCGCGTTGGTCGCCGGCGACCGGTAGCCCGAGATCACGTGGAACGCCCGCGTGCCGGTGCCCAGCAGCGCGCCGAGCCGCTCGAGCTGGTCGAGCAGCGCGCGGTCGATCGGGAACACTTCACCGCTGCGATGGTCGCGCAGCACCCGGTCGATCTCGGCGATCGCGTCGGTCAGATAGCGGCCATGCTCGCGATAGACGACGTCGAGCGATTCTCCGGTGTGGGTGTTCACGAACGCCAGCCGCGCAGCCTCGTCGACATCGGCATCCGTGCGGCGCGGCGTCGCCAGCGCGCCGCGTGCCGCGGCACCGCCGAACACGGCGCCGACCCCCAGGCGAAACAACTGTCGGCGAAACGGCATCCGGACCATCATCCACCCCCTGTGGCTCGTGCTGCGCCGCCGTCGCGAGCGACGCCGACCTCGCGGGCCAGCCCGTCGCGGGCGCGCAGCATGGTTTCGACCAGTCGCCAGTCTATCGACTCGTGCGCGATACCTCGTTCGAGCGCCATCGCGCGCACCTCGCCGAGCGTACCCGCTCCCTTGCGGTAGGCGTCCGGATTCGCCTCGAACCAGATCCGGCCGTCACCGCCCAGAGCGATCAGCACCGGCTGATAGACGATGCTGCCGGTCTCGCCGACGGCCACCCGGTCGAACAGTCGGGCGATGTCGTCCGGGTGCACGCGCACGCAACCGTGCGAACGAAAACCGTACACGCTGGCCGGCGCGATCGTCCCGTGGATGCCGATGGCCGGCAGGCTCAGTCCGATCCAGTGGCGCCCGAGCGGATTGTCCGGGCCCGGCGGCACCCGGGAGAGCACCGGCTTGCCTTCGCGCCGCATCTCTTCCTGGATCGAAACCGGAACGATCCAGGTCTTGTCGGTCTCGCGCGTGACTACCGTGAAGTCGCCGCTCGGCGTCTGCCAGCTCGCACGGCCCACCGCCACCGGAAAGGCGCTCGCGAGCCTTCCGCCGCGAAACAGGAACAACATCCGCTGCGGCACGTTGATCAGGATCCCCTCGTCGCGCGGCGGCGGCACCACGTGGCGCGCGCTCACCTGCACGACCTGGCCGGGTCGCAACGGCGTGCGTGGATCGAGCGCGTTTTCCTGCGTGATCAGTCGCACCGACACCCCGTAGCGCGCTCCGATCGATGCCAGACTGTCGCCGCGCACGACGACGTGCCCGGTCGAGCGATCGACGACCGGATCGGGATGCACCGATGCGCGGGCAGCCGACGTCGTGGCCAGCAGCATCGCCGCCGCGAGCGTGCAGCCGACCGCCGCGCGCACGCCGCGGTGCATGAGCAGGCAACCGCGCGGCATGCTCACAGCCCGAGATACGCTTCCCTGACCCGCGGGTCGTCGAGCAGCGCCGCACCGCTGCCCTCGAGCACGATGCTGCCGTTCTCCAGCACGCAGGCGCGATCGGCCAGTTGCAGCGACGCCGCGACGTTCTGCTCGACCAGCAGGATCGTCAGGCCCTGCGCGTGCAGTTCGCGGATCGTACGGAAGACTTCGGCCACCAGCGCCGGCGACAGGCCCAGCGACGGCTCGTCGAACATGATCAACCGCGGCGCGCCCATCAGGCAGCGGCCGATCGCGAGCATCTGCTGCTCGCCCCCCGACAACGTGCCGGCCAGTTGCGTGGACCGTTCCTTCAGCCGCGGAAACATCGCGAATACGCGCTCCAGCGTCACCGACGCCTGCGCACGCGCGCGTGGCAGCATCGCACCCACCTGCAGGTTCTCGAGCACGCTCAATGACGGGAACACCTGGCGCGCCTCGGCCACCTGCCCCACGCCGAGGTTGCACACCCGATGGCTGTCCAGACCGCCGATCTCGTGCCCGTCGAAACGGATCGACCCGGCGCGCGGTTTCAGGATGCCGGCGATGGTGCGAATCAGCGACGTCTTGCCGGCGCCGTTGGCGCCGACCAGCGCCACCACCTGCCCGTCGCCGACCTCGAGGCTCACGCCGTCGAGCGCCTGCGCGTCGCCGTAGAACACCGACAGGTCGCGCACTTCGAGCATGTCAATGCGTCGTGCCGGCGCCCAGGTAGCTTTCGAGCACGCGCGGATCGGCAGTGACCTGCTGCGGCGTGCCCGAGGCGATGATCTCGCCGTGGTGCAGCACGTAGACGCGCTGCGCGAGCGCCATCACCGCACGCATCACGTGCTCGATCAGCAGGATGGTCACGCCCTGCTCGGCGTTCAGCCGCCGGAACGCCGCGACCATCTGGTCGGTCTCGGTCGGGCGCAGGCCCGCCATCACCTCGTCGAGCAGCAACAGCGTCGGCTCGGTGGCGAGCGCGCGCGCGACTTCGAGGCGCTTGCGGTCGGGCAAAGTGAGCGCCGAGGCCGGGCGATCGCGCTGCAGCCACATGTCGAGCGAGCGCAGCGCGCGCTCGGCGCGCTGCCGCGCGAGCCTGCGGTCGGAGGTGCCGCGGAAACCGCCCACCATCGCGTTCTCGAGCACCGTCATGTCGGCGAAGGGCTTGACGATCTGGAAGGTGCGCCCGATGCCGGCCGCGCAGACGCGATCGGGGCGCTGGCCGGCGATGTCGGCTCCGAGAAAGCGGATCGTGCCCTCGTCGGGCGCCAGCGAACCGGCCACCAGGTTGAACAAGGTCGTCTTGCCGGCACCGTTGGGTCCGATGAGGGCGACGATCTCGCCGCGCGCCACCGACAGCGAGGCGCGCGTCACCGCCCTGAGCCCGCGAAAGCTCTTCGACGCTGCGGCCACGTCGA
Organism: Burkholderiaceae bacterium; assembly: GCA_021463505.1. Lineage (GTDB taxonomy): Bacteria > Pseudomonadota > Gammaproteobacteria > Burkholderiales > Burkholderiaceae_E > Zeimonas. The sequence goes on along the minus strand of JAJTYR010000031.1, from coordinate 13,615 downwards.
GCAACGCAGCGGGCGCCGGTCCCGCCGCGACAGGTGCGTCAGGCATCGGCATCGGCATCGCCGCCCCCGTCCTGCCGGCGAAAGCCCAGCCGGTGCGCGATCACCGGCCAGACGCCGTGCGGCATGAACATGATCGACAGGCCGAGCGCCACGCCGTAGAGGATCTGCTTCACGCCCGGCACCTCGTGGCCCGCCATCGACAGTGCCTGGTTGATGCCCTCGGAGAGCAGCGTGAGCATCGCCGCGCCCAGGATCGGCCCGAACAGCGTGCCGATGCCGCCGATGATGGGCGCGAGAATGATTTCGATCGAGCGACTGATGTGGAAGATCTGCTCGGGGAACAGGTTGTTGTAATAGAACGCGAAGAAGACGCCGGCGAGCGCGGTCATCGCCGACGAGACCTGCACCGCGTACATCTTGTAGCGGAAGGTGTCCACCCCGGCGGCACGGGCCGCCTCCTCGTTGTCGCGGATCGCCCTGAAGTAGAACCCGAGCCGCCCGCGCAGCATCGCCCAGCACAGCACGAAGCCCAGCGTCGCGAGCGCGAGCGCGAGGTAGTAGAAGAGGATCGGCGGCCCGCGCAGGTTGACCGGATCGACGTGATCCTGCTGTGTCACGCGCAGGAAGAAGCCGCCGGTGCCACCGACCCAGCCGAAGTGCTCGAAGCCGATCCGCGTGAACTCGGCGAACGCGATGGTGAGCAGCGCGAAATAGGTTCCGCCGATGCCGAAGCGGAACGCGAGCCAGCCGACGATCGAGGCCATGACGACGCACACGACGATGGCGGCGATCATTCCGATCCACGGGACGATCGAGAAGTGCTGGAACAGCGCGGCGGCGGTGTAGGCGCCGAGCCCGACGAACAGCGCGTGACCGAGCGAGAGCTGGCCGCAAAAGCCCATCATCACGTTCCACGCCTGGCCCACGTACGCGAAGTACAGGATCAGGATCATCACCGACAGCAGATAGCGGTCGAGCACGAGCGGCAGCACCAGCAGCGCCGCAAGCAGGGCGAGCAGCGCGACGACCGACCGGTTCATCGCCGCGTTCACCGCACCCGGAACAGGCCCTGCGGCCGGAACGCGAGCACGAGAATGAGCAGCGCGAAGGACAGCATGCTCTTGGCCGAAGGCGTGATGAGCAGTCCGGCCACCGACTCGGAGACGCCGATCAGCACGCCGCCGGCGAGCGCACCCACCATCGAGCCCAGGCCGCCGATGATCACGATGACGAAGGCGAGCAGCGTGTATGCAGGCCCCAGCCCCGGGGTGACGTCGACGAGCATCGACAGCAGCGTGCCGGCGACGCCAACGCACGCCGTGCCCAGGCCGAAGGTCAGCGCGTACAGGTGCCTGACGTTCAGTCCGACCACTTTCGCGCCGAGGAGATTGTCGGCGCAGGCGCGGATCGCCTTGCCGAACGACGTGTAGCGGAAGATCGCGAACAGGATGGCGCAGGCAACGAGTGCCACCCCGGCGCAGATCACGCGGACCTTGTCGACGAGGAGCGGCCCGACCTCGTAAGAGTCGAGCGCGTAGTCGACCTGGACGCTGCGTGCGTCGGGGCCGAAGGCGACGAGCAGCCCGTTGACGAGGACGAGCGCGACGGCCAGCAGCAGGATGAACTGCGAATGCTCCGGCCGGTCGATGAACGGGTTCACCAGGCCGCGCTGCAGCAGGTAGCCGGTCCCGAAGAAGGCGAGTGCCGTCGGTACGAGCATCCACAATGGATCGACACCCGTGGCCGCGAAGGCGAAGACGGTCGCGTACATCGCGACCGCCATCAGCTCGCCATGCGCGAAGTTCACGATGCGCACGACGCCGTAGATCACCGACAGGCCGAGCGCCATCAGCCCGTAGATCAGGCCGGTGAGCAGGCCGCTGACGACGATGTTGGCGACGGCATCGATGGGCAAGGATGAACTCCGGGGCCGCGACGCTTGCCGCTACGGGTGACCGATGGGGACTGGTTTCAGCCCTTGCGCTCCTGCCACCCCGGCACCGGGTACACCGGGCCGGCCTGCGCGGCCGACTCCGGCAGCACCACCTTCGGCTGCCCGTCACGGTTCTGGATGCAGGCCGACGCGATGTGCGTGTTCTGGCCTTTTGCGTCGAACTGGATGGGCCCGCCGATCATCACGTGCTCGGCGATGTTCGTCCTGCGCAGCGCATCGGCCAGTTGCGCGCCTTCGGCGGTGCCCGCCCGCTTGAATGCGTCGGCGGCGATCATCATCGCCTCGAAGGTGAAGCCGACGTTCAGCGCGTGGAACTGCAGCTTTTCCTGCGGGAACTGCTTGACGAACTGCGCCTCGACCCGCCGCGTCAGCGCGGCCTTCGGGTTGTACCAGGGCACGTTGGAGATGCAGTAATCCGAGTACCGGTTGCCCAGCGCCTTGTAGAACTGCGCCTCGTACATGCCCGGCGAGCCGGGGCTCAGGATCGCCTGCGGCGACCAGCGCTGCTTGACCAGTTCGCGCACCAGCAGGATCGCGTCGTTCAGGCGGCTCACCAGCAGGATGAAGTCGGCGTTGGTGGCCTTCGCCTTGGCTACTTCCACCGACAGATCGCGGGCCTCGCGGTCGTAGGCGATGGTATCGGCGATCTTGAACGGCAGGTAGGTGAGCCTGGGCAGGATCGCCTTGATGCCGTTGGCCATCGAGGTGCCGAAGGTGTCGTTCACGTGCATGAAGACGGCGGTGCGGGGCGCCGCACGCGTCGCCTGGAAGAGATCGCGCGTGAGCGCCAGGCCGTTCGTGATGAGTTCGCCCGCCGTGGTGAAGTTGCGGAACGTGTACTTGTAGCCCTGTTCGGTGATCTGCGGCGCGGCGGCGATGTTCACCACCAGCGGCACCTTGCGCTGCTCGGCGACCTGGGCGATCGCGGCGGTCGGGCCCGAATCGAAGGCACCCATCAGGACCTGGGCGCCCTCGTCGATGAGCTTCTCGGCACGCGAACGCGCGACGTCGACGTTCGACTCGATGTCGGCGTTCATCAACTCCACGTCGACACCGTACATTTCGCGGATCAGGACCGGAGAGATGTCGGCGCCGCGCTGGCACGACTGCCCGATGAACGCCAGCGCCCCCGAGCGCGGCAGCAACACGCCGACCTTCAGCTTCTTCGCCTGCGCGCGCACGAGCGCCGGCGCCGCCAGCGTGCTGCCTCCGGCCACCGCCGAAGCGGCGGCCATCCGGTTGAAGTCGCGTCGGGTCAGCTTGCTCATGGTGTCTCCTCCTGATGTGGGTTGAAGCGGCAACCGGTTCGCCGGCGACGCCGCACGGATCCGTTGCCCCGAACGGGCAGTTCCTGAATCGTCGGTCAGGCTATCATGACCCGGTGCCCTGGTCGCGCAACACACGCTTCAGGATTTTCCCTGTGGGGCTCTTGGGCAATTCGCTCACGATGTCCACCCGGGCGGGCACCTTGTAGGCGGCAATGTGCGCGCGGCACCAGGCGATCACCTCGTCGCCGGTGATGGTCTGCCCCGGCTTCGGCACCACCGCGGCCACCACCTGTTCGCCCTTTTCGGGGTGCGGCAGACCGTAGACGGCCACTTCCTGCACCTGCGGCAACTTGTACAGGTACTGCTCGACCTCGGCCGGCCAGACCTTGAAGCCGGACAGGTTGATCATGTCCTTCACCCGGTCGACGATGAACACATAGCCGTCGTCGTCCATGCGGCCGACGTCCCCCGAGTGCAGCCAGCCGCCGCGCAGCGCCTGCGCAGTGTCCTCCGGGCGGTTCCAGTAGCCTTTCATGACGCCCGGGCCGCGGATCACGATCTCGCCCCACTGCCCGCGCGGCAGCTCGCGCTCGGCCTCGTCGAAGATCGCCAGTTCGAAGCCCTCGACCGCACGCCCCACCGAGCCGAAGCGGTGCTCGACCAGGTCGTTGTAGCAGGCGAACGGCGAGCACTCGGTGAGCCCGTAGCCCTCGTAGACCCGGCGGCCGAAGCGCTCGGTCCAGCGCCGCGAGATCTCCTCGGGCATCGTCGCGGCCGCCGACATCTCGTAGCGGATCGACGACAGGTCGTACTTCGAGAGGTCCATCGACAGCAGCGCGATGAAGATCGTCGGCACGCCGAAGAACATCGTGATGCGCTCGCGCCCGATCGCCTCGAGCACCTGGTCGGGCACGAAGCGGCGGAACAGCACCAGCGTGGCGCCGGCGAACACCGCGGCGTTCATGATGTAGTTCTGGCCGTAGACGTGGAACAGCGGCAGGAACGCCGCCAGCCGGTCGTCGCAGCGATAGCCCGAGCAGCGGGCGGCGGTGGCGATGTTGGTCGCGACGTTCGACTGGGTGAGCGTCACGCCCTTCGGAAAGCCGGTCGTGCCCGACGAATACAGCAGCGAGGCCGGCGCGTCGGCCGCGCAGTCGATGCCGGCCAGTTGCGCATCGCCGCCGGCGCTCCAGACGGCCAGCGGCGCAGCGCCGGCCGGCACCTCGCCCTCGCAGATCACGACGTGTTCGAGGCACGGACAGCGCTCGCGCGGCACGAACTGCGCCAGTTCGCCGACGGTGAACACCACCCTCGAACCGGAGTCGTTCACCAGGAATTCCACCTCGGCCGCCCGGAAGATCGCGTTGATCGACACGGTGATCGCGCCGATCTTCTGCGCCGCGTACCAGACGACCAGGTATTCGGGCACGTTCGGCAGGAACAGCGCAACGCGCTCGCCGGCGGCCACGCCGTGCGCACGCAGCGCGTGCGCCAGCCGCGAAGCTGCGGCGTCGAGTTCGGCGTAGCTCGTGCGGCGCCCCTCGAACACCACCGCCGGATGAGAGGGCCGCTGCGTGGCCCAGCGCTCCAGGTTCGATGCGAGATTCATTTGCTCTCCCGGATTGCTATGCGTTATAACAATCATCATGGCCAGGCGCAACCCCCGGCAACCCCGAGGCCCGGAGAATCCGCAAGGGCCCATCGCCTATGGCGCGCTGCAACACGCGATCGGCTATCTGATCCATCTGGCCGAACTGGCGAGCATGCAGGAATTCTCGCGCGCTTTCGCCGGCACCGGGGTGACCCCGGCGCGTTTCACCGCACTCGAATTGATCGCCTGCAACCCCGGCATCCGGCCGAGCACGCTGGCCAGCGCGATGGCGGTCGAGCGCTCGAACCTGGTTGCGATCATCCGCTTCCTGATGGCGCACGGCTGGATCGCGGCCGGCGCGGGTTCGAACCGCCGTGAGAAGGCGTTGGCACTCACCGCCGCCGGCGAGGCCGCGCTCACCGGGCTCAGGTTGCGGCTACGCGCGCACGATGCGGCGCTGGCTACCGGATGTTCGCCACAGGAGCGCCAGCGGCTTGCGCGACTGCTGGCGCGGATCGTCGGGGCGCGACGGGGCTGAATTCCCAGCGTTTCCAGGCGCGCAGCACCGCGTCGGGATACTCCGGGCGGCCGAGGCTGCCGTTGTAGCGACCCAGCGCGCGAAACAGGTTCCCGCGTTCGAGGTCGAGGTAGTGGCGCAGGATCGTGCAGCCGTAGCGCAGGTTGGCGCGCAGGTCGAACAGTTTCGACGGATCGCCGTCGCCGATCACGCCAGCCCAGAACGGCATCACCTGCATGTAACCCCGTGCACCCGCACGCGAGATCGCGTAGCGGCGGAAATAGCTCTCCACCTCGATCAGGCCGAGCACGAGGTGCGGATCGAGCCCGGCACGCTGGGCTTCGTAGCGCACCGTATCGAGGAACTCGATGCGCTGCCGGAACCCGGGCTTCCAGCGGCGCGGCAGCCGGCTCGACATCTCGGCCAGCCAGTCGACCCTCTGGTCGAGCGAATCGAAATGCGGTCGCGGCGGCTCGTCGTCGCGCTCGATCGCATCCGCCAGGGCGCTGCGCACGGACGCGCTGAGCGGCTCGTAGCGCTGTGCACCGGCGTGCGCCGGATCGGCCAGCGCGAGCCCCACCAGCGCCACGCACACCAGCAGGATCAGGATCAGGATGTTCCTCATCGCCCGATGAGAACGTCACAGCGCTCGATCGGCAAGCAGCCGGCGGACGGTCGGCGCCGCCTCGCCGACGGGCACCGTCTGCGCCTGCATGCCGCGGCGCACGAGCAGTTCGACGCGACCCTCCTTCAGGCTGCGCTCGCCGATCGTGACCCGCACCGGCACCCCGATCAGCTCCCAGTCGGCGAACATGACACCGGGCCGCTCGTCGCGGTCGTCGAGCACGACGTCCACGTCGTCGGCCAGCAGCTGCGCGTACAGCGCATCGGCGGTCGCACGCACCAGGTCGGACCTGGCGTAGCCCAGCGGCACCACCGCCACTTCGAACGGCGCGATCGCGCGCGGCCAGACGATGCCGCGCTCGTCGTGATTCTGCTCGATCGCCGCCCCGGCCAGGCGAGTGACGCCGATGCCGTAGCAGCCCATTTCGAACGGCCTGGACTCCCCGTCGACATCGACGAACTCGGCATGCATCGTCTCCGAGTACTTCGTGCCGAGGTAGAACACGTGCCCGACCTCGATGCCGCGCTGGATCGCCAGCGTGCCCTTGCCGTCGGGCGACGGATCGCCGGCCTGGACGTTGCGCAGGTCGGCCACGATCGGCTCGGGCAGGTCGCGGCCCCAGTTGACCCCGGTGTAGTGATAGCCGGCGTCGTTGGCGCCGCAGACGAAGTCGTGCATGGCCGCGACCGTGCGGTCGGCCACCACCTGCACCGGCCTGCGCGTGCCGATCGGACCCAGGTAACCGGGCGGCGAGCCGAAGTGCTCGACGATCTCGGCTTCGGTGGCGAAGCGAAAGCCCGCCAGCCCCGGCACCTTGCCGGCCTTCACCTCGTTCAGGTCGTGGTCGCCGCGCACCAGCAGCAGCCAGATCGCGGTGTCGACGATGCGCGGGGCGCCGGCAAAGTCCTGCGCACCGTCCTTCACCGGTTCGCGCCGGTCCACCGCCAGCACGATCGACTTCACGGTGCGCGCCAGCGGCAGGCCGAGCAGTTCGGCGACGTCCTCGCATTTCTCGCGCGATGGGGTCGGGGTCTTCGCCAGTGGCTCGGCGGGCGCCGCACGCTGCGTGACGAGCGGCACGGCCTCGGCCAGTTCGACGTTGGCCGCGTAGTCGGACTGCGGACACCAGGCGATCGCGTCCTCGCCGGTTTCGGCGATCACCTGGAACTCGTGGCTGGCCGAGCCGCCGATCGCGCCGGTGTCGGCCGCCACCGCGCGGAAAGTCAGGCCCATCCGGGTGAAGATCGCGACGTAGGCGTCGTACATCGCCTGGTAGCTCGCCAGCGCCGAGTCGCGGTCGCGATCGAACGAATAGGCGTCCTTCATCGTGAACTCGCGCCCGCGCATCACGCCGAAGCGCGGGCGGCGCTCGTCGCGGAACTTCGTCTGGATGTGATAGAAATTCTTCGGCATCTGGCGGTAGCTGCGCAGCTCGTTGCGGGCGATGTCGGTGATCGCCTCCTCGGAGGTGGGCTGCACGATGAAATCGCGCTGGTGGCGGTCCTTCAGCCGCAGCAGCTCGGGACCGTATTTGTCCCACCGGCCCGACTCGACCCACAATTCGGCCGGCTGGATGACCGGCATCAGCAGTTCGATCGCCCCCGCCCGATTCATCTCCTCGCGGATGATCGCCTCGATCCTGCGGATGACCCGCAGCCCGAGTGGCATGTAGCTGTAGATGCCGCCAGCGAGCCTGCGGATCATGCCTGCGCGCGTCATCAGCCGGTGGCTGACGACCTCGGCGTCGGCGGGCGCTTCCTTCAGGGTCGAGAGATGGAATCGGGAGGCTTTCATGCGCGGTCCGGGACGGGGCGATCGCCGTGGTTCCTGCGTCCGCGGCGGCTCGATATAATCGACTCGATTGTATGGGATCGAGGGGGACGGGCCATGCTGGACCGTGACGGCTATCGCCCCAACGTCGGCATCATCCTGGTCAATTCGAGGAACGAGGTCTTCTGGGGAAAGCGGGTTCGCGAGCATTCGTGGCAGTTTCCGCAGGGCGGCATCCAGCGCGGCGAATCGCCCGAGCAGGCGATGTACCGCGAACTGCACGAAGAAGTGGGCCTGCGCCCCGAGCACGTGCGCATCGTCGGCCGCACCCGCGACTGGCTGCACTACGACGTGCCGGTGCACTGGGTGCGGCGCGAGTGGCGCGGCCACTACCGCGGCCAGAAGCAGATCTGGTTCCTGCTGAGGCTGGTCGGCCGCGACAGCGACGTCGACCTGCGCGCCTCGGAGCGACCGGAATTCGATGCCTGGCGTTGGAATGACTACTGGGTGCCGCTCGACGCGGTGATCGAGTTCAAGCGCGAGGTGTACAGCCTGGCGCTGAACGAACTGGCGCGCATGCTGTTCCATCACGGCGCGCAGCACGCCGGCCTGCCCGAGGCCAGCCGCTATCTGCGCGGGCGCACGCGCGCGCGGCACCGCCACGTCGAGGCGCCGCTCGACCAGGCCGGGCAGGCGCACGCCGACGAGACGCCGCACGGCAGCCCGGCATTGACGGAGCGCGCCAACGACTCATGAGGCCTCCGTCGGGGGGTCGAACTGCATCGCGGCCAGCCGCGCATACAGGCCTCCGCGCCGGACCAGTTCGATGTGCGTGCCGGCCTCCACCACACGGCCGTGCTCGAGCACGACGATGCGGTCGGCCCCGGCCACGGTGGCGAGGCGGTGCGCGATCACCAGCGTCGTGCGCCCGCGCATCGCGCGCTCGAGCGCGTCCTGCACCGCACGCTCGCTCTCGGCGTCGAGCGCGCTGGTCGCCTCGTCGAGCAGCAGCAGCGGCGGGTTCTTCAGCAACGCGCGCGCGATCGCGATGCGCTGGCGCTGCCCACCCGACAGGCGCACGCCGCGCTCGCCGAGGAAGGTGCGGTAGCCCCCGGGCAGCTTCTCGATGAACTCGTGCGCGTGCGCCGCGCGTGCCGCCTCGATCACTTCGGCGTCTGCTGCGTCGAGCCGGCCGTAACGGATGTTCTCCATCGCATCGGCGGAGAACACGACGCTGTCCTGCGAGACCAGGCCGATCGCGCCGCGCAGGTCGGCCGGATCGAGCCGGTGCAGGTCGATGCCGTCGATGCGAATCGCACCTGCGAGCGGATCGTGAAAGCGCAGCAGCAACTGGAACAGCGTGGTCTTGCCGGCGCCCGAAGGCCCGACCAGCGCGACCGTCTCGCCGGGCGACACGTCGAGCGTCACGCGGTCGAGCGCGCGCTCGCCGGGCCGCGACGGATAACTGAACGTGACCGACTCGAAGGTCAGGCGCGCGCCGCGCCCCGGCGGCGCGAGCCGCTCGGGGCGCTCCGGCGCGCGGATCGCCGGCTCGGCGTCGAGCAATTCGAGCAGCCGCTCCGTGGCGCCGGCGGCGCGCTGCACGTCGCCCAGCACCTCGGCGATCGCGCCGGTGGCGCCGGCCACCAGCGCCGCGTAGAGAATGAACTGGGTCAGCAGGCCCGCGGTCAGGCGCCCTTCGAGCACCGCATGGGCCCCGAGCCACAACACGAACACGATTGCGCCGAACACCAGCACGATCGCCAGTGCGGTGAGCAGCGAGCGGGCGCGCACGCGCCGGATCGCACTGGCGAAAGCCGATTCGGTGGACGTGCCGAAGCGCTGCGCCTCGAGCGGCTCGCGCGCATAGGCCTGCACGATCTGGATCGCATTCAGCGTCTCGCCGGCCAGGGCGCCGGAGTCGGCCAGCGCGTCCTGGCTCGCACGCGACAGCCGTCGCACGCGCCGGCCGAACACGAGGATCGGCAGCACGACCAGCAGCAGCAGGCCGACGATGATCGACGCGAGCGGCGGACTGGTGACGATCAGCATGATCAGTGCGCCGGCGAACAGCAGCGCGTTGCGCAGCCCGAGCGAGATGCTGGTGCCCACCAGCGTCTGGATCAGCGTCGTGTCGGTGTTCAGCCGGGACAGCACCTCGCCGGTCTTCAGTGTCTCGAAGAAGCGCGCGTCCTGCCGCAGCACCTGCCGGTAGACCGCGTGCCGCAGGTCGGCGGTGACGCGCTCGCCCAGCCACGACACGCTGTAGAAGCGCAACGCCGTGCCCAGCGCGAGCACCGCCGCGACGCCGAACAGCGCGAGGAACCACAGATTGACGCTGGCGCGCTCGGAGGCCACCGCGCGTGCGGCGAACCCCACGTCGATCATCTGGCGAAACGCCAGCGGCACGACCAGCGTGGCGGCCGCTGCGACCAGCAGCGCGATCGCCGCCACCGCGACGCGCCCCCGGTAGGGCGCCATGAACGGCCACAGCGCGCGCAGCACCGACAGCGAACTGCGTTGCGCCGCCGGCGCGGCGGTCGCGCCGGGCGAACGGGCATCCGCAGTCATCGGCCAAGCATAAGCGAAACGCGCGACCCCGATCGCGTGCAGGACCGGGTTCGTGAGGACCGCGCTGGTGAACCGCGGCCGCTCAACCCGGAGACGTCATGCGTTCCGGACGGACCCACTCGTCGAACTGCGCAGCACTGACGTAGCCCAGCGCGAGCGCCGCCTCGCGCAGCGTGCTGCCGTCGCGGTGCGCCTGCCTGGCGATCCCGGCGGCGCGCTCGTAGCCGATGTGCGGCGCCAGCGCGGTCACGAGCATCAGCGAGCGTTCGAGCAGCGCGGCGATGCGTGCCCGATCCGGCTCGATGCCCGCGGCGCAGTGGCGCTCGAAGCTCGCCATGCCGTCGCCGAGCAGCCGCAGGCTCTGCAGCAGGTTGTGCGCGATCAGCGGCTGGAACACGTTGAGCTCGAAGTTGCCCGAGGCCGCGCCGATGCCCAGCGCCACGTCGTTGCCCAGCACCTGCGCGCACAGCATCGTCAGCGCCTCGCACTGGGTCGGGTTCACCTTGCCGGGCATGATCGAGCTGCCCGGTTCGTTCTCGGGGATGCGGATCTCGCCCAGCCCCGAGCGCGGGCCGCTCGCGAGCCAGCGCACGTCGTTGGCGATCTTGGTGAGCGCTACGGCCAGCGCGCGCAGCGCACCGTGCAGGGCCACTACCGGCTCGTGCCCGGCCAGTGCCGCGAAGCGGTTCGGCGCCGGCGCAAACGGCAGATCGAGCCGCCGGGCGAGGTCGGCACACACGCGCGCGGCGAACTCCGGGTGCGTGTTCAGGCCGGTGCCGACCGCGGTGCCGCCGATCGCCAGCTCGCACACCGCCGGCAGCGCATGCGCGATCGCCTCGCGCGCGCGACCGAGTTGCGCCGCCCAGCCCGACATCTCCTGGCCCACGGTGAGCGGCGTCGCGTCCTGCAGGTGCGTGCGGCCGATCTTCACCAGGTCGGCGTGCGCCTGCGACTTGGCGTTCAGCGTTGCATGCAGCCTGTCGAGCGCCGGCAACAGCCGCTGCGCCACCGCGCAGGCCGCCGCGACGTGGATCGAGGTGGGCACCACGTCGTTCGACGACTGCCCGCGGTTCACCTCGTCGTTCGGGTGCACCCGCCGCCGCGGCCCGCGTTCGCCGCCGACGAGCTCGGACGCGCGATTGGCCAGTACCTCGTTCACGTTCATGTTGGTCTGCGTGCCCGAACCGGTCTGCCAGACCGACAGCGGGAACTCCGCCGGGTGCCTGCCCTCGAGCACCTCGTCGGCCGCGCGGACGATCGCCTGCGCCTTCGCGTCGTCGAGCAGGCCCAGGTCGCGGTTGGCCAGCGCCGCGGCACGCTTGACCTCGACCAGCGCGGCCACCAGTTCGCCGGGCATGCGCTCGGTGGAGATCGCGAAGAACTGCAGCGATCGCTGCGTCTGCGCGCCCCAGAGCCGCTCGGCGGGCACGTCGATCGGACCGAAGGTGTCGCGCTCGGTGCGGTGCGCGGATTGCTCTGCCATGACGTTTCTCCTTGCCGATTGCGGCAGGCGCTCGCGTGCGCCTGCGTCGTGTTGGTCGCTACAGCGCACCGATCGTGGCGAGCGTCGCCCTGACCTCTTCGACGCCGGCCGCGCTCAGCGGCGCCTGCGGCCGCAACGGCGCGCCGACCGCGTAGCCCTGCAACTCGAGGCCGCCCTTGATGCAGGCCGCGAGGTTGTGCTTCGCGAACGCCTGGTTCAGCGCCCACAACGGCCGCTGCAACCTCATCGCCTCCGCCCAGTCGCCGCGCCGGCACGCTTCGTAGAGCGCCACGCTCTGGCGCGGCGCCACGCAGGCCGGCCCGGCCATCCAACCGACGCCGCCGATCAGCATCACGCACGCCGGAATGTGCGCCGAAGCGGCGAACACCTGCATGCGCCCCTCGACGCGATGGATGATCGACAGCAGCCTGCCGGTGTTCGACGACGCATCCTTGATGTAGCGGATGTTCGGCACGCGGCTCAGCCGCTCGATCACCGGCAGGCTCAGGTCCGAGCGCTGGAAGTTCGGATTCGTGTACAACACGACCGGCAGGTCCACCGACTTGCCGATCGCCTCGAAGTAGGCGTAGACGCCGTCGTCGTCGATCGGGAAATACGCTTCGAGGATCGCCAGGATCCCGTCGGCGCCCATCCGCTCGAACGCGCGTGCCCGCGACTCGGCCTGCGCGATCGTCGTCGAGGCCACCCCCGCCACCACCGGAACCCGGCCGTTGACCGCCTCGATCACCACCTCGACCACGCGCTGCTGCTGCTCCCAGTTCAGGTACGCGAACTCGCCGGTCGAGCCCAGTGGCGCGAGCCCGTGCACGCCAGCGGCGATCAGGTCGTCGCACAGGCGCGCGAGCACTTCGCTGCGAACCTTGCCGGTATCGTCGATCGGGGAGACGAGGTAGGGGAAGACGCCGTGAAAGGATGGGCCGGCCATCGTCGCTCGCGAAAGAGTGGGTCGAACCGTGATTGTCACCCCTCCGGCGCTGGCCGCGTCGTGCACCCCGACAGCAGCCGGGTACTCTGGCCGACAATCCCGACGGACTCCCAGGATGACGCCGATGCACGCGCGTCTGGCAGCCGATGCCCTGGTGCTGCTGCACCTGGCGTTCGTCGCTTTCGCGCTGCTCGGCGCCCTGGTCGTGGCAGGCAACCTGGCGGTCTGCCTGTGGGTCTTTACCCGGCGCCGGACGTTCGCAGCGCGATACGCAGCGCCCGGAGGCGATCGGGCGCCGTACCCGAAGGCCGAATGCGCAACCCGACAACCTCCTCGAACGTGAGCTCCGATTCGTGGCTCACACGCAACATCGGGCGGGACGTCCAACCGACGTTCGTCCTGCCACAAACGGCGTCCGCCCGATCGCCGACGATCGGGGACGCCGGCTCAGCCTACTCTGGCCGCGTCGTTCCGACAGGAGACGCGCAGTGGAAACGATGCTGGTACAAGGCGCCGAAACCGAAGGCGCAGCCCCGGGCGAGGACGTCTTCTCGCTGACAACCATCCTGGAGCCCTCGACCGCGCTCGCCGCAGCCCGGCGGCTGTACGCGCAGAATCGCGTCGGCCTCAGGTTTTTCTGCGAGAACCGGCGCGTGATTCCGGTCGACGAGCTGGAGGCGATCGTCGAGGGGTTCGAGGAGAGCAGCGGCGCGGACTGCGCGCCTCGCTAGCTTCGCGGGCTTGACCTGCCGCTGCGCGCCAGGTCAGCCTGCGCCGCAATCCGGTCCTGCTATCGATCCGTGCGGATTGTGGCTTCGGCCGCCCGCTTCGCGGGCTTGACCTGCCGCTGCGCGCCAGGTCAGCCTGCGCCGCAATCCGGTCCTGCTATC
>JAJTYR010000030.1 GCA_021463505.1 Burkholderiaceae bacterium | reverse complement strand
GTAGGCGTTGGTGTGCAGGCTGTTGGCGTTGTCGTAGGTGGCGATCAGCGCCTGCAGCGTGGTGCGGATGTCGTTGAACGCGATCTCCTGCGCGTGCAGACTGCGTCCGCTGGTCTGGCAGTGGTACTTCAGCTTCTGGCTGCGCTCGTTGGCGCCGTAGCGCTCGCGCATCGCCACCGCCCAGATGCGGCGCGCCACGCGCCCCATCACGGTGTACTCCGGGTCCATGCCGTTGCTGAAGAAGAAGCTCAGGTTCGGCGCGAAATCGTCGACGTGCATGCCGCGCGCGAGGTACGCCTCCACGAAGGTGAAGCCGTTGGACAGCGTGAACGCGAGCTGGCTGATCGGGTTCGCGCCGGCCTCGGCGATGTGGTAGCCGCTGATCGACACCGAGTAGAAATTGCGCACGTCGTGGTGCACGAAGTACTCGGCGATGTCGCCCATCACCTTCAGGCTGAATTCGGTGGAGAAGATGCAGGTGTTCTGCCCCTGGTCTTCCTTCAGGATGTCGGCCTGCACGGTGCCGCGCACCGTCGACAGCGTCCACGCGCGGATCTTCTGCATCTCGTCGTCGGTGGGCGGTCGGGCGTTCTCGCGCTCGAACTTCTCGACCTGCTGGTCGATCGCGGTGTTCATGAACATCGCGAGCATCGTCGGCGCCGGGCCGTTGATCGTCATGCTGACGCTGGTGGCCGGATCGCACAGGTCGAAGCCCGCGTACAGCGCCTTCATGTCGTCGAGCGTGGCGATGCTCACCCCGGAGTTGCCCACCTTGCCGTAGATGTCCGGGCGCAGGTCGGGGTCGTGGCCGTACAGCGTCACCGAATCGAACGCGGTCGAGAGCCGCTTGGCCGGCATGCCCTCGGAGAGCAGCCTGAAGCGCCGGTTGGTACGAAACGGGTCGCCCTCGCCGGCGAACATCCGCGTGGGGTCCTCGTTCTCGCGCTTGAACGCGAACACGCCGGCGGTGTAGGGGAACGAACCGGGGACGTTCTCGAGCAGCAGCCACTTCAGCAGTTCGCCGTGGTCTTCGTAGCCCGGAAGCGCCACCTTGCGCACCTTCGTGCCCGACAGCGACGTCCAGATCAACCCGGTGCGGATTTCGCGGTCGCGGATCTTCACCACGTATTCGTCGCCCGCGTAGGCCTTGCGCATCGCCGGCCACATCGCGAGCAGCTTCTTCGAGGCCGCGTCGAGCCGCTCCGCGCGCTGGTCGGCCAGCGCCTGCACCGTCTTGCGCGCGCCGCTCTTGCCGTGGTCGTCCTCGTGCAGCATCCGCGCCGATTCGCGCAACTGCTGCACCTCGCGTGCGATGCGCGCCTGCTCGCGCGCGTGCCGCTTGTAGCCGCGCACCGCCTCGGCGATCTCGGCCAGGTAGCGCGAGCGCTGCGCGGGCACGATCACCACCTGGCCGGACGAATGCCGCAGCACCGCCTTCGGCAGCCGGCCTGCAATCGTGCCGTCGGCGCGCGGCGCGATCGTCAGCCCCAGCTCGGCCAGCCGTGGCAGCATCCCCTGGTAGAGGGCGGTCACGCCGTCGTCGTTGAAGTGCGAGGCCTGCGTGCCGTAGACCGGCATCTCGTCGGGGCGCTTGCCGAAGGCTTCGCGGTTGCGCTGGTACTGTTTGGAGACGTCGCGCAGCGCGTCCATCGCCCCCTTGCGGTCGAACTTGTTGATCGCCACGAAGTCGGCGAAGTCGAGCATGTCGATCTTCTCGAGCTGGCTCGCCGCACCGAACTCCGGCGTCATCACGTACAGCGTCGCGTCGACCAGCGGCACGATGGCCGCGTCGCCCTGGCCGATACCCGAAGTCTCGACGATGATCAGGTCGAAGCCGGCGACCTTGCAGGCCGCGATCACGTCGGGCAAGGCCTGGCTGATCTCGCTGCCGGCCTCGCGCGTGGCGAGCGAGCGCATGTAGACGTTGGGGTGGTCGATCGCGTTCATCCGGATGCGGTCGCCCAGCAGTGCACCGCCGCTCTTGCGCCGGGTCGGGTCGACCGAGACGATCGCCAGTCGCAGGCGGTCGTCGTGGTCGAGCCGGAAGCGACGCACGAGTTCGTCGGTGAGCGAACTCTTGCCGGCCCCGCCGGTGCCGGTGATGCCCAGCGTCGGCGTGCCGATCGCCTCGGCGCGCTCGTGCAGCGCACGCCGCCACGCGGCGAAGCCCGCCTCGTCGAGTCGCCCCGCGACGTGGCCCAGTTCGAGGGCGGTGATCGCCTGCGCCAGCGCCCGGCGCGAAACGGCCAGCCCGGTACGGGCTTCCGCGGCGGCGGCCTTGCCGGCGGCGGCAGCTTCGGCGGCCGTCGCGCAGCCCCGCGGCACTGTCTGCGGCGCCGGCGCCACGATCGCGTCGAGATCGAGGGGTGCGTACTGCGACAGGTCGACGTCGCAGCGCGCGAGCATGTCGGCGACCATCCCCTGCAGCCCCATGCGCTGGCCGTCCTCGGGACTGTAGATGCGCGCCACCCCGTAGTCGTGCAGTTCGGCAATCTCGGCCGGAACGATCACGCCGCCGCCGCCGCCGAACACCTTCACGTGCCCGGCGCCCGCATCGCGCAGCAGGTCGATCATGTACCTGAAGAACTCGACGTGGCCGCCCTGGTACGAGGACACCGCGATGCCGTGGGCGTCTTCCTGCAGCGCGCAGTCGACGATCTCGCGCACCGAGCGGTTGTGCCCGAGGTGGATGACCTCGGCGCCCCGGCTCTGCAGGATGCGCCGCATGATGTTGATCGACGCGTCGTGCCCATCGAACAGCGAGGCGGCGGTCACGAAGCGCACCTTGTTCTTCAGCCGATAGGCGGCCAGCTTCTTCTGGTCGGACAGGTCGGTCATGGCGATGGTCCTGTTCTGGCGTCTCGCCGCCAGTATCGCCCCCGGTGGCGTGCGATGCGAGGCGTATGAGCCGGTGGCATCCGGAACGTTAATTGACGTTTACGTTAACGTCAATTAACGGGTCGTGCTGCAGCGGCGCCCGCGATCGCTGCACGGCACGGCGCGCCAGTGGCGCCGATCCGCGCCGGGATTCGGATACGATCGCCCGCTCATCCAGCCGACCATGCGCACCCTCCCCACCATCGACCACGCCGAACTGCGCCGGGCGCTCGGCAGATTTCCCACCGGCGTGACCGTGATCACGACACTGGACGCCGACGGCGTGTTCGTCGGGTTGACGGTGAACTCGTTCAACTCGCTGTCGCTCGATCCGCCGCTCGTGCTGTGGTCACTGGGCACGCGCAGTTCGACCCGGCGCGCGTTCGAGGACGCCGGGCGGTTCGCAGTGAACATCCTCGCCGAAGACCAGGCGGCGATCTCGCAGCGCTTCGCCTCGTCGGCGCGCAACCGGTTCCACGGCGTCGACACACATGCCGGACTGGGCGGCACGCCGCTGATCGACGGCTGTGCGGCGTACATCGAGTGCCGCGCGCAGTCGATGCAGGTGGCGGGCGATCACCTGTTGTTCATCGGGCGCGTCGAACGGGTGCGCACTGCCCACCGGCGCCCGCTCGTCTACGTCGGCGGGCGCTACTGCAGCGTGGGCGCCGACGCAGGCTGACGCCGGGCCCTGGCGACGCAGCAGGACACCGGATCGATTCAGTATCCGATGTCGAGGCCGTACGAGGCCTTCAGCCAGGCGGCGTAAGCGCGCATGTCGACGGTGCCGACGATCGACGGCTGGCCGCGGCCGTCGATGCCGCGGCGCGAATACGGCACCAGGAACGCCGCCGCGTCGCGCCAGTCCAGACCGCCGATCGCGGCCCGGCGCTGGGTGGCGCGCTCGACCACCCGGCCGCTGGCGTTGCGCCGGTAGACGTAGCGATCACCCAGACCGCTGTAGTTGCGCCCATGCACGCGCGGGTCGGTGACGTAACGATCGGCCAGCGGAAGTTCGCGCAGCGGCACACCGATCGAGCGCGCCATCTGCGTCATCCAGACGAACGACACATCGGAGAGATCACCCTCGGCGCTGCCGCCGCCGACGTCGGAGTGATCGCCGACGAAGCCACGCTCGACCACGAACGCGCTGCCGCCAAGCGCCGATTCGAGCGGAAACAGCGCGCGATGCTCGTTCAGCGCCACCGCGTGGAAGGTCGCTCGCACCGCCGACGGAATGCCCAGCTGCCAGCGCTCGTTGCTCGCGCCGAGCAGCCCGAACTGCGCAACCGTGTCCCACAGACCGAGGAAGCGCAGGTCGACGCAGATGCCGCGCGTCCAGAAGTGCCGCTCGTCGACCAGTGTCGCGACGCGATTGACGAAGTCGCGCGCCATCGCGGCGCCGCGCGAAAAGCCGATCACGTCCACCGGCACCGACTTGCCGATCCAGGCATCGCCCAGGAAACCATCGAGCGTACCGAGCATCCAGTCGACGCGGCCGCGCGCGCTGCCCGCATCGATCCAGTCGAACGTACCGCCGTCGATGCCGCTGCCGGCGTCGTCACGGCCGACGCCGGCCATGTACCACTTGTACGGATCGTCGTATTGCTCGAAGAACTTGCGCACGTTCGAGACGTCTTCACCGTTCCGTCCGGTGGCGCCGTTGCCGGTGCCGTCGAATGCGAACAGGATCAGTCCGAGCGGATCGCTGGCCACCAGCGGATTGCCGTCGACGTACGCAAACGGATTCAGGCCGGCGGCCAGACCCAGCGGGTCGGGCTCGAGATAGCGGCCGGCGTCGGGATCGTAGGTGCGCAGCACGTTGTCGTGCAGGCCGGTTTCCGGGTCGAAGTACTGGCCTGCCAGGCGCAGCGGCTGTTCGAATCCGCCGTGCTCGCGCGCCAGGCGTCCGAACGCGTCCCAGTCGCCGCGCCAGACGACGCGGCCAGCGGCGTCGGTGACGGCGATCGGCGTGCCGAGGTGATCGGCGTGGATCCAGGTGAGCGCAGGTGGCGCCGTGCGCGATCCATCTGCCGCCCGAGCATGGTCGAGCACCGCCACCAGCCGCCCGTTCCAGCGCAGGTACTGGCGCGTGAGCCGTCCGTCGGCGCCGGTTTCGGCGGTCAGCGCGCCCGCCTGGTACAGAAAGCCGCGCTCGCCCAGCGGCCCGCTGCGCGTCGCCCGAACCCCGGAGGCGTCGTAGCGATAGCGGGTGATGCCGGATTCGCCGTGTGCCTCGACGATGCGGCCCTGGGCACCGTAGCGCAGCGCGAGCGCGCGGTGGCGGGCGGGGCGCCCCGAGACATCCGTCGGCGCATCGGATGAACGCCAGTCGCTGCCGTCGCGCCGCCGCGCCGCCAGCCGATCGCCCAGCGCATCGTGCAGGAAGTACTCGGCGTGCGCCGGCGCCGCGCCCGCCACGTGTCGCTCGCGCACGATCAGGCGGCCAAAGCGATCGTAACCGTATCGATCCTCGCCCGACTCGTGACCGATCGACAGTGGCAGCCCGAGCCGGTGCCAGCGCAACCGGCGAAACGGCAGCGTGTGCGCATCGAGTTCGTCCCAGGCGCGCGTCACCGGTTCGCCCGCTTCGGCGTGCGCGTCCTCGCCCGCCGCGGTGCGCGTCCAGCGCATCGCCGTCGGCCGCCCCGACGGGTCGATGTGCTGCTCGAAGCGAATGCCGTTACCGAGTTCCATCGCGAGCGGCTCGCCGTCGCGCCGCGCGGTGTGCCGCGCGAGCCAGCGCACTTCGTCCGACCCCGGCGCGAACAGGCCGAGCGCATCGTCGCGACCCAGTGCGTCGTAGCCGTACACCAGCCGCGAGCCGTCCGGAAGTTCCTGCGATGCCAGGCGACCGCGAGAATCGTAGGCGAAGGCCTGCCGGTAGCGGGTCCCGCCGCGCTGGTGCGTCAGTTCGACGAGGCGCCCGAGCGTGTCGTGGCGCGCGATCGAGCGCTGCACCGGGTGGTCGATCGAGACGAGCCGCGCACCTTCGTAGCCGAAGCGGGTCACGATGCGCTCGTCGCCGGTCGCCTGCTCGCGACGGATGACGCGCCCGGCGAAGTCGTACCGACGCAGGTCGACGCGGCCGTCAGCGTGCTCGATGCGCACCAGTCGCCCGAGCGCGTCGTAGCTTTGCCGGCGCGAACCCGCATGTGGCGAGCGCGTCTCGACCAGCCGACCGAGGTCGTCGTACAGGAACCCGGTGCGCCGGCCCGCAGCATCGGCGATCGTCTGCCGACCGGGCACGGCGGTCGCGAGCGCCACGGGAAGCGCTGCACGGGTCGCGCCCGCGCGCTCGCTGCCCGCGCCGAAGTTCCGACGCCACCCGTGGCTGGATTCGATCTCGACGCCGTCGCCGCGCAGCCGCACGGTCCAGCGCTCGCCCCCCGTCCATTCGACGGCGCGCGGTCGTCCCGCGGCGTCGTACTCGAAGCGCTGTCCGATGCCGCGCGCGCTGCTCGAGGCCAGCCGCCAGCCGGCGTCGAACGTGCGCGTGCGCTGGCTGCCATCGGGCAGGCGCTCGACGATCGCGCGGCCGAGCGTGTCGCGCTCGATCGTGTGCGCAAGCACCGCCGCGTGCCCGATACGCACCAGCCGGCGCTGCGCATCGTGAACGAAGACCGTGCGTGTCACGCCGTCACGGCCGCCTTCGCGGGCGATCGACACCAGTTTGCCGACGGCCGGCCCGGCCTCCGCGTATTGCAGCCGCAGAGAAGCCGAGACCGGCTCGGGCGCCTCGTGTCCGGGCGCGAAGCCGGTCACGTCGATCGCGGCGACCTGGCCGCGGCGCGTGTAGCCGATCGCGAGTTGCAGCGTGCGGCCCGCGACGACACTCGGGCGCTCGATGCGTGCCGGCCCGGCCAGCGCGTCGGTGCCGGCATAGTGCAGCCGCTCCACCCAGGCCGGCACCCCCTTGCCCGCGGGCGCATTGCCTGCGCCTGCCTGGCCGGCCGCCTTGCTTGCGCCGATGCGCCGCTCGACCACGCGGCCCAGCGCATCGTGGCGCAGCGTCATCGATGCGATCGACACCGTGCGCCCTTCGCGATCGAACGTGGCGCGCAAGCCCATCGGCGGGCACTGTTCGCAACCGTCGCCTTCGGTGGCGAGCAGCGCAGGGCCGCTGTCGCGCCGCTCGACCCAGCGAAACCGGCTGACGCGCTTGCCCACGCTGACCGTGGTGGCGCCCGGCGCGCCCGCGCGCAGCGGCAGCCGGTACGCGAAGCGCAGCGCCTGCGCCTCGGGCCGTCCGATGCCCTGCGACAGCACCACGCGGCGCGCGTCGTCGTACGCGTAGCGACTGCGACGGCCATCGGTATCGGTGATGCCGGTGAGCAGGTGAAACGCGCGCGGATCTTCGTAGTGATACTGCTGCGTGCGGCCGTCGGGATAACGCACCTCGGCCAGTTGCCCGTGCTCGTCGTAGCCGTACTCGATGCGCTGTCCGTCGGGCAGCCGCAGCGCGACCAGTTGTGTGCCGGAATGCTCGAAGCCGAGCACGCGCCCCGCGTCGTCGCTCGCCTCGACCAGGCGGCCGGCGTCGTCGCGACGCAGGCGGATGGTGTCGAGATCGGCGGCGACGATCGACGCGAGCCGACCCTGGGCATCGAAAATCACCCGTCGCCCACCCGGCCAGCGCCAGACGAAGGCGGCTGCAGCGTCGGTGGGGTTGTCGTCGACCAGCCCGTCGGCGATGCGCCCGGTGGCCCAGGCACCCTCCGCGGCGCGCGTGAAGATCAGCCGCCGGCCGTCGGCCTGGATGAGTTGCAGCTCGGGCCGCCCGTTGCGCACGACGCGTGCGAGACGCGTGTCGAAGCTGTGACTCCAGCCACGTCCGAGCGACAGCGCGAAATCGCTGCGGCTGTTGTAGTGGCGCGCCAGGCGCAGCACCAGCGAATCGTGCTGCGCGAGGCCGAAGGCGGCAGCCAGACCGTCGGGCGACAGCGCGCTCGACTCCGGATGCGGCAGTTCGACGTCGATCTGGCGGTGATACTTGTTGCCGCTGGCGACGTCGACCGGATTGCCGGCGGCCCGATCGAAGCCCGACGCAGGCAGGCTGGCGGGCTCGCCGCCGGTCGCACCCTGTGAAAACGCGCTGGTGGACGGCGCCGGCGCACCGCAGGCCGAAGACGCCGGTGCGGCCGGCTCGCCGGCCAGCAGCGAAACGAAGGCGTCCACGCCGGTGCCGCCGACGCCGGGACCGATCGCACCGCCCGGCGGCAGCCCGGCCCCCGACGTGCTCGCGGGTGCGCCGCCGGCCGGCGAACACGTCGCGACCGCCGCGGCGCACAGCGCCGGCACCAGCGCTGCGACGCAGGTGGCCGCCGCGACGGCGACGCGCCGGAACAACGCGCCCGCGCGGCGGATCGCGACGGGGCGGATCGGAATGCTGCGGATCGGATGAGTCGCCATGTCGTCCACGCTATCGATCACGCATCGCTGCCACAATTCCACCGATGTCCTAGTCCGCCCGGCGCGCGCGCTATGCTTGGCGCATGTCCTCCGAGCGCATGTCGGTTCGCTACCGCATCCGGTGCCCCGCCGGGGCGGTCGCGGCGCGCGCGCAGGCGCTCGCGATCGAGCAGTCGATCGAGATGCCGCCAGAGGCGGTGCGCGACGCGCGCGTGCGCAACGAGGTCACCGGCACGGTGCAATCGATCGAGCCGGCCGGCGATGCGCCCGGCAGCTTCGACGTGGCGCTCGCGCTTGCCGCCGAAACGACCGGCAACGAACCCGGCCAGCTGATGAACGTGCTGTTCGGCAACTGCTCGCTGCAGCCCGACGTCGAACTGGTCGACCTGCAACTGCCTGCGGAGCTGCTCGCCGCGCTGCCGGGTCCGCGCTTCGGTATCGACGGCTGGCGCGCCGCGGTGGGCGCGCAGGACGCGCGCCGGCCGCTCAGTTGCACTGCGCTCAAGCCACAAGGGCTCGCACCGGATGCGCTCGCCGCGCTCGCCTACGCGTTCGCGCGTGCAGGCATCGACGTGATCAAGGACGACCACGGCATCGCCGATCAGGCCACCGCGCCGTTCGCGCAGCGCGTGCCGCGGGTACAGGCCGCGATCGAGCGCGCCAACCGCGAGAAGGCGGCAGCCGGCGACGCGCTCGCCGGCCATCGTTCGGTCTATGCACCCAGCCTGTCGGGCGGCCCGCGGCGGCTGGCAGCGCAGCTTGCGCTGCTGCGCGACGAAGGCGTCGCGGCCGCGCTCGCATGTCCGATGATCCTCGGCGTGCCGGGCTTCGTCGAACAGGTGCGCGCCGGGGCCGGCGTGCCGCTGCTCGCCCATCCGGCGCTGGCGGGACAGGCGCGCATTGCCGCGCCGCTGCTGCTCGGACGGCTGTTCCGCCTCTTTGGCGCCGACGCGACGATCTTTCCCAACTGGGGCGGGCGCTTCGCGTACCGGCGCGATGACTGTCTGGCGATCGCCGCCTGCGCCCGCGCGCCGCTGGGCCCGCATGCGCCGGCACTGCCGGTACCCGCCGGCGGGATGAGCGTGGAGCGGGTCGGCGAGATGCTCGTCGACTACGGACCCGATACGATGCTGCTCATCGGCGGCAACCTGCTCGCCGCCGGCGACGCGATGCCGGCGCGTGCGGCCGAGTTCGCCGCACGCGTAGCCCACGCGTTCGAAGCCTGCCGACATTGACGATGGCCGATTCCCCGCTCCGCAAGGCGCAGCCAGGCTTCCGCTGGGAGCGTGTCGAGACGACGCGCTACAAGGAGGCGGGCAGCGCGCCGTTTCGCGACGTCACGCGACAGGTGCTGTTCCACGAAGACGACCTGCACTGCGAGTGGCGCTACTTCGAGGTCGCCCCGGAAGGCTACTCCACGCTCGAACGCCACCGGCATGCGCACGCGGTGATGATCCTGCGCGGGCGCGGCCACTGCCTGGTCGGCGACCAGGTCCACGCGATCGCCGCGCACGACCTGGTCCGCGTGCCGCCACTCGCCTGGCACCAGTTCCGCGCCGACGCGGATTCCCCGCTCGGTTTCCTGTGCCTGGTCGACAAGGACCGCGACCGGCCACAACTGCCCGATGCGCAGGCGCTCGCCGCGCTGCGCCGCACGCCGCAGGTCGCCGCGTTCATTCGCACCGGAGGCGAAGACGACGATGGCTGATCGCTTCGCCGATGTCGCCGCCGAACCGCTGGCCCCGCACGCGGGCGCCCCGCTGGTGCAGCGTGCCGGCGACGTGCTGCGACTCACGCTGAATCGCCCGGCCGAGCACAATCGCCTCGATCCGGCCGACGTCGATGCGCTGCTCGCGCTGTTCGAGCGGCTGGCCGCCGAGGGCCGCACGCGGGCGATGGTGATCACCGGCGCAAGCGACAAGACCTTCAGCTCGGGCTACACGCTGCAGGCGATCATCGACGAGCTCGACGCGCGCTTCGAGCGCATGCTCGACGTGCTCGAGACGCTGCCGTTCCCGACGATCGCCGCGCTCAACGGCAGCGTCTACGGCGGCGCCACCGACCTCGCGCTGTGCTGCGACTTCCGCATCGGCTCGCCCGGCCTGAAGATGTTCATGCCGGCCGCGAAGTTCGGCCTGCACTACTACCCCGGGGGCCTGCGCCGCTATCTCGCGCGACTCGGGCTTCCCGCGGCGAGCAAGCTGATGCTGACCGCGATGACGATCGAGTCCGACGAGATGCTGCGCATCGGCTTTCTCACCGACCTGGTGCCGCGCGATGCGCTGTGCACGAGGGTCGACGCGTATCTCGACCACATCTCGCGCACCGCGCCCGGCGTCGTCGCGCAGATGAAGCGACACCTGAACGCGATGGCGCGGGCCGGCCTGGACAGCGACACAGGGCGGGCGACGATGGCGTCGATGACCGACGCGTACCGCCAGAGCCTGGCATCGGAGGAGTTGCGCCAGCGTGTCGTGCGACTGCTCGACGAAAAGCAGGGCTCGAAATGAGGCGCCGCGACACACGCACGCCGTGTGCCGATGCGGTCGACCCCGATCTGCGTCGCCGGCACGCGCTGCGCGCGCTGGCGTGCATGCCGGCACTGGCAGCGGCCGGGCGGGCACCACGCGCGAGCGCGGCGACGCCGCCGCGCATCGAGGTCGTCGAGATCACGCGCGGCCTCGAGCACCCGTGGTCGCTCGCGTTCCTGCCCGGCGGGCGGATGCTGGTCACCGAACGGCCCGGCCGGTTGCGCATCGTGGGCTCCGACGGTCGGTTGTCTGCGCCCCTGGCGGGCGTTCCGCAGGTGCAGCCAGGCGGCCAGGGTGGGCTGCTCGACATCGCGCCCAGCCCCGACTTCGCGCGTGATCGCACGATCTTCGTCTCGTTCAGCGAGCCGGGCGCAGACGGCGCGCGCACCGCGGTCGCGCGCGCCGAACTCGTCGATGGCGCAACACCGCTGCTGCGCGATGCGCGCGTGATCTTCGGCCAGCGAGACCGCATCGGCGGTGGCAACCACTTCGGCTCGCGCCTCGTGTTCGCGCGCGACGGCACGCTGTTCGTCACGCTGGGCGATCGCTTCTCGCAGCGCGACCGCGCCCAGGCGCTGGACAACCACTACGGCAAGATCGTGCGTATCCGCGCCGACGGCAGCGTACCGCCGGACAACCCGTTCGCGAAGCGCGCCGGCGCACTGCCCGAGATCCATTCGTACGGCCACCGCAACGTCCAGGGGGCAGCCCTGCATCCGGTGACCGGACAACTGTGGACACACGAGCACGGCCCGCAGGGCGGCGACGAGGTGAATATCGAACAGGCCGGCGCCAATTACGGCTGGCCGGTGATCACTTTCGGACGCGAGTACGGCACCGGTTTCAGGATCGGCGAAGGCACCGGGCGCGCCGACGTGACGCCACCGCTGTGGCAGTGGACCCCGTCGATCGCGCCCTCGGGCATGGCGTTCTGCACCGGCGACCGCTATCCGGGGTGGCGCGGCAGCCTGTTCGTCGGTGCGTTGAAGTTCCGGCTGCTGTCGCGGCTCGAACTGGACGGCAGCCGGGTGGTACGCGAGGAGCGGCTGCTCACCAACCTCGGCGAGCGGGTGCGCGACGTGCGCCAGGGGCCGGACGGCCTGCTGTATCTTCTGACCGATGAGTCCGACGGGCGGCTGCTGCGGCTTTTGCCTGGCGGCTGAGCGACCGGACCTGTTCCACGCTCCCTTCTGCACATGACCGAACCCAACCTCGAAGATCCGATCAGGCACCAGTCCGATGGCCGTCGCGGCGCGTTCTTCATCGAACGCGACGGCCGCCGCATCGCCGAACTCACCTACTCGCTCGGCGACGGCGTCGCGATCGTGGACCATACCTGGGTCGATCCCGGCCTGCGCGGCGGCAACTTCGCGCGCCGGCTGGTCGACGCGGCCGTGCAGTGGGCGCGCGCCGGGAAGACCCGGCTGGTGCCGACCTGTTCGTACGTTCGGGTGGTGCTTGCGCGCACGCCCGAATATGCGGACGTGCGCTGAAGCCCTGAACCTCGTGGGCCGGCGACGTCGCCAGTCACCCGATTCACCCCCGCCGGAACCGGTAGATCGCCTGCGTCGAGCGCAGCGACGGCAGCCAGCCGACCGGCGCGCCGTCGCACAGGAACGCGCGGCCGGTGATCACCAGCCCGAGTCGGCGCAGGAAGTCCTCGAAGTCGCGCACGGTCGACATGTGCAGGTTCGGCGTGTCGAACCACTCGTAGGGCAGCTCGCGCGACACCGGCATGCGCCCGCGCAGCAGCGACCACGCGTGGGTCCAGTGGCCGAAGTTCGGCAGCGACACGACCCCCTCGCGACCGACCTCGCTCATCTCGCGCAGCACGCGCTCGGTCTGGTGCGTCATCTGGATCGCCATCGACAGCACGACCACGTCGAACGACGGCGCGTGGAACATGCCCAGCCCCGCCTCGATGTCCTGCTGGATCACGTCGACGCCCTTGCGCATGCACGCGAGCAACTGCTCGTCGTTGATCTCGACGCCGTAACCCCGGCAACCCTTGGCCGATTGCAGGTGCGCCAGCAGCGCACCGTCGCCGCAGCCGAGGTCGAGCACGTGCGAGCCCGGTGCGATCCAGTGGGCGATCAGCGCGAGGTCGGGACGCAGGCCGTTGCCCCGGCCGCCGGGCGGGTGCGGTAGCGGCAGCAGGCGCTTCGTCATCGCGCGCCCTCCGGCGTGCCCTGCGCGAGGCCGGCCGCCTGCGGACCCGTGCCGGCGCGCACGCGCGCATCCACGCGCTCGAACCAGTTGCGCATCACCGCCATGTACTGCGGGTCGTCGAGCAGGAACGCATCGTGGCCGTGCGGCGCGTCGACCTCGGCATAGGTGACGCGCCGCCCGTTGGCGAGCAGCGCCTCGACGATCTCGCGGCTGCGCTCGGGCGCGAAGCGCCAGTCGGTGGTGAACGACACCAGCAGGAAGTCGGCCTGCGCCGGCGCCAGCGCGCGCGCCAGGTCGCCGCCGTGCGCGAGTGCCGGGTCGAAGTAGTCGAGCGCGCGCGTGATCAGCAGGTAGGTGTTCGCGTCGAAGTAGCCCGAGAACTTCTCGCCCTGGTAGCGCAGGTACGACTCGATCTCGAACTCGACGTCGAAAGTGAAGCGGTAGTCGTTGCGCAGCACGGTGTCGGTCACGTGGCGGCGCAGCGCGCGGCCGAACTTCTCGCCCATCACGTCGTCCGACAGGTAGGTGATGTGACCGATCATCCGCGCCACCTGCAGCCCGCGCGCCGGGACCACGCCGTGGTCGTAGAAGCGCCCACCGTGAAAGTCGGGGTCGGTGATGATCGCGCGGCGCGCCACCTCGTTGAACGCGATGTTCTGCGCCGACAGCTTCGGCGCGGTGGCCACCGCCACGCAGTGCGCGACGCGCTGCGGGTACAGCGTGGTCCACGCCAGCGCCTGCATGCCGCCCAGGCTGCCGCCCATCACCGCGGCGAAACGCTCGATGCCCAGCGCGTCGGCCAGGCGCGCCTGCGCGTGCACCCAGTCCTCCACGGTGACGACCGGAAAATCGGGGCCCCAGGGTTTGCCGGTGGCCGGATCGACGCTCATCGGCCCGGTCGACCCGAAGCAGCTGCCGAGGTTGTTCACGCCAACGACGAAGAAGCGGTCGGTGTCGACCGGCTTGCCCGGTCCGACCATGTTGTCCCACCAGCCGATGTCGCCGGGACGCTCGGCGCAGGCACCGGCCACGTGGTGCCCGGCATTCAGCGCGTGACAGACCAGCACCGCGTTCGAGCGCCCGGCATTCAGCGCGCCGTAGGTTTCGTAGACCAGTTCGTAGCCGGCGATCGACGCGCCGCTGCGCAGCGCAAGCGGCTGCTCGAAGCGCATCCGCTGCGCGGTGACGATGCCCACCGAGCCGGATCCGGTCGCCGGCGGGGTCGAAGGCTGGAAGGACGGGTCCAACGTCGATCAGCGTCGCCAGGCGCCGGCCAGCAGCTCGTACGAGCGCAGCCGCGCCGCGTGGTCGTGGATCGCGCTGGCCGCCATCAGCTCGTCGGCGCCGGTGGTCTCGACGAAACGCTCCAGCTCGCGTCGCACCGTCCCGGGCGAACCCACGAACGAGCACGCGAGCATCCGCGACACCTGCGCCTTCTCGGCCGGCGTCCAGTACGACTCGATGTCGTCGATCGGCGGCGACAGCTGGCCGCGCGCATTGCGCATCATGTCGGTGAAGCGCTGCTGGATGGTGGTGAACAGGCGCCGCGCCGCCTCGTCGGTGTCGGCGACAACCACGTTGATGCCGACCATCGCGTGAGGCCGGTCGAGCTGCGCCGACGGGCGGAACCGCTCGCGATAGATCGCGAGGGCCTGCATCAGCGCATCGGGCGCGAAGTGCGACGCGAACGCGTACGGCAGGCCGAGGTGCGCCGCGAGCTGCGCGCCGTAGAGGCTCGAGCCGAGGATCCACAACGGTACGTTCAGCCCGGCGCCCGGCACCGCGCGCCAGGCCTGCCCCGGCTGCACCGGCCCGAACAGCGCCTGCAGCTCGAGCACGTCGTCGGGGAAGGCCTCGGCCGCGTGCGGGTCGCGGCGCAGCGCGCGCAACGTGACCATGTCGGTGCCCGGCGCGCGGCCCAGCCCGAGGTCGATGCGCCCCGGATACAGCGACTCCAGCGTGCCGAACTGCTCGGCGATCACCAGCGGCGAGTGGTTCGACAGCATCACGCCGCCGGCGCCGACGCGGATCGTGCGCGTGCCGCCCGCGACGTAGCCGATCACCACCGAGGTCGCCGCGCTGGCGATGCCGGTCATGTTGTGGTGCTCGGCGAGCCAGTAGCGGCGATAACCCCAGTCCTCGCAATGCCGGGCGAGGTCGAGCGTGTTGCGCAGCGCGTCGGCCGCGGTGTCACCCTTGCGGATCGGAGCCAGGTCGAGGACGGAGAGCGGGATCACGGACCGCAGTGTAGCGGCCGCCGCGCCCGGCGCGCCGATCACCGCGACGCGCGCGCGAGCACGAAGGTGAGAGCCAGCGTCGGCAGCGCCGATCCGAGCTGGGTCGAGAACTGCGGCAGCAGGTGGAAGACGGCCACGCCAAGCACCCAGATCGCGACTGCGCTGCCATCGACGCGCCGGGCGCCCACCAGCGACGGCACGTCGGTGCGACCGCCAAGCCTCCCGAGGATCACCCCGTACAGCGGCACGAACACCGAACTGAGCATCAGCAGGAACGGCTCGAGACTGTGCATCGGCAGCACCAGCGCCAGCGCCGTGCACAGCACCGCGAGCTGCACGCCCCAGCGGCGCGTGCTCCAGCCGGGCGCGAGACTGTGGCCGGCCACCGAGCCCGAGTACAGGTCGCCGTAGGCGTTGTCGACTTCGTCGATCAGGATCAGGCCGAGCGCCACGAGCCCGCCCTGCGCGAGCAGCAGCGCCGACACCAGGTCGGGCGACGGCGTGGTGAGCGCGACCAGCACCCCGAGCGCATAGCACCAGACGTTGGCCACCGCGTAACCGAGCCAGGTGCCGCGAAGCGCGCTGCGCCCGTCGTGGCCGTGCCGCGAGAAGTCGGCCACCAGCGGCAGCCACGAAATCGGCATCGCGATCACCAGGTCGAGCGCCCCGAGCGTGCTCATGCCGCCGTCACCCGCGCGGTTCCAGATCGTCGACCAGCCCATCGTCTGCGCCTTGCCCAGGAACTGCCACGACAGCCAGGCAAGCGACAGGATCACCAGCGGCAGCCCGAAGCGGCCGATGAACTTGCGCACCAGCCCGACCATCGAGCCGGCGAGCAGGCCCACCAGCAGCGCGCCGAACGCCAGCGTCACCAGCACGACGGGCAACGGCAACGTGCCCGCCGCCTCGGCACCCGGCACCGCGGAGGCCGCCGGCGCCAGCGCCCCGGCCTGTCGCGCGATCGCGAGCACGCCGTCGCGCATCACCACCAGCTCGAAGGTCGTCCAGCCGATCAGCTGGACGATGTTCAGCACCACCGGCAGCCGCGCGAAGCTGCTGCCGTAGGCGGCGTGCATCAGCCCTGCGCTGGACAGGCCGCTGTCGCAGCCGATCTTCGCGGTCCAGCCGAGCAGCCCGGCGCCGATCACCGATCCGCCGACGATCGCCGCGAGCGCCGCCTGCGTGCCGAGCGCCGGCACCAGGTAAGCCCCCACCTGCATGACCAGCAAGCCCACGCCGAGGCTGAGCCACAGTGCGGCATGGTCGCGCCAGCCGAACAGGCGATCGGCGGCCGAAAGCGGAATGAGGGCGGTGTTGCGGGCGATCGTCGTCATGGTTGCTTCCCTGCGCGGGCATTACCCCGATCAGGTTCGAAGGGTTTGGTCTCAGCCGCGATGCAGACGACATCTGCAATGCGGCACCCCCAGCGAGTGCGCGGGCGCCCCGGGAGGCGCCTCGACGTGGAAGCAAGTGTAACGGATCGCCCATGCGGCGGCGGAGAACCCCGCCACGCCGGCGCCTTCGATCAGGGCACGCGGGCGTCGAGATCCGGCCGCATCAGCAGGATCATGACCGCGCTGTCGCGATTCCGCTGGTTCGCCGTCGTCTCGCGCAATTCGAGCTTCGCGTTCAGGGGCCGCTCCGTCGGGCTCACGGAGATCGGGCGCGCGCTCGGCGCGCGCTACCTGCTCGAAGGCAGCGTGCGCAGGTCCCCCGGAAGCGTCCGCATCAGCGCGCACCTCGTCGACGCCGCGAACGCGAGCCAGCTATGGGCAGAGAGGTACGACTTCGGAGGCAGCCTCGAGGTCGGCGAGATGCTTTCGATGCAGGATCGCATTGCCGAACAGGTGGCAGGCGCGATCGAGCCGGAGTTGCTCAGGAGCGAGTCGTCGCTGGCCGCGAAGCGGCTGCACCGCGGCAGCACGACCGGCTGGGACATGGTGCATCGCGGCGCCTGGCTGTTCCACAAGGTCGGGTGCGAGACGCATCGGCAGGCGCGCGAGCTGTTCCGGCAAGCCTGCCGGGTCGACCCCGATCTGCCCGAAGCCCACCTGTGGCTCGCGCGGGTCGACGCGGGACTCGTTGCCTATGGCTGGAGCGACGACGAGGCCGCGGACCTGCGCGAGGGCGTCGCCGCCGGCCTGCGGGCCGTCGAGCTCGACGAGCAGAACCCGTACGCCCACTACGGCCTGGCGATCGCGAGCGTCTATGCCGACCGATTCGAACTGGCCGTCAGGGCCGCGGAGAAAGCGATCGAATCGAGCCCGAGCTTCGCGCTCGGCCACCTGGTCCTCGGCATGGCGCGCGCGCTTTCCGGCGATGCGGTGGCAGCGATCGCCCCCTTCGAGCACGGCCTGCGCCTGAATCCGCACGATCCGCAGAACTTCGTCTGGAACAACCTCCTCGCGTGGGCGCACTTCTTCGCGGGCATGCCCGCAAAGGCGCTCGTCTGCGCGACGAGGGCGATGAAGATCCGGCCCGGCTGGCGACCGGCGCTCGAGACCGCTGCCTGCTGCCATGTGAAGCTGGGCCAGCGGGATGCGGCGCGCACCGCAGTCGCGCAGGCGCGAGAACTCGGCGCGCTGATCGGCGATGTCCTCGCACCAATGCGCCGCCACAACCCTGCCTGGGCCGCCGTGATGGAAGCGGCGCTGCGCGAAGCGGGCAAGTAGCCGGCCACTGCAACGCGCGGCTCGGCTGACGCAACACCCTGGCCGGATGCGCACTTGCGCACGCGCCACCCCGTCTCGACGACCCGTCACCCGTACAGCCACCGGCAGATCGCCACCGCCGCGACCACCGCGACCACGTCGGCGATCAGCGCCGCGGCCAGCGCATGACGCACCCGGCGCACCTGCACCGCACCGAAGTACACCGCCAGCACGTAGAAGGTCGTCTCGCTCGATCCCTGCAACGTGCTCACCAGGTAGCCGGTGTAGCTGTCCGGGCCGATCGCCGGGTCGTTGATGATCGAAGCCATCACGCCGTAGGCACCCGAGCCCGACAGCGAACGCAGCAGCGCCATCGGCAGCGCCTCGGGCGGCAACCCGAACTCCGCGGTGTATCCACCGATCGCGCCCACCGTCGCGTCGAGCGCGCCGCTTGCGCGCAACATGCCCACCGCCACCAGGATCGCCACCAGGTACGGGATGATGCGTACCGCCACCCGGAAGCCTCCCTTCGCGCCTTCGACGAACGCCTCGTAGATGCGCACGCCGCGCAGCGCGCCGAAGGCGAGGAAGACGACCATCAGGCCCGGAACGATCCACGGCGAGATCGTCCGGCCCCAGGCGATCGTGACCGGGATCAGCGCAACCAGCGCACCGATCGCGAGCAGGGACACCCACAGCGGATACCCGCCCGGGTCGGCCGGCATGGGTTCGCCGGGTACGTTCTCGCGCACCCACGGACGGTCGATGACTGCATCGCCGGCCTGCGGCGTGCCCGCCGGGAAGAAGCGCGCGAGCCACATCGCCGCGACGACCGCGGCGATCGTGCCGCAGAGCGACGCGAACAGCGTCGTCGGCAGGATGCCGGCCGGGTCCGTCGAGCCCGCCGCCGCGCGCAGCGCGATCACCGCCGTGGGCAGCAGCGTGACGCTCGAGGTGTTGATCGCGAGGAACAGCGCCATCGGGTTCGTCGCCGTGCCGGGCCGCGGATTGAGCCGGTCGAGCTCCTGCATCGCGCGAATGCCGAACGGCGTCGCCGCGTTGCCCAGCCCGAGCGCGTTGGCCGAAAGGTTCAGGACCATCGCCCCCATCGCCGGGTGGTCGGGCGGCACCTCGGGGAAGAGCCGTGTCATCAGCGGCCGGATCAGCCGCGCGATCACCGTCAGCAGTCCGCCCGCCTCGGCGACCTTCATCAGCCCGAGGAACAGCGCCATCACACCGACCAGCCCGATCGCCAGTTCGACCGCCCCGGTGGCCGACGCGATCATCGCCGCGGACAGCGCCTCCATCGGCGCCTGCGCGCCCTCGATCGCAACGAACGCCAGTTGCCGCCACACAGCCGTGACGAACGCGACCAGCACGATGCCGAGGAAGATCCAGTTCATCCGCGCGCATGATGCACGGGATCGGGCGCGCGCGCGATGAAGTCGACGCGGCGGATCATCGGCGGCGCGAGCGAGATCGGCAGGGCCGTGAACGCGTCGAGCAGTTCGAGGCGTGTACCCCGGCCCAGGCGCGCGCGGATGGCCTCATCCTTGACGATCGCCTCGCGGATCGCGGCGTCGTCACCCGCTTCGAACGGAATCAGCTGCGCGACCGGCTTGCCATGGCGCGTGATGACGAAGCGCTCGCCGCGCGCTCGAGCAGTCCGGGCAGGTGCGTCCTGGCGTCGTAAGCGCTGTCGTCACCGCTGCCGCACCAACAGCACCGGCACCGGCGAGCGCCGCGCGACCTGCTCGGCGTCACTGCCCATCAGCACGCGATCGACGCCACGGCGGCCGTGCGTGCCGATGACGACCAGGTCCGCCGGCCAGGCCTTCGCCTGCCCGACGATGATCTCCGACACGCGCTCGCCCTGGCTGTCGACCAGCGCCGTCTCGACCTGCACCCGGTCGTCGCCGACGCTCTCGCGCGCCTTCGCGAGCAGGTCCTGCGCAGCTTTGCGCAGCGCCGGCTCGATCTCGCGCACGAACACGTCGGGCCGCTCGTAGCCGGTGATGTGCGTCAGCGGATCCATCACGTGCAGCAACCGCAGCTTCGCCGCACACAGCCGGGCAAGGCCGGCCGCTTCGGCCAGCGCACGCTGCGAGGTCGGACTGCCGTCGATGGGAACCAGGATGCGGTCGTACATGGGGTCTCTCCGGGTCGGATATCGGTCGGGAGTATGAACGCTCCGCCCACCCGATGGTGCGCATCGGTCTGCTGCATTATATCACTTGATTTATACTGTTGAACTGCTATAATGTATCAATGGCCAGCCCCGACCCCCGCCGATTCGCTTTCGAGGAGCTCTGCTCGCTGACCGAGCTGCCGCGGCGCACTGTCCGCTACTACGTCCAGCTCGGCCTCGTCGACCGACCCATCGGCGAAACCCGGGCGGCCTATTACACGGGCCGGCATCTCGACCAGTTGCTGCAGGTGCGCAAGTGGACGCAGGCCGGGGTTTCGCTCGACCGCATCCGCGAGCTGCTGCACGGCGCCCCGCCCGACATACCGCCGCGGCCGCGTGGCCCGGGCACCGTCGAAGTGTGGTCGCACCTCGTCGTCGCCGACGGCGTCGAGCTCGCGATCGAGCCGGGGCGCGCCGGGCTCACGCCCGAGCAGGTGCGCGCGCTGTTCGCCGGCGTCACCGAACTGGTCGAGCGGGTGCGCGGCCACGCGCACGAAGCGCACAACAAGAGGAACAGGCAGGATGAACATGGCTGAACCGGCATTGATGCGCAGCGAAGACGGCACCACGGTGCCGCTGGTCGAAGTCGTCGGCACCGCGCGCGCCGACGGCCTGCTGCTGCAAACCACGCTTCGCCAGCGCTACGTCAACCACAGCGGACGCAACGTCGAGGCGGTCTACACCTTCCCGCTGCCCCACTCGGCCGTGCTGCTCGCGCTCGAGTTCACGCTGGGCGAGCGGCGCCTCGCCGGCAAGGTGGCCGAGCGCAAGGCCGCCGAGCAGGCCTACGAAGAGGCGATCGACGAGGGCGACTCCGCCGTGCTGCTCGAACGCACCGGCGACGGCCTCTACACGGTGTCGGTCGG
The DNA here is from genome assembly GCA_021463505.1 of Burkholderiaceae bacterium. Classification (GTDB taxonomy): domain Bacteria; phylum Pseudomonadota; class Gammaproteobacteria; order Burkholderiales; family Burkholderiaceae_E; genus Zeimonas. The sequence goes on along the minus strand of JAJTYR010000030.1, from coordinate 19,358 downwards.
CAACCTGATGGCCGGCGAAGAGGCTACGGTCGAGATCCGCTACGGCGAGCTGCTGTCGTTCGTCCAGGGCCAGGTGCGCATTGCGATCCCCACCACCGTCGCGCCGCGCTACGGCAGCGCGGCAGCGGCCGGCGTTGCCCCGCATGCGGTGCCCGAGGCCGACCTCGGCGTGTCCTACCCTGCGCGGTTCTCGGTGGAGCTCGCCGGCGCGCTGGCCGAAGGTGCGGTCAGCTGCCCGAGCCACCCTGCGCAGATGCAGCGCACCGCCGAATCGGTCGTCGTCTCGCTGAACGGTCACCTCGACCGCGACTTCGTCGTCGTGGTCGACGGCCTCGCGAGACGTCCGATGTCCACGTTGGCGCGCGACGGCGACGGCTGGGTCGCGCTCGCATCGTTCCTGCCCACGCTCGACCACGTGAACGACGCACCGCTCACGCTGAAAGTGCTGGTCGACTGCTCCGGCTCGATGGCCGGCGACAGCATCGCGCAGGCGCGCTCGGCCGTCGCACGGCTGGTCGAGCGGCTCGCGCCCGAAGACCGCATCTCGGTCAGCGCGTTCGGCTCCCGCGTGGTCCACGCCGAATCGGGATTGCGCCACGCCAGCGCCGCGCACCGCGCAACCTGCCTCGGCTGGGCCGATGCGCTGCAGGCCGATCTCGGCGGCACCGAAATCGAGGCCGCGCTCGCCTCGCTGTTCGAGCAGGGAGGCGCCGAGGGTCGCAACGCCGACGTGTTCATGATCACCGACGGCGAGACCTGGGCTGGCGACGCGATCATCGCCCGTGCGCGCGCGCAGGACCAGCGGATCTTCATCGTCGCGGTCGGCGCCAGCCCTGCCGAAAGCCTGCTCTCGCACCTGGCGCAGGCCACCGGCGGATCCGTCGAGTTCGTCACGCCGAACGAGTCGATCGAGGCGGCGCTGATGCGGCTGTTCGCGCGACTGCGCCAGCCGCGCGCCAACGAAGCCACGGTGCACTGGCCGGCGCCGATCGACTGGCAGGCGCCGCTGCCCACCACGCTGTTCGCCGGCGAGACGCTGCACGCGCTCGCGCGCTTCGCGGCGTGCCCCGACGGAGAGGTAAGGCTCGCATGGCGCGACGATGCGCCCCGCTCGCAGGCCGTGCCGCTGGCGCGCGAGCGTGTCGTTGCCACGACCGACGCCGATGCGCCCGGTGCCGACACACTGCCCCGCGTGGCCGCGGGTCTCGCGGTCGCCGCGCTGCCTGGGCCGCAACGCGGTGCGTTCGCCGAGCGCTATCAGCTGGTCACCCCTGACACCTCGATGGTCCTGGTCCTCGAACGCGATGCCGCCGAACGCGCCGAAGCGTTGCCGCAGAACGTGAAGGCCAGGCAGATGCTCGCGGCGGGCTGGGGCGGCATGGGATCGGTGGCAACATCCGCGTCCACGCTCGTAGCGGACTCGACGGTGGTGTTCTCCCGGTGCAGTGCCGCGAGTTTCGACATGTACGACATGGCGAACGACGTTGATCTCTTCCGCCATCAGGCCGTCGAGACCGGTTTCCCCGACTACGTGTACCCGATCGACGCAACCGGGCGCAAGGAGGCGACGCGCCAACTCGCGGATCTCGTCAACCGGTCGTGGCGCGACCATGCACGGCTCCCCGATGCCATCGCCGGCGTCGCCCGGTTGCTGCCCAACCTCTGGGTCTTCGGACTGCAGGACGCCTCGCACCGAGACGGGGTCGACGAAGCCATGTTGCTGGCCTGGCTCGTCGTCGAGCTCGCCGGCGATTCGGGCTCCGATCCCTTCGATCGGGCTGCGCTGCGCGAGGCGCGGCGCCTTGCCCGGAACCTCCCCGAAGAGGTCGCCAGCATGCTGCGCCTCATGCTGGCCACCTGACGCACGTCGTGGATGGGGGCCGCCGCTACACGGCTCTGGCACGGCCCCCGTGGCGGGCAATGCAGCCGGGCATCGCATGGCGGGGCGAAGCCTGGATCTCGCGCAGCATGTCGTGCGTGACCGGCGCCAGCCCGAAGCGCCGTTCCAGTTCGCGCTCGAGCCTGGCCAGCAGGTTCGCCGCCATCTCCGCATCGGCCATCGCGCGGTGGTGGCGCCCAGCGACGGGCAGACCCGCGAACTCCACCAGCGTGCCCAGCTTGTGGTTCGGTGCCTCCGGGTAGATGCGCCGCGCGAGCAGCATCGTGCAGGCGAACGCCTGCACCCGCGCCCTTCCGATCCGACCCAGTTCGGCGTCCCAGAACCGGCAGTCGAACGACGCGTTGTGCGCGACCAGCGGGTGCGCACCGACGAAGTCGGCCACTTCGCGCATCACCTTCGCCGCAGGCGGGGCGGCGCGCACCATCGCGTTGCTGATGCCGGTGAGCTGCTCGATGAACGGGGGCACGTACGCACCCGCGTTCATCAGGCCCTGGTAGCGATCGACCACGCGGCCGTCGCGCAGCAGCACGGCGGCAATCTCGGTCGCGCGTGCACCGGTCTCCGGTGACATGCCGGTGGTCTCGAAGTCGATGACGGCTACCGTTTCCATCGCCGGGCGTCCGGTGGGTGGCCGATGATAGCCCTTGGGCCCGCCGGTGCCGCCTTCGCCGGCCCATTGACAGCGCCGGCAGCGGGAATAAAGTGAATCCGCTGCAGCACGCGTTGCGGCGCTGAAGGAGGAGACATGAGCTTCAGGATCGAAAGACACGGCGACGAACTGCTGGTCCGGATCGACGGCACCACCCGCGACGAACAGGACGTCATCGACCGGGTGTCGGCCTGCCGCGGCACGAGTTGGTGGTCGTGCCCCTCCGGCGAATGCTCGAAGATCGGCACCTGCGACACGCGCCGCGATGGGGACACGACCGTCATCGCACTCGTCCCCCGGCCGGGCGAGACGCTGTCGGCGACCGGCGTCGAGGAATGCCTGCGTTACGTGCTGGCGGAGACGGCGGGCGTTGACAACGACGCGAGCGCCCGGAAGCGGTAGCGCCAGATCAACCTCCCGGAATCGTCAGCACCACCCCGACCCGACTGGCAGCGTTGCAGATGTGCGCGCGCATGGCCTTGCGCGCCGCTCTCGGGTCTCCCGCGGCCAGCGCCTCGACGATCCGCAGGTGCTCGTCGATCGGCTCGCGCACCCGCACCGGGTCCGCGAAGGCCAGTTGGCGGCTGCTCTCGACGACATCGACGATGCCCTCCGCGATGTCGCGCAGCATCGGGCTGCCGGCGATTTCGACGATGTGGACGTGAAAAACCCGGTCGGCCTCCGACATCGCCACCAGGTTGCCGGCATCGGCCGCGACGCGCATTCGCTCGATCGTGGCGCGAAGCCGCGCGATCCCGTGCCGAGTGACCGCGCCGGCGGCCATCGCGGCAGCCAGCTCTTCGAGTTCGTTGCGCACCAGATAGACGTCGCGCAGCGCGTAGCGCCCGTGGAAGCGCCAACGCCCGTCCGGCCTGGCGGGGCGCCGTTCGTCGTGACCGACGATGAACACCCCTCGCCCCGGCTCGCTGCGCAGCAGCCCCAGGCTTTCGAGCATCGCGATCGCTTCGCGCAGCGAGGCACGGCTCACCCCAAGCTGGCCGGCCAGTTCGCGCTGGCCCGGGAGCTTGCCCGCGTGGCGCCAGTCCTTGCCGCGCATCCGGGCCTGAAGCTGCCTGGCGACCTGCGCGACGGTGTTCATCCGGGGGTCCTCGATTCGGGGAGTTGCACCGATTGACAGGCCGCTGCCATGTCGGCACGATGGCGCGCTTACTGGTCTGACCGGTTGGACCATTTCGACAGCGAGCACTATACCCCGCGAAAGCGGCGCCGAATCCGCCGATCCCACGACACCGCTCTCGCGCCTCACCCGCCCACCCCATGGACGACCTCCTCGAGCGTTTCGAGTCCGCCGTCGACGGCATCGCCCGACTCGGCAGGTTCCCGCACACTGACCGGCACCGCGCCTGGCTCGACCGTCTTCGCCTCAACCTGCCCGAACTGAACGCGTTCGAGGGACTGCAACCGGAGCCCGAACTCGGCTATCTCTCCCCTTCGCCGGCCGGTATCGCGGCTGGCGGCACGCCGGTCGCGGGCGACGCAACCGGCATCGCCGCCGTCGCGCGCGACTGCCGCACCGCGCCCGGGCGCACCGCGGCGCCCGCACAGGCAGCGCTGGCCGAAGCCCTGCGCCGGAATGACCTGAACGCGTTCATCACGCTCGCCGACCCCGCGACGCTCGACACCGCAGCCGCGACCGCCGCACAGCACCTGCGCGCGGGCGCGTCGCTGCCGCTGATGGGGGTGCCGATCGCAGTGAAAGACCTGATGCTGGTCGCCGGCTTCCCGCAGACGAACGGCAGTGGCGGCCCGAGACCGGCACCGGCCGCGCATGATGCGCTGGCCGTGGCACGCCTGCGCGAGGCCGGCGCGCTGGTCGTCGGCACCACCAATCTGCACGAGCTCGCCTACGGCATCACGAGCGAGAACCCTCATCACGGCTGGGTCGCCAATCCGCGACGGGCCGGCTACACCCCAGGGGGCTCCAGCGGCGGATCGGCCGCTGCGGTCGCCGCCGGCATCGTCCCCATCGCCATCGGCACCGACACGGCCGGATCGATCCGGCTGCCCGCATCGTGCTGCGGCGTGGTCGGCTTCAAACCGAGCTTCGACGCGGTGCCGCGCGACGGTGCACAAACGCTCGGGGCGAGCCTCGACCACATCGGCCCGATCGCGGCCAGCGTGGCCGACGCGGCGCTGATGTACTCGGTGATGGCCGGCCAGCCGGCACGCACCACCCGTCGCGCGCCGCTCGCCGGACTGCGCGTCGGCGTGCCGAACAACTACTTCTTCGACCCGCTGGCCGACGACGTGGCGCGCGCGGTGCACGCGGCGCTCGCGCGCATGCGCGACGACGGCGCAACACTGGTGCCGATCGACCTGCGCGGCGTCGAGCACAGCGCCGCGCTGCAGTTCGTCACGCTTTGCAGCGAAGCCACCGAACTGCACTGGCAGCGCCTGGTCGAACGTCCCGGGACACTCGGCGCCGACGTGCGCGTGCGTCTCGAGATCGGCCAGTTCTTTCCCGCTACCTGGTACGTGCGCGCGCAGCGCGGGCGTGCAGCACTCGCCGCGATGTTCGCCGTCGCGATGCGCGAACTCGACGTGCTGGTCACCCCGACACTGCGCATCGAGCCGCCTCGGTCCGGAGCCGGCTCGGCGCGCATCGGCGGCCGCGACATCCCCTTGCACACTGCCGTCACCGCGCTCACCATGCCGTTCAACCTGACCGGCATGCCCGCGCTGACGCTGCCCTGCGGCATCGGGGACAACGGCCTGCCGATCGGCGTGCAGATCGCGGGCCGGCGCGGCGACGACTGGCGGGTGCTCAACGTCGCCGCCCGCCTCGAAGATCTGCTGGCTACGACCCCCTGAAGGAGAAGACCATGAAGAACCTGTTCCGGATCGCGTTCGCCGCTTCGGCGACCGCACTGGCCGCGGCCTCGTACGCGGCCGAACCGATCGTCATCGGCGTGAGCATCGCCCAGTCGCCTCCCGGGTCGGTGGTGCAGGGCACGCAGGTGAAGGACGGCGTCGAGATCGTCGTCAGGATGCTCAACGACAAGGGTGGCGTGCTCGGGCGGCCACTGAAAGTCGTCTACGAAGACAACCAGGGCATCCCCGAGAAAGGGCGGGCCGCCACCGAGAAACTGATCACCCGCGACAAGGTGGTGGCAGTCACCGGCGGCCACCAGAGCTCGGTGTGCCTGGCCGAGATCGAGGTCGCGCACCGCTACAAGACGCCGTACGTCAACACCAACTGCTGGTCCGACGACGTGCGCACCAAGGGCTATCCGGAGGTGTTCAACCCGGGCAACTACAACACCCGCGTGTCCTCGGCGATGGCCGAGACGATCGCCGCGCTGAAGGTCAGGAACGTCGTCGCCTTCGCCGAGAACACCGACTACGGCATCGGCCAGGCCAAGCTGCTCGGCGAATTCCTGAAGAAGCTCGCGCCGCAGACGCAGTACAAGTACGTCGCCCTCGATCGCGCCGGCAAGGACTTCACGCCGGCGGTGCTGCCGCTGCGCGCCAGCGCACCCGACCTGGTGGTCAACGTGATGCTGCCGCCGGCTGCGTACATCCTGATGAACCAGCTCTACGAGCAGGGGGTCGCCCCGAGTGCGAAAACCGCGTTCTACGACGGCGCCGGCATCGCCGACTATCCCGACTTCTGGCAGAACGTGAAGGACGCCGGCAAATACATGCTGGCCTTCGGCCTGTATCACCCGGCGATGCCGATGCCCGCGCTGGGCAAGGAGATCGGCGAGATCTACCAGAAGCAGGCGAAGACCGAGCCGAACCGGCTGATCTTCCAGGCCGCCGATTCGGTGCTGCTGATCGCGCGCGCCATCGAACAGGCGAAGTCGACCGACGGCGCAGCCATCGTCAAGACGCTGCAGGGCATGCAGTTCGAAGGCGCGCGCGGCAAGTTCTCGTTCTCGCAGGAAGCGGGCTACAAGTACCAGCAGTGGGTCGACATTCCCTACGTCACCTACCAGCTGACCGAGGTGAACCAGCCGGTCAGCAAGACCACGCTGATCCAGGTGCCCGGCCAGCCTCTGCAGATCGACAAGGTCCTGAAGCCGGCCAGGTGACGACCAGGCCGGCCCGTTGACGGCCGGCCCGGCCGCGGGATCCGTTCGCGGCCGGTGGTGCAGCACAGGTCGCGCCGCGGATCGCTCCGCGGCGCGACGCGGAGACTCGATTGCTCGCTCTGGACCTCTTCGTCAACGGCCTGGTCATCGGCCTGTTCTACGCGCTGATGGCGGTGGGCCTCACGATGATCTTCGGCATCCTGAAGGTCGTGAACTTCGCGCACGGCGAGTTCTACATGGTCGGCGCCTACACCTATACGCTGGTGTCGCTCGCGCTCGGCGTGTCGCCGTGGCTCGCGCTGCCGGTCGCTGCCGCCTCGGGCGCGCTGCTCGGCTGGGCCACCGAGCGCTGGCTGATGCGCCCGCTGTACGCCGGCTACGGGTCGTGGGCGCTGATGAAGGACGAATACGCGGTGGTCGTCACCTTCGGGTTGTCGCTGCTGCTGATCAACCTCGTCGACAAGATCGTCGGACCCTACCCGATGCGCGGCCCGTCCCTGTCCGAGGTGACCCGGATGTCGATCGGGCCCTTCATGGCGAGTGGACAGAAACTGATCACCGCCGGCGTGGCGATCGTGCTTCTGGCGGGGCTGGCGCTGTTCATCAAGCGCTCGCTGTGGGGGCGCCAGGTGCAGGCGGTGGCGCAGAATCGGCTCGGCGCATCGATCGCCGGCATCGACACCGCGCGCGCGAGCAGCATCATCTTCATGGCCTCGGGCGTGCTGGCGGCGCTGGCCGGCGCGCTGCTCGCGCCGGTCATCAATCCGGCGCCCGACGTCGGCATCTTTCCCGCGGTCAAGTCGTACGTGATCGTCGTCATCGGGGGGATGGGCTCGATCCCGGGCAGCATCGTCGCCGCGCTCGCGCTGGGCGTTCTCGAGAGTTTCGGCGCGGTCTACCTGTCGTACGACTACCGCGACACCTTCGGGCTGGCGCTGCTGATCCTGGTCCTGCTGTTGCGCCCACAGGGGCTGTTCGGCGAACGCGCGCGCGAGGTCTGAAACGATGGGCGTCCCCAGCCACCCGAACTTCCTGCGCAGCAAGCTGACGCACGAGATGCGTCTGTCGCTCGCGGTGCTCGCGCTGCTCGCCTTGCTGCCGCTGGCGATCTCCTCGCCGTACTGGCTCGGAGTGCTGATCGTCAGCATGTACTTCGCGATGCTGTCGTGCGGCTGGAACCTGCTCGCCGGCTATGCCGGGCAGTTCTCGCTGGCGCCCGCGGCTTTCGCGATGCTCGGCGCCTACACCACCGGCCTGCTCGCCTGGCACTGGAAGGTGCCGCTGTGGATCGGGCTGCCGATGTCGATCGTCGTCCCGGGCCTGATCGGGCTGGTGCTGGGCCGCATCGTGCTGCGCCTCTCCGGCCCGTACCTCGCGCTGACCACGCTTTCGTTCGCCGAGATCGCGCGGCTGGTGATCTACAACTCGATCGATTTCACGCGCGGCGACCAGGGATTGAACGTGCCCGGGCTCACCGACAGCCGCATCGGCTACTACTACGTGTTCGTGGCGGCGCTCTCCGCGGTGACGATCGGCGTGTTCTGCATGCTGCGTTCTCCGATCGGCCGCTTCCTGCTGGCGATTCGCGACGACGAGATCGGCGCGGCAAGCCGCGGCATCGACGTGGTGCGCGCCAGGACCTGGGCGTTCCTGGCCAGTTGCGCCATCTGCGGTTTCGCCGGCGGCCTGTACGGCACCTTCGCGCAACTGGTGAGCCCGGAACTGGGGCTGATCGCGCAGACCGGCATCGTCATCGCGATGGTGGTCATCGGCGGCATGGGTACGCTGGTGGGTCCGCTCATCGGCGCATTGCTGGTCTACGTGGCCTCGGAGATGCTGCGCGACGTCGGCAACGTCCAGATGATCGTGTTCGCGCTGCTGGTGATCGTGTTCGCCCGCTTCTTCCGCGAAGGGCTCTGGGGTCTGGCGCGCGAAGCCGTCGCGCGGCGCCGCCAGGCAAGCCCGGGCGCGGCGAAGGAAGCGTGATGGCGCTGATGCAGATCCGCGGCGTCGCCAGGCGCTTCGGCGGCCTGCGTGCCGTCGACGGCGTCACACTGGACGTTGCCGAGGGCGAACTGCTCGGCCTGATCGGACCCAACGGTTCGGGCAAGACCACGCTGCTCAACGTCCTGTCGGGCCACATGCGCGCCGACGCGGGCGCGGCGCTGCTCGACGGCCGCAGCGTGCTCGGCCTGAACCCGACGCAACTCACCCGGCTCGGGGTCCTGCGGATGTTCCAGATGACGCGCGTATTCAACCGCGTGAGCGCCTTCGACAACCTGATCGTCTGCGGGCTCGCAATGGGCCTCGACGAGGCACGCGCCGGCGAGCGCGCGCTGCAACTGCTCGACGAACTGAAGCTCGCCCACGTGATGCACCTCGACGGCGGGCAGCTCTCGGGCGGCCAGAAGAAGCTGCTCGAATTCGGCGCCTGCTTCATGGTGCCGCCGCGCCTGGCGCTGCTCGACGAGCCGTTCGCCGCGGTGCACCCGACGATGAAGGAGACCATGGCGGCATTCATCCGGCGTCGCAGCGAAAGCGGCCAGACCTTCATCCTGGTGAGTCACGACATGCCGGTGGTGGTCGAACTGTGCCCGCGCGCGGTGTGCATGAACGCGGGCAAGGTCCTGGCCGACGGACCGACGCAGCGGGTGCTCAACGACCCCGCAGTGATCGAGGCCTACCTCGGCGAGGAGGCGCACGCCAGCGCCGGGGGGCCGGCGCATGGCTGACGTCCTGCTGGCGATGGAGGGCGTCACCGCCGGCTACCTCGGCGACATCGACGTGCTGCGCGACGTCTCGCTCGCGGTGCGCGCCGGGCGCATCAGCGGCCTGATCGGCCTGAACGGCGCCGGCAAGTCCACGCTGATGAAGACCCTGTGCGGCTTCCTGCGCCCCAAGTCGGGTCGGGTCACGCTGGCCGGGCGCGACATCTCGGGCAAGGCCGCGCACACGATGATCGACGACGGGCTGTGGTACATCCCGCAGGAATCGAGCCTGTTTCCGTACATGACGGTGGCCGAAAACCTGCGCCTCGCCCTCGAAGGCCGGCGCCGGCAGTTCGGCACCGTGCTCGGGCAGCGCTACGCCGATGCGCTCGAACGCTTCCCGGTCCTGAAGGAGAAGCTCTCGGCGCAGGCGGGTGATCTCTCGGGCGGCCAGCAGAAATCGCTCGAATTCGCCAAGGCCTACATGGTGCAGCCGAAGGTCTGCCTGATCGACGAGCCGAGCATCGGCCTCGCGCCGCGGGTGGCCGCCGAGGTCTTCCAGTGGATCGACGCCTTCGCGAAATCCGGCATGGGCATCCTGCTGGTCGACCACAACGTGCGTCGCGTCGTGGCGATGTCCGACCACATCTACGTGATGAGCCTGGGCGAAATCACCGCCGAAGGCACGCCGGAGGATTTCTCCGGCGACCTGCACGCACAGGTGCGCGAATGGCTGGGGATCAATTTCTGAGCGGCACGCGCAGGCTCGTGCTGCAACCGGTAAGCGCCGCGTCGTTCGCGCCGTACGGCGACCTGGTGACGAGCGCCGGTCGCGACGGGCACAGCATCAATGCCGGTACCTCGGTGAGGGTGGAGATGCCCGAACCCGACGTGTTGGGCGACGCGGGGCGCCCTTCGCTGAGCGTGTTTCGCGCGCGCGCGGCGCACCTGCCACTCGAGGTGCGCGAACTCGAGCGGCACCGTCTCGGCAGCCAGACCTTCCTGCCGCTCGGCGACACGCCGTTCGTCGTGGTTGCGGCACTGGGAGAGTCCGGACCCGACGTCGAAACCATCGCGGCGTTTCGCGTCAGCGGCGATTGCGGCGTGACCTTGCGCCGCGGCGTCTGGCACCACCCGTTGCTGGCGCTCGCCGACGGCGACTTCGCGGTGATCGAGCGGCGCGGTGCCGATGTCGATTGCGAGGTCATCGGCGTCCCGGGAGGCGCCTGGACCGTTGAAGTATGATGAGCGCTCACCCCACCCGGTTCATCCCGACTGGAGACCACGCATGAGCGACTACGCAGCCGACATCAGGAAGTACACCGCCAATGTCAACGACGCCGCGATCAAGACGATCGTGAACTACTGCGGCATTGCGCTTCGCAACGCCGACTCGTCACTCGTCTCGGCTTCCGATCCGGACGAACTGGCCACCGTGCGTGACGGGTTTGCGGCGAAGAAGCTCGGACTCGACGCCGCAGCGGCCGACGCCGGCATCAAGACGGTGGTGGCGAAGATGAAGGACGAGCGGCGCAAGAGCCGCGTCACGTTCTACTACCTGCTCGCCGAAGCCACCGGCACGCTGGGCAAGCTCGGCTGATCTCCCCGTTACCCGCATCCGCATGCAACTCACCGACATCATCTCCCGGGCGGGCGGCCTGCAAGCGATGGCGCGCGAACTCGGCGTCGACGAATCGCAGGCCGCCACGCAGGCGACGCCGCAGGGCGGTGGGCTGGACACCCTGCTCGAAGGCCTGCTCGTCGGCGGACAGGCGAGCGGCACCGGCGGTGTGAGCGGCGCGCTGGGCGGCCTGGGCGGACTCGCGTCGATGCTCGACCTGAACCGCGACGGCAATCCGCTGGACGACATCCCGCAGATGCTCGGCAAGGGGATGCGCTGAGCGCCCCGCGCCGAGCTGCCGGTTCCACCCTCGAGGCAAACCTTCGAACCATGTCCGATCTCTCCGCGTTCCCGATCACGAAGAAGTGGCCGGCGAAGTACCCCGATCGCATCCAGCTCTATTCGCTGCCGACGCCGAACGGCGTCAAGGTCTCGATCATGCTCGAGGAGACCGGCCTGCCGTACGAGCCGCACCGGGTCAGCTTCCAGGACAACGAGCAGCTGTCGCCCGAGTTCCTGTCGCTGAACCCGAACAACAAGATCCCGGCGATCATCGATCCCGACGGGCCCAGCGGCAAGCCGTTCGGCCTGTTCGAATCGGGGGCGATCCTGATCTACCTGTCGGACAAGCGCGCGCGCGAAGGGCGCGAATCGTTCATGCCGGCCGACCCCGCGGAGCGCTACGAGACGCTGCAGTGGCTGATGTTCCAGATGGGTGGCATCGGCCCGATGTTCGGCCAGGTGGGCTTCTTCACGAAGTTCGCCGGCAAGGACTTCGAGGACAAGCGCCCGCGCGACCGCTACGTCGCCGAATCGAAGCGCCTGCTGAAGGTACTCGAGCAGCGCCTCGCCGGTCGCAAGTGGATCATGGGCGACGCCTATACGATCGCCGACATCGCGATCTTCCCGTGGGTGCGCAACCTGATCGGCTTTTACGAAGCGGGCGACCTGGTCGGCTTCCGCGACTTTCCTGAAGTGGCGCGCACGCTCGCGGCCTTCGTCGAGCGGCCGGCAGTGGCGCGAGGCCTGACGATTCCGTCCTGACGGCCCGCGCGCAGTGGGCGGCGCGGGCCGCGGCGCGTCAGAGCAACTGCCACGCAACGAAGCCGATCGACGCGAGCCACAGGAGCGCCGCGAGCCAGGTCCGGTTGCTGCGCACCAGGTCCGGGCCCGAGCCGCTGGCACGCCCGGTGATCATCGGCACCACGCGGTTCCTCCGGCGCAGCACGCTCGAGCCGACGAGCGCGGCGACGTGCGCGCCGATGAGCGCGAGGAACGCGTTACCGAAGAACTCGTGGACCTCCTCGAGCCAGTCGCCGCCCCACTCCTGGTAGACCACGAAGCCGCTCAGCACGAGCGGCACCACCGCGACGAGCATCGCCGCGATCATCAGCGCGATCAGCAGGTTCTCGCCGTGCCGCCAGTCGACGTCGGAGAGCCAGCGTCCGTGGCGCACCGACCGCAGCCACCCCGGCAAGCCGGTCAGCTTGCGCCACAACGGCGCCAGGCGCGCAGGGCGCGGGCCGGCGAGTCCGTAGAGCAGCCTGAACCCGAGCAGCCCGGCCATCAGGTAGCCGAGTGCGACGTGCACCGGGCGCCAGGTTTCGCTGTCGCCGGTGACGAACGCCCCGAGAAAGCTCGCCGCGAACAGCCAGTGGAACGCGCGCGTGGGCGCGTCGACCACACGGCGGCCGGCCGATGGAATCTGCGCCGATCCGACGGCGCGCGGAAGAGTCGATACGGATTGCATGTCGTTGCTCGCTTCAGTCGTTCCAGGCGCGCCGATGGCGCGTGTCCAGACCCGCCGGGAACCGCAGGTCGTCGTCGTCGAAACGGCCGCGGTCGGCGCCGGGGTGGCACGCCCCGCAGTTCGCGGCGCTCTTCACGCTGTCGTGGCGCCAGACGGGCGCATCCACTTTCCGGTGCTTGCGCTCGAACCAGCGTGAACGCGTGATCCGGTCCTGCGGAGGCTCCTCGCCCGCGCGTTTCCAGGTGCCGGCATGTCGCTGCAGCCACGTGCCGATTCGGTCGGCCGTGGCCGCATCGAGCGCGGCGTCGGTTCCGTAGTGGTTGTCGAGCCGGCTCATGATCCGCCGCCACGATGCCGCCGGAAGCGCGCCCGGTGCATATGCGGTGTGGCACGACGCGCATTCCTGCAGGTAGGCGTCGGGCACGTCGGCCGGTATCGCCCTGCGCTCGCCGGCATGCGCGGCGACGGCGGCGCAAAGGCCGACCACGGTGAGGAATCGTGAAAGACGATCGCGAAACGAGGTATTCATCGCAGGCATCCCGAAGTGCGCCGACCGTCAGCGTCCGAGCCCGAGCAGGTACGCGAGCACGTCGGCCTTCTCGCGCGCGCTGCACTCGCGCCCGAGCACGTCCTTGCAGTTGCGGCGAAACCACTTGTCGACACGCGCCGTGTCGGTAAAGGCCGCCGCGTTCGCCGCCGGTGCGATCGGGTCGATCGCCTTGCCGGTCTTCGCGTGCTTGCCGGCGGTGAGCGGCGCATCGTGGTGGCACGACGCACACGACCATTCACCGCCGTGCCGGCTGGTAAAGAAGAGGCGACCGCGTTCCGCGTCGCCGGGCGCGCCGGAGGCGGTGCTGAAGCGCCCGAGCTGCCGTGCCGCGGTGGTGTCGGCGGCCTGCGCGCCAGCCGCGACGAGCAGCGTGGCGACGACGACGGCAACCGATCCCCGGTGGAAGCGAAAAGACAAACTGCGCGACATCGTCTGCGCTCCGAATGGCAAGGGGCGTGTGAGCCCGTTGCCCGCATTCTTCGCGCAGGAAGGTGAAACGAGACTGAAATGCGGCGAACGAAGAGAGACCGCTGGTCAGGCCGGCGAATCGGTGACCCGTTCGCGCTTCACGAGCACCGCCGTGTTCCGCGGCACCACGGCGCGCCCACCGCCGACACCAGCAGCGCGAAGCCGATCGCCAGCACGACCGTCAGCGACAGCAGGCGATTCCTCGCGAGCGCGAAGAAGTTGTTGCGATACGGCCGAGCAGCGTGGACAGCAGCCCCGGCGTGGCTGAAGGCATTGCTGTCGAGCCAGAGCTTGACGGCTTCGCGAGTGATCGACCACCAGTGCTGCGCGATTTGCTTCCACATGGGACCGGCCCACCTGTCTTGCCTCTGCATCGCTCTGGCAACGGCAGGTCGAATGCGACGCCATTTATCCGGCCTTGACAACGGTATAGATTGTCGCCGTAAACCCCTCGCCAAGGAGCCCGAGATGAGCAGCGACGTGATCAAGGTGGGCCAGATGGAAATCCGGTACCTGGTCGACGGCTCGAAGAGCGGTGGCCTGGGCGTGTTCGAACTCATCGTGCCGCCGGGCGCCAGCGTCCCCCCGCCGCACAGCCACAGCCACAACGAGGAGTTCTTCTACGTCGTGGAGGGCTCGATCGGCTATTCGGTCGACGGCGAGTCGCGTGAGCTGGCACCCGGCCAATGGATGTCGACCCCGCGCGGCTCGGTGCACGCCTTCAGGAACACCGGGACGCAGACAGCGCGCGCGCTGGTCGTGCTGACGCCGGACATCGGGGCGCAGTACTTCCGCGATGTCGCAGAGGTGGTCAATGCCGGAGGGCCGCCAGACCGGGCGAAGTTGCTGGAAGTGATGTCGCGGTACGGACTGGTGGCGGCAGCCGCGCAGCCCGCCGCGGCAACCGCTCCGCGCACCGGCGCCTGACGTCACGCACGATCGCGCCGTTCATCACGCGAGCGCTGCCGCTACGTCTGCGGCCCTGCGGACCGCAGGTCGAGGTGCGCGACCGCCACGCTCGCGCCCGGCGCGACTTCGACCTGCATGCCGCAGCGGCGGGCCAGCGCGATCATCGCCTCGTTCTCCGGCAGGATCTGGCCGATCAGTTCGGCCAGCCCGCTCGTCGTGCAGTAGTCGATCATCTTCGAGAGCAGCGCGCGCCCCAGGCCACGGCGCTTGGCGTCGCTGCGCACCAGGATCGCGAACTCCGCCGTCGTCCCGCCCGGGTAGACGAAGGCGCGCACTTCGCCGGCGATCTCGCCCGCGTCGGGCCCATCCGGCGCCGTCGCCACGAAGGCCATCTCGCGGTGGTAATCGATCTGCGTGTGCCGGGCGAGGTCGCGAGCGGGCAGGCTGCGCACCAGCGTGAAGAAGCGCAGCCGGAAGTCCGGCGCCTGCGTGGCCTGGATGAAGCGCGCGTAGGCACTCGCGTCTTCGGGCTTGATCGGGCGCAGCAGCATCGGCCGACCGTCGAGCTCGATCGTCTGCTCGAGTTCCTTCGGATATGGACGGATCGCGAGACGCTCGCCGCCCCATGCCGACGCAGGCGCGAATCGCGCCCGCGCGTCGAGCGCCACCGCGCCTGCTTCGTCGACGAGTTGCAGGTCGATTTCGAGTTCGCGCAGCGCCTCGTGATCGACGACGAGTTGCGACACCCGCGCCAGCATCAGCACGAGCACATCGCGGTCGGCCAGACCAGCGCGCGCGATCGTATCGGCAGCCAGCGAATGGTCCAGCGGCAGCAACCCGACTGCAGCGGCGCCTCGTCCCACCGCATCGGCCCTGTCCAGCCTCACGAACAGGCCGAACACCGGATCGGGCGCCACGCGCAGCGTCAGTTCGAGCGCGCGACTGCGCCGCCCGTGCGCGCGCCCGCGGGCACCATCTGCGCCTTCACCGGGCGGCACTCCGAGCGCAATGCCGTAGGCGCCGAGCAGCGCGCGCGTTTCCTCGGCCGTCGCCTGCCCGCGCCCCTGCGACAGCGCCTGCCGCAGCAGCCGGCGCGCCGTTGCCTCGTCGGGCACGAAGTCGGCCATGATCGACGGCGGCGCCTGCCGCAGGGTCTCCTGGTTGCGGCGATGTTCCACCGTGTGCAGGAACGCCTGCACCGCGGCCTCGGGCGTCTCGTACACCGCGATGCCGGCATCGCGCAGCGGCTGCGCCGCGCCGAAGGCGCCGTCGCCACCCATCCAGCAGGCCAGCAGGTTGTGCGCGCGATCGCCCGCCGCGCGCGCGCAGGCCTCGGCGACTTCACGTGCGTCCGCCGCCCCGCTCGGCGCGTGAATCACCAGCGTGCTGTCGCGCCGGGGAGCCTCCAGCAACGCCTGCAGGCTCGCGCCATAGCGACGCGCATCGGCGTCGCTGCCCAGGTCCACCGGGTTGACCGGCATCGACGATTCCGGCAGCAGTGTGCGCAGGCGCGCGCGGGTCGGCGCATCGAGCACCGCGAGTTCACCACCGGCTCCTGCAAGCGCATCGGTGGCAATGACCCCGGGGCCGCCCGCATTGGTCAGGATCGTGAGTCTCTCTCCTTCGAGCGAGCGCGCCCGCGTCAGCGTCTCCGCCACGGCGAACAGATCGGCAACCGTGTCCACCCGCAGCATGCCCGCCCTGCGCACCACTGCGTCGAATACCGCGTCGTCACCGGGATCGCTGCCGGTGTGCCGCATCGCGGCCTGTGCACCGGCGCGGGTGCGCCCCGACTTCAGGACGATCACCGGCTTGCCGCGCGAAGCCGCGCGCGCCGCCGACAGGAACTTGCGTCCGTTCTGCACCGACTCGAGATAGAGCAGCACGGCGCGCGTCGCCGGGTCGCTGCCCAGGTAATCGATGATGTCGGCGGCGTCGACGTCGATCGCCTCGCCGACCGAGGCGACGCAGGAGAAACCGATGTTTCGCGAGGCGGCCCGGTCGAGCGCCGCCGAGGTCAGCGCGCCCGATTGCGAGACGAACGCGATGCCGCCGCACTGCGCCGGCGCGGCCGCGAAACTCGCGTCGAGCCCGAGCGACGGAACGACCAGACCCATGCTGCCGGGACCGAGGATGCGCAGCGAGTGCGGCCGGGCCGCATCCAGCAGCGATCGACGCAGCGCAGCGGCATCCTGCGGCCGTTGCGGGACGCTGGTGACCACCACCGCCGCGCGCGTACCGCGCTCGCCGAGCGCGCGAACGATGTCCGACAAGGTGGCCGCGGGTGAAGCGAGAATCGCGAGGTCGGGCGCCTCGGGCAGCCCGGTCACGTCGGGAAACGCCCGCAGACCTGCAACCGACGCGCGTCTGGGGTTCACCGGCCACACCGCGCCGCGAAACCCGCCTCGCAGCAGGTTGCGCATCAGCGCGGCGCCGACGCTGCGCGCGCGGTCGGAGGCGCCGATCACCGCGACCGATCGCGGTCGCAGCAGGAAATCGAGGTTGCGAATCGTCACGCTGGCGCTACTTCACCAGCGTGACGGGCACCGGAGCGAGCTGGACGATCTTTGCAGCAACCGAGCCGAGCACGAGCCCGGCCACCGCGCCGAGTCCGCGCGTACCCATGACGATCGCGGCACAATGCCTCTCGCGGGCAAGCTCGAGGATCGTGTCGGCCGCAGCGCCGTTACGCAGGCAGCGCTCCCAGGTCACGCTGGCGCGCTCGAGCAGCGAAGCGGCGGAATGCATCGCTTCGTCCGCCTCTTCGAGTTGCCGCAGCATGTCGCTGCGCTTTTCCGCGCGCGAGCGCGTTCGCGGCAGTTCGGGCTGGACGTTCAGCAGCAGGATCCGCGCCTTCAGGCCACCCGCGACCAGCCTGATCGCGTGCCGGACCGCGCGCTCCGCAGGCTTCGAGCCGTCGACCGGCACGAGGAGTTCGATCATTGCCTTGCCCGCCCCGGATGCCGCCACGTCGGCCGCGGCAGTCGGGCACCCGCGGCGGCCGCGCGATAGAATGGACCGAGGTTAGCATGCATACAGCCACGCGGCCGCGCGGCACGGACATTCGGAGGAAAGCGGACATGCCCGGACTCGAGCAGCAGCAGATCGACCACCTCGCGACGATGATGGACGAGAGATGGGCCCGGGAGTTTCGCGAAATCCGCTCGCTGTTCTCGGCGATGGACGAAGACCGGCAGCGGATCACGCTGGGCGAAAGCCTCGAAGAGGCCACGGACGACGCACTGCTCGTCAAGCTTTCGGCCGTGGACGACCCGCTCATCCGCCAGAACCTGCAGGACGTGCGCGACATCATCGGCGCGCGCCAGCGCATCGCCGCCGGAAAGTACGGAGAATGCATCGACTGCGGCGCCGACATCGCCTACGAACGGCTGATCGCCTATCCGACTGCCAAGCGCTGCATCGGCTGCCAGCGCGAGCACGAGAAACGCAAGGCTGCGGCCCGGTAGGCGGCCACACCACGCCGGCGCGGTGCTGGCGCGCCCGCTGGCCCTGGCCGAAGCGCAGGACGTTACCGCGACGTCCGGCTCGACCAGAAGCGACAGGCGCGACACTGGGGCGAATCGAAAGGCGATTCGCTGCGCAAGGTGGCCACCTCCCGCTGGATGACCGCCGTGCTGCGCCGCCGCGCCTCTCGCGGCGATTCCCCGAAGTACTTGCGGAACGAGCGACTGAAGTGCGCCGAGTCGTTGAAGCCCCATTCATAGGCAATCGTGCTGATCGGACGCATCTCCGCGTCCGGCTGCAGCAACTCGTGCCGGCAGTTTTCGAGACGCCGGATGAGCACCCATTGCATCAACGACAGCGGCTCGGTCCGGAAGAGCCGATGGATCTGACGCGGCGACAGGTGCACTGCCCTGGCGATCAGGTGCACGTTCAGGTCCGGATTGCGCAGGTGTCGGGTCGCTGCCGCCAGGACCCGCTGGATACTGGCTTGCGAGCGCGCGCTGTATCGTGCGCCGTTCTCGGGAGCGGAGTTCGCGACCGCACCGGCCAGATGCACCATCGAATCCGCGACCACCCTGGCGCTCGGGGAATCGAGGGAGATCGCGTGGCGCGCAAGCGCGCGGGAATGCTCGATGAACAATGCGGGCGCAGCGGCAGCGCCTGGAATGGCAGTCAGCAGCGAATGCCGCACACGCGGGAAGAGGTCGTAGAACTCGCGCTGGGGCGTGCTCAAGGCGATGACGTGGCTCGCTGCATGCAAGTCGAGTTCGATTGGGTCGTCGTTGGAAACGAGAGCGATGGCGGTACGCGACAACTCGCACCGACGCTCGCCCTGCGTCACCGTCGCACGGCCGTCGAGCAGCGCCAGCACCGTCACCTCCGGGTCGGCCAGTCTCGGCCCCGCCGACAGGGCCATCGGCGCTCCGACGATCTCGGTCAGCCGGATGCGATCGATGTGGCGCACCGCCAGCCGGCCATGGAATGTCTCGTCATCCGGGCGGCTGTCCCGGGCCTGGATATCGAGCAGGGCGCCGAGTGCCGCTCGCCATTGGGCAAAACGCCTCCCCGGCGGCACCTGGGTGGTGTCGAAGAGATACTCCATGAGCCCCCCCTCTGCGGCTGTCGATCGTGCCTGATCGATCATCGACCGTCTCGCGCTGGCGGTTTCCGCCAGCGCGCCATCGATCGTCGCACGTTGCTCGCAGGAATGGGAGATTTCGTCGCGCGCACAACATCCGGGGCGATCAGCGCCGGAGCGCGATGCCGCGCCCGGCGATCAACTC
>JAJTYR010000003.1 GCA_021463505.1 Burkholderiaceae bacterium | reverse complement strand
GAGCCGGTCGACCCGGCCGCTGCGGGGCCGGACACTGCGGCGCGCTCGTCCGGCGACGCGAAGGCTTCGAGGCGTCGACCGGCACCGCGGCCGCAGCGCAGACCCTGGCGCCCGCGCCGCGGGCGCCGTCGCGCGCGGTGCCCTCGCGTGCCGTGCCCTCGCGCGAGGCGCGGGCGCGTGGCGAACCGGAGCCCGAGTTGCCGCGGATCGATTACATCCGCGGAGTGCCGCGGCCATGAACAAGGCGTTCGCTGCGCGTGGCACCGCTTTCGTCGAGACGCTGGTGGCGGTGCCGATCGTGCTGCTGCTCGGGCTGGGTGCGCTGCAGTGGGGGCTGCTGTTTCACGGGCGCACCGCGCTCGAGTACGCGCTGCTCGAAGCGGCACGCGCCGGCAGCGTCGCCCAGGCGCGGCCCGATGCGATCGAGGCCGGGCTTGCGCGTGGATTGATGCCGTTCTGGTTCGGTCTCGACGCGGGCCGCCCGTGGGCTGCTGCGGTGGCAGCGTCGGACGCGCAGCTACGACAGGGGCTCGCCGCAGGCTGGCTGTCGTGGCGGCAGCTGGCTCCGTCGGTCGAGAGCTTCAGCGACTGGGGCGAGCCGGCGCGTGATGCCGCTGGCCGAGCGGTGACGAGCCTCGTCGAGATTCCCAACGACAGCCTGCAATGGGCCGCACTGCGGCGGCCCGCCGGCGGGGTGGCGGGCGTGCGCGGCGACGAGCCGATCGGCACGCATTCGCAGCAGACGCTGAACGACGCGAACCTGCTGAAGCTGGAGCTGCGCTACGGCGTGCCGATGAACGTGCCGCTCGTCGGGCGCATCGCGGTGTGGGTGATGCGCATCGTCGATGGCTGCGTGGCGCCGTCGGGGCGGCGGCTTGGCACGATCGATCTCGGCGTACCCGAACCGATGGCTGCGCCACGCGCCTGGGCTTGCCCGATCTACCTTGCGCCCGACGCGGCCGGCAACCCGGTGCCGCGCTGGCCGGTGCGTGTGAGCGCGATGATACGCATGCAGAGCCCGGCGCGGCAGAGCGCGATGACACCACACCGGAGGCAGTCGCCGGTTCTCGGCGGCGTGGCGGGGTCGGGGAGCGCGGGCCCGGGTATGGCGGGTCCGCGTATGGAAGACATCGATGACCCGGTGGCCTCGGAGTCGCCCACGCCTCCCGCGCCATTTGTCCCGACCACCAGCGACGCTCCGATGACGGCGACGAAGGACAACGACGGCAGCGGTCGTCGTACCGACAGCGGCTGGCTGGGGATCGGTGCCGAACGGGCGTTTTCGGTGCCGGGGGTGTGCACGTAGTTGCGCGAAAGCGCTTCGACTGTGAAGTCCCGCGAGAACGGTTCAGCGCGGCGCGGGGGCTTGAGATCACCGATGATCCGGCGCAACTCGCGCGCTGCGCGGCGATGCACCGACGCACCGGCTCGATGCCGGCCTGGCCGCGTCGATCGGCTGGTATCCGGACTATTTTGCGAAGCGCGGAGCAGCGTGGATCCCGGTGCGCGGCTTCGGGCCAATCCCCGCGTCAGCGCGACCGGGAATCGCCCGCACCCGTCAGCGGATCCTGCCGGAAATAGTCGCGGAACAGCGCATACAGGGACGGGTAAGCGTGCGCGAGCGCCTGCGGCGCGGTGAAGAAGGCCTCGGCGGCCACCGCGAAGAACTCTCCGGGGTCGGTGGCGGCGTACGGATCGAGTGGCAGTCCGTCGTACCAGGCATCCGCGGCGGCCGATTCCGGGTCGACGTGGCGCGGAATCGCCGCTTCGATGCGGTCGAGTCCTATGCAGAAATCTTCATAGGCTGTGGTCATCGTGTGCGTCCAGCGGGCGCGCATCCCGGCCGGCAGCGGCGGCGCGCCGTCGGGCGAGCCGTCGACCATGTCGAGCTTGTGCGCGAATTCGTGGATCACCACGTTGTAGCCCGCATGGCCGCCGGCGGGGTCGGCATCGGGCCAGGACAGCACGACCGGACCACCCTGCATCGCCTCGCCGGCGAGTTCGTCGTGGTACTCGTGCATGACGCCGGCCTCGTCGATCTCTTTGCGCGGTGCGACGAAGCGATCGGGATACACGACGATTTCGACGAAATCGCGGTAGCCGGACAGGCCCAGATGCAGTGCGGGCAGGCAGGCCTGCAGCGCGATCGCGATGCGCACTTCGTCGTCGATCACGAAGCCGGCGGCGCCGCTGAACGCCTTGGCCGCGAGAAACGCCTCGCACTGGCCCTTCAGCAGCGCGCGTTCGGCCTCGTCCAGATGGTCGAGGAACGGCAGACCGGCCGTGATGCGCTGCCATTGCGCGAGGTCGATCGGTTCGGTTCGGGCCAGGCCCAGCAGTTTTCGCAGCATGAAAGGTTCAGGGGCGCTTCGGCGGGTGCGGCCCGTCTGCCTATAATCGGATGCGGGGAGCGGATCGGGCAAGCGCGAGGCTAACAGGACACCGGGATGGGTACGCAGCCGGTCGCCGTCGGCGCGACGCAGTGGCAGCCGGGCGCCGCGCACGAAGAGGCGGTGCGGCGTGCGCTCGCCTGGGCGGGCGAGCGCGCGGGCGACGCCATCGGGCGCAGTGGCGAGCGCCACGTCGATCATGCCCGCGCGACGATCGACATCCTGCGCGAACTGGGTGTCGACGAGGCGGTGCTGGTGGCGGCCGCACTGATCTCTCCGGCCGATCGCCTGCCGCTGCGCGAGATCGGCACGCAGTTCGGTGACGAGGTGGCGCGGCTGGTCGAGGCGATGCGCCAGATCCAGCGGCTGCGCGAACTACATGCGGTGCCGGGTGCGGCCGCACAGGGCCGGGCCGAGACGCTGCGCCGGATGTTGCTGACGATGGCGGCCGACATCCGCGTGGTGCTGTTGCGGCTGGCCTCGCGATTGCGCACGCTGCGCCATCACGCCGCGCAGCGTCACCCCGCCGATCCGGCGATCGCGCGCGAGACGCTCGAGGTGCTGGCGCCGCTGGCCAACCGCCTGGGGCTGTGGCAGCTCAAGTGGGAACTCGAAGACCTCGCGTTCCGCTTCCTCGACCCAGACACCTATCGGGAGCTCGCGCGCCAGCTCGAGGAACGTCGCGCCGCGCGCGAGGCGTTCGTCGAGGCTGCGATGCAGCGGCTGCGCGACGAACTGGCCGCTGTCGGTCTGCGCGCCGAGGTGAGCGGGCGGCCGAAGCACCTGTACAGCATCTACAACAAGATGCGCAGCAAGCGGCGCGCGCTCGACGAGATCAGCGACCTGCGTGGACTCAGGGTGATCGTCGACACGGTCGCGCAGTGCTATACCGCTCTGGGTATCGTGCACGCGATCTGGAGCCAGGTGCCGCAGGAGTTCGACGACTATATCGCGCGGCCCAAGCCCAACGGCTACCGCTCGCTGCACACCGTGGTGCTGGCCGACGACGGCCGCCCGCTGGAGGTGCAGATCCGCACCGGGGAGATGCATCACTTCGCCGAGTACGGCCTCGCCTCGCACTGGCGCTACAAGGAGGGCGGTGCGGGTGCGCCGGCGCGCGGCGCGCGCGCGGCCGGGACGGGGCACGACGGGCAGATCGCCTGGATGCGCCAGCTGCTCGCCTGGCAGCGCGAGGTCGGCCAGGCGCTGGGCAGCGCACAGGGCGCCGATACAGCCGCGACGGCTGCCCCGGCGCGCCAGCGCGGGCCGGGGCAGCAGCCGGTCGCCCAGGCGGCGACCGAGGAACGCATCTACGTGCTCACGCCACAGGCGCGGGTGATCGAGCTGCCGGCGGGCGCCACGCCGATCGACTTCGCGTATCACGTGCACACCAGTCTCGGGCATCGCTGCCGCGGCGCACGCGTCGACGGCCACATGGTGTCGCTGAACACCGCGCTGCAGAACGGCCAGACCGTGGAGATCGTCGCGGCCAGGGAGACCGGTCACGAGGGGCCGTCGCGCGACTGGCTCAATCCGCAACTCGGTTACGTGCGCAGCCCGCGCACGCGCAACAAGGTGCGCCAGTGGTTCAACGCGCTCGAACTGGCGCGCGACACGGCCGCGGGCCGCGAGCGGGTCGAGCGCGTGTTGCAGCGCGAGGGGCGCACCGCGCTCGCGCTGGAGGAGCTGGCGCATCGGCTCGGGTTCGAGGCGACCGGCCCGATGTTCGTCGCGGTGGCGCGCGACGAGATCGGCGTGCGCCAGCTGGAAGAAGCCGTGCGCGGCCCGGCGCCGGCGGCCGGTGGCGTGTCGGCCGAGGCGATCGGGCAGCAGGAATCGATCGTCGCGCCACGCCGGCGTGCACGCGAGCCGGGCAGGCGCGGCGATGACGTTCTGGTGGTCGGCATCGATTCGTTGATGACGCAGCTCGCGCGCTGCTGCAGGCCGGTGCCGCCGGACGCCATCGTGGGCTTCGTCACCATGGGGCACGGCGTATCGGTGCACCGCGAGTCGTGCGCGACGTTCGCGCGGATGGCCGATCGCGCGCCCGCGCGGGTGATCGAGACGGCGTGGGGCGAGGAGACGCTGCGCGGCGGCGCTGACGGCCGCACGCGGCGCTACCCGGCCGACGTCGAGGTGCGCGCCAGCGACCGGCCCGGATTGCTGCGCGACATCACCGAGGTATTCGCGCGCGATCGGCTGAACGTGACGGCGGTGCAGACCTTGTCGCGGCAGCAGGTCGCGAGCATGCGCTTCACGGTCGAGGTGCCGGATGCCGGGCAGCTGGCTCGCACGCTCGTTGCCGTGCGCGACATTGCCGGCGTGATCCAGGCGCGCCGGCGCTGACCGGCCGGCGCCGCGCCGGTCGAGCAGTGTCGCGGGGCCGCGCCGACTCCGTGGCCTGACAGTTCAAGGGGCCGGGGGACGCTGGGCCGACTTCGGCCGGAACGCCTTGCAGACCGCATCGTGGGTCTCGACGTACGGCGCACCGATCAGGTCCAGGCAATAGGGGATCGCGGCGAAGATGCCGTGCACTGTCTGGCGGCCGTCGGCGTCCTTCAGGCCTTCGAGCGTTTCGCGGATCGACTTCGGCTGCCCGGGCAGGTTGACGATGAGCGCGCGCCCGCGCACGACGGCGACCTGGCGCGAGAGGATTGCGGTAGGCACGAAGTTCAGGCTGATCTGGCGCATCTGCTCACCGAACCCCGGCATCTCGCGTTCGCCGACCGCCCGTGTCGCCTCGGGGGTGACGTCGCGCGGCGCCGGGCCGGTGCCACCGGTGGTGAGCACGAGGCTGCAGCCTTCGCGGTCGACGAGTTCGACCAGCGTGCGCTCGATCCCGGCGCGCTCGTCCGGGATCAGGCGCACGACCGGCTCCCACGGCGAGACCAGCGCCGCTGCGAGCCACTCCTGCAGCCCGGGCACGCCCTGGTCCTGGTAAACGCCTTGCGAGGCCCGGTCGCTGATCGAGACGAGTCCGATGCGGATCGGGGGGGTGGGGTGGGTCATGGCCGTGGTGCTCCTCGTGTCCTCGTGTCCCCGTGTCTTCGTGAGGGGTTCAGCCGAGCCGGTCGCGGAGCGTGCGGAACAGCGCGCGAAACGCGCGGCCGGGGCGTCCGGTCGCCAGCTCGCTGCGCGCGCGCGGCACCAGCGGTTCGAGGCTCTCACGGGTGTCGGGGTACTTCGCGAGCCAGTCGCCGAGCGCGCGGTCATCGGCAAGAACGCGCTCGCGCCAGCGCTCGGCGGCATGCATGACGGCGGTGGCCACCCGGTGCTCGCGGGTCTCGTCGGCCAGCGCATCGCGCAGCGCAGGCGCGTCCACCTCGCGCATCAGCCGGCCGATGTACTGCAGCTGGCGCCGCCGGCCTTCGTGGGCGCGGATCGCCCGCGCGGTGCGTACCGCATCGATCAGCTCGGCAGTGACCGGCAGGCGCTCCAGACGATCGTCGGCCAGTGCCAGCAGGGTTTCGCCGAGTGCCTGCAGCGCGAGCATCTCGCGCTTGCGCTGCGTCTTGCTGGCTTCTTCGGCGCGCTGCGGATCTCGGGGCGGGGCACTCATGGGACGGGAAGCAGAACTGCACTGCTATGATACCTGCCCCCCCCACGACGGGTTCTCCATGACCGGCGCGGCACGGCGGCCCGGCACGCAATGCCCGCTGGTCGCGCCCGCGCCGTTCGCTTCGATCCACGCACCCGATGTCCACGACCGCCCGCGAAACCATGTTCGAGTACGACCCAGGGCGCTTGCGCGAGATCGCTGCCATGGCACTTGCCTGCGCGCGCGAGTTCGGCGCCAGCGGCGCTGCGGTCGACGTCTCCGAAAACAGCGGCCTGTCGGTGAACGTGCGCAAGGGGCGCATCGAGACGATCGAGCAGAACCGCGACAAGGGACTCGGCGTCACCGTCTATTCGGGCCAGCGGATGGGGCACGCGAGTTCCACCGATTTCTCGCCGGCAGCGCTGCGCGAGACGGTGAACGCGGCCTGGCAGATCGCGCGCTTCACCGCCGAAGACCCCTGCGCCGGGCTGCCCGACGTGGACACGCTGGCCACTTCGCAGCCCGACCTGAAGGTGTTCCATCGATGGCCGATCACGGTGGACGAGGCGGTGGACATTGCCCGGCGCGCCGAGCGCGCCGCCTTCGACACGTCGCCGGCGATCGTCAATTCGGAGGGGGCGTCGGTCACGGTGAACCACGGGCACTTCGTGGCGGCCAACACGCTGGCCTTCACGGGCGGCTATCGCTACAGCCGCCATTCGATCGCCTGCGCGCCGATCGCGCGGCGCCGCGGCGAGATGCAGCGCGACGACTGGTATTCGTCGCACTGCAACCCGAAGCGCCTGGCCGACCCCGAGGCGCTGGGCCGCTACGCGGCCGAGCGCGCGCTGGCGCGGCTGGGCGCGCGCCGTCTGGCCACGCGGCGCGTGCCGGTGCTGTTCGAGGCGCCGCTGGCCTGCGGGCTGCTCGGTCACCTGGTGCAGGCGGCCAGCGGCGGAGCGCTCTATCGCAAGGCGAGCTTCCTCGTCGATGCGCTTGGTCAGGCGCTGTTTCCGGCGCACGTCGACGTGGTGGAAGATCCGCACCGGCCGGGCGAGTCGGGCAGCACGCCGTTCGACAACGAGGGCGTCGCCACACACCGGCGCAAGGTGGTGGAGGCGGGCGAGCTGAAAGGCTACTTCCTGTCGACCTACTCCGCGCGCAAGCTCGGCATGAAGAGCACCGGTAATGCCGGCGGCTCGCACAATCTGTGGTTCGCGAGCCGCGCGACGCGCCGTGGCGATTCGTTCGCGAAGATGCTCGCCAGGCTGGGTACCGGACTGCTGGTCACCGACCTGATGGGGCAGGGCGTGAACTACGTGACTGGTGACTATTCCCGTGGCGCCAGCGGCTACTGGGTCGAGGGCGGGCGAATCCGTTACCCGGTGGAGGAGATCACGATCGCCGGCAACCTGCGCGAGATGTTTCGCGGCATCGTGGCCATCGGCGCCGACGAGATCACGCGCGGCACCAAGCGCAGCGGCTCGGTGCTGATCGACGAGATGGCCGTGGCGGGAAGCTGAGTCCGGCGTGCCGCCCCGGGCCGGGCGACGCCGGCGTGCTTCAGTGCACCCACCCGGCCAGTTGCCGGCGCATGTCCTCGGGATCGGGCGTCGCTTCGGGCATCGACTGCAGGATCGGTCCGAGCGAGGCGGCGAGGTCGTCGAGCAGCGCTGCGGCTTCGGCCGGCACAGGTGCCGCTTCGGCGGCGGGCCGGCAGCACTCGTCGAACAACTCGTCTGCGTGGCGTACCAGGGAGAGGTAGCGGCGGAGCAGTCGGCGATCGGTCATGACGGGCACCTCGTGCGGCACAGACCCGACGACGGGCATGCCTGCATGGTGGATCGCACGGCGCAGCGCGCCGAGGAACTGCATCACGGAAGAACGGGCGATGAGCAAGGCATTCGTGAAAGACGACGCGCAGGCCGACGACGCGGCGGCCGACCTGGCCGAGGGGAGCGATGCTGCGGCGCAGGCGTTGCCGGCGGCCGCGGGCGGGCGCAACTACATTACGCGCGCAGGCTACGATCGGCTGAAGGCCGAGCTGCTCGGGCTGATCGACGTGGAGCGACCCGAGGTGGTGCGCGTCGTTGCGTGGGCCGCGTCGAACGGCGATCGTTCCGAGAATGGCGACTACCTCTACGGCAAGAAGCGGCTGCGCGAGATCGACCGGCGCATCCGTTTCCTCACCCGGCGGCTCGATCTCGCCGAGGTCGTCGATCTGGCGCTGCAACAACGCTGCGGGCAGGTGTTCTTCGGCGCCACCGTCACCTACCTGCGCAACGGCGGGCGTGAAGAGACGGTGCGCATCGTGGGCATCGACGAAGTCGACCCGGTGCGCGGCTGCGTGAGCTGGATTTCTCCGGTGGCCAGGGCGCTGCTGAAGTCGCGCGAGGGCGACGTGGTGACGCTGCGCACGCCGGCGGGCGTGGACGAACTCGAGGTGCTGGCGATCGGCTACGAGCGTTGACCCCGCGGCGGCGGGCGCACGGGCGAGCCGGGGATCAGGTGCCGCGGCTGATCCGCGACACCTCGGCGAGCCGCCGCAGGTTGCGCATCACCTGCGCGAGGTGCACGCGGTCGCGCACCTGGATGGCGAAGCGCAGCACCGCCGACTCGGCGGGTTCCTCGTCCATCGCCACATGCACGATGTTGGCCTCGCTCGCGGCGATCTCGGCGGCCACCTTGCCGAGCACGCCGCGGTCGTTGCGCACCTGTACCTCGATGCCGGTGCGGAACTGCCCGGCGATGTCGTCGGCCCAGTCGACGTCGATCCAGCGCTCGGCGTCTTTGTTGCGCTGGCGGTGCGCCACCCTGCAGTCGGCGCGATGCACGAACAGGCCGTGGCCGCCGCGCAGGTGGCCGATGATTTCGTCGCCGGGCAGCGGGTGGCAGCACGGCGAATAGGTGACCGCTGCCCCTTCGGTGCCGCTGATCTGCATCGGTGCGGGGCGTGGCAGGATCAGCGTGGCGCCGGTGGGCTTGCCGGAGAACTGCAGCGCGATGGTGCGCGCGATCACCGGCGCCAGGCGCTTGCCCAGGCCGATGTCGGCGTAGAGCTCCTCGCTGCTCCTGGCGCCTGCGTCGCGCGCGCCACGATCGATCATTGCCGCGTCGAGCGATCCGGCCTCGATGCGCAGCGCGCCCAGCGCCTGTTCGAGCAGGCGTCGTCCGAGCTCGACCGACTCCTTGTACTTCAGCGTCTTCAGGCACTGGCGGATGCCGGCACGCGCCTTGCCGGTGCGCACGAAGGCCAGCCAGTTCGGGTTGGCGTGCGAGTGCGCGTCGGTGAACACCTCGACCACGTCGCCGTTCTGCAGTTCGGTGCGCAGCGGCACCTGCTTCTGGTTCACCCGTGCCGACACCGCCTGGTCGCCGATGTCGGTGTGCACGCTATAGGCGAAGTCGATGATGGTGGCGCCGCGTGGCAGCGCGCGGATCTGTCCGCGCGGCGTGAACACGTAGACCGCGTCGGGGAACAGGTCGACCTTGACGTGCTCGATGAACTCGAGCGAGTCGCCGGTCTGGCTCTGGATGTCGAGCAGCGATTGCAGCCACTCGTGCGTGCGTTTCTGCAGGTCGGTGAAACTCTCCTTCTCGGCCTTGTAGAGCCAGTGCGCCGCAACCCCCGCCTGCGCCACACGCTGCATCTCGCGGGTGCGGATCTGGAACTCGACCGGCGTGCCGAACGGACCCACCAGCGTGGTGTGCAGCGACTGGTAGCCGTTGATCTTGGGAATCGCGATGTAGTCCTTGAAGCGGCCCGGCACCGGCTTGTAGGTGGCGTGCAGCGCGCCCAGCGCGAGGTAGCACTGCGGCACCGTGTCGACGAGCACGCGAAAGCCGTAGATGTCGAGCACCTGCGAGAACGACAGCCGCTTGTCGCGCATCTTGCAGTAGATCGCGTACAGCGTCTTCTCGCGGCCGAACACCTCGGCGTTGACGCCGGCCTCGGGCAGCGTCTTCTGCACCGCTTCGAGGATCCTGCCGATCACTTCGCGCCGATTGCCGCGCGCGGCCTGCACCGCCTTTTGCAGCGTGCGGTGCCGCCACGGGTACAGGTAGCCGAAGGACAGGTCGACCAGTTCGCGAAACAGCTCGTGCAGCCCAAGGCGGCTGGCGATCGGCGCATAGATGTCGAGCGTCTCGTGCGCGACGCGGCGTTGTTTCTCCGGTGGCACCGCGGCCAGCGTCTGCATGTTGTGCAGCCGGTCGGCGAGCTTGATCAGCATGACTCGCACGTCGCGTGCCATCGCCAGCAGCATCTTGCGGAAGCTCTCGGCCTGCTGCTGTTCCTTCGAGGCGAATTCGACGCGTTCGAGCTTGGACAGGCCGTCGACCAGCTCGGCCACGTGCGGGCCGAAGCGCTCGATCAGGATCTGCTTGGCGACGGTGGTGTCTTCGATGACGTCGTGCAGCAGCGCCGCCATCAGCGAATCGGCATCGAGCTTCCACCCGGAGAGGATCTCGGCGACCGCGATCGGGTGCGAGATGTACGGCTCGCCGCTCGAGCGAAACTGGCCCAGGTGTGCCTGGTCGCTGAAGCGCCAGGCGTCGCGGATGCGCTCGAGGTCGCTCTCGGACAGATAGACGGCGGCCTTGTGCACCAGGCCGGCGAGTGAAACCACCTGCCGCTCGTCGGCCACTGCGACGAAACTCGCCTCGGCCAGCGAGTGATCCGGAACCGGCGAACCGGATGAAGACGAACCCGCAGGAGGCGAGCGCCGTGTCGGGGCTTCGGCGGGCGTGCGCTGCGCGTCGCCGGGTCGGGCGGCCGAGGACTGCCGGCGCCCGCGCCTCGCGGGCGTTGCGACGGGGGAGGTATGCCGGGTGGCCATCTCGGCGGCGACCGGAACTCGTCCGGTCGGCGCCTCGTCAGGTGGGTACGCGCCGCAACATTTCGATCCCGACCTTGCCGGCGGCGATTTCGCGCAGTGCGGTCACGGTCGGCTTGTCTTTGGACTCGACCTTCGGTGCGTGGCCCTGCGCCAGCATGCGGGCGCGGTACGTGGCCGCGAGCGTGAGTTCGAATCGGTTGGGAATCTGCGTGAGGCAGTCTTCGACGGTGATGCGGGCCATGTCACACCTGTTTGCGCTTGGTGATGCCCAGTGCGGCAAAGGTGGCCGGATGCCGGGCTTGCTGCTTCGCGAACCGCAAGCGCGCCGTCTGAACGATCATGCGCAGATCGCCGAGGGCACTCGCAAAGTCTTGATTAATAATAACATATTGGAAGCGGTGCGCCTGCCTCAATTCGGCCTGCGCGGCGGCCACGCGCTGCTCGATGATTTCGGCGCTGTCCTGCCCGCGCTGCGTGAGCCGTTCGCGCAGCACGCCGACCGAGGGCGGCACGATGAAGATGCCGATTGCGTCGGGGAACAGCCGCTGCACCTGCGTGGCGCCCTGCCAGTCGATCTCGAGCACGATGTCCACGCCGACGTCGATGCGGCCTTCGATCCAGGTGCGCGAGGTGGCATAGAGGTTGCCGTGCACTTCGGCCCACTCGAGGAATTCGCCGGCCGCGCGGCGTTGCTCGAATCCGGCCTGGTCGACGAAGAAGTAGTCGTGGCCTTCGACCTCGCCGGGGCGCGGCGCGCGGGTGGTGAACGACACCGACAGCTGCATCAGCGGTGCGTCGGCGAGCAGCGCGCGCACCAGCGAGGTCTTGCCGGCACCCGAGGGGGCGGCCACCACGAACAGGCTGCCGGGATGCGGTCGGGAATCGGTCATGGGCGGGCCGCAGCCTTACTCGATGTTCTGCACCTGTTCGCGCATCTGCTCGATCAGGACCTTGAGCTCGATCGACGCGCCGGTGAGGTCGATCGCGGCAGCCTTCGAGCCGAGGGTGTTGGCCTCGCGATTGAATTCCTGCATCAGGAAATCGAGCCGCTTGCCGGCCGGGCTGCCGGCGTCGAGCACGCGCCTCAGTTCGTCGACATGGGCCTGCAGCCGCGAGAGTTCTTCGGCGACGTCGATGCGCAGACCGTAGGCGGTGACTTCCTGGCGCACGCGCGCCATGGTCTCCTCGATCGGGACTGGCGCTTCGGTGTGTTCGAGTGCGCTGCGCAGCCGCTCGACCAGCCGCGCCTGCCAGGCCGCGAGCAATTCGGGGCTGCGTTGACGCAGCGGCCCGGTGATCGCGCAGATGGCGCTGGCACGCTCGCGCAGGAACGCTGCGAGCTTGCCGCCCTCGCGTGCGCGGCTGGCGACGAATTCTTCGAGCGCCGCGCGCGCCAACTCCAGCACTTCGGGGGCGTGTGCCGCGATGCCTGCCGGCTCGCCGAGCAGCCCCGGCCAGCGCAGGATGTCGCCCACGCTGGGCGGGGTCGCTTCGGGCACTGCGTCGGCGACGCGCCGGGCGAGCGTGGCCACCTGGGCGAGCACCTGCGTGTCGAGCGGCAGCCCGGCCTCGCCGCGGGCCGCCGGGCGAAAGGCGATCCGGCACTCGACTTTGCCGCGCTGGACCGCAGCGGCGATCAGATCGCGAAGCGCGGGCTCGACTGCCCGCAGTTCGTCGGGGATGCGCAGCGCGAGGTCGAGGAAGCGCGCGTTGACGCTGCGGATCTCCACGCCGATCTGGCCGGCGGCGGTTTCGCGCGTGACCTGCGCGTAGCCGGTCATGCTCTGCAGGGGGCGCCGCTCGGCGGATCGCGGGTTCAAGATCGTCTTCGCGTACGGGAAGTCTTTAGAATGCGTGCAGATCGATCACCGAAAGCCAGGCTGGACACTCCGACGCGATATGGGCACCCAGACGAATGCGCCGTTGCCCGAGGGGCACGAACTCGGCGGATACCGTATTGTAAGGAAGATCTCGAGCGGCGGATTTTCCATCGTCTATCTTGCCGAAGACGCCGCCGGCGAGAAATTCGCGGTCAAGGAGTACCTGCCCAGCGCCCTGGTCAAGCGCGGCCCGGGGCAGCTGGCGCCCGAGATCCCGGCGGCCAGCGAAGCCACCTTCCGCAACGGGTTGCGCTGCTTCTTCGAGGAGGGGCGTGCACTGGCGCGCATTTTCCATCCCAACGTGGTGCGGGTGGTCAACTTCTTCCGCGCCAACGAAACCGTCTACATGGTGATGGCCTGGGAGCGCGGTCGCAGCCTGCAGGAGCTGGTGCTGCGCCATCGTGGCCACCAGGCGGGCAAGGCCGGCAAGGCCGGCAAGGCGGTGCTGCCCGAGCGGCACGTGCTGCGGGTGTTCAACCTGGTCATGAA
This sequence comes from Burkholderiaceae bacterium, assembly GCA_021463505.1. GTDB lineage: Bacteria > Pseudomonadota > Gammaproteobacteria > Burkholderiales > Burkholderiaceae_E > Zeimonas. Next base: position 93,420 of record JAJTYR010000003.1, on the reverse strand, counting down.
CGGGCTGCGCGAGGTGCACGCCAACCGCCTGCTGCACCTCGACCTGAAGCCGGCGAACATCTATCTGCGCGTCGACGGCACACCGCTGCTGCTCGATTTCGGCGCGGCACGGCGCACGCTCGACGCCGAGCCGCAGAAGCTGTTCCCGATGTACACGCCGGGCTTCGCAGCGCCCGAGCTGTACCGGCGTACGCAGCGTCTGGGCCCCTGGACCGACGTCTATGGCCTGGGTGCCAGCATGCTCGGCTGCATGTCGGGGCAGCCGCCGCAACCGGCCGACCAGCGCGAACTCGACGACAAGGTGCCGGGCGCGATCGACGCGCTCGCCGAGCATTATTCGCGGCCGTTGCTCGACCTGGTCGCCTGGTGCCTGAAGCTCGATCCGCTCGAGCGACCGCAAAGCATATTTGCGCTGCAGCGTGCGCTGCGACTCATCCGGGTGCCCACCGGGATGCCCGGCAGGGCGAACAACGCCGTGCGCTGGTTCGACACGCTGGCGGCGCGCGCGGGCGTGCGGCGCCGCGACAGCGAAAACCTGACGCAGCCTGGCTGAGCCGGCCACGCGACGCAGAGCCGATGCGCTTTTCGATCTACCAGGACAGCCTGATCGGCGCGCGCGCGTCCAACCAGGACCGCATGGGCTACTGCTACACACGCGACAGCCTGCTGATGCTGGTGGCCGACGGCATGGGCGGACACCTGCGCGGCGAGGTCGCCGCACACCTGGCGCTGCAGGTTGCCGCGTCCACCTTCCAGGAGGAGGCGCGCCCGACGCTGGCCGATCCGCCGGCGTTCCTGGACCGGGCGCTGCGGCGTGCGCATCGCGAAATCCTGCGCTACCAGGACACGCATCACCTGCCGGAGTCGCCACGCACCACGATCGTCGCCTGCGTGGTGCAGCACGGGCGCGCCTGGTGGGCGCACGCCGGCGATTCGCGGCTGTACCTGTTGCGCGGCGGACGGGTGGCGCTGCGCACCCGCGATCACTCGAAGGTGCAGAACCTGGTCGACCTCGGGATGATCGCCGAGAGCGACAGCGCCACGCACCCGGAGCGCAACAAGGTGCTGAACTGCCTCGGCTCGCCGTTCGAACCCACCATCGAGCTGGGTGGCGACATGGTGCTGGCGCCGGGCGACACGCTGATGCTGTGCAGTGACGGCGTCTGGTCGGCGCTGCCCGAGGCCGACCTGCTCGGGCCGCTCGCCGGGGGAGCGGTGCTCACCGGGGTGCCACTGCTGGTGGCGCGCGCGGTCGGGCACGCCGGGCCGCTGGCGGACAATGCCACCGCCCTGGCGATGACCTGGGAGGGGAGCATCGACGTGCCGTCGCTGTCGTCCGAAGACGTGCCCGATGGCGCAATCACCACCACGATCGCGGTCGGGCTGATCGACGAGAGCGCCGCTGCTGAGGCGCTCACCGAAGACGAGATCGAGCGCACGATCCGCGAGATCCGCGAGGCGATTTCACGCGCCGGCGGCAACTGAGCGACAATTTGCCGATGTCGATTCGTCCGAGCGGGCGCGCGCCCGATGCGTTGCGCCCGGTGCGCATCACTCGCGGCTTCACGCGCCACGCCGAGGGCTCGGTACTGGTGGAATTCGGCGACACGCGCGTGCTGTGCACCGCCAGCGTCGAGGAGAAAGTGCCGCCGTTTCTGCGCGGCGCCGGCCGCGGCTGGCTCACGGCCGAGTACGGCATGCTGCCGCGCGCAACGCACACGCGCAGCGAGCGCGAGGCCGCGCGCGGCAGGCAGAGCGGGCGCACGCAGGAGATCCAGCGTCTGATCGGGCGCAGCCTGCGGGCGGTGTTCGACCTCGAGCGGTTCGGCGAGCGCACGATCACGCTCGATTGCGATGTCCTGCAGGCCGATGGCGGCACGCGCACCGCGGCCATCACCGGCGCATTCGTCGCCGCGCACGATGCGGTGAGCGGGCTGCTCGCATCGGGGGCGCTCGGGCGCACGCCGGTGCGCGATTTCGTTGCGGCGGTCTCGGTGGGGCTCTACGAGGGCACGGCGGTGCTCGACCTCGACTACGCCGAGGATGCCGCCTGCGACACCGACCTGAACGTGGTGATGACCGGCGCCGGCGGTTTCGTCGAAGTGCAGGGTACTGCCGAAGGCGAGCCGTTCACCCGCGAGCAGATGGACCGGCTGGTCGATCTCGCGACGGCCGGCATCCGGCAACTGATCGAGGCGCAGAGGGCCGTGCTCGGTGCCTGAACGATGAAGTTGCGACGCGTGGTGCTGGCTTCGGGCAACACGGGCAAGTTGCGCGAACTGGTCGCCCTGCTCTCGCCGCTGGGGCTGCAGGTCGAGCCGCAGGCGGCGCTCGGCGTCGCCGACGCCGACGAGCCATTCGACACCTTCCTCGAGAATGCCCTCGCCAAGGCGCGGCATGCGTGCCGGCTGAGCGGCCTGCCGGCGCTGGCCGACGATTCCGGGCTGTGCGTGGACGCGCTGGGTGGGCGCCCGGGAGTGCTGTCGGCACGCTGGGCTTCGCGCAGCCCCGGGGCGCACCGGGTGCGGACCGGGACCGGGGCGGGCACACGGAATCACGGCGTCGTCGCGCCCGCACTCGCCGCCGATGCGGCCAACAACGCGCAACTCGTTGCCGATCTGGCCGGTTGCACCGGGCGCGCGGCGCACTACTACTGCGTGCTGGTGCTGCTGCGTGCGGCCGACGATCCGCAGCCGCTGGTGGCCGACGCGAGCTGGCACGGCGAGGTGATCGATGCGCCGCGCGGCGGTGGCGGCTTCGGCTACGACCCGCACTTCCTGCTGCCCGAACTCGGCTGCACCGCGGCCGAGCTCGACGCGCAGCGCAAGCGCCTGATCGGTCATCGTGGGCAGGCGCTGCGCGCGCTCGTGGAGCGGTTGCGGCGCGAGCGGCTGGTGTGAAGCGTTGCGACGATGCGCGCGCAACCGCTGCCGCTGTCGCTGTACGTGCACCTGCCGTGGTGCCTGCGCAAGTGCCCGTATTGCGACTTCAATTCGCACGCGTGGCGCGGCGCGCTGCGCGAATTGCCCGAAGCGCGCTATCTGGACGCACTGCAGGCCGATCTGGAAGCGGCACTGCCGAAAGTGTGGGGCCGCACGGTCTCGACGGTGTTCATCGGCGGGGGCACGCCGAGTCTGTTCTCTGCCGAGGCGATCGACCGGTTGCTCGCGACGATTCGCGCACGCCTGCGCCTGGCACCTGGCGCAGAGGTGACGATGGAAGCCAATCCCGGCACCTTCGAGGCGCAGCGCTTCGCCGCGTATGCGCAGGCCGGCGTCACGCGCCTGTCGATCGGCGTACAGAGCTTCGACGACGACCGGCTGCGCGCCCTCGGCCGCGTGCACGACGCGCGCCAGGCGCGCGCGGCGATCGAGGAGGCGGCGCGCAGTTTCGCCAGCTTCAACATCGACCTGATGTACGCGCTGCCCGGCCAGACGCTGCAGGGCCTGCGCGACGACCTCGCGAGCGCGCTGGCGTTCGCGCCGCCGCACCTGTCGCTGTACCACCTGACGGTCGAGCCCGACACGGCGTTTGCGAAGCATCCGCCACCGCTGCCCGACGACGAACTGTCGGCCGACATGCTGGCGCTGCTCGGGCAGGCGCTCGGGGCGGCCGGTTTCGAGCGCTACGAGGTGTCGGCGTGGGCGCAGCCGGGTGCGCGCTGCCGGCACAACCTGAACTACTGGGAATTCGGCGACTACCTCGGCATCGGCGCGGGTGCGCACGGCAAGCTGTCGTTTCACGACCGCATCGTGCGCGAGGCGCGGCTGCGCCAGCCGCAGCGCTACATCGACGCAGCGCTGGGCGCGGGGGCGATCGAGGACGAGCGCATCGTGGGTTGCGACGAACTGCCGTTCGAGTTCATGCTGAACGCACTGCGGCTCACCGACGGGGTGCCGGCCGCCTCGTTCGTCGAGCGTACCGGCCTGGCGCCGGCGGCGATTGCGCGCACCTGTGCGCAGGCCGTCGAGCGCGGGCTGCTCGAAGACGACCCGACGCGGATTCGCGCCACGCCGCTGGGCCTGCGTTTCCTCAACGATCTTCTGGCGATGTTCCTGAAGAGTGAACACCGGCATTGAATGGAGGTACGGATGATGCATTCGGTGAAGACCACGATGATGCCGGTGCCGCTGTCGCTGAACCGGCTGATGGAACACGCCGGCCGGCTGTTTCCCGAGTCGGAAATCGTCTCGCGCCTGCCCGACAAGTCGCTGCGCCGGCATCGCTACGCCGACTGGTACCGGCGCACGCGCGCACTGGCGGCGGCGCTGAAGAAACTCGGTCTGCGCAAGGGCGATCGCGTCGCCACGCTGTGCTGGAACCATCACGCGCACCTCGAATGCTATTTCGGCATCCCGGCGGCCGGCGGCGTCATGCACACGCTGAACCTGCGGCTCGCGCCCGACGACATCGGCTGGATCGCCCACCATGCGCGCGACCGTTTCCTGGTGGTCGACGACATCCTGCTGCCGCTGTACCGGCAGTTCGCCGGGCAGCACCGCTTCGAGCGCGTGATCGTGTTTCCGTTTTCGGGCGCCGCGGTGCTCACCAGCAGCGGCGACCCGCACGACGGCCAGCCCGCCTTCGACGACTACGAGGCCCTGCTTGCGCAGGCGCCGGCCGGCTTCGACTACGCCCCGCACGACGAGAACGATCCGGTGGCGATGTGCTACACCTCGGGCACCACCGGCAGGCCGAAGGGCGTGGCCTACTCGCACCGCTCCACGGTGCTGCATTCGCTGAACTGTGCGCTGCCCGACTACGTGGCGCTGTCCTCGCGCGACGTGGTGATTCCGGTCACGCCGATGTTCCACGCGAATTCCTGGGGCATCCCGTACGCCGCGGTGATGCTTGGCGCAAAGCTGGTCTTTCCGGGCCCGCACCTGCACCCCGACGACCTGCTCGACCTGATGCAGCAGGAGCCGCCGACGCTCACGCTCGGCGTGCCAACCATCTGGCTGGCGCTGATCCAGGCCTTCGAGGCCCAGCCGGGACGGTGGCGGTTGCCGGACGGCATGCGCAGCATGGTCGGCGGCGCGGCGGTGCCGGAGGCGCTGATCCGCCAGTTCGAGCGCCACGGCATCCGCCTCGCACAGGGCTGGGGCATGACCGAAACCTCGCCGATGGGGTCGCTGTTCTTCGAGAAGCCCGAACTGCGCGGACAACTCGACGAGGACCAGTGGTTCGCGCGCAAGGCGACGGCCGGCGTGCCGGTGCCGCTGGTGGAGGTGCGCATCATGGGCGATGCCGGCCCGTGCGACTGGAACGGCCACGATGTGGGCGAACTGCAGGTGCGCGGGCCGTTCATCACCGGCTCGTATCACGCGGAAGCGCCGGGGCCCGACAAGTTCACCGCGGACGGCTGGCTGCGCACCGGTGACGTGGCGGCGATCGACGAAAGCGGCTACATCCGCATTGCCGATCGCACGAAAGACCTGATCAAGTCGGGTGGCGAGTGGATCAGTTCGGTCGACCTGGAGAATGCGATCATGGCGCATCCGGCGATCGCCGAAGCGGCGGTGATCGCGATCGCCCACCCGAAGTGGGGCGAGCGGCCGCTCGCCTGCGCCGTGGTCAAGCCGGGCGCGGCAGTGGGCGCCGACGAATTGCGGGCGTTCATCGCGCCGAAGTTCGCCCGCTGGCAGTTGCCCGACGCCTTCGAGTTCATCGATGCGGTGCCACGCACCTCGACCGGCAAGTTCTGGAAGGCACGGTTGCGTGAGCGCTTCGCCGGTTTTCGCTGGCCGCCCGAACCGCCCGGCAGCGAGCCTGGCGCGCGCTCCTGATCCCGCGAGCGTGTGGCCGGTGTGCGGCCGCGCCCGCCCTGCACGGCTGCACGCGCACCACGGCGGGGTGTGGCGGTGCCGGCGCACCATCGAGGTGTGCACGATGTTGGTGCGACGATGCCGGGCGGGGCGCGGGTCAGGGCGCGACGCCCTGCCGGGCCACGCCCGTCGGCGGGGTGCCGGTGGCGGCCGCTGGCACGAAACCTGCTATTTTGAACCGCAGGCCGAAAACGCACAGAATCGCGCGTTCGCCGTTGCACCGGCACCGACCCCCACTACCCAGACCCTCGTGACCAGGAGAACGCCAGCATGCCCACCGTCAAAGACGTGATGAAGATGATCGCCGACAACGAAGTGAAGTTCGTCGATCTGCGCTTCACCGACACCCGCGGCAAGGAGCAGCACGTTTCGGTGCCGGCGAAGGTGTTCGACGAGGAAAAGGTCGCGTCGGGCCACGCCTTCGATGGTTCGTCGATTGCCGGATGGAAGGGCATCGAGGCCTCGGACATGCTGCTGATGCCGGACCCGGCCACCGCCAACATGGATCCGTTTCGCGAGGAGCCCACGCTGATGATCACCTGCGACGTGGTCGAGCCGGCCGACGGCAAGGGCTACTCGCGTGATCCGCGTTCGCTGGCCAGGCGCGCCGAGGCCTATCTGAAGTCGACCGGAATCGGCGACACCGCCTATTTCGGGCCCGAGCCGGAATTCTTCATCTTCGACTCGGTCACCTGGAACGTCGACATGTCGGGCTGCTTCGTGAAGATCAATTCCGAAGAAGCTTCGTGGTCCACCGGCAAGGAGATCGAGGGCGGCAACCTGGCGCACCGTCCGCCGGTGAAGGGCGGCTACTTTCCGGTGCCGCCGGTGGACTCGTTCCAGGACATGCGCTCGGAGATGTGCCTGATTCTCGAACAGATGGGCATTCCGGTGGAGGTGCACCACCACGAGGTCGCCGGATGTGGCCAGAACGAGATCGGCACGAAGTTCTCGACACTGGTGCAGCGCGCCGACTGGCTGCAGACGATGAAGTACGTGGTCCACAACGTGGCGCACAGCTATGGCAAGACGGCCACCTTCATGCCCAAGCCGATCGTCGGCGACAACGGTTCGGGCATGCACGTGCACCAGTCGATCTGGAAGGACGGCCAGAACCTGTTCGCGGGCGACCGGTACGCCGGCCTGTCGGATTTTTCGCTGCACTACATCGGCGGCATCATCCGGCACGCGCGCGCGCTCAACGCGATCGCCAACCCGGGCACCAATTCCTACAAGCGGCTGGTGCCCGGCTTCGAGGCACCGGTGAAGCTCGCCTATTCGGCGCGCAACCGGTCCGCGTCGATCCGCATACCGTTCGTGAGCAATCCGAAGGGGCGCCGCATCGAGGTGCGTTTTCCGGACCCGAGCGCCAATCCGTACCTGCTGTTCGCCGCGTTGATGATGGCCGGACTCGACGGGGTGCAGAACAGGATCGATCCGGGCGAGGCCGCGGACAAGAATCTCTACGATCTGCCGCCCGAAGAGGAAGCGCAGATCCCGACGGTGTGCGCGTCGCTCGACCAGGCGCTCGAGTACCTCGACAAGGATCGCGAGTTCCTCACGCGCGGCGGCGTGTTCGGCAACGACATGATCGACGCGTACATCGAGTTGAAGATGGAGGAGGTCACCCGGCTGCGGATGACCACGCATCCGGTCGAGTTCGACCTCTACTACAGTCTCTGACGCGCGAACTCCGGCGATCGTCGGCGGGGCGCAGGTCGGGTGCGGTGCCCCGCAGGTCGGTCGACCATACGGCCGGTTTGAATCGTCGTGCAGGCTGCCTTACACTGGCCGCGAACCTTCCGGCTCGACCCCTTGCGGCCTGACCATGAGATCGCTTCGCCCTGCAATGCCCGCTCGCGCCGCCTGGCTCGTCGCCACGTGTTTCGGCCTGGTGGCGCCGGCGGCCGCCGAGGTCTATCGCTGCGAATCCGAGAGCGGGGTGCCGGTCTACCAGGGTACGCCGAACGGACGCAATTGCCGTGCGATCGATCTCGCGCCGCTCACCACGATTCCGGCGCCGAAGTTGCCGGCGGGTGCGGCGCGAGCGGCCGGCGCCGCGACGCCCGGGCAGGCCACCGCGGCAGGCCAGGCGAGCGGCGCCGCTGCGCGGCCCACCCCCGACGGCTTTCCGAAGGTCGACGCGTCCACCCAGCGCGAGCGCGACAGCGAGCGGCGACGCATCCTCGAGGACGAGTTGCGCAAGGAAGAGGCGCGGCTGGCCGAACTGAAGGGGGTCTACAAGAACGGCCAACCCGATCGTCACGGCGACGAGCGCAATTACCAGAAGTATCTCGACCGCGTGAAGCGGCTCGAGGACGACATCGGCCGCTCCGAGGGCAACGTCGCGTCGCTTCGCCGCGAACTCGGCACGATCCGGGACTGACCACGATCGGCACGTCTGCGTCGCCCGCGAAACCGGCCGGGCCGTCGCGCCGGGGTCGTCGCCGCCGTTCTTCCGGGCTCGACGGCCTGGATCTGCTCTGCAGCGCGGTGATCGTGCTCGATGCGCACGGGCACGTCGTCTTCCTCAATCAGGCCGGCGCCCAGTTGTTCGGTGTTTCCCAGCGACTGGTGACGGGCCAGTCGTTCGCGCGGCTGTTCGTCGACGGCAGTGCGCTCGCGCGACTGTGCGCCGACGCCGCCGCGGGTGCCTTCGACGAGACGCACAGCGAACTCGAGCTGCAGCGTCCGGCGCACGCACCGCAGCAGCTGTCGATGAGTGCCGTGACGCTGGACGGCGAGCCGGGTACGCTGTTGATCGAGTTTCGCGAAGTCGAACAGCGGCGGCGCGCCGATCGCGAGCGGCGGCTGCTCGATTCGGCCAAGGCCACCCGCGAACTGGTGCGCAACCTCGCGCACGAGATCCGCAATCCGCTCGGCGGCATCCGCGGTGCGGCGCAATTGCTGGAATCCGAACTGACGGCGCCGGCACTGCGCGAATACACGCGCGTGATCGTGAAGGAGGCCGACCGGCTGCAGGTGCTCGTCGATCGGCTGCTCGCGCCGCATCGCAGTGCGCCGGTGATCGGCGAGCTGAACATCCACGAAGTCTGCGAGCGGGTGCGCTCGGTGGTGCTGGCCGAGTTCCCGCAGGCGCTGGAGATTGTGCGCGACTACGATGCGAGCCTGCCGGAGTTCCGCGGTGACCGCGAGCAACTGATCCAGGTGCTGCTGAACCTGGTGCGCAACGCTGCGCAGGCGCTCGACGGGCACGGGCGGATCCTGCTGCGCACGCGCATCGCGCGCCAGGTGACCATCGCCGGACGCCGCTGGAAGCTGGCACTGGATCTGCACGTGATCGACAATGGCCCGGGCGTGCCCGAGGAAATCGGCGAGCGGATCTTCTACCCGCTGGTCTCCGGCCGCGAGGGCGGCAGTGGTCTCGGACTCACGCTGGCGCAGACCTTCGTGCAGCAGCACGGGGGCCGCGTCGAATGCGAGAGCAGGCCGGGCTGCACCGATTTCCGCATCCTGCTGCCACTTCCTGGAGCCTGAGCGACGATGGACGCCGTCTGGATCGTCGACGACGACCAATCGATCCGCTGGGTGCTCGAAAAGGCGCTCGCGCGCGAGGGCTTCGCGGTGCGCGCGTTCGCGTCTGCCGCCGAGTGTCTGCGCGCGCTCGACCGTGATGCGCCGCGCGCGCTGCTCACGGACATCCGGATGCCGGGCGCCAGCGGCATCGAGTTATTGCAGGAATTCCATCGGCGCCGACCCGACACACCGGTGATCATCATGACCGCCTTCGCCGACCTGGAGAGTGCGGTGTCGGCGTTCCGGGGCGGCGCCTTCGAGTATCTGCCCAAACCGTTCGATCTGCCCGCGGCGATCGAGCTGATCCGGCGCGCGCTCGAGGAGGGTGCGCGCGACGCGCCGGCCGAGGAGCACGCCGGCGACGGGCTCGAGATGCTCGGGCAGGCGCCGGCGATGCAGGAGGTGTTCCGCGCGATCGGCCGGCTGTCGCAATCCGCGGTCACCGTGCTGATCACCGGTGAGTCGGGCACCGGCAAGGAGCTGGTGGCGCGCGCGCTGCACCGGCACAGCCCGCGCGCAGGCGGCGCGTTCGTCGCACTGAACACCGCGGCGATTCCGCGCGATCTGCTCGAGTCGGAGCTGTTCGGCCACGAGCGCGGCGCATTCACCGGAGCCCAGCAGACGCGCCGCGGCCGCTTCGAGCAGGCCGAGGGCGGCACGCTGTTCCTCGACGAGATCGGCGACATGCCGGCCGAGTTGCAGACGCGGCTGCTGCGCGTGCTCTCGGACGGGCAGTTCTACCGTGTCGGCGGCCACGAGCCGATGCGCGCGAACGTGCGGGTGGTGGCCGCCACGCACCAGGACCTGGACGAGCGCGTGCGCCAGGGGCTGTTTCGCGAAGACCTGTTTCATCGACTGAACGTCATCCGGCTGCGGCTGCCGCCACTGCGCGAGCGCCGCGAGGACATCGCGTTGCTCGCGCGGCACTTCCTGCAGAAGAGCGCGCGCGAGCTCGGCGGCGAGCCGAAGCGGCTGAGCGCGCGGGCGCTGTGCGTGCTGCAGGCATTCAGCTGGCCGGGCAACGTGCGCCAGCTCGAGAATACCTGCCGCTGGCTCATGGTCATGGCGCCGGCGCAGCTGATCGACGCCCGGGATCTGCCGCCCGAAATCCGCGAGGCCGCCGGTGCGGGGACGGAGTCCGCCACGTCGGCCGCTGCGGGCGCGGGCGCGGACACGGCGCCTGACGCCCGCCCGGGCACGCCGGCCGGTCACGGCGACGCATCGGGCGTGCCGGAGCAGGTGTTGCGACGCGGGGTCGGCACGCAAGGCACGCCGCGCTGGTCGCAACTGCTCGGGCGCGAGGTCGCGGTGCAACTGGCCGCGCAGGCCGGGGCGGCGCACGGTGCACTGATGCACCGGCTTACGCGCGAGTTCGAGGCAACGGTGCTCCGCGTGGCATTGCAGCACACCCGTGGCCGTCGCATCGAGGCGGCGCTGCGGCTGGGCATCGGACGCAACACGATCACCCGCAAGATCCAGGAGCTGGGTCTCGATGCCGGCGCCGACGCCGATGGTGATGGTGCTGGCGGGAGCCGGAACGAGGGGCCCTGATCGCGACGACCAGGCTCAGCCGCGCACGGCGCCGGCCTCGTTGCCTGCGAGCATGAGCTCGGCGATCACCGGTGCGTGGTCGGAGGGCTGCTCGCGCTTGCGCGGCTTACGGTCGATGCGACAGCCGCGCACCGACGGCGCGAGCGCCGGCGACACGAGGATGTGGTCGATGCGCAGTCCGGCGTTGCGGCGAAACGCAAGTTGCCGGTAGTCCCACCAGCTGTAGGCCTTCGGCGGCTGCTCGAACAACCGGAACGCATCGACGAAGCCCAGTGCGATCAGGTTCGCAAAGCGCTCGCGCTCGGGGGCCGAGCACAGCACCTGGCCCTCCCACGCGTTCGGGTCGTGCACGTCGCGGTCTTCGGGGGCGATGTTGAAGTCGCCGAGCAGCACCACCGGCGGCGTGGCCGGTGTCGCCAGCCAGTCGACGAGCGCGTCGATCCAGCGCAGCTTGTAGGCGTACTTGTCGGTGCCCACCGCCTGGCCGTTCGGGAAATATGCGTTGACCACGCGCAGGCCCGCAAGGTCGGCGCTGATCAGGCGCTTCTGCTCGTCGGGGAACAGCGGATTGCCCACGCTCACCGACGATGGCACGCCGACCGTGTCGCGCCGCGCGAGAATCGCGACGCCGTTGTAGGTGGGCTGGCCGGCGAACGCGGATTCGTAACCGAGCGCGGCGAGTGCTGCGTGCGGAAAATGCTCGTCGCGCAGCTTGGTCTCCTGCAGGCACAGGATGTCGACCGGATTGGCGCGCAGCCAGTCGATGACGTGCGGCAGGCGCACCCTCAGCGAGTTGACGTTCCAGGTGGCGATTTGCATGGCTTGGGCAGGCAGGCGCGTCGCCCCGAGGATAACCGCTTCGCGCATCCCGGGTCCGGATCACGCTACGATCCGGAACGATCGCGGCGTGAATCGGCGCTGCGGCACGGTGGCGCGCGCGGCGCCTGGAGAACGAAGATGCCGGACACGGGGTTTCTGGAAGCGATGCGCGGCGCGCTGGGCGCGCAGCTGCCGTCGATCGTCGGCGCGGTGGCGTTGCTGCTGCTCGGATGGATCGTGGCGCTGGTGGCCGCGGCGCTGGTGCGCCGCGTGCTGTCGCTGGCACAGGCGAACCGCCGGTTCGCCTCGCCATCGGGCGGGCGCGTCAGTGTCGATATCGTCGTTTCACGGCTGGTGTTCTGGCTCGTCCTGCTGATGGTGCTCGCCGCGGCTTCCCGCGTGCTCGATCCGCAGACGCTGTCGGCGCCGTTCATGGAGATGATCGCGGTGATCGCCGCCGCGCTGCCGCGCATGCTCGCGGCGCTGGCGCTCGCGCTGATCGGATGGCTGCTGGCGGCGGTGGTGCGCAACGGGCTGACGAAGCTGCTCGATCGCACCACGATCGACGAGCGCCTGAGCGCCGAGGCCGGCATGGCGCCGATCAGCGACAGCATCGGCAACGTCGGCTACTGGGTGGTGTTGCTGCTGTTCCTGCCGATGATCCTCGGAGCACTCGGCCTGCAAGGAATGCTCGATCCGTTGCGCGAACTCTTCGACGGGCTGCTCGGCGCCTTGCCGGGGCTGGTGCGCGCGGCGCTGGTGGCCGTGGTCGGTTACTTCGTGGCAAGGATTGCCGAGGGCATCGTCAGGCACCTGCTGCTGGCGGTGCGCGCCGATCGTCTGGCATCGCGCGCGGGCCTGGGCGAGCACGCCGACCTGCCGGGGCTCGTGGGCATGCTGGCATTCTTCGCCATCTTCGTGCCGGCGCTGATCTCGGCACTCGATGCGCTACAGGCCGAATCGATCGCCGGCCCGGCGCGGCTGCTGCTCAGTCAGTTCGTGGCGGCGTTGCCCGATCTGCTCGCTGCGGCGCTGATCCTGGGTGTGACCTGGTACGTGGCCTGCTTCGTGGCCGGACTGGTCTCGCGCCTGCTCGCGGCCGCCGGCGTCGACCGGCTCGGTGATCGGCTCGGGCTCGGACCGGTGCTCGGCGCGCTGACGTTGTCGCGCCTGGTGGGGCGGCTGCTGGTGTTCTTCGCGATGCTGTTCGCGGTGGCCCAGGCGGCCATCCGGCTGCAGGTCGTGCAGATGAGCGAACTGGTCGGCAGCTTCATCGTGTTCGGCGGCGATGTGCTGCTCGGCACCATGATCCTGCTGGCCGGTCTGTGGCTGGCGAACCTGATCGGCTCTGCGGTGGGGCGCAGCGAGCATCGCGACGCGGCGTGGCTCGGCGGGCTGGTGCGCGTGCTCGTCATCGGACTGGTGCTGGCGATGGGCCTGCGCTCGATGGGGGTGTCGGAGCTGATCGTCAATCTGGCCTTCGGCCTGACGCTGGGTGCGGTGGCGATCGCGGTGGCGCTCGCGTTCGGGCTTGGCGGCCGCGAGGCGGCCGGCAAGCTGATGGAGCACTGGCTCTCGAAAATGCGCTGATGGTCGTTCACACGGCGATCGTCCCCGCAGCGTGGCGGGGGCGATCGCGCAACCGGCAGGCTGCGTCAGAAGCGGATCGGGTTGACGAACTGCTGCTGCGCAGGAATCGGTACGCCGCCGGCGTTGGCGGCCGATTGCGGCGCTTGCGCGCGGGTGGCTTCACCGCCGGCCCGGGCGACCGGTTCGGGCGGGCTCATCGGCTCGAGGGTGCGCGCGACGTAGGTGGGTGGCAGCATCGACGAGCGCGGATAGGCGGCAGCATCGAGCATCCGGTTCCACTGCGCAGCCTCGAAGCCGGTCATCCGGTCGGTGCCGACGGCGAGCACGGGGAATTGGCCGGTACCGGGATGCAGCGTGTTGAACGCGCGCACGTCGGCGGCAGTCTGCACCAGCTTCTCGGTGAACGGCACGCCGCGCTGCGTGAGGTGGTCGCGCCCCAGGTCGCAGGGCGCGCAATCGGCAGCGGTGTAGATCACCACCGGATAGCGGGTCGTGGCCGAGCGCAGCGCATAGGGCAGCGGCTGGTCGCCGGCGGCCGGTGCTCCCGACGAAGGCGTCCCCTGGGGCATGCGCATCGTCTGCCGGCTGTCGGAGGGCGGCGGGCGATCGCCGTAGTTCACGCGGCCGTTGGCGTCGATCCACTTGTACTGTGCGTGCGCCGCGGGCGCGGCGAAGACTGCGGCGAGCCCGATGACAGCGAGCGCGGCCGACAGGCGAATCGGGAGGGCGGTGGCAGGCAGGCGGCTAGGCATTGGACGGCTCCGCGCCGGAGACCTCGACCATTCCATTATGGCGAAGCAGGGCATCGAGTTCCGGGTCCCGACCTCTGAACGCGCGGAACGAGTCGATGGCCGGTCGGCTGCCGCCGACCGACAGGATCTCGTCGCGGAAGCGTCGCCCGGTTTCGGCTACGCGCGCCGGCGCGTCGGGTTGGGCCATCGCTTCCTCGAACGCGGCGTAAGCGTCGGCCGACAGCACTTCGGCCCACTTGTAGCTGTAGTAGCCGGCCGAGTAGCCGCCGGCGAAGATGTGCGAGAAGCTGTTCTGGAAGCGATTCCAGGCGGGCGGGACGACCACCGCAACTTCGCGGCGCACGTCATCGAGGAGGTCCTGCACGCCGTGCGCGCCGCCGGGCGTGAATTCCGAGTGCAGCCGCATGTCGAACAACGCGAATTCGATCTGGCGCAGCGTGGCCATGCCGCTCTGGAAGTTCTTCGCGGCGAGCATCCGGTCGAAGAGCTCGCGCGGCAGCGGGTTGCCGGTGTCGACGTGCGCGCTCATCGAGGCCACGATTTCCCACTCCCAGCAGAAGTTCTCCATGAACTGGCTGGGGAGTTCGACCGCGTCCCACTCGACGCCGGAGATGCCCGACACCGCGAGGTCGTCGACCCGCGTGAGCAGGTGATGCAGACCGTGGCCCGACTCGTGGAACAGCGTGGTCACGTCGTCGTGCGTGAGCAGCGCCGGGCGCGTGCCCACCGGCGGCTGGAAGTTGCAGACCAGGTACGCCACCGGCGTCTGCACCGAGCCGTGGCGGCGCCTGCGCGAGCGCGCGTCGTCCATCCATGCGCCCGGGCGCTTCGAGGTGCGTGCGTACAGATCGGTGTAGAACTGCCCGATGAGCCGGCCGTCGCGCTCGACGCGGTGAAAACGCACGTCGGGGTGCCAGACGGGCGCCTCGTCGGGCAGGATGTGCACGGAGTACAGTCGCTCGATGAGCCCGAAGAGGCCGTCGAGCACGCGCGGCAGCTGGAAGTACTGCTTGACCTCCTGGTCGGAGAACGCATAGCGCGCCTCCTTGAGCCGCTCGCTGGCGAACGCGAGATCCCAGGCATGCAGGTCGGGCAGTGCCAGCTCGGCAGCCGCGAAGCGGCGCAGCTCGGCCATGTCGCGCTCGGCGAACGGGCGCGCGCGCCGCGCGAGGTCGCGCAGGAAGGCGATCACCTGCCCGGGCGATTCGGCCATCTTCGGCACCAGCGAGACCTGCGCGAAATTCGCGTAGCCGAGCAGGCCGGCTTCCTCGTGGCGCAATGCCAGCAGTTCGTCGATGACCGGTGCGTTGTCGAGCGCCACCGCGGCCTCGCCTTCGGGGGCGAGCGCATTGCGCGAGGCGCGCGTGCAGTAGGCGCGGTACATGCGTTCGCGCAGCGGCCGGTGCGCCGCGTACTGCATCACCGGCAGGTACGACGGGAACTGCAGCGTGAACTTCCAGCCCGCCTCGTTGTCCTTCTGCGCGGCTTCGCGCGCCGCCTCCAGCGTGTCGGCGTGCAGGCCGGCGAGTTCGGCTTCGTCGGTGACCCGCAGCGTGAACGCGTTGGTCGCGTCGAGCACGTTCTCGGAGAACTTCTGCGCGAGTGCGGCCTGCCGTTCCTGCAGCTCGGCGAAGCGCTCGCGCGCGGGCGACTTCAGCTCGGCGCCGCCCAGCCGGAAGTCGCGCAGCGCGTGGTCGACGATGCGCCTGCGCACCGCCGGCAGCTGCGCGTACTGCGGCGACGCGGCGAACGCCCTGTACTTCGCGAACAGCGCCTCGTGCTGCGACAGCTCGGTCCAGAACTGCGTGACCTGCGCCAGGTTGGCGTTGTAGGCCTCGCGCAGCGGCGGTGTGTCGGCTACGCCGTTCAGGTGGCCGACCATGCCCCAGGCCCGGCCCAGCCGCTCGGTGGCGTCCTCGAGCGGCGTGACGAAGGCGTCCCAGGTGGTCGGCGTGGCGGGATCGGTGACCGTGGCGAGTGTCACGCGCGCCTCGGCGAGCAGCGTCTCGACTGCGGGCGTGACCTGTGCCGGGTCGAACTCGGCGAAACGCGGCAGGCCGGAGAAGTCGAGCAGCGGATTGGCGGCGCGACCGGCGGTATCGGGAGCGTGGTCTTGCATCTTCGGGAGTCGGTTCACCAGTTCAGTCGGCGGCGCGCTCGGCCGCCTCGATCGTATTCGCCAGCAACATCGCGCGCGTCATCGGACCCACGCCGCCGGGCACCGGCGTGATCCAGCCGGCGACCTCGCGGGCGCTGTCGAAGTCGACGTCGCCGCAGAGCTTGCCCGCCGCGTCGCGGTTCATGCCAACGTCGATGACGATCGCCCCCGGCTTGACCATCTCGCCGGTGATCATCTTCGCGCGGCCCACGGCGGCCACCAGCACGTCGGCGCGGCGCGTGTGCGCGGCCAGGTCGCGGGTCCTGCTGTGACAGATGGTGACGGTGGCGTCGGCCTGCAGGAGCAGCATCGCCTGGGGCTTGCCGACGATGTTGCTGCGGCCGACGACGACCGCTTCGGCGCCTTTCAGCACCGCGCCGGCGTGCTCGAGCATCTTCATCACCCCGTAAGGCGTGCACGGGCGAAAGCCCGGCTGGCCGGTCATCAGTGCGCCCGCGCTCGCGACGTGAAAGCCGTCGACGTCCTTGGCCGGCGAGATGGCCTCGATCACCGCGTGCGCGTCGATCTGCGGCGGCAGCGGCAGCTGCACCAGGATGCCGTGGATGGCCGGGTCGGTGTTGAGCGCGGCGATGCGCGCGAGCAGCGTCGCCTGCGTGGTGTCGGCCGGCATGCGGTCGAGCGTGGAGCGGATGCCCGACTCCTCGCAGTCCTTGACCTTGTTGCGCACGTAGACCGACGAAGCGGGATCTTCGCCCACCAGGATGACCGCGAGCCCCGCGGGGCGGCCGCGCTCGGCGAGCGCGGCGGCACGTTGCGCCATCCCGGCGCGAATGGACCTGGCGAGCGCCGCGCCGTCGAGGATCCTGGCGGTCATCGGAGTGTTCCGGGGTGAGGGTGAAGTGACGGTCGCGCGCCGGATTCCGCCGGAACAGATGCGCAATCGCAGTGCCGGCGTGCGCGCCACTGGCGCGGCCACCACGGCTGCGATCGAGTCTAGCACGCGCGTCCGGCGACTTGCGCGCACCGTTGTTCGTGAATTAGAATCCCCGGTTCTTCGGGGGTATAGCTCAGCTGGGAGAGCGCTTGCATGGCATGCAAGAGGTCAGCGGTTCGATCCCGCTTACCTCCACCAAAGACGACGAACAAGAACAAACGAGAGCAATGACGAGTCCCGTTCGTCTAGAGGCCCAGGACACGACCCTTTCACGGTTGTAACAGGGGTTCGAATCCCCTACGGGACGCCACTCGCCTTTCCGGGCGGGTGACAGGGCAGGCGTTCATCGTTTCGCTCAGAAGCGCTCGATCTGGCCGACGACGATGCCGGTGCGGGGCACCGCGACGAGCGGTGCAGGCCCGGGAGGCGATGCGAGTGCATCGGCGATCCAGGCGTCGATCAGTGCCTGTGCATCGTCGTCACCGGCCTCGGCGTCGTTGAGCAGGGTCTCGATCTGTTCGTCGCTCATGATGTCTTCGTCCGTCCTGCGGGGATGGCAGGCATGCCGACGATAGGCCGTGCGGCGCTGCGCTGCCCGAGCAAATGTCGCGGTGCCTTGCGAAAGCCGCCGGATCGTCGACGAGCGGCAATCTTCGGGAGACCGACGGGCGTGCAGGCGCAGGCGCAGGCTGCAGGCTGCAGCCGTTCCGGTCGCCACGGATTAGCATGCGTGTACCTTTTCCTGGAGGTGACCATGGAAGGCAGAAAGAACGTCGGCTGGGGTTTCGTCTTCCTCGGCCTGTTCATGGCCGCGGGCCTGTTCCTCGGCTACATGCACGACATCGCGCCGCAGCGCGAACAGTGGATCGCGCAGTACGCGAGCGGCACCCACTTCGAGAGCCGCATGGCGCACGCGCACGGCGGACTCTTCGGCCTGATCAACGTGGCGGTGGGCCTGGCACTCCTTGCATTGCCCATCCCCGCGTCGCGGGCGCGCGGGATCTCGTGGCTCGCGCTGGCGGGCCTGCTGATGCCGATCGGGATCTTCCTGCACCTGCTCTTCGGCGTGCCGCCAGTGCTGGTGTTCATCGGCGGGGCGGCGATGATCGTCGCAACGCTGTGGCTGGGCCGCGAAGCGCTGCGGTTGCGCGGGGGCGCGCCGTCGTGAGATCAGTGCGCGGCCATCTCCGCAGTGAAGGGCGCGGCGATCGCGGCGTTGATCTTGCAGTCGAGCAGCACCGGTCCGTCGGGTGCCTGCAGCAGCGGCGAGGCGTGGCGCAGGTCCCCGAGGGAGCGGATGGTGGCGGCGCCGAAGCCGAAGGCTTCGGCGACCGGCGCGTAGTCGACGTCGGGAAAGACCGAGCGGGCGATCGGCATGTGCTCGAGTTCGAGATAGTGCCGCTCGGCACCGTAGGCGCAGTCGTTCATCACGACGACGACCAGGGGAATGCCTTCGCGCGCCGCGGTGTCGAGTTCGTTCAGCGTCATCGCGAAGCCGCCATCGCCGATGAACAGGACGGTGGTTTCGCCCGGGCGTGCCCGGGCGAAACCCAGTGCGGTGCCGAATCCCATGCCGACCGAGAAGAAGTCGCTCGTGTGCTTGATGTGCCTGGGACCGCGCGTTCGCAGGTATGGCAGGATCTGCAGGAAATTGCCCGAGTCGTAGACCAGGTTGCGGTCGGGCGGCAGCATCTGGTCGAGTTCGAGGGCGAGCGCGCGCGGGTCGACCGTGCGCGCCGTGTGTTCCGGGCGGAACTCGTTCGCCCGGTCGAAGCTCGCGAGTCTGTGCCGGATGGCATCGGCGTGGAAGGGTTTGTCGGCCGCGGCGCGCTCGATCACTGCGCCCGCCAGTTGCTGCGCGACCACGCGCGCGTCGCCGACGACGGCGAGATCGGCCGGCCCCCAGCGCCCGATGTGGCTGCGCACGAGATCGACGTGGATCACCGCAGCGTCGTGCGGCAGCGCTTCGCCGCCGCTGGTGGTGCGCTGGTTGAAGCTGGCGCCGAACACTACGAGGCAGTCGGCCTGGTCGATCAGGGGACGGGCTGCCGAATGCGAGAACGAGCCGATGATCCCGAGGTTCCACGGATTGTCGTGGAACATGTCCTTGGCCTTGAGCGTGGTGGCCAGCAGGCCGCCGGTGCGGTGGGCCAGCGTTTCGATGGCTTCGCGCGCGCCGGCCTGGTGCGCACCCAGTCCGGCCACGAAGAGCGGCTTGCGACTTCGCGACAGCACTGCGGCCGCAGCGGCGATGGCCTGCGCGCGCGGCGCCGCCGGGCGATGTGTTTCGTGTGTCCGGACGGGTGGTTCGGGCGCGCTTCGGGGATCGATGGTGGCGCGCTGGACGTCCAGCGGCAGCAACAGGGCCGCGGCCGTACCGCGCTGCGCTGCCTGGACGGCTTGGGCGAGCACGGCGCGTGCCGTCCCGGGTGTGCGCGCCACGAAAGTCGGCAATCCGGCCGCGCGCAGGACTGCGGCGGCATCGAACGCCTTGCCGTCGGGGCCCGGCAGGTTCGGGTCGTTGCCGAGCATGGCGCGCTCGCCGAAGACGACGAGCACTTTCGAGCCGGTACGGCTGGCGTAGACCGCGCCGTGCAGCGCATTGGCGGCCGCGGGTCCGCGTCCGATGAGCGCGATACCCAGTTCTCCGCTGGCCGACGCGTAACCCTCGGCCATCGCGACGGCGCTGTTTTCGTGACGCGCGCCGTGAAAGCCGCAACCGAGGGCGTCGAGCGACGCCGCCAGCAACATCGTGTCGTCGCTCATCAGGCCGAAGACCGGCGCGCCCAGGCGCGCGATGTCTTCGGCGAGTAACTGGTAGACCGGTACCCGCGTGCCGGGTTCGTGCCGCGGCACGACGGGAGGAGGGTTGACTGCCATGTCCATGCGAGCCTCCGTGAGCTGGGACGCTGGTCGTACACAGCGGGCCGGATCTCCGCGAGGCCTGCGCACGACGTCACGGGTCCGGAACGGATAAAAGAAAGATACACGATATATCTTAAGCGATTCCCATTTCGGCCAGTGGGCTTCCGGACCTGGCGTGCTTCGATGGCCAGCCTGACGACGCCCGCCAGGCGCAATGCGACGTCGGTGCAGGGTCGGGTGTGCGTGATCGGGCAAAGCGTCGGCGCGGCGACCCAGACGGCGCTGGTGCGCGCCGAGGTGCGCGCGCCGGGTTGCGACCGATGCCGGACTGCGGCTGCGCGAGGCGCAACTCGCTCATGGCAGCGGGCCAGCGAGCAGCGACTGGGCGTCGCCGATACGTCGGTCCAGGCGTGGCTCGCGCGCTGGCGGCTGACGCTCGAAGCGGGGCGGCTTTGGGTCGAGTCAGCGGCAGCTGCGCAGGCCGGCGGCTGACATCCGGTCGCGCCGCTCCGCGACAGCCCGGTCGAGCGTTTCGAGCATGTGCACCGAGTCGTCCCAGCCGAGACAGCCGTCGGTGATGCTCTGGCCGTAGACAAGCGCGGCCGGATCGTCGCTGCCGGGGGTGAACGCCTGCCGGCCCGCGACCAGGTGGCTTTCGATCATCACACCCATGATGCTGGCGTTGCCGCCGCAGACCTGCCCGGCGATGTCGGCGACGACTTCGACCTGGCGTTGCGGCTGCTTCGCGCTGTTGGCATGCGAGCAGTCGATCATGACGGAGGGGCGGCAGTTGCCTTGCGCGAGCGCCGTGCAGGCCGCGGCCACGCTCGCGCGGTCGTAGTTCGGCGTGCGGCCGCCGCGCAGGATCAGGTGGCAGTCGGGATTGCCCGCGGTGCGAATCATCGCGACGTGGCCGTTCTTGTGGATGCCGAGGAAATTGTGCGGGCTGCCTGCGGCGACGATCGCATCGATGGCCACGCGCACGTTGCCGTCGGTGCCGTTCTTGAAGCCGATCGGCGACGAGGTGCCGGAGGCCAGCTCGCGGTGCACCTGGCTCTCGGTGGTGCGCGCGCCGATCGCGCCCCATGCGAGGAGGTCGGCCAGATATTGTGGCGACGTGGTGTCGAGCAGCTCGCTGCCGGCGGGTACGCCGAGCTGTGCGATGTCGATCAGCAGCGAGCGCGCGATGCGCAGGCCCTCGTTGATGCGGCAGCTCTCGTCGAGCCAGGGGTCGTTGATCAGCCCCTTCCAGCCGACCGTGGTGCGCGGTTTCTCGAAGTACACGCGCATCACGATCTCGAGCGTGTCGCGGAAGCGCCGGCGCTGCTCGGCCAGCCGCTGCGCGTAGTCGAGCGCCGCGCGCGGGTCGTGGATCGAGCATGGGCCGATCACCACCAGCAGGCGCTCGTCGTCACCGCGCACGATGCGCCGCACCGCGGCACGCGCGTCGGCGACGAGGCGCTCGACGCGCGTTCCCTGGATCGGGAAAAAGCGGATCAGGTCTTCCGGTGGCGGCAGGACGACGACCTGCGTGACGCGCTCGTCGTCGGTGGTGGAGGTTCTGTCGGATGTGCCGGAATGCATCGTGCCTTCAGCGGGCGTCGATCCAGGCCTCGATCTGCGCCGCACTCATGGCGCCGGCACTGCGGCGCACCTCGCGGCCGCCCCGGAACAGTGCGATCGTCGGGATGCTGCGGATCGCGAAGCGCTGGCTCAGCCCCGGATTGGCATCGGTGTCGACCTTGACGAACTGCACGCGTCCGGCCAGCCGCTGCGCGGCCTGCTCGAACTGCGGCGCCATGGTGCGGCACGGGCCACACCAGGCGGCCCAGAAATCGACGACGACCGGAAGGTCGGTGCGGCGCAGATAGTCGTCGAAACGCGCGTCGCCGACTTCGACCGGTTTTCCCGGGAACAGCGGCTGGCCGCAGGCGCCGCAGTCGGGGTGCTGGCCGGCACGCGCAGCCGGCAGGCGGTTGGTCTTGCCGCAGTGCGGGCAGACGGTGTGAATGGATTCGTTCATGACAGTGGTCGATGGTCGTGGCGTCGTCATCGCGCCAACCCATACCCGATCGGCAGTCTGCCACGATTCCGGACCGCACGGAGAGTCAGTCGCTCATCCGCAGTCCGAGACGGCTCGCGGCGATGACGGCCTGCGTGCGGTTGCGCACGCCCAGTGCGCGCAGCACGGCACTCACGTGGACTTTCACCGTACCTTCGGCGAGGTCGAGCTGGCGGCAGATGAGCTTGTTGGGCAGCCCGCGCAGGATCAGGCGCAGCACGTCGCACTGTCGATCGGTGAGTCCGAGACGGTGCGGATCGCCACCGACAGCCCTCAGCCGGATCGGCTCGCTGGCTTCGCGACGCGGGTCGATCGCCTCGCGCGGCACGTAGACGTGACCCGAGGCGATCAGGCGCAAGGCGTGCGTGATCACGTCGGCGTGATAGGTCTTCGGAATGTAGCCGGCGGCGCCGAGATCGAGGCAGCGCAGGATCGTCTCGCGGTCGACCTCGGCCGAAAGGACCACGGTGGGCAACCGGGGGTACTGCGCGCGCAGTGCCTTCAGCGCCTCGAAGCCGGTACTGTCGGGCAGATTCAGGTCGAGCAACGCGAAGTCATACGGGGTGTTCATGGCGAGCAACCGGCGCGCCTCCGCGAAGCTGGCTGCCAGGTCGATGCGGCTGCCCGGAGCGACGCTCTCCATCGTCATGCGCACCGCGTCGCGCATCAGGGGATGGTCGTCGATGATCAGTACGCAGACTGCCATGGCGGTTCTCCGTTCGATCGAGCGCGTCGGGAGGACTGTTTTAGGGTTGCCGCGGGCGCGCGTCAAGTGGCCAAGAGCCTCGATCGCAGGAGGTCGGCCAAATGGCCTAGTCCAGTGAAACCGGGGAATCGCAACCTGAAAGCGCGTCTTCGACCCCATGGCTGCGTTGCAAGTCCCCGCCCTGGCTACGGCCATGGCTGCGGTTTGCGTCTTGCATGAGGCCGAAGCCATCGCTTTCATTCGGTTGCGATCCCTCCGGGCCGGCGCACTCGAGGGCGCGGTGTCGCGATGCCCAGGCTGAACGCCTGCCCAGGTGCCCGGGTCACGCCCGGGCACCCGGGTCACGCCCGGGCATAATCCGGCTGCTTTCGCCGTGCACCATGAACCCGCATCGTTTCTGCGTGGCGCCGATGCTCGATCTCACCGACCGGCATTGCCGCCACTTCCATCGGCAACTGAGCCGCCGCGCCCGCCTGTACACCGAGATGGTGAGCACCGGTGCGCTGCTGCACGGACCGCGCGAGAGGCTGCTGCGGTTCGACGAGACGCAGCATCCGGTGGTGCTGCAACTCGGCGGCAGCGAGCCGCGCGCACTGGCGCAGGCGGCGCGCTTCGGCGAGCGCGCGGGCTACGACGAGGTCAATCTGAACTGTGGCTGCCCGAGCGAGCGGGTGCAGCGCGGTGCATTCGGTGCCTGCCTGATGGCCGAGCCGGCGCTGGTGGCCGAATGTGTGCGCGCGATGCGTGATGCCGTCTCGATCCCGGTGACGGTGAAGCACCGCATCGGCCTGGACCGGGTGGAAGACTACGGCTTCGTGCGCGACTTCGTCGGGACGGTGGCGCAGGCGGGCTGCGAAGTGTTCGTCGTGCACGCGCGCAATGCCTGGCTCGCGGGGCTGAGCCCGCGCGAGAACCGCACCGTGCCGCCGCTGCGCTACGGGACGGTGGTGGACCTGAAGCGCGATTTCCCGGCGCTGACGATCGTGCTCAACGGGGGCTTGCGCGACCACGACGCGGCGCTTGCGCATCTGGCGCGGCTCGACGGCGTAATGATGGGCCGCGAGGCCTGCGAGAATCCGTGGATCCTTGCCGAGGTGGACGGACGCTATTTCGGGGAGGCGGCGCCGCACGCGAACCGCGACGAAGTGGTCGAAGCGATGCGACGCTATCTGTTGCGCGAGGTGGCCGCGGGCGAGCCGGCGCGCGCGGTGCTGCGTCCGATGCTCGGCCTGTTCAACGGGTTGCCCGGGGCGCGCGGCTGGCGGCGTGCCCTGAGTGCCCCGGCGCTGCTGGCAGCGGAGGGGCCGCGCACGCTCGACCGGGCCCTGCAGGCGATGCGCGCAGCCGGCGGCGGGCGGCGCGCACGTACAGCAGAATTGCAGTGAACGCGAACGCCGCGAGCACGGTTTCGGGGAGCGCCAGCGGCACGCCGGGCCCGCGATCCGGGGTGGCGCGCACCAGACCCTCGGCGAGATACGCGAGCACCAGCATCGAGCACCATGGGTAGGCGCGAACCCGGCCGTGCGCGAGCGCGGGCAGCGCGGCGGCGAGCGGCAGCACCTTCAGCGACAATGCGGATCCGCCCGGGCGCAGCGGTGCCAGCCCGAGCTCCCATGCGAGGCCGAGCGCGTCAGCGCGACGAAGGCGCCGACGACGAGCCGGCACAGGGTGGTGAGCGACGTGGTTGGCGATGATGGAAATCTCCCGACGATGATTCCGGATCCTCGCCCGGATGGCGATGCCGTCGCAGGTTCGCCGGGGCGCCCGCCGGGACGGTCGCTGTTGCGCCTGGTGCGTGCCATGACACGCCAGGCGCGCCAGCTGCGGCTGCCGCAGACCGCCGCCAGCCTTGCCTTTCTCTCGCTGCTGGCGATCGTGCCGATGTTCTCGATCGTCTTCGCGGTCACCACCGCCTTGCCGGCGTTCGGCCAGCTGCGCCAGGCGTTACAGAAGTTCCTCGTATCGAACCTGTTTCCGCCGACCATCAGCGACACCGTGATCGGCTACCTGAACCAGTTCGCGGCCAAGGCGAGCGAACTGTCGGTGTTCGGCACCATGGCGTTCCTGCTGACCGCCTTCGCGGCGCTGGTGACGGTGGAGCGCACCCTGAACCGCATCTGGGGGGCGGATCGGCCGCGCCCGCTGGCCAACCGGCTGACGCTCTACTGGATGCTGCTCACGCTCGGGCCTTTGCTGCTGGGCGCCTATCTGGCCGGATATGGCATGGTGGCCAGCGCCTGGCTGCGCGGCGCCGAACTGCGCGAAGTGCGTGGCGCCTGGTTCGTGGTGCTGCCGTGGATCACTACGGTCGGCGGCCTGACGCTCGTCTATCGGTTGCTGCCCAGTGCGCTGGTGCGCTGGCGCGAGGGCTTCGCCGGTGCCCTGCTGGGCGCGCTGCTGTTCGAACTGCTGCGCGGCCTGCTCGGCTGGTACGTGGCCCGGCTGCCCACCTATACGGTGGTCTACGGCGCGTTTTCGGCGCTGCCGGTGTTCCTGTTGTGGCTGTCGCTGGGATGGATGGCGCTGCTGGTCGGGGCGCTGCTGGCGGCCAACCTGCGCTTCTGGGGCCAGCCGGGCGAGCCACACCTGTCGCGCAGTCCGGCCGAGCGCTTCGAGGACGCTCACGGCGTGCTGCGGACGATGCGCGGCGTGCTGGGCGGCGATCGTCACGGCGCCATGTCCGCGCAACGCGTTGCGCCGCTGCTCGACCACGATCCGGAGCGTGCCGGACAGGCGGCACTGCTGCTGGCGCAACTGGGCTACGTCACGCGTTTCGTCTCGATTGGCGGCCTCGCCGCAACGACGGAGGCGGTGGCGTCGCGACGCGCGCGCTTCGCATTACGGCTGGCGCGGCGCTGGGCGGCGGCACGTCCCGACGCGGATTCGATCTGGGCCGAACGCTGGACCTGGGCCGACGACCCGCGGACGATGACGCCGCGCGCACTGTTCGAGAACATCTGGCAGCAAGGGGGTGCGGCACCCGTCGCGTCCGCGCCGTTCGCGGCCGCATTCCTGGACCAGCCGTTGGTGGCCTGCTGAAGCGGCTCAGGCGCGGACGGGCGCGACGAGGAAATCGCGCAGCGCCGCCAGCAGCGCGTCGGGACGCTCGGCCATGATGGCGTGCCCGCAGGCCTCGATCTCGACCCGTCGCGGCGCGGGCAGGCCCGCAGCCGTGGCGCTCGCGCGGCAGCGATCGATCAGTTCGCGCGCCTGGCGCGGCGCGGCCATCGCGTCGCGCTGGCCGAGCACGAAAAGCGCCGGGCAGGCGAGCGCGTCGGCTGCGGCGAAGCCGCCGGCGTATTCGTTGCAGGCGTTGAAGTCGTTGAGCAACACACCGGGGCGCTGCCGTTCCATCACGCGGCGGTTCTGCACGAACATCGAGAAGCCGGGCGCGGGCCAGCCGGGCCGCGGGTTGATCGTCGAGTGCGACCAGAAGTTGATCAGGTCGAGCGCCCGGGGCTCGTCGCTGCGCGCAGCCGCGAGCAGCACGTCGGAGACCTTCATCGGATACGCAGCACCCACCAGCGCAATGCGGTCGACCCGCGCGGGTGCGCGTGCGGCGGCTTCGAGGGCGACCAGCGCGCCCATGCTGTGGCCGACGAGCGCGGCGCGCGCCACGCCCATCGCATCGAGCAGCGCGAGCAGCCACCGGGCGATGGTCTCGATCGAGTCGAGCACCGGGCCCATGCTGCGACCGTGCCCCGGCAGGTCGGGCGCCAGCACCGAATGGCCGTGGTGCGCGAGGTAGCGCGACTGCAGGATCCAGACGCTGTGGTCGTGCTGGGCGCCGTGAATGAAGACCACCACCGGGCGTGCGGGATCGAAGGGGCGCCCGCCGGTGTAGGTCCAGGCGGGAGTGCCGTTGACGTCGACGAGCATGGCCGTCTCAGACCCTGGGGGGGCGCGCGGCGGCCTTGAAAGCGGCCTCGAGGTCGGCGATCAGGTCGTCGGGGTCTTCCAGCCCGATCGACAGCCGCAGCGTGCCTTCGCCGATGCCTGCGGCCGCGAGCGCCGGGGCGTCCATCCGGAAATGCGTGGTCGAGGCCGGGTGGATGACGAGCGAGCGCGCGTCGCCCACGTTGGCCAGGTGCGAGAACAGCCGCAGAGCCTCGACGAAGCGGCGTCCGGCCGAGCAATCGCCCTTCAGTTCGAAACTGAACACCGCGCCGCAGCCGCGCGGCATGAGTCGGCGCGCGAGCGCATGGTCGGGGTGGTCGGGCAGGGCGGGGTAGGCCACGCGCGCGACCATCGGGTGTGCGGCGAGGAAGTGCGCGATGCGCTCGGCGCTGGACACGTGGCGCGCCATGCGCAGTGGCAGCGTCTCGATGCCCTGGAGGATCTCGAACGCGTTCACCGGGCTCAGGCAGGCACCGAAGTCGCGCAGCCCCTCGCGGCGTGCGCGCAGCAGGAACGGTGCCACCGTCGACTCTTCGCTGAACACCATGCCGTGGAAGCCTGCGTACGGCTCGGTGAGTTCGGGAAAGCGCCCCGAGGCATCCCAGTCGAAGCGGCCGATGTCCACCAGCAGGCCGCCGACGACGGTGCCGTGTCCGCACAGGAACTTGGTCGCCGAGTGGAAGACCAGGTCGGCGCCGAGTTCGCCCGGGCGGATCAGATACGGGGTGGTGAAGGTGGAGTCCACCAGCAGCGGCACGCGGTGCGCGTGCGCGATGTCGGCCACCACCGCAATGTCGAGCACGTCCAGCCCCGGGTTGCCGAGCGTCTCGCCGAGCAGCAGGCGGGTTTCCGGGCGCAGTGCGACGCGCCAGGCGTCGGGGTCGCGTGGATCGACGAAAGTGGTCTGGATGCCGAAGCGGCGCAGCGTGAAGTCGAGCAGGTTGTGCGAGCCGCCGTACAGCGCGCGCGAGGCCACGACGTGCGAGCCGGCACCCGCCAGCGTGGCCACCGCCAGGTGCAGCGCGGCCTGCCCGCTGGCGGTGGCGATCGCGCCTACGCCGGCCTCGAGCGCCGCGATGCGCTCTTCGAGCACCGACACGGTGGGGTTGCTGATGCGCGAATAGACATGCCCCGACTGCTCCATGTTGAACAGCGAGGCCGCGTGGTCCGAATCGCGAAAGACGAATGCGCTCGACAGGTAGATCGGTGTCGCGCGCGCGCCGGTTTCGCGGTCGGGCACGGCCCCGGCGTGCAGTGACAGCGTGTCGAAGGCGTAGTAGTCGCGTCGGGTCATGCCGACAGCTTACGCGATCGAACGGGTTCGGCAACGCCGGTATCGCGACACGCCGCCGGCGCGTGGGCCGGCGCCGGTCGTCGGCCGGTGCGTGGCCCGTGCGGGACAGCCGCTGGCCGCCGGCTTGGGTTCGGGCGCGTCTCAAGCGACAATGCAGGTCGACGAACGACCCTGACGCCACAGCCATGCCAAGCAGACCGGTCTACCGCGTGGCCGCGGCCGGTCTCGACCCGCGCGACGTGCGGCTCATCGAGATCGTATTCAAGCACAGCCAGTACAACCGCTTCGAGTTCGTGTTCGAGCCTGCGCTGGTGTCCGATCGGCTCGACATCCTGATCGCCAACCCGGCCGTGCCCGACGGTCTGCAGGCGATCGGCTGGCTGCGCACGCTGGAGCGCTACGTGCCCGTCGTCTCGGCGGTGCCGCGCGGGGCTCCGGGCAGCGCCCGGCATGCGCTTTCGATCGAACGGCTGACGCTGCAGTTGCTGCCGATCCTGAACCGGGTGGTCGAGATGGAACTGCCCGCCTCCGACAGTCGCCCGGTGGCGGGCACTGACGTGATGCCGCCGACGGCGTCGCCGACGGTGTCGCCTGCCGCCTCGCAGGCACTGCCCGAGGCAGCGGTGCGAGCGTCGTTACCGGCGACCGATCACCGCGCAGCCGGGCTGCAGACACGCGACTTCCTGCGCGAAGCCGCGCGGCTTTCGCGCGCGGGCGACAGCGTGCGGCAGGCCGCGGCGCCCGCGGCGGCGCAGGGGTCGGCAGCGACCGGTCGGCCGGCCGAGGCCGAAACCCTGCCGCCGTCGACCGCAGGCCGCCCGATCTCCAATCTGGTCGCGTTTCCGCTGAATGCCGAGTCGGCCGCGCCGCAGATCCGCGTGCTGGTGGTCGACGACAGCCCCACGGTGCGCAAGCAGTTGTCCGTGGCGTTCACGCGAATGCGCATCGAGTGCGATGCGGTGCCCGGCGCGGCCGAGGCGTTGCAGCGGCTCGGCGAGCGCTACTACGATCTTGCGCTGGTCGATGTCGTGATGCCCGAGATGGACGGCTACCGGCTCACCCGGCAGATCCGGCGTGCCTACCGGGGACTGCCGGTGATCATCCTGACCAGTCGTTCGTCGCCGTTCGACCTGGCGCGCGGCGCGCTCGCCGGTTGCAGCAGCTACCTCGTCAAGCCGGTGCCGCTGCGCCAGCTGGAAGCGGCCGTTGCCAGGCACCTGCGTCGCTCGCTGGCGATCGACGACCTGCGCAGTCTCGTCCGGCTGAGCCACGATCCGTCGGGGGAGGCGACTGCGCCGCAGGACGCGGGCGCATCGGTTCGCGACCACGCGGCATCCGCAGGCCGTGCACCTCGATCGGGTGGGCAATGACCGCGGCCAGACACGCGGCGGTGGCGCCGACGGGCGGGCAGGCCCCCACCGCACTGGTGGTCGACGACCAGGCGAGCGCGCGCGTGCGCATGACGACGATCCTCGCCGATGCCGGCTGGCGCGTGAGCACCGCCGGCGACGCCGCCGAGGCGCTCGAGAAAGCGCGCGCCGAGCGGCCGTCGATCATTTTCATGGACATCGTGATGCCGGGCATGGACGGCTACCAGGCATGCCGCAAACTGGCGGTCGATCCGCTCACGCGCGCGATTCCGGTGGTGTTCGTCTCGACCAAGTGCCAGCGTGCCGACCAGGTGTGGGCGCGGATGCAGGGCGGCAAGGCGCTGATCGGCAAGCCGTTCAGCGACGCCCAGGTGCTCGACGCATTGAGGTTCGCCGTTCGATGAGTTCGCGACGCTTCGACGAGGCGAGTGCCGCGCCGTTGCCCGCCACGCGTTTTGCCACGCGCCTGGGCGGCGTCGCCGTGGCGCTGCCCGCGGGCACGCCGCTGGAGTTCGTCGCCGGCGCCGCGATCCATCCGTTGCCGCTCGCGCCGGCGCGCATCGCGGGCCTGATGCAGTTGCGCGGCCAGCCGCTGGTGGTGCTCGACGCGTCGGCCCGGCGCGCCGGCGTCGCCACGATCGAACGCCGCGATGTGCTGGTGATGGGCAGGCTGCCGCAGGCAGCGGCGCTGCTGGTGGATGGACCGCCACGGCCGCTGGTCGACGGCCAGTGGCATCCGGTGCGCAGTGCGCCGCCCGACTGCGCGTTCGCCTCGGCGATCGACGTCGCCGGGCAGGCGCCGTGGCCCGCGCGCGATGCCGGCGAGGCGCTCTACGAGATCGATCCCGAGCGCCTGTTCGCGGCGCTGCTCCGGGGCTGAGCGATGGACGGCCGATCGTTCGCACAGCAGTTGCGCCGCGGCATCACCGTGCTGGCGGCGGTGCCGCTGGCGGTGGCCGCGATTGCCGCCGTGCTCGCCTGGCTGATCGCGCGCGAGACGCTGGCGCCGGCCCAGGCGATCGGCATCGTGGCGGCGGTGATGACGCTGGCGGCGCTGCTCGCGCTCGGCGGCTTCGCCTACGGCCGGCGCCTGGCCCGCGCGGCCAGCGCGCCGATCGAGCGCATCCAGGCCACGCTCGAAGCGCTCGCCGACGGCGATCTCGAGGCACGCGTGCGCTGGCGCGGCCGCGACGAATTCGCGCGGCTCGCCGATGCGCTCGACCGGCTGCTGGACGATCGCGTCGCGGCGCTCAACCGTACGATCCGCGAGAGCGACGAACTCAACGACTCGGTGATCGGGATCATGCAGGCGGTGGGCACGATTGCGTCCACCAAGGACCTGTCGATCCGGGTGCCGGTCACCGAGAACGTCACCGGCGCGATCGCCGATGCGCTGAACCTGCTCACCGAGGAAACCGGGCGCGTGTTGCGCAACGTGGCGGCGCTTTCGGCCGACGTCGCGCAGGCCACCTTCGCGGTACGCGGCCAGTCGGACCTGGCGATCCAGGCAGCGGCGCGCGAGCAACGCGAGGTCGGCATGGCGGCCAGCGAGCTGGCGCGGGCGGCGCTGGCGCTGGTCACGGTGGCCGATCGCGCGCGCGACGTCAACGAGTCGGCGGCGCGCGCCACGGTCGAAACCGGCGAGGCCGTGCGCGTGGTCGGGGCGACGCTCACGGGCATTGCACAGTCGCGCGAACTGATCCGCGAAACCGGCAAGCGCATCAAGCAACTGGGCGAGCGCTCGCAGGAGATCGGGCAGGTGGTGGGGATCATCCAGGCGATCGCCGAGCGCACCGGCATCCTCGCGCTCAACGCGTCGATGCAGGCGGCGAGCGCCGGCGAGGCGGGACGCAGTTTCGCGGTGGTGGCCGACGAGGTCAAGCGCCTGTCAGAGTCCGCCCGCGAATCGGCGACGCGGATCTCGCGGCTGGTCAATGCGATCCAGACCGGCACGCACGAGACGGTGCGCGCGATGAACGAGGCGATTGCGCAGGTGGTGCAGATCAGCCGCATGGCCGATGACGCCGGCCAGGCGATGCGCCGCACGCAGCACGAGACCGACTCGCTGGTGGCCAACGTGCGCGAGATTGCATCCACCTCCGAGGAACAGGCACGCACCAGTTCGGCGCTGCAGGCGCGCGCCGACGTGATTCGCGAGGCCAGTGCGGAGACCACCCGGCAGTTGCGGGCGCAGTCGATCGAGACGCGCCGCCTGGTCGAGTACGCGCGCTCGCTGGTCGAAGAGGTCAGCGTCTTCCGGACGCCGAAGCCGTGAGCCCGAGCGACGCGACGAACCCGGTCTCGACGGCGCACGAGCCGTCCGTCGTCGCCGCCAGGCAAGCCGACGCCCGGCTCGATGCGCTGGATGCGGCGGCCGTGGGCCTGCTCGAGCCGTTGATCCACGCGACCGACGCCGAGGTGATCGGCCATCCACCGGCCGGTATTCAGGCCGGTGCGCCGGTGGGCACCGGCGGCTGGCGCGCCGGTCTGGCCGGGGCGCTCGAGCGCCTGGCCAGTGCGGCATTCGAACTGGGATTGAGCGGTCTGGTCGATGCGGCGGGCTTGCTGCGCGCCCACTTGCTCGGTGCGGCGCACCCCGAGGATTCCGCACTGGAACTCGCATCGGCCGAGGGCTGGGTGTCCGACGCGATCGCTTATTGCAGCGGCCAGCTGCCGGCGACGGAAGCGGACAACCTGATCGCTCGACTGCGCGACTGGCCGGGCCTGGCAGAGCAGGTGACGCCCGAACGGGTCGCACCGATCGCGACCCGCCTGCGCCAGGACGCCGAGCGGATCGCCACCGCCACGTGCGCGGCGATGGAATCGGCTGCGACGCAGGTCGGTGTGGACGAGCTGCAGATCCTTGCCGAAGCGGCGCAGCAACTCGACGAGGAGTTCGCGGCAGCGCTCGCCGGGGGCGAGGCCGCCACCGGCAACGTGACGCACGAGGCGCGGCTGACCGATGCGCTGGAAGCGGGTGCCGATGCCGTCGAGCGCTTCGCCAATGCGGTGGGCTACATCGGACTGGCGCCGGTGACGACGGCGCTCGAAACGCTCGTGGCGAACCTGTTGGCTCTGGCGCGCGAGCCGCGACGATTTGTCGCGCGCCATCGGGTGTTGATCGCGCAGGTCGGTCCGGCCTGGGCGCGGCTGTTCCGTGCACCATCGCCGCAGGCGGCTGACGAGGCGCTTGCGCTGCTCGGCGACGCTGCCTGGCCGCTGCCGGCGTTGCCGCACACACTGGTGGCGGCGCAGCGACGGTTCGATTCGCTGGCCACGGTCGGCACGCGGCGCGTTGCCGCCACTCAGGCGCCGATCGACGAGGACGACCTGTCGCTCGGTATCCCGCGCGATGCCGATCGCAGCGTCGTCGAGAATCTGCTGCGCGAGCTGCCGTCGCTGGCAGCCGAATTCTCGGCGTGCATCGATCGCGTTGCCGCCGGATCGGGCGATGCGATCGCGGTGGCACAGCGCATTGCGCACACCCTGAAGGGCTCCGCGAATACCGTGGGCGTGCGCGGCATCGCGGTGCTCACGCACCAGCTCGAAGACCTGCTGCAGTTGCTCGAGGCGGCCGACGGTGCGCTCGCGCCGGACCTGGCCGCCACGCTTGCCGAGGCCGCCGATTGCGTGTCCGAGATGAGCGAGTCGGTGGCGGGCATCGGCCCGCCACCGCAGCATGCGCTCGACGTGCTCCGGTCGGTGCGCGACTGGACCCACCGGCTGCTGCAGCAGCCCGGTGCCTGGCAGGCGGGGGACGCACCGGGCGAATCGGTCGAACCGGCTGCCAAAGCGACCAACGATCCAATCGCGGAACGGATGGCCGCTACGGGTGCCGACGCAACCGCCGACGCAACCGCCGACGCGACGGGCCAGGCAGAGGCACCGCTCCCCGGGCCGTCCGGATCCGCCGACGCCGACGAGTGGTTGCGGGTGCCTGCAGCGCTGATCGAACGCCTGCTGGCCAGCGTCGACGAGGCAGCGATCCTGCTCTCGCAGGCACAGGAGCAGGCGCTCGAAGTCGATCGCATGCGTGCCACCCTGCGGATGGGTACCGACCAGTTGCAGGACCTCGCCGGTGAACTCGAGCGGCTGGTCGACGTGCGTGGCAGCGCGCTGGGCGAGCGCCGCGATCGCGAGGACTTCGACGCGCTGGAACTCGACGAATACGACGATCTGCACATGGTGTCGCGCCGTATCGCAGAATCCGGCTCCGACGGACGCCTGGTCGAACAGACGCTCGGCGGCAACGTGGCAGCGCTGCGCGATTCGCTGTCGCAACTCGAGCGCGTACAGGTCGAGCTTCGTGAGGCGGCACTGCGCACGCGCACCGTGCGCGTCGGCACGCTGGTGGCGCGCTGGCGGCGCACGGTGCGGCAGGCTGCGCGCGCGGCCGGTCACGAGGCGATCCTGCAGGTCGATGGCGAGTCCACCGAGGTCGACACGCCGTTGCTGCAGGCGCTGGTGGAGCCGGTGGCGCACCTGTTGCGCAACGCCATCGATCACGGAATCGAGCCGCCGGCGCAGCGGCGGGCGCTGGGCAAGCCGCCCGAGGGACGCATCGTGCTCGCGGTGGCACGCGAGGGCACCGACCTGGTGATCGACTGCAGCGACGACGGGCGCGGGCTCGACCTGCGCGCGGTGCGCAACCGGGCGATCGCGCTCGGCCTGCTCGATGCCGACGCGCACTGCGACGATGCGACGCTCGCGCGCTTCGTGTTGGCGCCGGGCTTTTCCACACGCAGCCGTGCGACGCAGCTCTCGGGGCGCGGCATCGGCCTGGACGTGGTGAACCAGGCGGTGCGCGAACAGCGCGGCAGCGTCGAACTTGTCTCGGTGGCCGGAGAGGGCATGCGCGTGCGCCTGCGCGTGCCGGTGCGCATGGCTGCGTTGCCGGTCATCGTCGTGCGCTCGACTTCGCACGTGCTGGCACTGGCGGTGCGCGAGATCGAACAGGTGCTCTGCGCCGACGGCGCCATCGACGAGATCGACGGGGTGCGGCGCTTTCACGGCACCGCCGGGTGGATGCCGCTGCTGCGGCTCGAAG
This sequence comes from Burkholderiaceae bacterium, assembly GCA_021463505.1. Classification (GTDB taxonomy): domain Bacteria; phylum Pseudomonadota; class Gammaproteobacteria; order Burkholderiales; family Burkholderiaceae_E; genus Zeimonas. The sequence continues at coordinate 59,052 of JAJTYR010000003.1, read as the reverse complement.
ACCTGCTGGGGTTGCCCGAGGATGCGTTCGCGCCGCCGCCCGGCGTGCAGCAGGCGGTGCCCGCCGTACTGCAGGTGCGACGGTCCGGCGGCGAGCGTGTCGCCGTGCTGGTGGCCGAACCCGGGCAGACGCGCCACGTCGTCGTGCGGCCGCTGGCGTCGTGCGTGCCGCCGATCCCGGGCATCGAGGGGGCTACCGTGCTCGGCGACGGCGCCGTCGCGCCGGTGGTCGACCTGCCGTCGCTGCTGGCGGCGCGCGAGCACGGACGGGCGGCGCCGGCGCTGGATGCCGCGCGGCGCGCGCTGCCCGTGTGCCTGGTGGTCGACGACTCGGTGAGCGTGCGGCGCACGATGGAAAACTTCGTCCGCGACCTCGGCTATCAGGCCGACAGCGCCGGAGACGGCATCGAGGCGCTCGAACGCGTGGCGCGGCGCGTGCCGGCGTTGGTGCTGGTCGACCTCGAAATGCCGCGGATGAATGGCGTGGAACTGGTGCGCGCGCTGCGCGAGCAGCCGCAGACCCGCGGCGTCCCGGTCATCATGATCACCTCGCGCTCGTCCGCGAAGCACCGGCAGATGGCGCTCGATGCCGGCGTCGACGTCTTCCTCACGAAGCCGTACACCGAGGACGCGCTGGCCGAACACATTGCCCGTCTGGCCGAACGGGGCTGACCGGGCGGCGCCGTTCGCGCGGCGCGGGTCGAACTGCGCCCCGCAGTGCTCTGCAGTGCCCTTGTCCGGCGCCGCGGCGTTGGGATAGCATCGATGCGGACACCCCGGCCGCCGGGGCGGGTGACGGATGCGCGGGAGGCGAGATGCAGGTCAGCGAAGTGCTTCGGGTGAAGGGCAGCACGCTGTTCACGGTCAACCCGGAAATGATGCTGTCCGACTGCGTGATCACGATGGCCGATCACGACATCGGCTCGCTGGTCGTCATGGATCGCGGACGGCTCGCGGGGATGCTCACTTTCAGGGAGATCCTGCGCGTGCTCGCGCGCCGCCACCTCGAGCACCGGTCGGGGCCGACCGGTCCGATCGCCGAGACGGTGGTGCGCGACGTGATGAACGCCGACCCGTTCGTCGTGTCGCCGAACATGGATCTCAACGAGTTGCGCCGCGTGATGCTCGAGACGCGCCAGCGCTACCTGCCGGTGATGGACGACGCGGTTCTGCTCGGCGTGATTTCGTTCCACGACGTGGCCAGGGCGGTGCTCGAGGAGCAGAGCTTCGAGAACCGGATGCTGAAGGCCTACATCCGCGACTGGCCGGCCGAGGGCTGATCCGGTCTCGCGCAGGTGGATCCCGGCCGCGGGCGCCGTGGACTGCCGCTCGGCAGCCCGCGGCGCCCGCGGATAGAATCGCGCCCATGCGCATCCTGATCAGCAACGACGACGGCTATTTTTCCCCCGGGATCGAGGCGCTCGCGGCGGTGGCCCGCGAGTTCGGCGAAGTCACCGTGGTGGCACCCGAGCGCGACCGCAGCGGCGCCTCGAATTCGCTCACCCTCGACCGCCCGCTGTCGGTGCGCGTGGCCGCGAGCGGCTTCATGTACCTGAACGGTACGCCGACCGACTGCGTGCATCTCGCCGTGACCGGCCTGCTCGACCACAAGCCCGACCTCGTGCTCTCGGGCATCAACGACGGCGCGAACATGGGTGACGACACGATCTACTCGGGGACCGTAGCGGCGGCGATGGAGGGCTACCAGCTCGGCGTGCCGTCGATCGCGTTCTCGCTCGCGCAGCGCGGCCACGAGCACCTCGCGACCGCCGCCAGCGTGGCGCGCGACCTTCTTCGGCGCCTGGCGCAGCGGCCGCTGAAGGGGCCGATGCTGCTCAACGTCAACGTGCCTGCGCGACCGCTCTCCGAACTGCGCGGCGTGCAGGTGACGCGGCTCGGCCGGCGACATCTCGCCGAACCCACCGTGCGCGCGCGCAGCCCGCGCGGCGACACGATCTACTGGATCGGGCCGGCGGGCGCTGCCAAGGAGGCCGGGCCGGGCACCGATTTTCACGCGGTCGACAACGGTTGGGCGTCGATCACGCCGCTCGACATCGACCTGACCGCGGCGTACTCGCTCGGTCAGGTGCGCGACTGGGTCGAACAGGCGTGAGGGCGCGCGCGCCCGTGCTGCCGCCGCGCCCGGGCGGCCCCGGACTCGCTTCCGGAGGCGCGCGCGCGCGCATGGTCGATGCGCTGCGCCGCGCCGGCGTGCGCGATGCGCGGGTGCTCGAAGCGATGGGCCAGGTGCCGCGCCACGCGTTCGTCGACGCTGCCCTGGCCAGCCGCGCCTACGAGGACGTGGCGCTGCCGATCGGCCACGGCCAGACGATCTCCCGGCCGAGCACCGTCGCGCGGATGATCGAGCTGGTTGTGCAGTCGCTGCCCGACACCGCCCGGGCGGCCTCCCGGGTGCTGGAGGTCGGCACCGGCTGCGGCTACCAGGCAGCCGTGCTGGCGCGCGTGTTCGGGCAGGTGGTGTCCGTGGAGCGCGTGCGCGGGCTGCACGAGCAGGCGCGCAGCAACCTGCGCGCGATGCGTATCGCGAACCTGCGGCTGGTGTTCGGCGATGGCCATCTCGGTGTTGCACAGGCCGCGCCTTTCGACGCGATCGTCATGGCCGCCGCCGGCGAGACCGTGCCCGACGCGCTGCTCGGGCAGATGGCGGTGGGCGCGCGGCTGATCGCGCCGGTGGGCACGACCCGCCAGGCCCTGCACCTGGTCGAGCGCCTCGATCGCGAGCGCTGGCAGGTCGCGGTGCTCGATGCGGTACGATTCGTCCCGTTGCGCACCGGTACCTCGTAGCACGACGCGTGGTGCCATCGCTGCGCCCATCGAATGCGCCCGCGCGGCGCGACACGGTCATGGCGACATACTCGCAAGGTGCCAGCCTCGCACCGACACAGACATTTCTCCGGGTCTGCGCGCAGTCGCGCGGCGCGCGCGTTGCGTGGTTCGGCGCGAACATCGCGTTGCTTGCGGCCTGCGCGAGCCACCACCCCGCCCCGATCGTGCACCGCACGCCGACGATGCGGCCGGCCGCCACCGTGCCAGCGCCCGTGGCCACCACGCCGACGCCGCCACCCGAGCCAGCGCCCGCCGCCGATGCGCCGCTGGTGATCGAGACCACGCCGATTCCTTCGAGTCGCGTCGAGGCGCGCCCGCTGCCGGCACCCGGCGGCACGATCGCCGCACCGCCGCCTGCGCCGTCGTCGAACCTGCTCGTGACCGAACCCAAGGCGACGCGACAGCCGTATTCGGATGCGTTGTTCGACGAGCTGAAGGCGTCAGCCGCACCGGCTGCGACGGGATCGGCTGCGACGACGCCCGTCGCGCCCGCGTCCGCTGCGCCGGCTGCGCCCGGCCCGCTCGCAGTTGCGCCGCCCAGCGTCACGGTGCCAGCGCCGACACCGCCGGCGCTGCCCGGACCGGCAGCGCCGAGCCCCGGCGACGCGGCTTCGGGCAGCGACTTCATCTGGCCGGCCGCGGGCCAGGTGCTCCAGGGCTTCGCCGAGCCGCGCAGCATGGGCATCACGATTGCCGGCAAGCCGGGCGAACCGATCGTGGCGGCCGCCGAAGGCCGGGTGATTTTCAGCGGACCCGGTCCGCGCGGCTACGGCAACCTGGTCATCCTGAAGCATGCGAACGAGACGCTGTCGGTCTACGGTCACAATCGCACGCTGCTGGTGAAGGAAGGCCAGAACGTCAAGCGCGGTCAACGCATCGCCGAACTCGGCAGTTCGGGCACCGACAGCCCGAAATTGCGCTTCGAGATCCGCAAGGACGGCAAGCCGGTCGATCCGCGCAAGTACCTGCCGTCGCGCTGAGCGCGCCGCGATGACGCCTGTCCTGTGCTTCGACCTGGAGACCGTTCCGGACGTGGCCGGTCTGCGGCTCATCCACGGCTTCGACGCATCGGTGGACGACGCCGAAGTGGCCGAACGCGCGTTCGCGCGGCGACGCGAGCAGACGGGCAGCGATTTCCTGCCGCTGCACCTGCATCGGGTGGTCGCCATCGGCGCGCTGCTGCGTACCGAAAACGAGCTCAAAGTTCGCTGCATCGGCGAGCCGGACGACCCGGAGGCAAAGCTGATCAGGGGCTTCTACCAGCTCGTCGAACGCCACACGCCGCAACTGGTGTCGTGGAATGGCGGCGGCTTCGACCTGCAGGTGCTGCACTACCGCGCGCTGGTGCACGGTGCGCAGGCGGCGCGCTACTGGGAGCAGGGTGACGAGGACCGCGAGTTCAAGTGGAACAATTACCTCGGCCGTTACCACTCGCGCCATCTCGACCTGATGGACATGCTGGCGCTGTACACGCCGCGCGCCAATGCGCCGCTCGACGAGCTGGCGCGGCTGTGCGGATTCCCCGGCAAGCTGGGCATGGACGGTTCACGGGTCTGGCCGGCATACCGTGACGGACACCTGGCGGAGATCCGCGCGTATTGCGAGACCGACGTCGCGAATACTTATCTGATGTTCTGCCGCTTCCAGCTGATGCGCGGCGTCTGGACGCCGCAGCACTACGAGCGCGAGACCGCACTGCTGCGCAGCCGGCTGACCGCGCTGGCCGGCGATGGCGCCGGGCACTGGCGCGAGTTCGTCGACGCCTGGCGGACCGCGTAACCACGATGCGGCAGGGCCGCGGCGTGATCGGCGAACCGATCGAGATCGACATCGAGTCGCTCGACCTGGAGGCGAGCGGCGTTGCCCACCACGAGGGCAAGGTGGTGTTCGCGCGTGGCGCGCTGCCGGGTGAACGGGTGCGCGCGCTGATCGTGCGCCGCAAGCCGCGCTTCGACGTGGCGCAGACGATCGAAGTGCTGCGCGAATCGCACGCGCGGGTCGTGCCGCGCTGCCCGCACTTCGGCGTGTGCGGCGGTTGCTCGATGCAGCACCTGGAGCCCGCTGCGCAACTGGCGATCAAGCAGCGCGTGCTCGAAGACCAGCTGCGCCACATCGGCAAGCTTCGGGCGCAGCAGGTCCTGCGCCCGCTCTCCGGTCCGTCCTGGGGTTATCGGCATCGCGCGCGCCTGTCGGCGCGCCACGTGCCGAAGAAGGGTGGCGTGCTGGTGGGCTTTCACGAGCGCGGCTCGAGCTACGTGGCCGACATGCGCGAGTGCCACGTGCTGCCGCCGCGCATGTCGGACCTGCTGCTGCCGCTGCGCGAGCTGGTCGATTCGCTGAGCCTGCGCGACCGCCTGCCGCAGATCGAGGTGGCGATCGGCGAGCCCTCGCCCGGTGAACTCCTGGTCGCGCTGGTGCTGCGGGTGCTCGAGCCGCCCGACGATGCGGACCGGCGCACGCTGCGCGCGTTCGCGGCGCGCGAGCGCGTCGAGTTGTGGCTGCAGCCCGGCGGACCCGATTCGGTCCGGTTGCTTTGCACCCGCGACGGCGAACCGGCGACCGATGAGCGCGCCTCGCAACTCGGCTACCGGCTGCCCGAATTCGACCTGCAGATGCCTTACCGTCCCACCGACTTCACGCAGGTCAATCACTGGATCAATCAGGCGCTGGTGGCGCGCGCGCTGCGCCTGCTCGATCCGCAGCCCGGCGAACGGATCGCCGACCTGTTCTGCGGGCTCGGGAACTTCACGTTGCCGCTGGCACGGCGCGCGCGCGAGGTCGTCGGCATCGAGGGCAATCCGGGTCTGACCCGCCGTGCGCTGGAGAACGCCGCGCTCAACGGCCTGGCCGGCAACACCCGCTTTCACAGCGCGAACCTGTTCGAACCGGGTGCCGCGGCGTGGGCATCGCTGGGCGAGTTCGACCGGGTGCTGATCGACCCGCCGCGCGAGGGTGCGCTGGCGGTCGCGAGGCTGCTGTCGGCCGCAGCGGCGAAGCCGCGGCGCGTCGTCTACGTGTCGTGCAATCCGGCGACGCTGGCGCGCGATGCTGCGATCCTGGTGCACCAGGGCGGGTTCGTGCTGACGGCGGCGGGCGCGATCGACATGTTTCCGCAGACCTCGCACGTCGAGTCGATCGCGGTGTTCGAGCCTTCTGCCTAGCAGGCGATCAGTCGCGTTCGCCGCCGAGCACCCCGAGCAGCATCAGCAGGTTGGCGAAGACGTTGTAGATGCTCAGGTAGACCGACAGCGTGGCGGTGACGTAGTTGGTTTCGCCACCGTTCACCACGCGCTGCAGGTCGTACAGAATGAACGCCGAGAAGATCAGCACGGCCAGCGTGGAGATGGTGAGGGTGAGGGCCGGCATCTGCAGCCAGATGTTGGCAATCGCGGCGACGAACACCACCATGAAGCCGATGAACAGCCACTTGCCCATGCCGGTGAAGTCGCGCTTCGAGACGCTGGCGACGCTGGCCATCACGGCGAAGATTGCCGCGGTGCCGCCGAATGCGGTCATGACCAGGCTTGCGCCGTTGGAGAAACCGAGCACCGCGCCGACCAGGCGCGACAGCATCAGACCCATGAAAAAGGTGAAGCCGAGCAGCAGCGCGACGCCGACGCCGCTGTTCTTGAACCGCTCGATGGCGAAGAAGAAACCGAACGCGACGCCCAGAAAGACCAGCAGGCCGACGAACGGCGAACCGGCGAAGAAGCTGAAGCCGCTCTGCACGCCGATCCAGGCGCCGAGCACGGTGGGAACCATCGAAAGCGCGAGCAGCCAGTAGGTGTTGCGCAGCACCCGGTTGCGCCGGACGGCGCCCGCCAGTCCCTGGGAAGCGTCCAGGCCGCTCGCCTGTGCGGTGGCCTGCAGCCGGTTTTGCTCGAATGCCATTGTGTATCGTCTCCAGAATGGGGGGCCGTCTGCGGCCCGTACAACCCGTATCGCCGTCAGACGTGACCCCGGAATGGGGGCGGCGCTGCGGTTTTGCAACGCCCGGCATCATGCCAGCCGTGCCGCTTGCGGTACAGCTCTTTTGTCACTGGCCTGTGCTAAACTTACAGATTACCCTGGTTCATGAGAAACCGGCTTCCTCGAGTGACGGAAGTCACTCATTTTGCACGGTAATTTTGCAGGGCAATGCTGCACGATCATTCTGCACGGCATTGCAACGGGTGGCCAGTGCGGCGGTTGACCAGTGGCGGCGCGTGAACGGTGTGGCGGGGTGGTCCCGTGCGGCGCGAGCCGGGACAGACGGGCGCCGCGCGCGCTTCGTGGCGTCGTCATCGTCCGATGGCCGGTCCCGACATTTCTCAACCTTTCCGAGCAACGGGAAAACAGATGGCTGTCGAACGGACCCTCTCCATCATCAAGCCGGACGCTGTCGCCAGGAACGTCGTCGGCCAGATCTATGCGCGCTTCGAAGGCGCGGGCCTGAAGGTCATCGCCGCGCGGATGATGCACCTGTCGCGCGAGCAGGCGGGCGCCTTCTACGCCGTGCACAAGGAGCGCCCGTTCTTCGCCGATCTGGTGGCATTCATGACGTCCGGCCCGGTGATGATCCAGGTGCTCGAAGGCGAGGACGCGATCCGGAAGAACCGCGACCTGATGGGCGCCACCGATCCGAAGAAGGCCGCGCTGGGCACGATTCGTGCCGACTTCGCCGACAGCATCGACGCCAACGCGGTGCATGGCTCGGACGGTGCCGACACCGCGCGGGCCGAAGTGGCGTTTTTCTTCGCGGCGCTCGACGTTCATTCGCGTTAAGCTGCAGGTCCCTGTTCCGGCGGCCCAACGATGAGCGAGATCGTCGACCTGCTCGGGCTGGATGCTGACGGATTGGCGCAGCGGTGCGCCGACTGGGGGCAAAAGCCCTACCGCGCCCGCCAGCTGATGCGCTGGATCCACCAGCGCGGCGAATCCGACTTCGGCGCGATGACCGATCTCGCCCGCGATTTCCGCGAGGCGCTGCAGCGCTGCGCGCGCGTGGCGGCCCCGGCAGTCATCGCCGATCACGTGTCCGGCGACGGCACCCGCAAGTGGCTGCTCGACGTCGGTGCAGGCAACGCGATCGAGACGGTCTACATTCCGGAGATCGACCGCGGCACGCTGTGCATTTCGACGCAGGCCGGTTGCGCGGTCAATTGCCGGTTCTGCTCCACCGGCAAGCAGGGCTTCTCGCGCAACCTCGGAGCGCACGAGATCGTCGGGCAACTCTGGCACGCCAGTCGTGCCCTGGGCGCCGGCGACCCGGCGCAGCGTGCGCGCGGCGAGCGCCCGGTGACCAACGTCGTTTTCATGGGGATGGGCGAACCGTTGCAGAACTACGCGGCCACGCTCACCGCGTTGCGCATCATGCTCGACGACAACGCGTATGGACTGTCGCGGCGCCGGGTCACGGTGTCCACCTCCGGCGTGGTGCCGATGATCGACCGGCTGCGCGAAGATTGTCCGGTGGCCCTCGCGGTGTCGCTGCACGCGCCCGACGACGCATTGCGCGACGAACTCGTGCCGCTGAACCGCAAGTATCCGCTGGCGGACCTGATGGCCGCCTGTCGCCGCTATCTGGAGCGCGCGCCGCGCGACTTCATCACCTTCGAGTACGTGATGCTCGACGGGATCAACGACAGCGACCGGCACGCGGGGCGGCTGCTCGCGCTGGTGCGCGACGTGCCGTGCAAGTTCAACCTGATTCCGTTCAACCCGTTTCCACATTCCGGGCTGCGCCGCTGCGCGCCCGAACGCATCCGCTGCTTCGCCCGGCTGCTCTCCGGGGCCGGCATCGTGACCACGATCCGCCGCACCCGCGGCGACGACATCGACGCGGCCTGTGGCCAGCTGGTCGGCGAAGTCCTGGATCGCACACGTCTGGTCGAGCGCACCGCGCGCGCCGCCCAGGCAGTGGAGGTGCCGTGACGCCCGGCAGCTTCCCGCGCGGCGCCAGCCGCTGGCTGGCCGCGCTCGCGCTGGGCGCGGTGCTCGGCGGTTGCGCAACCATTGGCAACGCCCCGGTGCCTTCCAGCAGCGAGGTGGCCGCGGTCATTCCCCAGGCGACCAACGAGACCGAGCAGCGGCGGCGCGCGCGCATCCGCCTGGAACTTGCCGCGAACTATTACCAGCAGGGCAATTTCAACGTGGCGCTCGACGAATTGCGCCACGCACTCGAGGTCGATCCCGGCTACGCTGCCGCCTACGGCGTGCTCGGTCTCGTCTACCGCGACCTCGGTGACCTCGACCGGGCGGAAGACAGCTTCCAGCGGGGCCTGCAGCTGGCACCGGGCGATCCCGACCTCAACAACAACTATGGCTGGTTCCTGTGCCAGACCGGTCGCGAGCGCAAGTCGATCGAGTATTTCCAGCGGGCGCTGAAGGATCCGCTGTATGCCACGCCGGCCAAGCCGCTGCACAATGCCGGCATCTGCTCGATGCGTCTGGGCGACGAAGCGGCCGCCGAGGGATACTTCCAGCGCGCGTTTCAGGTCGACCCGTCGAACGCGGTGGCGATGTTCAACCTGGGCGAGCTGTACCTGAAGCGCCGCGACCTGGAGCGCGCGCATTTCTATTCGCAACGCCTGTCGAGCACCTACGAGCCCACTGCGCAGACACTGTGGCTGTCGCTGAGGGTCGCTCGCGCGCGCGGCGACGCCGACAGCCAGGCGAGCTTCGCGGCGCAGTTGCGCCGGCGCTTCCCCGCTTCGCCTGAAGCGGGCCGGCTCGCTGCCGGAAAATTCGACGACTGAGCCATCGTGTCCGCCGCGAACCCCAGCGATCCGCAATCCGGAGCCATCGGCAGCCCGGGCACCTCCGTGGACGCGGAGTCGGTCACGCCGCCTGACGCGCCGGCGGCTGCGCAAGCGCACGAGGATGCCGCGGCCCCAGCCGCTGCCGTCGTCGTGATCACCGCGCCCGGGCAGCTTTCAGCCGCGCGCGAGGCACGCGGCTGGACGGTCGCCGACCTTGCCTCCAAGCTCGGGATGATGCCGCGGCAGATCGAGGCGATCGAGCGCGGCGACTGGGAGGCGTTGCCCGGCCAGGCCTTCGTGCGCGGGGCCATCCGTGCCTGCGGCAAGGCCCTGAATGCCGACGTCGAAACGTTGATCTCGTCGACGGGCGGCGCGGTGCGTGCGGCCGAGTTGCGGCCGGCAGCCACGCTCGAAGCACCGCTCCCCCGGCACGGCGCGCTCGGTTTCGACAACGGCGGCTCGGGCAGCCGGCTCACCTGGATCCTGCTCGCGATCCTGGGCGTGATCGCGATCGCGATGTACTTCGGCCGCGGCGCCGAGTGGTCGCGCGTCCTCGAGGGCGCCCCCACTGCGGCACCGGCCCCGGGGCGCAGCGTCGAAACGGTGCCGCTGGCCGCGGCCGGCGGCAGCACCGACACGTCGCGCAGCACGGACGCAACGGGCACGCCAGGTGCGTCCGGCACGCCGGGTGCGTTCGGTACCCGAGGTGCCTCCGGCACGCCTGAGACGCCGTCGGCCGCGCCGCGCGGCCCGGCTGCCGGTGCATCTGCCGCACCGCCCGCGCCGGTGCCCCAGGCGTCTTCGGCTGCGCCGGCCAGCGCCGCCACACCGCCACCGGGGGGCGAAGCTGCACCCGGCAGCGCCCCGGTCACGCAGCCGATCGGTGCCCCAGGTGTGACCGCGGTCGCCGTACCGGCCGGTGCGCCCGCGACGCTGCCGGACGGTGCGCTGCGCTTCAGCTTCGATCGCGAATCATGGGTCGACGTGCGCGATGCCCGCGGCAAGACGCTGCTCCACGGCATGCAGCCGGCGGGCAGTGCGCAGACGGTGACGGGCGCGCGGCCCTACTCGCTGACGGTGGGTAATGCCGTGAACGTACGGCTCGAACACGACGGTCGCCAGGTCGACCTCGGCGCGATCGCGCGGCACGGCGTTGCGCGGCTGAAGATCGACTGAGCGACGGACATGCGCGATCCCTGCCTGCCGATGCCAGCGGGAGCCGCGCCGCGCCGCGCCGCGCGTGCGATGCGCGTCGCCTGGGGTACGCGCAGTGTGCGCGTGGGCGGCGGTGCGCCGGTGGTGGTGCAATCGATGACCAACACCGACACCGCCGACGTGGGAGCCACCGCCGCGCAGGCGAGCGCGCTGGCGCGGGCCGGCTCCGAACTGGTGCGCATCACGGTGAACACGCCGGCCGCCGCGGCGGCCGTGGCCGCGATCCGCGAGCGGCTCGACGCGATGGACATCGACGTGCCGCTGGTCGGAGACTTTCACTTCAACGGCCACAGGCTGCTCACGCAGTTTCCCGGCTGCGCGCAGGCGCTGTCGAAATACCGGATCAACCCGGGCAACGTCGGCACCGGGCGCCGCCGCGACGACAACTTCGCGCAGATGATCGAGGTCGCCTGCCGGTACGGCAAGCCGGTGCGCATCGGCGTGAACTGGGGCTCGCTGGACCAGACGCTGCTCGCGCGCCTGATGGACGAGAATGCCGCGCGCGCGCGGCCCTGGGAGGCGCGCGAGGTGATGCGCGAGGCGCTGGTCGCCTCCGCGATCGACAGCGCGCACCGCGCCGGGCAACTCGGCCTGCCCGGTGACGCGATCTGCCTGTCGGCCAAGGTCTCGGACGTGCAGGACCTGATCGCGGTCTACCGCGATCTGGCCGCGCGCTGCGACTGGCCGCTGCACCTGGGGCTCACCGAGGCGGGCATGGGCAGCAAGGGCATCGTTGCATCGACCGCGGCGATGGCGGTGTTGCTGCAGCAGGGCATCGGCGACACGATCCGTGTCTCGCTCACGCCCGAGCCGGGCGGCGAGCGCACCCGCGAGGTGGTCGTCGCGCAGGAGATCCTGCAGACGATGGGCCTGCGCGCGTTCGCACCGATGGTGGTGGCTTGTCCAGGTTGCGGGCGCACCAGCAGCACCTTCTTCCAGGAACTCGCGGCCAGCATCCAGGGGTGGCTGCGCGAGCAGATGCCGGCCTGGAAGGCGCGCTATCCCGGTGTCGAGTCGATGCGGGTGGCGGTGATGGGGTGCGTGGTCAATGGTCCCGGCGAGAGCCGGCACGCCGACATCGGCATTTCGCTGCCCGGGGCCGACGAGTCGCCGGTGGCGCCGGTGTTCGTCGACGGCCAGCGCACCACGACCCTGAAGGGCGAGCGCATCGCCGAAGAGTTCCAGGCGATCGTCGACGACTACGTCAGGCGCCGCTACGGTGGCACGGCGCAACGACAACCCGAGGAGCCGGCCAGCGCCGTCTGAGGGCGCGGCGAACTCGCCGACCAGCATGGATCGATCGAACCCGACGAAGCAGGCGCAGTCCGAGCGCTTGTCCGGCGTGCGCGGCATGAACGACGTGCTGCCGGCCGACGAGCCGCTGTGGCGGCGCTTCGAAGAGGCCGTGGCGGACACGATGCGGGCGTACGGCTACCGCCAGATCCGCACGCCGATCGTCGAGCACACGCGGCTGTTCGTGCGCGGCATCGGCGAGGTGACCGACATCGTCGAAAAGGAGATGTATTCGTTCACCGACTCGCTGAACGGCGAGGATCTCACGCTGCGTCCCGAGAACACCGCCGGCGTGGTGCGCGCAACGATCGAGCACAACCTGCTCTACGACGGTCCGAAGCGGCTCTGGTACGCCGGTCCGATGTTCCGCCACGAGCGGCCACAGAAGGGCCGCTACCGGCAGTTCCACCAGGTGGGCGCCGAGGCGCTGGGTGTGCCCGGCCCGGACGCCGACGCCGAGGTGATCCTGCTGTGCCAGCGGCTCTGGGACGAGCTGGGCCTCGAGGGGGTTCGGCTCGAGCTCAACTCGCTGGGTGCCGCGCACGAGCGGCGCGCGCACCGCCAGGCGCTGGTCGCCTGGTTCGAGGCGCACCGCGACGCGCTCGACGCCGAGGCGCAGCGGCGGCTGCACAGCAATCCGCTGCGCATCCTCGACACGAAGAACCCGGCGATGCAGGCGCTCGTCGAGCAGGCGCCGCGGCTGATCGATTTTCTCGGGCCGGGGTCGCTCGCCCACTTCGAGCGGCTGCAGGCGCTGCTGCGCTCGCAGAACCTGCCGTTCCGGATCAACCCGCGACTGGTGCGCGGACTCGACTACTACAATCTCACCGTGTTCGAGTGGCTTGCCGACATCGGCGGCGCACCGCTCACCGTGTGCGGCGGCGGTCGCTACGATCCGCTCATCGAGATGCTCGGGGGCAAGCCGGCGCCCGCCTGCGGGTTCGCGGTGGGCGTCGAGCGGGTGCTCGAGTTGATGCGCGCAGCCGGCCACGGCGCGGCCGGGGCGCAGTGCGAGGTGTACGTCGTGCACCAGGGCAACGAGACGCTCGAGGCGGCCATGCAGGCGGCCGAGCGGCTGCGCGATGCCGGCCTCGACGTCATCCTGCACTGCGGCGGGGGCAGTTTCAAGGCGCAGTTTCGGCGCGCCGACGCGAGCGGGGCGCGGCTGGCGGTGATCGTCGGCGGCGACGAACTGGCGCGCGGTGAAGCGTCGGTGAAGTGGCTGCGCGCCGGCGAGGCCGGTGCCGGCGGCCCGCAGCGGGCCGTGTCGCTCGATCGACTGGCCGAGCGGGTCGTCGAGGCGCTCGTGGCGAGCGAGAATCATCCGGACGCGTCGGAACAATAGGGACAGGGACGGTCGATGGCCTACAACCTCGAAGAGCAGGAACAGCTCGAAAACCTCAAGGCGTTCTGGAAACAGTACGGCAACTTCATTCTCACCGTCGTTACGGTGGCGGCGCTGGCGGTGGCGGGCTGGCGCGGCGTGGGCTGGTATCAGGCCCGGGTGGCCGCGCAGGCCTCGGCGGTGTACGAGCAGTTGCGCGAAGCGGCGTCGGCCCGCGACGCCGACAAGGTGCGGGCAGCAGCCGGCACGTTGTTCGACCAGTACGGCGGCACCGCGTACGGCCAGATGGCGGCGCTGGTGGCGGCGCGCGCTTACGTCGACGCCGGCGATTCCAGGGCCGCCCGCGTGACGCTCGAATGGGCGGTCTCCAACGCCACGGACGACGAATTCCGTCACACCGCGCGCCTGCGTCTGGCCGCGTTGCTGATCGACGAAAAAGCCTTCGACGAGGCGGGCAAGCTGCTTGCGATCGATGCGCCGGGCAAGTTTGCCGGCGAGTACGCCGACCGGCGCGGCGACCTGCTGGTGGCACAGGGCAGGCCGGACGAGGCGGGGGCCGCGTACCGGCAGGCGCTGGAGGCTCTCGAGCCCGACAGCCCGATGCGCCGCCTGGTGCAACTCAAGCTCGACGGGCTTGGCAAGGAGGCCGGCTGATGGCGGCGTACGAGGAGTCCTGGCAACGGGGCGTCGCCCTGTGGCGTGTCACCCCATGGCACGTCACCCCGTGGCACGTCATCCCGTGGCGCCTTGCCGCGCTGGTCGCGGCATCGTTCGCGCTGGCCGGGCTCGGCGGCTGCAGCCTCTGGCCGTGGTCGTCGTCGAAGCCGGCGCTGCCCGAACTTCCTGCAGTGACCGCGCCGGCCAACGCGCGCGTGGTCTGGTCATTGTCGCTGTCAGGCGCCGGCGTGGGCTTTCAGCCGGTGGCTGCCGCCAACAGCCTGTTCGCCGCCGCGCGCGACGGCACGGTGGTGCGCATCGATCCGGCCAGCGGCAGCGTGCAGTGGCGCACGGACCTCGGACAGCCGCTGATCGCCGGCGTGGGCAGCGATGGCGAAACGACGGTCGTTGCCGGCCTGGACGGCTCGCTGATCGCGCTCGGCGGCGATGGCGCCCCGAAGTGGAGCGTTCCGAGCGGCGCCGAAGTGGTCACGGTGCCCAGCGTGGCGCTCGGCCTGGTGCTGGTGCGCACCAGCGACAACCGGGTCGCCGCGTTCGACGCCGACACCGGCAAGCGCCGCTGGACGTTTCACCGCCAGGGTCCGCCACTGGTGCTGCGGCAGACCTCGCTGATCGCGATGGACGCCACCGCGGCCTACGTCGGCCTGCCCGGTGGGCGCCTGGTGTCGCTGTCGCTCGAGACCGGCGCGCTGCGTTGGGAGGCGGCCGTCGCGATGCCGCGCGGCTCCAACGAGATCGAACGCATCGCCGACGTCGTCGGCTCGCCCCTGGTGAGCGGGCGCGAGGTCTGTGCCGTGGCGTTCCAGGGACGCGTCGGCTGCTTCGAGTCGTCTTCGGGGCGTGCCCGATGGGCGCGCGATCTCTCCTCGGCCTCGGGCCTGGACCTCGACGCCAGCCTGCTGGTGGTGCCGGACGAACGCGGCGAACTGCTGGCTTTCTCGCGCAGCGGCGCAAGTGTCTGGCGCCAGGCCGGGCTGCGCCAGCGCGGCCTGTCGGCGCCGTTGCTGACGCCGCGATTCGTGCTGGTGGGCGACAGTACCGGACTGGTGCACCTGCTGGCGCGCGACGATGGCGCGATCGCGGCACGACTGCCCACCGACGCCAGCGCCGTCGTCGCGGCGCCGGTGGGTGCCGCCGGCCTGGCGATCGTGCAGACGCGCGCAGGCGCACTGTTCGCCATCAGCGACCCATGACGCGCTTGCCGGTGCTGGCGCTGGTCGGCCGGCCCAACGTCGGCAAGTCGACACTGTTCAACCGGCTCACGCGCAGCCGTGCGGCGCTGGTGGCCGACGTGCCGGGGCTCACGCGCGACCGGCAATACGGTCGCGGGCGGCTCGGCGAGGTGCCGTTCATCGTGATCGACAGCGGCGGCTTCGAACCGGTGGCGAAGACCGGCATCGCAGCGGTCATGGCGCGCCAGACACGCCAGGCGGTGATCGAGGCCGACGTGGTCGTGCTGGTCGTCGATGGTCGCGAGGGTTTGTCGGCGCGCGACCAGGAGATCGCCACCGAACTGCGCCGCACGGCCCGCCGCGTGGTGCTTGCGGTCAACAAGACCGAGGGCATGCCGCGCGAGCAGGTCGCCGCCGAGTTTCACGCGCTCGGCCTGGGTACGCCGCACGCGATTTCGTCGGCGCATGGTGACGGCGTGCGCGAACTGCTCGACATCGCGCTCGCCCCGTCCGGGGCCGCCGCGCAGGCCGGCGACGGTCGCCCGGCGCAGGCCGAGGCTGTGGGCACCGGGGGAGTCGCACCGGGTGCGGCCGACGGGGCCGCGCCGGCCGGGCCGCGGCGCGTGAAGGTCGCAGTCGTCGGCCGCCCGAATGTCGGCAAGTCGACGCTGATCAACACCTTGCTGGGCGAGGAGCGGCTGATCGCCTTCGACCAGCCGGGCACCACCCGCGACGCGGTGGCGATCGACTTCGATCACGCCGGCCGCCCGTACACGCTGATCGACACCGCAGGCCTGCGCCGGCGCGCCAGGGTGACCGAAACGGTCGAGAAATTCTCGATCGTCAAGACGCTCCAGGCGATCGAGGACTGTCACGTCTGCGTGCTGCTGCTCGACGCCTGCGCACAGGTCACCGACCAGGATGCGACGATTGCCGGATACATCCTCGAAGCGGGCAGGGCGCTGGTGGTGGCGGTCAACAAGTGGGATCTCGCCGACGCCGGCACGCGCGAGCAGGTCAGGGCCGACTTCGATCGCAGGCTGCATTTCCTGCGCTTCGCGAAGCTGCACTTCATTTCCGCGCGCGAAGGCCGCGGCGTGGGGGCGCTGATGCGTTCGGTCGATGCCGCCTACGCCGCTGCCGTGGGCAAGCTGTCCACGCCCCGGCTCACGCGGGCGCTGCGCGAGGCGGTCGAGCGCCAGCCGCCGCCGCGGCGCGGGCTGTCGCGCCCGAAATTGCGCTATGCGCACCAGGGGGGCCAGAATCCGCCGATCGTGGTGATTCACGGCAGCACGCTCGAAAACGTGCCCGAGGCGTACCGCCGCTATCTCGAGAGCTGGTTTCGCGAGCGCTTCGGCCTGTCCGGAACGCCGCTGCGCATCGAGTTCCGTTCGGCGGCCAATCCTTACGCACCGCGCGACTGACCGGCCCGTCCGGACTGTCGCGCAGACTTGAAACCGCGACCGCAGCCCAGAATTTGCGTTAGAGTCCGGAGTCGACAGATGGGCAACGACCCACGGCCGGCCGAACCACAACAACCGGAGTCGCCATGAGCAACAAAGGGCAGCTGCTACAAGACCCGTTCCTGAACCTGCTTCGCAAGGAGCACGTGCCGGTGTCGATCTACCTGGTCAACGGCATCAAGCTGCAGGGCCAGATCGAGTCGTTCGACCAGTACGTCGTGTTGTTGCGCAACACGGTGACCCAGATGGTCTACAAGCATGCGATCTCCACCGTGGTGCCGGGTCGCGCAGTCAATTTCCAACACGAAGGCCCAGAAAGCTGAGCGCTGCAGACAAGCCCGTTCGCTGCATTCTCGTCGGCGCCGCCTTCGGGGGCGCCGCCCGCTCCGACGACTCGCTGGACGAACTCGCGGCGCTTGCCGGGTCCGCTGGCCTCGCACCGGTTGGCCGGGTCATCGTGCGCCGTGCGCGCCCCGATGCGGCCCTGTTCATCGGTTCCGGCAAGGCCGAAGAGATCGGCGCGCAACTGGTCGAAGCGGCGGCCGGGATGGTGCTGTTCGATCACGAACTGTCGCCGATCCAGCAGCGCAACCTGTACCGGCTGTGGAACCTGCCGGTGATGGATCGCACCGAGCTGATCCTCGACATCTTCGCGCGCCGCGCGCGCAGCCACGAGGGCAAGCTGCAGGTCGAACTGGCCCGGCTCGAGCACCTGTCGGCCCGGCTGGTGCGCGGCTGGACCCACCTCGAGCGCCAGCGCGGCGGTATCGGCGTGCGCGGGGGCCCGGGCGAAACCCAGCTCGAGCTCGATCGCCGGATGCTGTCGGTGCGCGTGAAGCGTCTGCGTGCGCAACTCGGGCAGTTGCGCACGCAGCGCCGCACGCGCCGACGCGCGCGTGACCGCCGTCCGGCGTTCGCCGTGTCGATCGTCGGCTACACCAATGCCGGGAAGTCCACGCTGTTCAATGCGCTGACCGGTGCCGGTGCCTACGCGGCCGACCAGCTGTTCGCCACGCTCGACACGCTCACCCGACGGCTGCGCCTGCCCTGCGGCGCCGAGGCGGTGGTGTCCGACACCGTGGGTTTCGTGCGCGACCTGCCGCACCAGCTGGTCGAGGCGTTCACGGCCACGCTGGAGGAAACCGCCCAGGCCGACCTGCTGCTGCACGTGGTCGACGCATCGGCGCCGGATCGCGACGAGCAGATCGCGCAGGTCGACCGCGTGCTCGACGAGATCGGCGCCACGGATGTGCCGCGCATCCTCGTGCACAACAAGATCGACCTGGTCGGCCGGGCACCGGAGGTCGCGCTCGACCGCTATGGTAGGATCGAGCGGATCTGGGCGAGTGCGGCCGCCGGCCAGGGGATCGACCTGCTGCGCGAAGCGATCGACCAGCAGGTGGCCCTCTGGCGCGAGGCGCGCCGCCACGGGGCGCCGGGCGCCGGCGCGCACGACACCGGGGCCGATTCCTCCGAATCCCCCGATGTTCCCGAGCATCCCGAGCATCGGGCTGCCTGAATCCATCCTCTCCTTGTCCGTTGCCTCGAACATGTGGAAGTCCGTGCGCTCGATCTTCTCGCTCAACGACCCAGGCTGGGGGCGTGGCGGTGGCGGTGGTGACCAGCGTCCGCCGCAGCGGCCGGGCGGCGATGGTCCGCCCGACCTCGACGAACTCTGGCGTGACTTCAATCGGCGGCTCGGCGGCCTGTTCCGCCGGGGCAACGGGCGCCCGCCGGGCGGTGGCGGTGGCAGCAGCGAGGGTCCGTCGCTGAAGGGGGCGGGTGCCGGAATCGGCCTGCTCGCACTGGTCGCGCTGCTGTTGTGGCTGGCCAGCGGCTTCTACATCGTCCAGGAAGGACAGGCTTCGATCGTGCTGCGCTTCGGTGAATTCAAGCAGATCGTCAGCCAGGCCGGCTTCACCTGGCGCATGCCTTATCCGATCGAGAGCAACGAACTCGTCAACGTGCAGCAGTTGCGCACGGTCGAGGTCGGCTATCGCAACGGCGTGCGCAACAAGACGCTGCGCGAATCGCTGATGCTCACGCAGGACCAGAGCATCGTCGACATGCAGTTCACGGTGCAATACCGCATCGGCGATGCCAAGGACTACCTGTTCAACAACGATTTCGGCCCGGTGCCCGAGGACATCGTGCGCCAGACCGCCGAGACGGCGATGCGTGACGTGGTGGGACGCACCGGCGTCGACCAGGTGCTCTACGAGGAGAAGGAGCAGGTTGCCCAGGGAGCCCGCAAGATGATCCAGGCGCTGCTCGACCGCTACAGGACCGGGATCTCGGTGGTCGACGTGACCATCCAGCAGGTGCAGCCGCCCGAGCAGGTACAGGCGGCGTTCGAGGACGCGAACAAGGCGGCGCAGGATCGCGAGCGCCTGATCAACGAAGGGCGCGCCTATGCCAACGACGTCATCCCGAAGGCGAGCGGCACGGCCGCGCGGTTGCTGCAGGAGGCCGAAGGCTACCGCCAGCGCGTGATCGCCTCGGCCGAAGGCGACACCAGCCGTTTCCGCCAGGTGCTGGCCGAATACGCGAAGGCGCCAGCGGTCACGCGCGAACGCATGTACATCGAGGTCATGCAGGAAGTCTTCACCAGCACCAGCAAGGTCTACCTGGACACGCGCGCCGGCAGCAACCTGCTGTATCTGCCGCTCGACCGGTTGCTCCAGCAGTCGGGCGCCGACGGCGCGCGCGGCGCGCAGCCGGCGCCGGCGACACCTGCGCCCCCGGCCACCGAGCCGCCCGGGAGCAGTCGGGCCAACGGTCTGCGCAGCCGCGACCGCGACAGCCGCTGAAGCGACCGACGGGAGCCATCACGCCATGAACCGGATCGTCCCCCTGCTGATCGGCGCGCTGGTCGCGTTGATGCTGGCGATGTCGACGGTATTCGTCGTCGACCAGCGCCAGTTCGCCGTCGTCTACGCGCTCGGCGAGATTCGCCACGTGATCGACAGACCCGGCCTGTATTTCAAGCTGCCGCCGCCGTTCCAGAACGTCGTCTACTACGACAAGCGCATTCTCACGATCGACACTGCCGAGAGCGATCGCTTCATCACGTCCGAAAAGCTCAACGTGATGATCGACACTTTCGTGAAGTGGCGCATCGTCGATCCGCCGGCGTTCATCCGCTCGGTCTCGGGCAGCGAGCAGATCGCCGTCGATCGCATCAACCGCAGCCTGCGCGACGCGCTGAACAACGAGGTCGCGCGACGCACCGTCGCCGACATGATCTCGGGCCAGCGCGACAAGGTGGTCGAGAGCGTGCGCGCCAAGGTCGACGAGGATTCGCGGCAGATCGGCGCCGAGATCGTCGACGTGCGCCTGAAGCGCGTCGACTTCGCCCCCGAGGTGTCCGAGCGGGTGTTCGCGCGGATGGAGTCGGAGCGCAAGCAGGTCGCCAACGAGCGGCGTGCCACCGGCGCGGCCGAGTCCGAGAAGATCCGCGCCGACGCCGACCGGCAGCGCGAGGTGATCCTCGCCGAGGCCTACCGGGATGCGCAGCGCATCAAGGGTGAGGGCGACGCGAAGTCGGCGGGGCTGTTCGCCGCCGCGTTCGGCCAGAACCCCGAGTTCGCGGGTTTTTATCGCAGCCTGGAGGCCTATCGTGCGTCGTTTCGCAATCGCAGCGACGTGATGGTGGTCGATCCGTCGTCGGACTTCTTCCGCTTCTTCAAGGCGCCGGGCGAGCGCTCCCGCTGACCGACGTGACGCTGTACGACTGGTTGCGAGCCCTCGGCCTGGTGCTGGTGCTCGAGGGGCTGATGCCGCTCGTCGCGCCGGCGCGCTGGCGCGAGGTGTTCATGCAGGTCGCGCGCATGCGCGACGGACAGATCCGCTTCGTGGGCTTCGGTGCGGCGCTGGCCGGCGCATTGCTGTTGCTGCTTGCCTGACCGCGCCGGCCGCAATTGCGGCCGGCTACAATGACGAGCTTTGCCGACGACGCCCGCCGGAACCCTGGCCGCAGACGGGCGCCAGGCGGCCGACCGAGCCCGAGAGACTGCCCATGCCGCGCTGGCTGCTGCCCGAGAACATCGCCGACGTCCTGCCGTCGGAGGCGCGCCGCATCGAGGAGTTGCGCCGGCGCCTGCTCGACCTGTACCGCTCCTATGGCTACGAGCTGGTGATGCCGCCGCTGGTCGAGTACCTCGACTCGTTGCTCACCGGCTCCGGCGCCGACCTGGGGCTGCGCACCTTCAAACTGATCGACCAGTTGTCGGGACGCACGCTGGGCGTGCGTGCCGACATCACGCCGCAGGTGGCGCGCATCGACGCGCACCTGCTCAATCGCGACGGCGCTACCCGCCTGTGCTATGCGGGCTCGGTGCTGCACACGCGCCCGCAGGGGCTGCTGGCCACGCGCGAGCCGATCCACGCAGGCGCGGAACTCTACGGCCATGCCGGCATCGAGGCCGATCTCGAGGCGATCGAACTGCTGGTGCGCTCGCTCGACGCGGCCGGTGTGGCAAGGGTACGCATCGACCTGTGCCACGCGGCGATCGTCCCGGCGCTGCTTGCGCTCGACGATCGCGTCACCGGGCCCGGAACCGGGCCGGACATCGAGGCGCTGTACGCGTTGCTGCGCGGCAAGGACGTGCCCGGTCTCGACGAGTGGCTTGGCGAGGTGCCAGCGGCATTGCGCGCGCCGCTGCGCGCCCTGCCGGGGCTGCACGGGCGCGTGGCAACCGCGCAGGGCGAGGTGCCGGTGGTGTGCCACGACTCGCCTTTGGCGACCCACGATTCGCCTTTGGCGAGGGCCCGTGCCGTGTTGCCGCAGGTGGTGCCGATCGCCGCGGCGCTCGACCAGCTCGAACGACTGTGCGCCTCGCCGTTGTGGCGGCGCTGGCCGTCGGTGGAACTGTCGATCGATCTCGCCGACCTGCGCGGCTACCAGTACCACAACGGCATCACCTTCGCCGCCTACGTCGAGGCGTTGCCGTACGCGGTGGCACGCGGCGGCCGCTACGACAACGTCGGGCGCGCGTTCGGCCGCGCGCGGCCGGCCACCGGTTTTTCGGTCGAGTTGCGCGCGCTCGCCGGGCTGGGCAATGGCGCGACGCCGCTGCCGGCCATCCGCGCCCCGTGGTCCGACGACGCGGCGCTGATCGAGCAGGTGGCCGCGCTGCGGGCGGCCGGTGAGATCGTGATCCGGGCACTGCCGGGACATGAACCCGAACAACAGGAATTCGCCTGTGATCGCGAGCTGGTGCTGCTGGACGGACGCTGGAGCGTGCGCCGGCTCGATCCGGCGTGAATCACCGGACAGGATCGCGACATTTGCGAGGCGGGATCGAGACATGGCAAGGAACGTGGTGATCATCGGAACCCAATGGGGTGACGAAGGCAAGGGCAAGGTCGTCGACTGGCTGACCGACACCGCACGCGGCGTGGTGCGCTTCCAGGGCGGCCACAATGCGGGGCACACGCTGGTGATCGGCGGACGCCGGCAGGTGTTGCGGCTGATTCCGTCCGGCATCCTGCGCGACGACGTGGTCTGCTACGTCGGCAACGGGGTCGTCGTGTCGCCGGCTGCATTGCTGCAGGAGATCGACGAGCTCGAGGCGGCCGGTGTGTCGGTGCGCACGCGACTGCGCGTGAGCGAGGCCTGCACGTTGATCCTTCCGTACCACGTGGCGCTCGATCAGGCTCGCGAGGCGCGCCGCGGCGACTCGAAGATCGGTACCACCGGCCGCGGCATCGGTCCGGCCTACGAAGACAAGGTCGCGCGGCGCGCGCTGCGCATCCGCGACCTCGCCGATCCCGCGCGTTTTCGCGCGCGGCTTGACGAAGTCCTCGACCTGCACAACTTCACGCTGCAGCGCTACCTCGGCGCGGCCCCGGTGGACGCTGCCCGGATCGCCGACGAGGCGCTGGCGCTGGGCGAGCGTATCGCACCGATGGTGGCCGACGTCCCGGCGCTGCTCGCGCAGGCCATGGCGCGCGGCGAGCCGCTGCTCTTCGAGGGGGCGCAGGGCGCACTGCTCGACATCGACCACGGCACCTACCCGTTCGTCACCAGCAGCAATTGCGTGGCCGGCGCTGCGGCGGCCGGCGCCGGCGTCGGTCCGCAAGCGCTGCACTACGTGCTGGGCATCGTGAAGGCGTACACCACGCGCGTCGGTTCGGGGCCGTTTCCGACCGAGTTGCACGATGCGGTGGGCACGCACCTGGCGACCGTCGGCAAGGAGTTCGGCTCGGTCACCGGCCGGCCGCGCCGCTGCGGCTGGTTCGATGCGCCGGCGCTGCGTCGCTCGATCCAGTTGAACGGCGTGGCGGGGCTGGTGGTCACCAAGCTCGACGTGCTCGACGGACTGCCGACGGTGAAGCTGTGCACTGCGTACCGCAGCGGTGGGCGTACGCTCGACCTGCTGCCGTTCGGCGCCGACGCGGTCGGCGACTGCGAGCCTGTCTACGAGGAGATGCCTGGCTGGACCCAGAGCACGGTGGGCGTGCGCGACTGGGATGCGCTGCCGGCCAACGCCAGGCGCTACCTGGCGCGGCTCTCGGAGCTCGCCGGGGCGCAGATCGACATCGTCTCCACCGGGCCCGACCGTGACGAGACGATCCTGCGGCGCCATCCGTTCCACTGAGCCGGTGCAGCGACAGGCCCCGGTCGATGAAAGACCTCTACGTGTCGTGGGACGAGTACAACCGGCTCGTCGAGAAACTC
Organism: Burkholderiaceae bacterium; assembly: GCA_021463505.1. GTDB lineage: Bacteria > Pseudomonadota > Gammaproteobacteria > Burkholderiales > Burkholderiaceae_E > Zeimonas. Next base: position 35,618 of record JAJTYR010000003.1, on the reverse strand, counting down.
GCGCTCCAGGTCTGGACGTCAGGCTGGAGCTTCGAGGCGGTCGTCTGCCTGGCGCGCGGCGGGTTGCGCGTGGGCGACGTGTTTTCACGGCTGTTCGACAGGCCGCTGGGGGTGCTGTTCACCAGTTCGTATCGCGACGACGCCGGCACCACCCGGGGCGGGTTGCTGATCGGCGAACAACTCGGTTCGGCGCGGCCGCTGCCGGGTCCGCGCTGGCTGCTGGTCGACGACCTGGCCGACACCGGCGAGACGCTGCTGCGGGTGCTGCCGGCGCTGCGCGAGCGCCATCCCCAGGTGCGCGAGATCCGCTCGGCGGTACTATGGCGCAAGGGCGCTTCGGTGGTTCAGCCCGATTACTTCATCGAACACCTGCCGACGAATCCGTGGATCCACCAGCCGTTCGAGGAATACGACCACATGCGTCCGGGCGACCTGAAGGCGCGCTGGGGCTGAGCGGAAGCGATGCGCGACCGATGCGGGACGAACCGGCCCGGCGAGCCGCAATCGCGCGCGACCCTCTGTCTGTCCGATGGTGCCCAGAAGAGGACTCGAACCTCCACAGTGTTGCCACCGCCAGGACCTGAACCTGGTGCGTCTACCAATTCCGCCATCTGGGCGATGGGCCCGCCGGACGATTCCGGCGAGCGGCAGCGGGCTGAACGAAGCGCCGGCCGCGAGCAGAGCCGGCTAGTCTAATCGACCTGCGCCGATTGTCAAATTCCGCCGGGCCCTTCCTGCCGATCCCGTGAGCCGACGCCCATCCCCGACGAACTGGTTCGCTCCGACACGCGAGGCGATCCTCGAATGCCTGCGCGCCGCCGACGTGCCGATGACGCCGGCGGAACTGGCCGAAAGGCTGGCAGTGCCGTCGACGCATGTCGACAACCTGAACCGGCGCCTGCAGGCGATGGAGCGCGACGGCCAGTTGCTGCCCAACCGCAAGGGCGTGCTGCTGCTGGCGAGCCGCCTCGATCTCGTCGCCGGGCGGGTGCAGGGCCATCGCGACGGTTTCGGCTTCCTGATTCCGGATGCGGGCGGCCCCGACGTGTTCCTGTCGCCGCGCGAGATGCAGAAGGCGATGCACGGCGACCGGGTGCTCATCAAGCGCACCGGCTACGACTCGCGCGGCAGGCCCGAAGGCCGCATCGTCGAGGTGACCGAACGGGCGCACCGGCGCCTCGTCGGGCGTTTCCTGAACGAGCGCGGCGTGCACATCGTCGTGCCCGAAGACCAGCGCATCAAGCACGACATCCTGATCCCGCCGGGCGACACGCGCCACGCGCAGCACGGCCAGGTCGTGACCGCCGAGATCGTCGATCCGCCGTCGGGGCAGGCACCGCCGATCGGGCGCGTCGTCGAGGTGCTCGGCGAGATCGGCGACCCGGGCATGGAGATCGAGATCGCGGTGCGCAAGTTCGACGTGCCGCATCAGTTCGGCGAGGCCGCGCTCGCGCAGGCCGCGAGACTGCCGGGCGCGGTGCGTCGCACCGACCTGAAGGGGCGCGTCGACCTGCGCGACGTGCCGCTGGTCACGATCGACGGCGAGGATGCGCGCGACTTCGACGACGCGGTCTATTGCGAGCCGATCGATGCGATCGCGGTACGCGGCGAACCGGCAGGCGCGGCACCGCAGGCGGCCGGGGTCGTGCCCGCGGGCGTCGCCGGGCGCGGGCGGCGCGCGGGCGGCTTCCGGCTGATCGTGGCGATCGCCGACGTGGCTCACTACGTGAGACCTGGCGATGCGCTCGACCACGATGCGCTCGGGCGCAGCACCTCGGTCTATTTTCCGCGGCGCGTGATTCCGATGCTGCCCGAGAAACTGTCCAACGGCCTGTGCTCGCTCAATCCGCAGGTCGATCGGCTGGTGCTGGTCTGCGACATGGTGATCAGTGCGCGCGGCCAGATCCGTGCCTACCAGTTCTACGAAGCAGTGATGCACTCGGCGGCGCGCCTGACCTACGACGAGGTCTGGACCATGCTTTCGGGCGGTGCGGCGCTCGCGCCGCCGCCGGCGCGCGCGGCGTTGCTGCCGATGCTGCGCAACCTGCACGAGTTGTACCGGGCGCTTGCCGCGGCGCGCCAGCAGCGCGGTGCAATCGACTTCGAGACGGTCGAGACGAAGATCGTCTGCGATCCGGCCGGACGCATCGAGCGCATCGTTCCCGCCGTGCGCAACGACGCGCACCGCCTGATCGAGGAGTGCATGCTGGCGGCCAACGTCTGCACCGCGGATTTCATGCGTCGCAGCAGGCATCCCGGACTGTTTCGCGTGCACGAGGGGCCGACGCCCGAGCGGCTGCAGTTGCTGCGCGAGTTCCTGCGCAGCGTGGGCCTGGCGCTGGGCGGAGGCGACGAACCCACGCCGAACGATTACGCGGAACTGGCCGCGCAGGTGCGCGCGCGCCCGGACTCGGCACTGTTGCAGACGATGCTGCTGCGCTCGATGCAGCAGGCGATCTATTCGCCCGACAACGTCGGCCACTTCGGGCTGGCCTACGACGCCTATACGCACTTCACCTCGCCGATCCGCCGCTATCCCGACCTGCTCGCGCACCGCGTGGTCAAGGCGCTGCTGGCCGGCGCGCGCTACCACCCGACGCTGTTCGCCGCGGGTGAACGCGAGTTGCCGCACCCGTCCGGGACGGCTGCGGCGCAGGCACAGGCGCGGCAGATCGAGCACGAGCGCTGGCAGGCGCTCGGCACGATCTGCTCGGCCAACGAGCGGCGCGCCGACGAGGCTTCGCGCGACGTCGAGGCGTGGCTCAAGTGCATGTACGTGCGCGAGCGCGTCGGCGAGCAGTTCGCCGGGCGGGTCACCGGCGTGGCGCCGTTCGGCGTGTTCGTCACGCTCAACGATCTGTACGTCGAGGGATTGGTGCACGTCTCGGAACTCGGCGGCGAGTACTTCCAGTACAACGAAAGCGCGCACGAACTGCGCGGCGAGCGCACCGGACGGCGCTTTCGCCTCTCCGACGAACTGGACGTGCAGGTCTCGCGCGTCGACCTGGAGGCGCGGCGCATCGACTTCCGACTGGTCGAGCGCATGGATTTCCGCGCGATCAGCCGCATCCGCCGTCGCGAGGCTGCGGACGACGACGGCGCGCGCCCGGACGCGGTCGGCGCGGTCAGGCCGCCGCCGGAGGAGATGGTCGCGCCCGAGTCCGGCAGGCCGGTGCGCGGCCGCGCAACGCCGTCGAAGACCGCGGGATCGAAGGACGAGGGCGGCAAGGTGCGCAAGGCAGCGAGGCCCAAGACCGAGAAGGTCGAACAGGCGCGCGCCGAGCGCCTGGCCGCGCGTTCGCGCCGCGACGGGCCGCCGGCGGGCAGCACGCGCCGCAAGCGCCGCCACTGACGGCGGAGGCGCGCGCCGATGCTGATCCATGGTTTTCACGCCGTTCTGGCGCGCCTGCGCCGTGCTCCGCAGGGCGTGCGCGAACTCTACGTCGATGCCGCGCGTGAAGACGCACGCGTGCGCGAACTCGTCAAGGCGGCCAACCAGGCCGGATTGCGCCCGCACTTCGTCGATGGTGCGCGCATTGCGAAGATGTGCCCCGGCAAGCGTCATCAGGGCGTGGTGGCGATCGTCGATTTCGCGCCTCCCGCGCTTTCGCTCGACGCGTTGCTCGATGCGACGAGCGCGCCGCTCACGCTGCTGCTGCTCGATGGCGTGACCGACCCGCGCAATCTGGGCGCCTGCCTGCGCGTGGCCGATGGGGCAGGCGCACAGGCGGTGATCGCCCCGAAAGACCACGCCTGTGCGCTCACCGAGGCGGCGATCCAGACCGCCAGCGGCGCCGCCGAGAGCGTGCCTTACATCATGGTCACGAACCTCGCACGCGCGATGGACACGATCCGCGAGCGCGACGTCTGGCTGCTCGGCACCGACGACGCGGCCAGCACTTCGCTGTACGACGAAGCGCTGCCGGCGTCGGTCGCGTGGGTGCTCGGTGCCGAGGGCAGCGGGATGCGCCGGCTCACGCGCGAACGCTGTGACGCGCTGGTGCGCATCCCGATGGCCGGAAAGGTCGGCAGCCTGAACGTCTCGGTGGCGGCCGGCGTGGTGCTCTACGAGACACTGCGCCAGCGTCTTGCCCGCACCGGGTGATGGCCCGGTCATGCTGACGCCGCGCCAGGTGCGCGCCGCAATGGCCGCGGTCCTGATGACCACGCTGCTGGCGGCGCTCGACCAGACCGTCGTGAGCGTGGCGGTGCCGACGATTGCCCGCCAGGTGGGAGGCCTCGACTGGATGGCGTGGGTGATCTCGGGTTACCTGATCGCCTCCACGGTGGTGACGCCCCTTTACGGCAGGTTCAGCGACCTCCACGGCCGCCAGCGCCTGATGACGATCGCCATCCTGATCTTCCTGCTCGCGTCGGCGGGTTGCGCGCTGGCGCAGACGATGCCGCAACTGGTGGTCGCGCGCGTGCTTCAGGGCATCGGGGGCGGCGGGCTGCTGGCGATGGCGCAGACGGTCGTCGCCGACGTCATCGCGCCGCGCGAGCGCGGCCGCTGGCAAGGCTACATCGCGGTCGTCTGGGCACTGGCGAGCGTGCTCGGGCCGGTGATCGGCGGCGTGCTGACGCAGTATCTGTCGTGGCCGTGGATCTTCTGGATCAACCTCCCGGTGGGGCTGGTTGCGCTGGTCCTGGCGCGTACCGCGCTCGGTGCGCTGCGCGTGCCGGGCCAGCGGGCCAGGATCGATGCGGGAGGCGCCGTGCTGCTGCTGGCCGGGCTCACCACGTTCCTGCTTCCGGTCACCCGTGTCGGCCAGGGGGTCCCGTGGAACGACGGCGCCAATCTGGCGGCCTGGGCGCTCGCGGCGGTGTTGCTGGCGGGGTTCGTGGCCGTCGAGCGGCGCCACGTGGATCCGGTCGTTCCGCTCGGACTGTTCGCGCAACCCGTGGTGTCGGCGGGGTGTGCGCTGTTCTTCGTCTGCTTCTTCAATTTCATTGCGCTGACGGTGCTGGTGCCATTGCGCCTGCAGATGGCAGGCGGCCTCGACGCCGCCGATGCCGCCATGCGCCTGCTGCCGCTGACGCTGGCGATCCCGACCGCGGCGTTCGTCGCCGGCCGCTGGCAGTACCGCACTGGCCGGGTGCTGCCGGCGCAGCGACTGGGGGTGTTGCTGGTGCCGCCCGGCCTGGCCGCGTACGCGCTGTTGCCACCCGAGCACCTGCTGGCCGCCCTGGCGCTGGTGGCGACCGGGTTCGGCATGGGCCTGCAGATGCCGACCACGCTGATCACCGTGCAGTTGTCGGTGACGCGTCCGGTGATGGGCACGGTGACCGCGCTGACCGCCTTCTTCCGGCTGCTCGGCGGCGCGCTCGGCATCGCGGTGTACAACTCGATGGTCCTGTCGCTGCTGCGCGAGCACCTGCCGGAGAGCACCGCCGTTGCCGGCGACGCGCTGGCCTCGGTGCTCGCGCACGGCACGAGCGCGACCCGGCTCGCCAGCGATGCCGCGTTCCGGACAGTGACCCTGGGGGCTGCGGCCTTCGCACTGCTGTCGGTGTGGTGGGTGACGCGGTTGCCCGACGTCGATGCGAGCGGCAGGACGGCGCTCGCCCTCGACGGGCAGGCGCCACGGTGATCGCGCGACGAGTCACGTGCACGGCCGCGCGAACGCTGCGATTGCCGGGGTGCGCGGCCGGTCAGCGACTCGCAGCAGCGCCTGCGCCCGGCCGCCCGCCCTGGGCACGGCGTGCCTCGGCGCGGTGCGCCCAGGGCGGCATCGGGGCCGGGTCGCGCCACAGGCCCAGGCCGCGCAGCCGCGCCTGGCGCTCGGCCTGTGCGTAGCGGCGGCGCTGTGCGGGCGCGAGATCGGCGTCGTAGCGCGCGAAGTGCCAGGCGAGGCCTGCGCGCAGTTGCACGAGGCCCGCGTCGCGGCCGTCGACGAAGACCCGGCCGACCAGGCGCCCGAAGACGTCGGTCTTGATGGTCTCGAGGCGGATCCGGCGATCGTCGAGTTGTGCGAGCAATGCGCGCCGCGAGACGTCGGCGTACGGCTGGCCTTTCTCGGGCGCGTCGATGCCGGCGATGCGCACGCCGTGCACCCCGCCGTCATCGAGGCGCAGCAGCAGCGAGTCGCCGTCGAGCACGCGCACGACGCGGCCCTCGACGGCGGTACTTGCCGGCACGGCGTTCGCCCCTGGCGACGCTGCCCCGGCGATCGACGTCGTGATCGTCGCCGCGAGCAACAGCGCGCAGCCCGACGCCAGCGCTGCGCGGCGCGTGAACGGTCTGCCGCGACGTTGTTCCGGCAGCACGCTGCCGCGCTGCCCGATGACGATCGACCCGGGCTGCCGCAGGCGCATCGGCAATCCCGTCACGCCCGACGATCTGGCGCCGCCGCGGTGGTCGACCGGGACAGCGTGCGCACGGCGCGCCACAGCGACGCGACCGTCGCGGCGCGCAGGCCCAGGCGCCAGCCGAACTGCAGCGTGGCGAGCACGCGCCGTCCGCGGCGGCTGGCCACCAGTCCGGTGGCCGACAGCGCCAGCACGCCGAGCGCGAGCGGATGCTCGCGCAGACGTCGCACGCGCGCGAGCGCAGCGTCGACACGCTCGACGGCGGGCGCAATGTGCTGCCAGCGGGCCGCAAGCGCTTCGCGCTGCAAAGCGCTGAGCGCGCGCAGCCGGGCCTGGCGCCGCGCGGCGCTTTCGGGCGCGACGGCCGCACGCGCACGTTGTGTGGCCGGCCTGCCGGGGAAGGAGTTGCTCACGCCGCAACCCCGGGATCAGCGCAGTCGCGCGATGTCCTGCCGCAGTTCGGCGATCGTGGCGTCGAACGGGCGCGGACCACTGCGCACCAGCCGGCGCAGCCAGAGCAGGCAGCCGATGCCCGCCGCCAGGTGAAGCGCCGCAACTGCGGCGATGGCCGCGAGCCGGTACGTGTCCCAGAAAGCGGCGATCGCAAGCACCGAAACGAAGACCAGCGCGAGCGCGAGAAACAGCACGCCGCCGAGCAGCAGCACGGCAACCAGCCGCAGCCGTTCGGCCTGCAGTTCGAGATCGGCGCCGACGAGCTCCAGGCGCGTCTCGACGAGTTCGAGCAGACTGCTCGCCAGCGCGCGCAGGCGCGCCAGCAGTCCGGCCTCTTCGGCCTGCGCGGCGCGGTTCACCCGATCGCTGCCGCGAGACGCCTGGCGCGAAGAACGTTCAACGCCGGCCCAGCAACAGGCCGAGCAGCAGGCCGATTCCGGCCCCGACTCCGACCGCGGTCCACGGATGCTCGCGGACGTATTCGTCGGCCTCACGTGCGGTGTGTCGCGCCCGATCGACGACCGCGTGTTCGAGGTTCGCCAGTTCGGACCTGGCGATGCTGACGCTGCGTTCGAGGCGCTCGCGTGCCGCGCCGAGTTGCTCGCCACCCTGCTTCGAGGCAGCCCGGAGCATCTCTTCGGCGTCGCTCACGAGCGTGCGCATTTCCTGGGCAAGCCGGTCGCGTGCTGCATCCACCCGTGCGCCAACATCCATGGTTCGATCCTCCGTGGGCGATGGGTTCATCGTCGCGTTCACCGGAACACGAGCACCGGAATGCTCGAATGCGTGAGCACCTTGTTGGTCTCGCTTCCGAGCACCAGCGCACTCAGGCCGCGGCGGCCGTGCGACGACATGAAGATCAGGTCGCAGCCCTTTTCGCGGGCGACGTCGATGATCGCGCGGTACGGTTGCGTGTGGCGCACCGAGACGGTTTCGCACTGCACGCCGGCGGCTTTGGCGTTTTGCGCCGCCGCGTCGAGGATCGTCCGGGCGGTTTCCTCGGTGGCCTTCATGAACTCGGCGAACGATGCCTGCCCGGCCGCCGGAAATTCCGCGAACGCCGGCGGAATGTATTCCGGCATGACGTGCAGCGCGGTGAGCCGTGCGCCGGTTTCCTTCGCGAACTGAATTGCCCGTTCGATGGCGTCGTTCGACAGCTTCGAGCCGTCGGTCGGAACCAGCAGGTTCTTGTACATGCAGATCTCCCTCCAGCGTGGTGGAACGCAATCCTTGCATTGTAGAGGTACCCCGACCCGGGGTCATTGACGCGACGCAATCGGGCGCGGTGAACACTGTGCGGGCCGCCGTCACGAACCCGGCGCGTTACAAACCGTTACTGGCCGTTTCCGGGGCGCCATCGGAATCCGCTGATGAGTCGCTAGAGTCCGATTCATACGGGGAAACCCGAGCCGACATCAGACGTACCCTGCGCCACGGAGCCGCCAGATGCTGACCCATACCGCCCTCACGATCCCGTTCCGTCCCGTTGGCGCGGCGAGTGCGGGCTGTGGCCGCGCGGCTGCAACGAGCGATGCGGAGGTCCTTCTGGCACGCGCCGGCGGCAACCGCCGACGGGTGCGACGCGGCGAATATCTGTACCGGCTGGGTGCGCCGTTCCACGCGCTGTATGGCATTCGCGCCGGCTCGTTCAAGTCGGTGCTGCTCACCGAGGACGGTCGCGAACAGGTCACCGGTTTTCACATGGGTGGCGAGGTGCTCGGCTTCGACGGAATCGGCTCCGAGACCTGTCCGGGCGATGCCATTGCGCTGGAAGACAGCGAAGTCATGGAAATCCCCTTCGAGGAGCTCGATGCGCTGGCCTGCCGCGATCCGTCGCTGCAGCGCGAGCTGTTTCGCATGCTCGCCGGTGAGATCCAGCGCGAGCGCTCGCTGATGCTGCTGCTCGGGTCGATGCGTGCCGAAGAGCGACTGGCGGCTTTCCTGATCAATCTCTCGCAGCGCTTTGCGGCGCGCGGTTTCTCTGCGCAGCGGTTCCTGTTGCGGATGACCCGTGAAGAAATCGGCAGCCTGCTGGGACTGAAGCTGGAGACGGTGAGCCGGATCCTGTCGCGCTTCCAGGCCGAGGGGCTCATCGGCGTGCACAATCGCGAAGTGCAGATCGTGTCGATGTCGGCGCTGCGCGCAGTGATCGGCCGTGGCGATGCGCGGCGCGAACGCGAACGCGAAGCTGCCTGAAAAGACGCCAGCGAATCCGGCGCGCCCGCCCGCGCTTCAGCGCCGGCCCGGACGATCGCTCTCGTTTTCCCTTTGCGCGGCGTCGAGCGTGCGCCGTACGCTGCGCGCGAGCTGGTCGATCCGGTAGGGTTTCGAGAGCAACTCCACGCCGTCGCCGAGCTCGCTGTGCCAGGGCAGCGCGCTGCGCGGGTAGCCCGACGCAAACGCCACGCGCAGGTGCGGATACCGGGCCAGTGCCTCACGCGCCAGTGCCGGACCGCTGGTCCCGCCGCGCAGCACGACGTCGCTGAACAGCAGGTCGACGCCAGGCTCGCGCCCGAGCAGCGCCAGCGCTCCCTGCGCGCCGGTGGCTTCGAGTACCTGGTAACCGAGCTTGCGCAGGAAGGCGGTGGCGATCTCGCGCACTTCCTCGTCGTCTTCCACGACCAGGATCGTCTCGCTGCCCCCGCGGCAGGACGGATCGGCCTCCAGGTCCGCGTGCGTCAGTGCCTCGTCCGGGCCGACCGGCAGATACAGGTTGATCGTCGTACCGATGCCCGGCGCGCTCGTTGCCTGGACGTGTCCGCCCGACTGCTTGGCGAAGCCGTAGACCAGGCTCAATCCGAGTCCGCTGCCCTTGCCGTGTTCCTTGGTGGTGAAGAACGGTTCGAAGGCGCGCGCGAGCACGGCCTCGTCCATGCCGGCGCCGGAGTCGGCCACCGAAATCAGGACGTATCGGCCGGGCGCGAATCCGTCGGCACGTGCTGCGAACCCCGCGTCGACGTCGACCCGCCTGGCGGAGAAGACCAGGGTGCCGCCCTGGGGCATCGCATCGCGTGCGTTGACCGCGAGGTTGAGCAACGCGGTGTCGAGCATGCCCGGGTCTGCCTCGAGCGGCGGCAGATCGTCCTCGACCACCGAATGGACGTCGATGTTCGAGCCCAGCGTCCGCGTCAGGATGTCGGCCAGCGAGGAGAGCAGCTGGCGCGTGTCGATCGCGCGCGGCCGCAGCGTCTGCTTGCGGGCGAAAGCGAGCAGTTTGCGGGTCAGGTCGGCCCCACGCCCGGTGGCGCGCAGCGCCGCCTTCACCAGGTTCGCCGACAATGCGTCGGCGGCCACGCGCTCCCCGAGCATCTGCAGGTTGCCCGAGATCACGGTGAGCAGGTTGTTGAAGTCGTGCGCGACTCCGCCGGTGAGCTGGCCGAGTGCTTCGAGCCGCTGTGACTGGAACAACTGCTCCTCGGTGTGCGAGCGCTGCATCGCCGCGCCGATGGTGTTCGCGAGCGCCTGAAGGAAATTGGCGTCGTCGCGGGTGAAGCTGCGCGCGCGCTGCGTGCCGGCCATCAGCAGGCCCAGGGTGCCTTCGTCGCCCGGGATCGGGGCCACCAGCGCGCTGCGCAACCCGGCATCGGAGGTGGCGCTCGTGCCATGCGCTGCCGCCTGGTCGAGGTCGTCGATGATCAGCGGCTGGACGAGCGGCTCCGGATCGCGTCCGCAGCAGTCCGCGAGCCGTGCGACCGTCGCGCTCAATGTCGTGTCGTCCAGGCCGCAGCTCGCGCCCGGGGCGAGCTGCGGCCCGGTGTCGGTGCAATGGGCGACCAGCGCGCAGTCGGCGTGCAGCAGCCGGGCAACCAGATTGCAGGCCTCGCGCTGGATCAGGCCGATGTCCTTGCTGCCCAGCGCGAGCCGTCCGAAATCGGCAACCGCATTCGACTGGCGTGCGCGGGCGAGCAGGTCCTGGACGCGGGCCACCTCGCTGACGTCGCGAATGTTGGCGCAGACCATCGTGACGTTGTCGAGCCGGAACGGACTCAGGCTGATCTCGACCGGGAATTCGCGCCCGTCGGCGTGTTGCGCCCACAGTGCCAGGTTCATGCCCATCGGGCGTGATTCCGGCTGCCCGGCATACAGTCCGCGATGGCGGCGATGCCCGGCCCGAAAGCGCTGCGGGATCAGATCTTCGATCGGACGGCCTGCGAGTTCCTTGGCGGGGTAACCGAAGAGGCACTCGGACTGACGGTTGGCAAGCCGGATCACGCCGTCGCCGTCGACCACCACCAGCGCGTCGGTCGCTGCATAGAAGATCTGCTCGTAGAGCCCGGGATGGGCGGTGTCGATCGGCGCGGGTGCGCCTGCGGGCGCGGTAGCGGTTGCGGCCGGCTCGGGGCGCTCCGGCGCGTGGCTCATTCGGGCGACACGCGCGCGGCGAACAGATAGCCGATGCCGCGCACCGACTTGATCAATTCGGGGTCGGCCGGATCACGTTCGATCTTGCGGCGCAGCCGCCCTACCTGCACGTCGATCGCGCGATCGAACGGGCCGGCTTCACGGTGATGCATCAGTTCCATCAGCCGGTCGCGCGACAGCGCGCGGTTCGGATTGCGCACGAAGGTGGCCAGCAGATCGAATTCGCCGGTGGTGAGCGGCACTGCGGCGCCGCCGGGGCGGGTGAGCGAGCGCGACGACAGGTCGATGCGCCAGCCCGCGAAATCGAAACGGTCGCGCACGTCGGGCGCAGCCGGCGGCGCATCGACCTTGATCCGGCGCAGCACGCTGCGCACCCGGGCGGCCAGTTCGCGCAGGTCGAACGGCTTGGCCACGTAGTCGTCCGCGCCCATTTCGAGCCCGACGATGCGATCGACGGCCTGGCCGCGCCCGGTGACGATGATGATGCCGGGCGGATGAGGCTGGCTGCGCAGTTCGCGCGCAAGGCTCAGGCCGTCCTCGCCGGGCAGGCCGAGATCGAGCAGCACGATGTCGGGCCGGCTGCGCGCGACCGCGGCGCGCATCGAGGGGCCGTCGGCTGCGGCAGCCACCTCGAAGCCGTAACTGCCCAGGTAGGCGACGAGAAGATCACGGATGTCTTCCTCGTCGTCGACGACCAGGATTCGATCTGCCATGCCTGTCGAAACCGGCCTGCCGGCCGCCACGGGTTGCTGCGCACTGCTGCGGATCGATTGTAGCGCAGCAATCCGTGCCGTCATCCGCACTCGCCCTGGTGGCCGCAGGCGGTGCAGAACATGCAGCCGTCACGCTTGATGTAGGCGTGCGCGCCGCAGCCGGGGCACGGCTGGCCCGCGATCAGCGGTGCCGCGGTGATGGCCGTGGCCGGCTCGGCGCCGGGCAGAGCCAGCGCGCCGGCCCCGCCGATGGCGTGGCCCTCGCTGTCGAGCAGCCCGAGCACCTTGAAGCGGTGCAGGATCAGCGCCGCGATGTAGGCTACCGTGCTCGGCCAGATCTGCTGGCGGTTCTCGCCCGGGACTGGCGCCCAGAACGAGCCGTTGAGTTCGCCGAAGTTCAGCAGCTTGCGCAGTTTCAGTCCGATCCAGTTGACGTCGATCACGTGCATGTCGAGCGACAGCAGCTTGCACAGGCCGTCGAGCACGCGGGGGTAGTCGCCCGAGAGCCAGATCGAGTAGGGCCGGCGCGTGCCGTCGGGCAGTTGCAGCTCCTTCAGTCCGAGCACGAAGTCGTCGCCGGTGGCGGCGTTGCTGATGTCGGCGGTCCAGGACAGCGTGCCCAGCGGACCCGACTTGGGCTCCTTGCGGAACATCATCGCGTCGAGCATCGGCGTGGGCTGTCCGTCGAGTGCCTCGAACATGCCGAGTTCCTCGCAGCGGTGGCGCACGATCTCGGCGAAGCCGGCGACGATGCCTGGTGCCCAGCGGATCTCGCCGGCCGGCGGGAACGGCATCTGCAGGGGCTGCTCGTCGCGCGTGCGCGCGAGTGCGTCGAGCTTGAGCCTGAGCCAGCCGCGGTCGTTCGAGCGCATGTCCATCGACAGCGCCTTGGCGATCGCGCCCAGGCCGCGCGGCTGCTCGTTGCCGTTGACCCAGGTTTCGAAGGGCACGCTGCGCATGGCCTGGCTGCCGTCGGCGCGGGTATACGACTCCTCGGTCTGTCCGATGAAGATGCAGAACGACGAGCGCTGGTCGAGCGGCTCGACCATGTACGAATAGGCCATGTTGCCGGCTGCGAGCTTCGGCCGGCTCGGCCAGAGCAGCGACGACAGCGCCGGCTGCGGAATGCGCTCGAGGCGCAGCCGCCGGTCGGGTTCGTAGTGCAGGTCCTGCGGCTGCTGCGCGGCCGCGGTGGCACCCGAGACGCTGAGCACCGAGCCGATGACCGAGTTCGGGCGATAGGTGGTGATGCCCTTGAGCCCTCCGCGCCAGGCTTCGAGGTACAGCGTCTTGAACTCGTCGTACGGATAGTCTTCCGCGACGTTGACGGTCTTGCTGATCGCCGAATCGATGAAGGGCTGCACGGCCGCACTCATGCGCATGTGATCGAGTGCACTGATCTGCATCGCCGAGACGAAATAGTCGGGCAGCGCGTTGACATCGCGGCCGAGGTGGCGCCACAGCCGGTAGGCGAAGTCCTCGACTTCGTATTCGAGCCGGCTGCCGTCGGGCATGCGCTTGCGCCGCGTGTAGGTCCAGGAGAATGCCGGTTCGATGCCGCCCGAGGCGTTGCCCGCAAAGGCGATCGAAATGGTGCCGGTGGGCGCGATCGACAGCAGGTGCGAGTTGCGGATGCCGTGCTCGCGGATGCGCTGGCGCAACTCGACCGGCAGGCGCGAGGCGGCGTGCGGCTCGGCCAGGAATTTTCCGGCGTCGAACAGCGGGAACGCACCGCGCTCCTGGGCGAGGGCCACCGATGCGTCGTAGGCGACGTCGCGCATCGTCTGCGCGATGCTCGCCGCGAAGGCCCGTCCGGCCTCGCTGTCGTAGCGCAGCTTCAGCATCGTGAGCGCGTTGCCCAGCCCGGTGAAGCCCAGCCCGATGCGCCGCTTGGACTGCGCCTCGCGCTCCTGCGCCTGCAGCGGCCACAGCGTGAGGTCGAGCACGTTGTCGAGCGCACGCACCGAGATGGCGACCGCCCGGCGGAAGCGCTCGTAGTCGAAGGCCGGCGCGTCGCCGAACGGATCGGCGATGAAGCGCGTGAGGTTCATGCTGCCGAGATCGCAGCAGCCGTAGGGCGGCAGGAACTGCTCGCCGCAGGGATTGCTCGCGGCAATGGTCTCGCAATACGACAGGTTGTTGTCGCGGTTGACGCGGTCGATGAAGATCACGCCGGGTTCGGCGTGATCGTAGGTCGAGCGCATGACCTGGTCCCAGAGCTCGCGCGCCCTGACCGTGCGGTAGATCCAGGCGCCGTCGACCCGCTGGCCGTGCTCGCTGGCGTCGAACGGCTGCACCGCGTGGACCAGGTCGAAGGCGCCGTCGGCCTCGACCGCGCGCATGAACGCGTCGGTGACCGCCACCGACATGTTGAAGTTCGACAGCGAGCCGTCGTTCTTGGCGTTGATGAACTCCTCGACGTCGGGGTGGTCGACGCGCATCACGCCCATCTGTGCGCCGCGCCGCGAGCCCGCGGACTCGAGGGTTTCGCACGACTTGTCGAACACGCGCATGTACGACACCGGGCCCGAGGCGCGCGACAGCGTGCCCTTGACCAGCGCGCCGCGCGGGCGGATCGAGGAGAAATCGTAGCCGACGCCGCCGCCGCGGCGCATCGTCTCGGCGGCCTCCTGCAGCGCCGCGTAGATGCCCGGCGTGCCGTGCCCGTCGTGCCCCCAGACCGCGTCGCCGATCGGCTGCACGAAGCAGTTGATCAGCGTGGCGCGGATGTCGGTGCCGGCGGCCGAGTTGATGCGGCCGGCCGGCACGAAACCGTTCTCCATCGCCCACAGGAACTCGCCCTGCCAGTGCGGCTGGCGTTCGGCCGGTTCGACCGAGGCGAGCGCGCGTGCGACACGCACGCGCACGTCGCGCGCGGTGCTTTCGTCGCCCTTGGCGTACTTTTCGCGCAGGACGTCGATGGTGACTTCCTGTTCGGGCAAGGCGGAGAGCAGGTCTTCGATTTTCATCGGCGGTGTCCGGTGCTGGGGGTGGGTGGGTGGCGGGCGATCGCGACCGGCGGCGCTCCGGAAACGATCCGGATGCGGGGCCGCCGCGGCAATCCCCGATTCTAGCGCGCCCGCGCGCCGGGGCTCGCGCGATTTTCATCGAGACAGCGACGTCGGGGTCGGCGAGAATGGACCCCCCCGTTCTCTGCGCCGGCACTGCGCATCGACTCATGGAAAAGCACGTCCAGTGGAACATCTGGTACGTGATCATCGCCATCGTCGCGATGATCGCGTTCAACGACGCGCTGCGCGCCTGGCGCGAAGTCCAGCCGATGGCCTACAGCGAGTTCCTGACACAGCTCGACGCCGGCAACGTCGAGGAGATCCGCGTCTCCACCGACCGCATCGAGGGCACGCTCAAGCGCCCGCTGCCCGACGGGCGCACCCGCTTCGCGACGGTGCGCATCGACCCCGAGCTGGCGCAGAGCCTGGCCCGGGAGCACGTCAGGTTCAGCGGCGTGATCCAGAGCACGCTGCTGCGCGACGTGCTCGGCTGGATCATCCCGGCGTTGCTGTTCTTCGGCCTGTGGTCGTTCCTGCTGCGCCGCATGGGCGAGCGCGGTGGCCTGGGCGGTGGGCTGATGTCGATCGGCCGCAGCAAGGCCAAGGTGTACGTCGAGACCGGCGTCGGCGTCACCTTCGCCGACGTGGCCGGTGTCGACGAGGCCAAGGAGGAACTGCGCGAGGTCGTCGGCTTCCTGAAGGAACCGGGACGCCACGGCCGCCTGGGTGCGCGCATCCCGAAGGGCATCCTGCTGGTGGGGCCGCCGGGCACCGGAAAGACGCTGCTGGCGCGTGCGGTGGCGGGCGAGGCCGGGGTGCCGTTCTTCTCGATCAACGGCTCGGAGTTCGTCGAGATGTTCGTCGGTGTGGGTGCGGCACGGGTGCGCGATCTCTTCGAGCAGGCGCGTCAGAAGGCGCCAGCCATCATTTTCATCGACGAAATCGACGCCCTCGGGCGGGCACGCGGTGCGTTCGGTGCCTTCGGCGGCGGGCATGACGAGAAGGAGCAGACGCTGAACCAGTTGCTCGCCGAGATCGACGGTTTCGACCCCAGCGCCGGCGTGGTGCTGCTGGCTGCCACCAATCGCCCCGAGATTCTCGATCCGGCGCTGTTGCGCGCCGGGCGCTTCGACCGCCAGGTGCTGGTCGATCGCCCCGATCGCGTCGGGCGCGTGCAGATCCTCCAGGTGCACCTGAAGAAGGTGCGCCTGGACACCGATGTCGACCCCGGGAAGATCGCGGCGCTCACTCCGGGGTTCACCGGCGCCGATCTCGCCAACCTGGTCAACGAGGCGGCGCTGCTCGCGACCCGGCGTGGCCGCGAGGCGGTGCGACTCGAGGACTTCACCGGTGCGGTCGAGCGCATCGTGGCGGGTCTCGAGAAGAAGAACCGGCTGCTCAATCCCGAGGAACGCCGCATCGTCGCGCACCACGAGATGGGGCACGCGCTGGTGGCGTGCGCGCTGCCCGGCAGCGACGTGGTGCACAAGGTGTCGATCATTCCGCGCGGGGTCGGGGCACTCGGCTACACCATCCAGCGCCCGACCGAAGACCGCTTCCTGATGCAGCGCGACGAGCTGATGAACAAGATGGCGGTGCTGCTCGGCGGACGCGCGGCCGAGGCGCTGGTGATCGGCCAGATGTCGACCGGCGCGGCCGACGACCTCGCAAAGGTCACCGACATCGCACGCACGATGGTCACGCAGTACGGCATGGAGCCGCTGCTCGGCCACCTGGTCTACGAGACGCCGCGCTCGCCGTGGCTGGCCACGCCGCAGTGGCCGGGCGAGGGGACGCGCTACTCGGAGGAGACGGCGCAGCGCATCGACGCGTCGGTGCGCAGGCTGGTCGAGGAGGCGTTCGAGCGCAGCCTCGCGATTCTCGGCACGCAGCGTGCGCGTCTCGAGCAGGGCGCGGCGCGGCTGCTCGAACGCGAGACGCTCAACGAGGAAGACCTGCGTGCGCTGCTGCACGAGGTGCCCGCGACGGAGCCGCCCGGATGAAGCTCACCCCCGAGCAGCTGGCGCGCCGCTGGCCGGTGCAGACGTTCGACTTCGAGTCCACCGAATCGCTCGAAGCGCCGCAGGCCGCGCTCGGCCAGCACCGGGCGCTCGAGGCACTCGAACTGGCGGTCGGCGTGGCGCAGCCAGGCTTCAACCTGTTCGTCCTCGGGGCGCCCGAAACCGGTCGCTTCGAAGCCACGCTGCAACGCATCCGGCAGCTCGCGGCGGCGCTGCCCACCCCCGATCGCTGGTGCTACGTCAACAACTTCCGCGACCCGATCCGGCCGGTCGCGCTGCGGCTTGCGGGCGATACGGGTGTACGGTTGCGCGACGACATGCGCCAGCTCGTCGAGGAATTGCGTTCGGCGATTCCCGCCGTGCTCGAGAGCGACGAATACCGCTCGCGGGTCGAGCAGGTCGAAGCGCACTTTGCCTCGCTGCAGCAGCAGGCCTTCGGCGAGCTGGTCGAGGAGGCGCAGCACCAGGGCGTCGCGCTGCTGCGCACGCCGGCGGGCTTTTCGTTCGCGCCGGCGCGTGAAGGCGAGGTGATGCCGCACGAGGAGTTCGAGAAGCTGCCCGCCGCCGAAAAGGAGCGCATCGCGCAGGCGATCCGCGCACTGCAGGAGAAACTCGAGCGCATCCTGCGCCAGGCGGTGGGCTGGCGGCGCGAGCACCGCGACGAGATGAAGAAGCTCAACCGCGAGGTCACCACTTTCGCGGTCGGCCACCTGGTCGACGATCTGCTGCGCAAGTACGTGACGCTGCCCGGGGTGGTCGCGTACCTCGAAGCGGTGGCTCGGGACGTGGTCGAGAACGCCGACATCTTCCGCGCATCGGCCGAGACGCCGCAGCATCAGCCGATGCCGCAGATGTCGCAGATGCAGGCCGACGAGTTGCCGCCGCTGCGTCGCTACCTGGTGAACCTGCTGGTCGAGGACGGCGCGACCGGCGCACCCGTGGTGAGCGAGGAGAACCCCACTTTCCAGAACCTGATCGGGCGCGTCGAGCACGTGGCGCGCTTCGGCGCGCTGATGACCGACTTCGGGCTCATCCGCCCGGGGGCGATGCATCGTGCCAACGGCGGCTACCTGCTGCTCGATGCGCGCAAGCTGCTGATGCAGCCGCTCGCCTGGGAAGCCCTGAAACGCGCACTGCTCACGCGCGAGATCCGCATCGAGTCGCCGGCGCAGCAATACGGGCTCGTCAGCACCGTTTCGCTCGAGCCGCAGCCGATTCCGCTCGACCTGAAGGTGGTGTTGTTCGGCGACCGCATGCTGCACGCGCTGCTGCAGGCCTGGGATCCGGAGTTCGTCGAGTTGTTCAAGGTCGATGCCGACTTCGAGGATGACATCGTGATCGACGACGCGTTGCTGCCGGCTTACGCACGGCTGATCGGCGGTCTCGCGCGCGATGCGCAACTGCCGGCGCTGGGCGCCGACGCGGTGGCGCGGGTGATCGAGCACGCTGCACGCGACGCCGGCGACCGCGGCCGCGTGACGCTGCACGTGCGCCGGTTGCGCGACCTGATCGCCGAGGCCGCCTACCAGGCGGGGCGACAGGGCCGCGAACGCATCGGCCGCAGCGACGTGCAGGCGGCGCTCGACGCGCGGCGCGAGCGCACCGGACGCGTGCGCCGGCGCCTGCAGCAGCACATCCTCGAAGGAACGATCCTGATCGACACCGCCGGCGCCGTGCCCGGCCAGATCAACGGCCTGTCGGTCTACATGATGGGCGACACCGCGTTCGCGCAGCCCACGCGCATCACCGCCACCACGCGCATCGGCGAGGGCAACCTGATCGACATCCAGCGAGAGGCCGCGCTGTCGGGTCCGATCCACGCCAAGGGCGTGATGATCCTCTCGGCCTGGCTCGCCGCGCGCTACGCGGGACGCCAGGCATTCGCGCTCAACGCGAGTCTGGCGTTCGAGCAGACCTACGGGCCGGTCGACGGTGACAGCGCATCGCTGGCGGAACTGTGCGCGATCCTGTCCTCGCTCGCCGGCATCCCGATCGGCCAGGCCTGGGCGGTGACCGGCTCGATCGACCAGTCGGGCAGGGTGCAGGCGATCGGAGCGGTCAACGAGAAGATCGAGGGCTTCTTCGAGATCTGCGCTGCGCGTGGCCTCGACGGGCGCCAGGGCGTGCTGGTTCCGGCCGCCAACGTGCGCCACCTGATGCTGCGCGACGAGGTCGTGGCTGCGGTGCGTGACGGTCGTTTCGCGGTCCACGCGGTGGCTGACGTCGACGAAGCGATGCGCCTGCTCACCGGCCGCGCCGACGTCGACGCGGCAGTGCGCGCGCGGCTGGCCGAGTTCGGCAAGTTGCGGCAGAAGATCCTCGCGCCGGCGCCGCGCAACCGGCAGTCGCGCCACTGAAGCCGCCCGCTGCGATGAACACCACGACGAGCGTCCTGCGGATCTGGATCGCGATCGACGCGCTCGATCGCAGCGCCGACGTGCTCGGCGCGGCGATGCGCCTGGCGGCCGGGCGCGCGGTGGAACTGGCCGGCCTGTTCGTCGAGGACGCCGACCTGCTGCAGCTCGCGGGCTGGCCCGGCGCCACCGAGACGCGCCTGTTCGAGGCGTCGCTGCGGCCGGTGGGGGGCATCGAGCTGGCGGCGGCGCTGCGCGCGCAGGCGCTGGTGCTGCAGCGGCGCCTCGACGCGCTGGCGCGCGACATCGGCGTGCCGTGGTCATTCCGTACGGCACGCGGGCGGGTGGTGCAGCAGGCGCTGCACCTGGCGGGCCGCGACGACTGGATCGTGCTGGCGAGCGCAGTGACGGGCCTGCGCCTGCACCAGACTGCGTCGCACCCGCGTCCGGTCGTCTGGCTGCTGCCGGACAGCGAAGAGGGCCTGCCGCGGCTGCTTGCGGCGGCAACGCGCTACGACCCGCAGGGCAGCGCCGAGCGTCGCGTCGTGCTTCCGGCCGACGCGGTGCGTGCGGCCCGCCTGCGTGCGGCGCAAGGCGCGGCAGGCGGGCCACTGCGGTTCGCCGGGCAGGACGAGTGGATGGCGCGTGCGGTCTGCGGCCCGCGTGCCCCTGGCGACCTGGTGCTGATGACCCGCGACTCGGGCGCTGCCGATCCGCAGTGGCTGGGTCGGCTGCTCAGGCGCGGCGTGGGGCCGCTCGTGCTGGTCTGACGGCCGCCGCGGTTCAGCTGCCGGGCAGCCCGCCGCTCGTCTTCAGTTGCTGCTCGAGCGCATCGAGGCGGGCGCGCAGCGCCGCCTCGCTCTCCGTGCGGCGCGTGGCCTGGCGCGCGAATTCCGCCTCGAGAAAGCCGCGCAGCTCGGTGAAGCGCGATGCCTCGGCCTGGTCGGCGAGCTGGCGTTGCGTCTGCAACTCCTTGCCGTGGCGCCGCGTCTCGAGCAGCCCCGACATCTGCAGGTAGACGATGTAGCCGAGGAACAGCACCGTGACCGCAACGATGAAGCCCAGCATCACGACGCCCAGCGGCGCCTGCACTTCGGCGAAGGCCAGCGACAGCGTCGTGGGCGCGTTGAGCACGCCCCAGTTGACCAGAACGAAGGCGGCGAGGCCGCCGAAGACGAGAACGAAGAGCAGCGATCGCAGGCTCATGGCGTGACTCCGCAGCGGGCATTGGCCCGATTCAACGCGATGCGCGAGCCGATGTCAAAGACGGGAACGAGGCGATGGCGGGCGCGCGGCGCGGCCGGCCTCAGAAATTCAGCGCGCGCGGCAGCCACAGCGCCAGATCGGGAACGGCGATCACCGCGACCAGCACCAGCAGCATCGCGAACACGAACCAGATCACCCACGGAACGGTCTGCTCGATGCGCACCCCGGCAAGGCGCGACGACACCATGAGGTTGACGGCCATCGGCGGGGTGAACTGGCCGATGGCCACCATGTAGGTGAGCAGCACGCCGAACCACACCGGATCCCAGCCGAAGCCCTTCATCAGCGGCAGCAGCAGCGGCACGAAGATCAGGAAGATCGAGATGCCGTCGAGCACCATGCCCACGCCGAGCAGCACGGCGACGATCGCTGCCAGCGCCCAGCCGCCCGCCATGCCGCTGTCGAGGATGGTGCGCGCCAGCGGATCGACGATGCCCAGCGTGCTCACCGCGTAGGCGAAGACGCTCGCCAGTGCGACCACGCTCATGATGATGCCCGACACTTCGGCCGCCTCGACGAAGATGTCGAGCAGTTCGCCGACGCGGATCGTGCGGTAGACGAAGAGGCCGACGAACAGGCCGTAGGCCACTGCGACCACTGCGGCCTCGGTGGGTGTGAACCAGCCGGCGCGCATGCCCCCGAGGATCAGCACCGGCGCGAACAGCCCCCAGCTTGCTTCACGCAGCGCGCGGAAGAACGGCGGGCGCGGTCCGCCCTCGCCGGCGCCGAAGCCGTGGCGCCGCGCCAGCCAGACCGCCGGCACGATCAGCGCGATGCCCGCGAGGACTCCGGGCACCATCCCGGCGGCAAACAGCGCGGGCACCGACGCGCCAGGCACCATCACCGAGTAGACGATGAAGGCGATCGACGGCGGGATCAGGATGTCGGTGGCCGCCGCGGCGCCGATCACGCTGGCCGAGTACGCCGGGGGGTAACCCGCGCGCGCCATTGCGGCGAGCATCACGCCGCCCACTGCTGCCGCGTTGGCCGGCCCGGAACCCGAGATCCCGCCGAGGAACATCGCCACGCCGATGGCTACCATCGGCAGCATCCCGGGGCCGCGGCCGACGATCGCCAGCGCAAAGTTCACCAGCCGTTGCGCGACGCCCGAGCGGTCGAAGATCGAGCCCACCAGCACGAACATCGGCAGCGCGAGCAGCGGGTATTTGGCGATGCCCGCATAGAAGTTGTTCGGGATCGACAGCCAGCCGAGGTCGGCCAGCCCGATACCGAGCGAACCGGCGAGCATCAGCGCCACGCCGATCGGCACGCCGGCAAGCATCAGTGCCCCGAAGACGACGAAGATCGCCAGGCCGATCATCGTGCCCGCGCCTCAGCGCGCCTTCAGCAGCCGCACCAGCTGTTGCGCTCCGCGCGCCGCGATCAGCAGCGCCAGCACCGGCAGCCACAGCGTGTACCACCACTGCGGCACGCCGATGCCAGGGGAAGTGACTTCGTAGACGTAGTCGTCCTGCAGCAGGCGCAGGCCCAGTCCGAAGATGACCAGGAACGCCAGCGTCGTGGCCAGCGCCGAGCCGATCGCCAGGGCGCGCCGGCGCCGCCGCGAGCCCGAATCGTGGAATGCCTCGATGCGGATGTGACGGTCGCGCCGGACGGCCGCGCTCGCAGCGACCATCGTGACCACGACCATCAGGGCGATCGAGATCTCCTCGGTCCAGGCGAACGAATCGTTGGTGAAATAGCGCGCGACGACGTTGGCGAACGTGATCGCCGCGAGCAGCGCCATGACGATCGCCCCGACCCAGTCCTCGGGCAGGCGGCGGCCATCGTCGTTCACGAAACCTCGTTCTGCTCAGGCTTTCGTACGTGCCGCGACCGCGGCTTCGGCACGCTTGACCAGGTCGGTGCCGATCTGCTTCGTCCACTTCTCGTAGACGGGCCGCGTGGCCTTCTCGAACGCCTGCTTCCCGGCGTCGGTGAGCCGCGTGACCTTCACGCCGAGCGCCTCGACTTCCTTCACCATCGACATGTCGTTGCCGCTCAGGCCCTTGCGGGCAATCGCGATTTCCTGCCTGCCGGCCTCGAGCGCCGCCGCGCGGACGATGTCGCGGTCCGCCGCCGTCCAGGCGTTCCAGACGTCGCGGTTGGCCACGAAGATCAGCGGGTCGGCGACGTAGTCCCAGAGCGTGACGTACTTCTGCGCCAGCGTGTGCAGCTTGGCGGCAGTGAAGATGTGCAGCGGATTTTCCTGTCCCTCGACGGCGCCCGAGGCGAGTGCCGGTTGCGCATCGGCCCAGCTCATCTGCGTGGGGTTGGCGCCCAGCGCGGTGAAGGTGTCGTTGAAGATCGGCGAGCCGACGACGCGGAACTTCAGTCCCTTCATGTCCGCGGGGCTGCGGATCTCGTGCCGGGAGTTGGTGACCTCGCGGAAGCCGTTCTCGCCCCAGGCCAGCGGCACCACGCCGGCCTTCTCGACGATCTGCAGGATGCGCTTGCCGACTTCGCCCTGGGTGAGCGCGTCGAGTCCGGCGTGGTCGCGCGCGAGAAACGGCAGCGAAAAGAGGTTCAGCTCCCGGATCTGCGGGGACCAGTTGATCGTGGAGCCCACCGCGAGGTCGATCACGCCCTGGCGGATCGCGGAGAACTCGCGCGTCTGGTCGCCGTTGATCAGCGACACGCCGGGATACAGCTTCATGTTGATGCGACCCTGCGTGCGCTCGCGCACCAGGTCGATCCAGATCTGCGCGCCCTTGCCCCACGGGAACGCGGTGCCGACCACCGTCGACACGCGGTATTCGGCACGGTAGTTCTGCGCGTGCGCAGCGCGGGTGACGACGAAGGGGGCGGCAAGCGCGGCGGAACCGGCAGCGCCGGCTTTCAGCAGGGAACGGCGGTCCATCGAGGGGCTCCTTGTGGCTCAGGTGTCTGCTGTGATTGCGGTTGCGACGGCGGTCGCGCTCCGGGAACCGGGGCTGGCGGCCGCAGCGCGGTTCAGCGGCGTCATTGTAGCGAAGAGCGCTGGTGCCGCCCGGCGCTCAGGCCGGCTGCGGCAGGTAGCGCACCGCCAGCACGCCGCCGATGGCGCCGATCGATGCGATCGCGTGCCCGGGCACCGGGCTGTCGACGTCGACGATCGTGTAGGCCATCTCGCCGCGCGACTTGTTCAGCATGTTGCCGATGTTCAGCCCGGCCTGCGCCATCGCCGTGGAGATCTGTCCGAGCATGTTCGGCACGTTGGCGTTGGCGATCACCACGCGGTAGCCGGATTCGCGCGGCGCGACCGCATCGGGAAAATTGACCGCGTTGCGGATGTTGCCATTCTCGAAGTAGTCGCGCAGCTGGTCGACGACCATCTTCGCGCAGTTCTCCTCGGCTTCGCGGGTCGAGGCGCCCAGGTGCGGCAGTGCGGTGACGCGCGCATGGCCGTTGAGCGTGGCGCTCGGGAAGTCGCAGACGTAGTGGCGCAGCCGCCCGGCGTCGAGCGCAGCCACCACCGCCTGCTCGTCGACCACGCGGTCGCGCGAGAAATTCAGCAGCACCGCGCCGTGGCGCATCTGCGGCAGTGTCGTGGAGCCGATCAGGTGGCGCGTCGCCGCTGCCAGCGGCACGTGCAGCGTCACGAAGTGCGCCGTCTTCAGGATCTCGGCCACCGAGTGCGCCTTCTTCACCTGCGAAGGCAGGCTCCAGGCGGCATCGACGGTGATCTCCGGGTCATAGCCGATGACGTGCATCCCGAGGCGGATCGCCGCGTCGGCGACCAGGCAGCCGATGCGCCCGAGCCCGATCACGCCGAGCGTGTGGCCGGCGAGTTCGAAGCCGGCAAACGCCTTCTTGCCGCTCTCGACCGCATGGTCCATGTCAGGCGTCGCAGGATCGAGCGCCGATACGAAGCGCAGCGCCGCCGGGACGTTGCGCGCGGCCATCAGCATGCCGGCGATCACCAGTTCCTTGACCGCGTTGGCGTTCGCCCCCGGCGCGTTGAACACCGGCACACCGCGCGCGCTCATCGCGGCCACCGGGATGTTGTTGGTGCCGGCACCGGCGCGCCCGATGGCGCGCACGCTGGACGGAACGTCGATCGAGTGCAGGTCGGCCGAACGCACCAGGATGGCATCGGGCTGTGCGACGTCCTTGCCGACCAGGTAGCGCGCCGCCGGCAGGCGGTCCAGTCCGTGCTGGGAGATCTGGTTCAGGACCAGGACGCGGATCGGGTCTTGCATGGCGGACCCTCAGCCGTTGCGCCGCTCGAAGTCGCGCATGTAGTCGACCAGCGCGCGCACGCCCTCGATCGGCATCGCGTTGTAGATCGATGCGCGCATTCCGCCGACCGAGCGGTGGCCTTTCAGTTGCAGCAGGTTGCGCTCTTTCGCGCCCTTCAGGAACGCCTCGTCGAGCGCGGCATCGCGCAGCGTGAAGGGCACGTTCATCCGCGAGCGATCGGTGCGCTCGACCGGATTGCGGTAGAACGGCGTGGCGTCGAGGTAGTCGTAGAGCACCGCGGCCTTCGCGATGTTGCGCTGCTCGATCGCGGCGAGCCCGCCCTGGCGCTTCAGCCACTGGAACACCAGCCCCGCGATGTAGATCGCCCAGGTTGGCGGGGTGTTGAGCATCGAGTCGGCGTCGGCCTGCACCTTGTAGTCGAGCATCGTCGGCGTCCCCGTGGGCGCGTGGCCGAGCAGATCGTCGCGCACGATCACGATGGTCAGGCCGGCCGGCCCGATGTTCTTCTGCGCGCCGCCGTAGATCAGGCCGAACTTCGGGACGTCGAGCGGCCGCGACAGGAAGGTCGACGAGACGTCGGCCACCAGCGGCACGTCGCCGGTCTCGGGCGTCTGGAAGACCTCGACGCCACCGATGGTTTCGTTGGCGCAGTAGTGCAGGTAGGCGGCGTCGGCGGAACGCCTCCATGTCGATGGCGGCGGCGCGTAGGTGAAATGACGGTCCTCGGCCGAAGCCGCGAGGTTCACCGTGCCGAACAGCTTCGCCTCCCTGATCGCCTTCTTCGACCACTCGCCGGTGTGCACGTAGTCGGCGGCCCTGCCGCGCATCAGGTTGATCGGCACCATCGCGAACTGCAGCGTCGCGCCGCCCTGCAGGAACAGCACCTTGTAGTTCGACGGGATGCCCATCAGCTCGCGCAGGTCGCGTTCGGCCTGCTCGTGGATGCTCATGTATTCCTTGCCGCGATGGCTCATCTCCATCACCGACTGGCCGCTGCCGTGCCAGTCGAGCATCTCGGCCGCGGCCTGCGCGAGCACCTCTTCGGGCAGGGTGGCCGGCCCGGCGCTGAAGTTGAACACCTGTCGCATGATGATCCCCGGATTGCGGAAGCGCGAATTCTAGCGTGCCGGCACGCGTCGTCCGGCCCGACGGAGATCAAGGCAGGGTTGCCGGGGAGCTGCCAGAATGGGCTGTCATCGGGAGCGGGCCATGCCATCGCCAACCCCTTCGGAGCCTGCCGGGCTGCGCTGCCGCCGCCTCGTCGATGCACTGCGACGCGTGTTGCAGCGCCCGGGCGAACCCCCGGTCACCGCGATCGAAACCCACATTTCGTGGGTGTTGCTCGACGGCCGCTTCGCCTGGAAGATCAAGAAGCCGCTGCGGCTGGGCTTTCTCGACTTCGCCGACCTGGCGACGCGCAGGCACTACTGCGACGAAGAACTGCGTCTGAACCGGCGGCTCGCGCCGCAGTTGTACCTCGAGGTGGTGCCGGTTCTCGGGAGCGTCGACGCACCGCGGCTCGGCCGTGCGGGTGAAACGGTCGCCGGCGAGACCATCGAACATGCGGTGAAGATGCGCCAGTTCGAGCCGGGTGCGCTGCTCAGCGAGCGCCTGGCGGCTGGCCGGCTCGACGGTGCGCAACTCGGGCAACTGGCGGCGCGGCTCGCGCTGTTTCACGAGCAGGCGCCGGCGGCCGCGGC
Source organism: Burkholderiaceae bacterium (assembly GCA_021463505.1). Lineage (GTDB taxonomy): Bacteria > Pseudomonadota > Gammaproteobacteria > Burkholderiales > Burkholderiaceae_E > Zeimonas. The sequence continues at coordinate 9,247 of JAJTYR010000003.1, read as the reverse complement.
CGATGCGCCGTATGGCAGTGCCGCACGGATCGAGGCCGACACTGCGCAGGTGCTCGACGGCCTGGTGCCGTTCGTTGCGGCGCCGACGCTGTCGGCGCTGCGCGCGCGGCTCGATGCGCGTGCTTACGGGCTGCGGGCGCGGTTCGCGCGGCGCAAGGCGGCCGGGCGCGTGCGCGAGGGGCACGGCGACCTGCATCTGGCCAACGCGGTGGTGCTGGACGACGAAGTCACCGCCTTCGACTGCATCGAATTCGACGCCGGCCTGCGCTGGATCGACGTCTGCAGCGACGTCGGCTTCCTCGCGATGGATCTGCTCGCGCACGAACGGGCCGACCTGGCGTTCGGCTTTCTCGACCACTGGCTGGCGGCCAGCGGTGACTACGACGGCCTGGCCGTCCTGCGCTATTACCTCGTCTATCGCGCACTGGTGCGTGCGCTGGTCGCGCGGATCCGCGCAGCGCAGCGCGCTGCTCCGGAGGGTTCTCCGGCCGGCTCCGGCAGCCCGGTCCCCGACAGTCGCGGCCCCGACTACCTCGGCCTGGCGCTGCGGCTCGAGGGCGAGCACGATCCGCGGCTGCTGGTCACGCACGGGCTGTCGGGCTCGGGCAAGAGCCACCTGTCGCAGCGCCTGCTCGGACGCGCCGGCGCGATCCGTCTGCGCTCGGACGTCGAGCGCAAGCGCCTGTTCGGGATGGACGCGCTGCACGATGCGTCGGCACCGCCTGGCGAAGGTCTCTACACGGCCGATGCCATGCAGCGCACCTACGAACATCTGCTCGCGCAGGCGATGCATGCGCTCGATGCCGGCTATCCGACGATCGTCGACGCCACCTTCCTGCGCGCGCGCGAGCGCGACGCTTTCCGCGAAGCGGCGCGCGCGCGCGGCGTGCCGTTCACGATCCTGCAATGCCGCGCCGAACCGACGCTGTTGCGCGAGCGCGTGGCGGCGCGTCACGCCGGGCGCACCGACGCATCGGACGCCGACCTCGCGGTGCTCGAGCGCCAGTTGCGGGAGTACGAGGCGCTGCGCGACGACGAGCGGGCGATCGCGATCGAGGCCGATACCGGCCGACCCGTCGACGTCGAGGCGTTGGCCGCGCGCTGGCTGGCCGTGCGCGTCGCGATTCCGTAGAACGCGGCGTCATCGCCCGCGCGCCCGGTCCAGGTGCTCGATGATTGCCTCGAGCACGGGGTCGCCGTGCCCCCCGGCAGGTGCCCGCCGCGAGACGGCGCCGGCGGCGTCGGGTCGGCTACGCCTTGCGGCTTGCAGGCGATCGGCACGACCAGTGCCAGGGCGTCGACACGTTCCGGATTGCGGATCGCCATCTGCACGGCCGACGGCGCGTCGGCCGACAGGCCAGTCACGGCGACCCGCGGCACGCCCAGTGTGTCGAGCAGACACGTCTGTGCCAGGGCCTGGGCGGTCGGCGACGCATCGCGTGGCATCGGCGTACGCAGGTCGCCGAAGCGGGAGAGGGCGATGACGCGGAAGCCGCGTTGCGTCAGATCGCGTGCAAAGGCCGTGCCCTGGCCGTGCCCGCCGCCGCTGCCGTGCACGACCAGCAGTGGCCGGCCCTGGCCGGCGTCCTGATACTCGATCGGGCCGCAGCGCGTCGCGGCGACGACGCTACCCTGGGCCGCCTGTTCGACGGCGAGGGCGGAATCGCGTTCGAAGATCGAGCGGACGAACCAGGCCGTTGCCAGCGCCGTGATGACGACGGCCAGCGCCAGTCGATGTTTCACGAAATGATGTATAACTTTAACTATATATTCTAATATTCTGAAAATAATTATAATTTACAATGATCCCTCTGGGAGCATTGGGCAGCGCCTCGCCGGCAGGCGATGCGCCTACCCCTTGATGCAGACGAGCGGCTCGACCCGGGCCACCTTGCGTGCGAGCCCTGCGGCGTCGGAAGCGTCGACCACTTCGGAGACGTCCTTGTAGGCGCCGGGTGCTTCTTCGGCGATGCCGCGCGAGGAGGGGCTGCGCACCAGGATGCCGCGCGCGGCCAGGTCGTCGACCACCTTGCGGCCGCGCCAGCGCGATGCGGCCTGGTTTCGGCTCATCGCGCGGCCGGCCCCGTGGCAGGCCGACGAGAAGGCGAGGGCCTCCGAGCGCGTGGTGCCGGCCAGCACGTACGAGCCGGTGCCCATCGAGCCGCCGATCAGCACCGGTTGGCCGGCTGTCCGCAGCGCCTCGGGAAGGTCGGGATGGCCGGGGCCGAGCGCGCGCGTCGCGCCCTTGCGGTGCACGTAGAGCGCGCGCGGCGTGCCGTCGACGAAGTGGGTCTCGGACTTGCAGGTGTTGTGCGACACGTCGTAGAGCAACGCCAGGCGCGCGGCCGGCAGGATGTCGGCAAACACCTCGCGGGTCAGGTGCGTGAGGATCTGGCGGTTGGCGAGCGCGCAGTTGATCGCCGCGCGCATGGCCCCGAGATAGCGCTCGCCCAGCGCGGAGCGGATCGGCGCGCAGGCCAGTTCGCGGTCGGGCAGCGTGATGCCGAAGCCGGCGGCCGCAATCGCCATCTCGCGCAGGTACTCGGTGCCGATCTGGTGGCCGAGACCGCGCGAGCCGCAGTGGATGGAGATGACCGCGTCGCCTTCGCGCAGCCCGAAGGCTGCGGCGGCCGGCGCATCGAAAATCGTTGCGACGCGCTGCACCTCGAGATAATGATTGCCGCTGCCCAGCGTGCCCATTTCGTCTCGCTGGCGCTTCTTCGCCATCGCCGAGACGCGCGCAGGCTCGGCGCCCGGCATCCGGCCGCGCTCTTCGATGCGCGCGAGATCGGCGGGGATGCCCCAGCCGCGCTCGACCGCCCATTGCGCGCCGCCCGCGAGCATCGCGTCCATCTGCGCCGCATCCAGCCGGATCGCACCGGTACTGCCGACACCGGCCGGGATGCGCGCGAACAGCGCATCGGCCAGCGGCCGCTGCACCGCGACGATGTCTTCGGCTGGCAGTCCGGTGAGCAGGCAGCGCACGCCGCACGAGACATCGAAACCGACCCCTCCGGCCGAAACGATGCCGTCCTGGTCGGGATCGAAGGCCGCAACGCCACCGATCGGAAAGCCGTACCCCCAGTGGGCGTCGGGCATTGCGAAGGAAGCGCGGACGATACCCGGCAGGGTCGCGACGTTGCAGGCCTGCTCCTTCACCTTGTCGTCCATGGCCGCGACCAGCGCCTCGCTGCCGTAGACGATGGCCGGCACGCGCATCGTGCCGTGCATCGGGATCTCCCATTCGCAGGGCCCGCGCTGGATCAGTTCGCCGATGTCCATGCGTATTCCTCCTGCGGGCGTCAGACGTCGACCACGGTCTGTGCCAGCCAGCCGCCGTCGCTGGTGCGTGCCACGCGCAGGCTGGTGTAGGTGGCGCCCTTCACCTCGACCGCCGGACGATGGCGCGGCACCGACGTGGGTTCGCCCAGCGCCTGTCCGCGCAGCCGCGTGCCGTCGATCTCGACCCGGAAGCGCCCGAACAGCATGCGCCGCACCGCCATCTCGTAGACCAGCGCATTGAGCCACTCCGCGAGCAGCAACTCGGAGTCCGGCGCCTCGCAGGCGATTTCGACGGCTTCGCGCGGCTCGACACCGTCCGGATCGGTGATCACCGCGGTGAGCGCCAGCGCCGCCTGCTCGAAGGCACCGGCCAGCGTGGCGCCGATGCCGCGCACGCCGATGTCGGCGTCGTGCCCGTAGTGTTCCCAGTGCTCCTGCATGTTCCGCACTCGCTGCTGCGGCCGGGTCTCCGGCCCACGGTGGAGTTATCGCTCTCGAAGCCCGTCGGTGTGTTGATCGGCCGCAACACGGAGCCGGATCGGGCGGACGGTGTCGTGCCGCCCGAGGTGTCGCAGGCGTGCACAATGCGCGCATGGATCCGACCGACACGACTGCGCAGAGCCGACGCACCGCGCGGCGCTTCGACGTCTGCAACGGCGACGCCGACGGGCTGTGCGCGGTCGTGCAGTGGCGCCTGCACGAACCGTCGGCGGCGACGCTGGTCACCGGGCTCAAGCGCGAGATCACGCTGCTCGGGCGCGTGCCGGCGCAGGCTGGCGACGAGGTGCTCGTCTGCGACATCTCGATGGATCGCAACCGGGAAGCGCTGCTGCGTTTGCTCGATCGCGGCGTGCGGGTGCGCTACTTCGATCACCACGCGGCCGGCGAGGTGCCCGAACACCCGGGCCTGCAGGCCCACATCGACCTCGCCAGCGGGGTGTGCACCAGCATGCTGGTCGACCGCTGGCTGCACGGCCGGTTTCGCGCCTGGGCAGTGGTTGGTGCGTTCGGCGACAACCTGCGCGGCGCCGCCGAGCGGCTCGCAGCGGACGTCGGCCTGGATCCCGGAGAGCGCGAGCGGCTGCGCAGGCTCGGCGAGGCGATCAACTACAACGCCTATGGGGACGACGAGCGTGACGTGCACATCGCGCCGGCGCGCCTGTATCCGTTGCTGGCGCGCTATCGCGACCCGCTCGAGTTCTTCGAGCGCGAGCCCGTCGCGCAGGAGATCGACGCGCTGCGGCGCGCGGACCTCGCCGAGGCGATGGAACAGGCGCCGTGGTGGCAGGGAGATGCCGGAGCGGTGTACCTGCTGCCCGACGCGCCGTGGAGCCGACGCGTGATCGGCAGCCTCGCCAACGAACTGGCCGGCGCGGCGCCCGCCCGCGCGCACGCGGTCGCCAGGCACTGCGCCGACGGCACGCTGACGGTGAGCGTACGCACACCGATCGAGGCGCCGGGTGGCGCGCACGAGTTGTGCCGGCGCTTCGGAGGGGCCGGGCGGGAGCGAGCCGGCGGAATCGACGCGATGGCCCCGGACCGCTTCGAGGCATTCGTGCAGGAATTCGCCCGGATGCGCTGGGGCGCACAGGCGCGGCCCGGCGCACGGACAGTCAAGGGAGGGGATGCGAAGTGATGCTGTTTTCCCTCGAACCGGGCAGCGCGTTCGCGGCGGCGCTGGCGAGCGAGCTGGGCGTGGAGATCGCCGCGCACGAGGAGCGGCGCTTTGCCGACGAGGAGTGCAAGTTGCGCCCGCTGGTCGACGTCGGCGGCGCCGACGCCTGCGTGGTGCTCGGGCTGCACGGGGGGCCGCTCGACAGCCCGCACGACAAGCTCTGGCGCCTGCTGGCCTTCGTCGCCACGTTGCGCGACCACGGCGCGCGGCGGGTGACCGCGGTCGCTCCGTACCTCGCCTATGCGCGCAAGGACCGCCGCACGAAGCCGCACGACCCGGTCGGCCTGCGCTACGTGGCGCAGCTGTTCGAGGCGGTCGGCACCGACGCGCTGGTCGTGCTCGAGGCGCACAACGTCGCAGCGTTCGAGAACGCCTTCCGGATTCCGGCGATCAGCCTCGAAGCGCATCGTGCCTTCGGCCCGCTGGTCGCGGAACTCGCCGACGGCGGCCCGCTGGCGGTGGCCTCGCCCGATCCGGGCGGAGTCAAGCGTGCGCAACTGTGGCGTGAAGCGCTCGAGGAGCAGCGCGGGGCGCCGGTCGGTTTCGCGATGGTCGACAAGCGCCGCAGCGCCGGTGTGATGTCCACGCGCGGTCTGGTCGCCGGCGACGTGGCCGGCGCGACCGTGCTGCTGCTCGACGACCTGATCGGCAGCGGCGAGACGATGCGGCAGGCGGCTCTTGCGCTGCGCGGCGCCGGCGCCGCGTCGATCGTGGCCTGCGCGGGCCACGGCCTGTTCATCGAGCAGGCTGCCGAAGTGCTGGCCGACGACGCGATCGCACGACTCGCGGTGACGGACAGCGTCCCCGCGTTCCGGCTGCCGTCCGACGCGGCGGTGCGCGGCAAGCTGCGCATCGTCTCGTGCGCGCCGCTGTTCGCGCAGGCGATCCGGCGGCTGCACGCGGCCGGCTGAAGGCACGCCGCCCGGGGGCGACGCAGCCGGCCCGGCGCCACGGGCTGCGACGTTTGCGTCCGGCTACGGCGCGTCGCCGGCGCGATCGAGCGCGTCGAGCGCCGACACCGCCTGTTCCAGATAGCGCCCGCCGAGCGGCAGCCACCGCTCGGGCGTGCGCGGTTGGGGATCGAGCAGGTGCACGACGGCCAGCCGTGCGCGCAATACCGCCCGGTTGGCGGTGTAGAGGTGGATCAGCGCATCGGGCGGGCGCTCGCCGAGGGCCGCGGCGACGCCGTCGAACAGCTGTTGTGCGACCCAGGGCGCGCCTGCGACCGCGCATTCGAGCCCGAGGTAGGCCAGTTCGTCGAACGGATCGACCTGCCGCAGCTCGGCGCTGAACTCCAGGCAGTCGATGATCTCCGGAGGATCGTTCAGGCAGACGTGCTCGGGCCGCAGGTCGCCGTGTCCGTCGACGACATGGCCGCCCGCCACGCGCTTGCACAGCATCTGCGCCCGCGCCTCGATCGCCGCATCGAGCCGATCGAGCGGCGGGCCCGCGTCCAGCCCGGCAAAGCGCGGTTGCAGCAGCAGCGCGCGATTGATCGCCTGCTCGCGGCGAAAGCGCGCGAGGTAGGCGTCCGGCCCCAGGGTGGTGCGCGCGGCGTCGCGATAGAAGCGGGCGAGCAACGCGATCACCGCGTCGATGCCCTCGGCCCGCAGCGCACCGGCCGCGATCACGCGGTCGAGCATCCGTTCGGCGGGCAGCCGGCGCATCAGCACCAGCCAGTCGATCGTGGTCCCCGGGGCAGGCAGCCGCTCCTCGGGCAGCAGCGCGAAGCGGCCTTCGTCCCACTGCAGCGCGAGCAGCCCCAGGTAGACCTCTGGCGCGAGACGGCGGTTCAGTCGCAGCTCCTCGCGGCAGTTGCGCTCGCGCAGTTGCGGCGTGGAGAAATCGAGGAACGGGTAGCGCACCGCCTTCTTCATCTTCAGCACGCGTTCGCCGGCGACGATGACCCACGACATGTGCGTCTCGATCAGTTGCGCGGCGGCCGGGTCGGCGCCGTGCGCGGCGCGCGACATCAGGAAACCGAGCCGCGCCTCGGTGCCCGGATCCTCGAACCTGGCCGCGCCGGAATCGCGCATCGCTCGTGCCCGGGCTCAGGAAGTGGCGGCGTCGACCTCGCGCGCCAGCTCGCGAAGCCGTCCGGATATCTCGACCGGATAGGCCGCCGGCGCCGGCTCGAGCGCACGCAGCGCCTCGGGCAGGCGCGCCAGCTGGGCGCGGCAATGCGCGCGCGCCTCGTCCAGCGTGGGCATCGTCGGCAGCCGGCGCCCGGCGCGCATGCACGGCTGCAGCAGCGGCTCGCCGTGGGGCGCCTCGTCGGCCAGCCCGACCCGGTCGCCGGCGATGCGGCCGTGCTCGTCGTGACGCCGCCAGACCTGCTTGATGCCGGGCCAGGTCGCCTTGCCTTCGGAGCGCTTGCGGCGCGCGACGCCGGCGTACGACTGCAGCTTGTAGACGGCGTCGATCGTGGGCGCGTCGCTGGAAGTATCGAGCGCGGTACCGACCCCGAAGCCGTCGATCGGCGCGCCGTCGGCGAGCAGGCGCCGGATCCGGTGCTCGTCGAGGTTGCCGCTGGCGAAGACGATCATCTCCTTCAGGCCGGCGGCGTCGAGCATCGCGCGCACCGTTTTCGCGTGCGCGCCGAGGTCGCCGCTGTCGAGCCGCACACCGGCGATCCGGATGCCGTCGGCAGCCAGTACCGGGTACAGTTCGATCACCCTGGCCACGGCCGCCTCGGTGTCGTAGGTGTCCACGAGCATCACCGCCCGCTTCGGCCGCGCGCGGGCGAAGTTCTCGAATGCCTCGCGCTCGCTGCGATGCGCCTGGACGAAGGAATGCGCCATGGTCCCGAAGACCGGGATGCCGTAGCGCAAGCCGGCCCCGGCGGTCGCGGTGCCGTCGAAGCCGGCCAGCCACGATGCGCGCGACGCGAACAGCGCGGCCTCGGCGCCGTGCGCGCGACGCATGCCGAAATCGACCAGCTGGCGCCCGCCGCCGGCGATCACGATGCGCGCCGCCTTCGAGGCGAGCAGCGTCTGCAGGTGAACGATGTTCAGCAGGCGGCTCTCCACCAGCTGTGCCTGGGGCAGGGACGCGGTGACGCGAAGGATCGGCTCGTCGGGGAAGAACACGGTGCCTTCGGGCATCGCGTCCACGTCGCCGGTGAAGCGGAACTCGCGCAGTTGTGCCAGCAGGCCGGCGGAGAAGCCGCCCTGGCACTGCAGCCAGTCGATTTCCCGTTCGGTGAACCCGAGCGTTTCCAGGAACTCGAGCGCCTGCTCCAGCCCGGCTGCGACCAGGAAATTGCGCGGCCCGGGCAGCTTGCGCACGAACAGCTCGAACACCGCGGGCTCGAGCATCCCCCGGTGCAGGTAGGCCTGCAGCATCGTGAGCTGGTACAGGTCGGTGAGCAGCGCGGTCACGCCGATTCCAGCCGCGCGGCCAGATAGCCGAGCAGCGCGTCCAGCGTCCCGAGCTTGCCGTAGTCGGCTTCGGGAATCTCGACGCCGAGCCGCGCGTGCAGCTCGATCAGCACGTTCAGGAAGTCGAACGAGTCGAGGTCGAGCTCCTCGCGAAACGGACGGCGCGGGTCGAGCGCAGCGAAGTCCGCCTCGGGCGCGATCGCCCGGACGCTGTCGATCACCGCCTGCCGGATGGTTTCCGGCGTTGTGCTCACGGTGCCTCCGGATCGTCGAATCGCGCGCGCAGCGCCGCCAGGAAGCGCGCGCCGGCGAGGCCGTCGGTGACGCGGTGGTCGCCCGAGAGCGTGGCGTTGACCACGCGTGTGGCCACGATCGCGCCGTCGCGCACCGTCGCACGGGGGAACACGCGGCCGAGCCCGACCAGTGCGACCTGCGGCGGATAGATCACGCCGTAGACGGTCTCGACGCCCAGGTCGCCGAGGTGGGTGAGCGTGATCGTCGAGTCGGCGAGGTCGGAGCTGCGCAGGCGGCCGCTGCGGGCGCGTGCGATCACGTCGCGCAGCGCGGCCATCAGCTCCGGCAGCGTCAGCCGGTCGGCGTCGTGCACCGCGGGCACCACCACGCCGCCGCCCCTGAGCGCGGTGACCACGCCGACGTGGATCGCCTCCGAGCGGCGAAAGCGGCCATCGACGAACTGGCCGTTCAGGTCGGGCACCGCGCGCAGCGCCAGCGCGACGGCGCGCAAGGCCAGCGCCGCGAACAGCAGCCGGTCGGCGAGCGGGCGCGACGCATTGAAGTTCTCCAGCCATTGCAGCGCGTGTTCGACTTCGATCTCGCTGCCGAGGTAGTAGTGCGGAATCTCGCGCTTCGAGCGCGTCATCGCGGCCGCGATCGCGGCGCGCATCGCCGC
>JAJTYR010000029.1 GCA_021463505.1 Burkholderiaceae bacterium | reverse complement strand
GCCGCATCGCTCCCGGTGTGCCTGGCGCCGATGGCGCCGGGCCGCACTGCACCCGCGGCCCCGCCCGCGGCATCGAACTCGCGCAGCCAGCTGCGGAACTCGCAGCGCTCGAACAGCGCGCGCAGCGCCGCCGGATCCTCGTCGGCGAGATCGAGTGACGCCTCGATCGACTCGACCTGCGGCGCGAGGTCGCAGTCGGTCTTGACGGTGACCAGCCTGCGCGCCACCGGCAACCAGTCGAGCGCCTTGCGCAGGTTCTCGCCCACCGCGCCGCCGATCGCACCGGCCTGCTCGACGATCGCGTCGAGCGATCCGTACTGCCCGAGCCACTTGACCGCGGTCTTCGGACCCACCTTGTCGACGCCAGGCACGTTGTCGACCGAATCGCCCACCAGTGCCAGCCAGTCGACAATGCGCTCGGGCGGCACGCCGAAGCGCGCGATCACGCCGTCGCGGTCGAGGCGCTCGATGGGTCCGCCTTCGCGACTCGCCATCGTGTTGACCAGCACCACGCGATCGTCGACCAGCTGGGCGAGATCCTTGTCGCCGGTGGAGATCACCGTCCTCATGCCCTGGCGCGACGCCTCGGTGGCCAGCGTCGCGATCACGTCGTCGGCCTCGATGCCTTCGATCATCAGCAGCGGCCACCCAAGCGCGCGCACCATCTCGTGGATGACCGGAATCTGGCGCGCCAGGTCCTCGGGCATCGCCTTGCGGTTGGCCTTGTATTCGGCATACCAGTCGTCGCGGAAGGTCTTGCCCGGCGCATCGAACACCACTGCGCCGTGCGTGGCACTGCCGTTCAATTTGCCGTCGCTGCGCAGACGCCGTAGCATCGCGACCATGCCGCGCACCGCGCCCGTCGGCTCGCCGCTGCCGGTGCGCAGGTCCGGCATCGCGTGGAACGCGCGATACAGGAAACTCGACCCGTCGACCAGCAGAAGCGTCTTTTCGGACATGTCCAGCAGCAAGCAGGTGCCGCAGTTGCGCGCGATCGCGAGCCAGGAGCGCTCGACGTCGCTGAAAGCGCGCGAGTCCTGGCACATCTTCGGAATTATCTCAGAGTTCGTCGAGGCCACCGAGCGCCTCGCCGAGATCCGCCCCGCGGTGTCGATCTTCGGCAGCGCGCGCGTGCATCCCGGGCATCGCTGGTACGAGACCACCGTCGAACTCGCGCGGCGCCTGTCCGACGCCGGCTTCGCGATCATCTCGGGAGGCGGCCCCGGCATCATGGAAGCCGCCAACCGTGGCGGCCACGCCGGCAAGTCGGCCTCGGTCGGCCTGAACATCCAGTTGCCGATGGAGCAATCCGGCAACGGCTACCAGGACATCTCGCTCACCTTCCGCCATTTCTTCGCACGCAAGGTGGCGTTTGCCAAGTACGCCACCGCGTTCGTCGCGTTGCCCGGCGGCTACGGCACGCTCGACGAACTGTGCGAAATGCTCACCATGGTGCAGACGCGCATGGGCCGGCGCATCCCGATCATCCTGATGGACAGCGGATTCTGGTCGGGACTGGTCGGCTGGATGCGCGAGCAGTTGCTCGGCAACGGACTGATCGGCGCGGAAGACCTCGACCTGATCCAGCTGATCGACGAACCATCGCAGGTGGTGGAGGCGATCTTCGATCACTACCAGACGCGCGGTTTCGTACCGACGGCCGACGAGCACGAGCGAATGCTCTACCTGTAGAAGCACTGCTCCGCGACATGGCCGTCTTCACGCCCGTCACGCGCGCGCAACTCGCGCACTGGCTCGAGCGCTACGACCTGGGTGAACTGCTCGGGTTCGAGGGCATCGCCTCGGGCATCGAGAACAGCAACTTCTTCGTCACCACCAGCGCCGGCCGCTTCGTGCTCACGCTGTTCGAGCGACTCGGAAACGACGAATTGCGGTTCTACCTGGGCCTGATGCACCATCTCGCAGCCCGTGGCATTCCCTGCCCCGACCCGGTCGCCGATCGCGCGGGCGTGTTCCTCGGCCGGCTCGAAGGCAAGCCGGCGGCCCTCGTCACGCGACTGGCCGGGCACGCGGTCGTGCAGGCGCAGCCGGCGCATTGCGCACAGGTGGGCGCGCTGCTCGCCCGGATGCATCGCGCCGCGCTCGGCTACGAGAGCCGCCAGCCGAACCCGCGCGGCATGAACTGGAAGACCGGTGCTGCGCCCGAGGTGCTGCCGTTCCTCGATGGCCTGCAGTCGGCGCTGATGGTCGACGAACTGGCGCAGCAGCAGGCGTTCGCCGCATCGACGCTGCGCGCGGCGCTGCCGTCCAGTGCGGTGCACGCCGACCTGTTCCGCGACAACGTGCTGTTCGAGTCCGCGCCCGACGGTTCGCCGCGTCTGGGCGGCGTGATCGACTTCTATTTCGCCGGCGTCGACGCCTGGATGTTCGACCTTGCGGTCGCCGCCAACGACTGGTGCATCGACGACGCGACGGGCGAGTTCGATCCGGCGCGCTTCGATGCGCTGGCGCGCGCCTATACGGGCGCACGGGCGCTGCTCGACGTCGAGCGCACTGCGTGGCCGATGATGCTGCGCGCCGGGGCGCTGCGCTTCTGGCTGTCGCGGCTGCACGACCTGCACCTGCCGCGCCCGGCCGAAATGGTCACCCCGAAGGATCCTGCGCACTTCGAGCGCATCCTGCGCGCGCGCCGGCTGGGCGGACCACCGCTGCCGTGAGCGCGGTTCCTTCCGGCGTGATGCGCATCCGCCTGCTGCCCGCCGTCACGGGCTGGCGCTGGGTGCTCGACGGCTTCCGGCTGCTGCGTCGCCAGCCGGTGGCGCTGCTGGCGATCGTCTTCATGAACCTGTTGCTGCTGTCGGTGTCGGTGCTGATTCCGCTGGCGGGCTCGATCGCGCCCCTGGTGCTCACGCCGGCGCTGATGGTCGGCGTGATGCACGCGATTCGCGCCACCGACCGCGGCCAGATGCCCGCGCCGCTGATGCTTCTGGCTGCGTTCAGGGACTACGACGGGCGCGCCTGGCGGCCGCTGCTCGTGCTCGGCGCGGTCAACGCGCTGTGCACCGTCGCCGCCCTGGCACTGGCGGCGCTCGCCGACAACGGCACGCTGATGCAGCTGGCCACCGGCCATCTCGGCAGCGAAGACGCAGCCGTGTCGGAGGGCGCGCTGATGACCGCCGCGGTCCTGTTCATGTTCGTCTACGCGCCCACACAGGCGGCAATGTGGTACGCGCCGCTGTTCGTCGCCTGGCAGCACACGCCCGTGGTACGGGCGCTGTTCTTCAGTCTCGTCGCCGTCTGGCGCAATCGCCGCGCGTTCGTCGTCTATGCCATCGGCTGGTTCGCGATTGCGCTGGCCGCGTCGCTGGTGATCCGCCTGCTGCAACTCACGATCGGACCCAGTCCGGTCGTGTTGTCGATGGTGCTGTCTCCGCTGTCGCTGATCCTGATCACCGCGGTCTACTGCTCGTTCTGGCCCACCTGGCGCGACGCGGTCGACGTCGATACCCCGGGGGGCGCCTAGGACGCCGACCCGGAGGCCGTCGGTTCGAGCCGCGCCGCCGGAGGCGCGAGCCACTTCGGCAGCGCCGGGGGCACTCTGATCCGGGGAACCGGCTGACATACGATTGGCCATTGTCCGGCGCTCCGGCGTTCCCCGCCACAGCCGTCGTCGCACCGGTTTCTTCCCGGTCCGCCCGCCGCCGGCTGATGCCCACCGAACACCTTCCCATCAGGAGTCCCTGCCGTGAACCAGCCCGCCAGCATCGAACGCAACGCCGTCACGAAAGCCATCGCCTACGAAGACCTCTGCCTCTACATCGACGGCGAGTTCGTGAAAGACGGCGGTCGCCGCGAGCAGCCGGTGTTCAACCCGGCCACCGGCGAGGTGATCGCGCAACTGCCGCACGCGAGCAAGACCGACCTCGACCGCGCACTCGCCGCGGCGAGCCGCGCGTTCAAGACCTGGCGGCAGAGTTCGCCGCTCGATCGTTCGCGGATCCTGCGCCGCGTGGCCGAGCTCAGCCGCGAGCGGCAGCAGGACATCGGCCGCAACATCACGCTCGACATGGGCAAGCCGATCGCCGAGGCCATCGGCGAGGTGGTAGTCTGCGCCGACCACTGCGACTGGCACGCCGAGGAGTGCCGGCGGATCTACGGCCGGGTGATCCTGCCGCGCATGCCGAACGTGCGCCAGATGGTGCTGCGCGAGCCGGTGGGCGTTTGCGTGGCGTTCACGCCGTGGAACTTCCCGTACAACCAGGCAATCCGCAAGATCGCCGCCGCGGTCGGCGCCGGTTGCACGATCGTGATCAAGGGTCCCGAGGATGCGCCGAGCGCGGTGGTGGCGATCGCGCGAATGTTTCACGATGCCGGCCTGCCCCCGGGCGTGCTGAACGTGGTGTGGGGCGTGCCGCACGAGGTGAGCGAGTACCTGATCAAGGCGCCCGACGTGCGCAAGGTCTCGTTCACCGGTTCGGTGCCGATCGGCAAGCAACTCGCCGCGCTCGCCGGCTCGCACATGAAGCGGATCACGATGGAACTCGGCGGCCATTCGCCGGTGATCGTGTTCGATGACGCCGACGTCGATCGCGCCGCCAGGCTGCTGTCGAACTTCAAGTTCCGCAACGCCGGCCAGGTCTGCGTGTCGCCGACCCGCTTCTACGTGCAGAGCAGGGTCTACGACGCGTTCGTCGCGAAGTTCCTCGACTATACGAAGACGATCAAGGTCGGCCCCGGCATCGATCCGGAGTCGAGCATGGGCCCGCTCGCGCACGACCGGCGCCTGCCGGCGATGGAGCAGTTCGTCGAGGACGCGAGGAAGCGCGGCGCGACGGTGGAGACCGGCGGCGAGCGGATCGGCACGGTCGGCAACTTCTTCGCCCCCACCGTGCTCACCAACCTGCCGGACGACGCGATGGTGATGACCAGCGAGCCGTTCGGTCCGATCGCGCCGATGACCCGCTTCGAGACCATCGACGAAGTGCTCGCGCGCGCCAACTCGCTGCCCTACGGCCTGTCCTCGTACGTGTTCACCACCTCGACGAAGAACGCACTCGCTGCGCAGAACGGCATCGAGGCCGGCATGGTCAACGTCAATCACTTCGGCCAGGCGCTGCCCGAGACGCCGTTCGGCGGCATCAAGGACAGCGGCATCGGCAGTGAAGGCGGCAGCGAAACCTTCGACGGCTACCTGGTGACGAAGTTCGTCACGCAGATGGATTGAGCGCAGCAGCGATCGAAACGCCATCGGCGGCAAGCCAGCCGGGGCCGGGGCGAGGCCGAAACCGCCTCGGGACCGAAGCGGCCTCGGGCTGAATCATTGCGACGTGCCGGCGGGCAGTGAGAGCTGCGCCGTGCCGCAGGCGGCAAGCTCGAGTACCAGCGGTTTGCCGGTGCGCTCCTTGTCCAGACGGATCAGATCGGCGACCGAGGTCACGCGCTCTTCGGGGGCGGCCACGCCGGTGACGGCACACCCTTTCGAGCAGTTGGCAAGACCGGTCGGACACTTCTCGACGTACACCAGCCAGCGGCGACCCTGCCAGTATCCGTAGTGACTGGCGACGGTGACGTTGCGCACCACGGCCTTCTGCGCGCCAGGGGGAGGCGGTGGCACCGGTGGCTGCCGGCCGCCGGGCGGCAGGATATCGCCCAGTGCCCCGCTGGACGAGAGCAGGAAGAGCGCTGTGCCCACGATCGTGCGTACCATGACGTCCTCCCGCCGCATCGTCGAACTTCATAGTATGCCGTCATCGAAGCTGCCGTGAGCGAGCTGACGCAGGTCCAGGCGATGGTGCTGTCGGCGCTGATCGAGGCACCGGTGGCGTGGGTGCTGGTGCGCTGGCGGCACTGGCCGGGGCGCGGCGCGATGCATGCCGCCATCGCCAGCGCGGTAGCGACTGCCCTCACCCACCCGCAACTCTGGGCGTTCGCCCCGGCGCTCCTCGCGCGCCTGGGCTATGTCCCGGGCGCGCTCATGGCGGAAACGGTCGTCGTCGTCGTGGAAGCGCTCGTCGTCGCCTGGGGGTCGGGGCTTTCTCCGCTGCGCGCGCTCGCGCTGTCCACGCTCGCCAATGCCGCGTCGGTCGCGGCGGGTCGGGTGCTGCTGGGCTGACCATCTTGCGGCGACGTCGAATGCCCCCACGCGCGCCCGGCCGGGGTCGCGCAAGTGGCGGTGATGGCCGAGGTCGCGGTGAGCGCGACGACGATCAGCGGGACTTCGATCCACGCGTGCACCGAAGCGGCGAGGCCATAGAGCGCACGCGCGCCGACGAAATCGCTCGCGAAGGCAGCCAGTGATGCCAGGGCGAGACCGCAGAGCGCGCCCGCGTGAAACCAGCCCCTGGGCCAGCGCAGCCATCCGCGCGCGTCAGGGTCACGCGCGGCGAGCAGCGCCGGCAGCACCACGATCACCGCGGCGTAGTGTGCGCATTGCGCGACCACGACGGCGGTGAAGAGGTCGATCGCGCACGCCGACGCGAGCAGCGGCTCCGGGACGTAGACGTGCAGATGCTCGACGAGCGTGCCGGCTCCGAGCGGATCGAGCGACCCTGCGGACCCGCGCGGACCCAGTCCGGCGGGCACGATGCCGCCGAGCGCGAGAGCGTCCCGCGGCACGCCGGTCGCGACGAACAACGGCAGGCCGATCAGTCCCGCAAGCGCCGGCAGCATCACGCGTCGCCGCGCGCGTGGCTCGACGAACTCGTACAGGAACGCGAGCGGCGTCAGGTTGTGGAGGATGGCGAGAACCACGGCCGTGTCGAACGGCGCTCGCAGCGTCGCGAGCGCCAGCGCGGCGGCTACGGCCAGCGCGAACGCCGCGCGCACGGGCCGGCCGGTCACGGCGGTGAGCGCGAGCAGCGCCACCGCCGCGAGTTCGAGCGACACGGCCGTCCGGAGCTCCATCCACCTCGCCAGACCGAGCGATCGCACGCTCACCGCCGCGATCAGCAGCATCGCCATCGCTGCCAGCCGCGCAGCGCCGATCCGCATACCGAAGCGCCGATCGAGGTAGCGCAGTTCCGAGACGACGTGCACGCCGCCGAACGTCGCGAGCGCTAGCGAGTAGACGAGCAGTGGTGCCGTCGTGGACGCGAGCACGACCGACACGCCGCCGACCAGGACAAGAGCGGCAGGGCAGACGCGCAGACTCGACAAGACCGCTGGCACGGCACAAACCCGCTTCGGGATGATTCCCCGGCCGCGCCCCGACGCGCGACGTCTGTCAGTGTAAAGCGACCTGCTGCCCGTTCTGGCTCACGCGGCGCGCCACCGTCGACGCCGATGCGCCCGGGGCTAGGAGGCCGTCGGCTCGAGCCGCGCCACCGACAGCGCGAGCCACTTCAGGCCCTCGCGCCCGAAGTTCACCTGCACGCGCGTGTCGTCGCCGTGGCCCTCGATCCCGACGATCACGCCCTCGCCGAAGCGCGCGTGCGTCACGCCCTGACCGACACGAAACGCCGTGCCGCGCTCGAACGTCTGCGCCGCGCGCTCGTCGGCACCCGAGAGGCGACCAGGGTCGGCGCCCCCCGGACGCACGCCGGCGCCACGCCCGTGGGCGGCAGCGCCCTGACGGCCGAAACCCTCCCAGGCAGCGCCCCAGCCTTCGCGATAGCCGGCGGTCGCGGCCGTCAGCCCGCGCGGCGTGAGCCACTTCAGCAGCGCCGGCGGCAATTCATCGAGAAAACGCGAGCGCACGCTGTAGCGGGTCTGTCCATGCAGCATCCGGGTCTGCGTGAACGACAGGTACAGGCGCTGGCGCGCGCGCGTGATTGCGACGTACATCAGCCGGCGTTCCTCTTCGAGCCCTTCGGGCTCGGCAATCGAGTTCTCGTGCGGAAACAGGCCTTCCTCGAGACCGGTGACGATCACCGCGTCGAATTCGAGTCCCTTGGCCGCGTGCACCGTCATCAGTTGCACCGCATCGCTGCCTTCGCCGGCCTGGTTCTCGCCGGCCTCCAGCGAAGCGTGCGCAAGAAACGCCGCCAGCGGGGCGACGCCGCTGCCCACGTCGGCGCCCGCGCCCGACACGCCGAAACTGGCGGGCACGTCGCGCTCGACCCCCTCGTCGGCCAGAAAGGCGGCCGCGGCGTTGACCAGCTCGCGCAGGTTCTCGATGCGCTCCTGCCCCTCGCGCTCGGTGCGGTAATGCGCGATCAGGCCGCTGCGCTCGACCAGGTGCTCGACCAGGTCGGTCAGCGGCATCGCCCGCGTTTCGTCGCGCACGCGTTCGATCAGCTGTGCGAATGCCGCGAGCTTGCTCCCGGCCGCGCCGCCCACCGAAGGCAGCGCCGCGAACAGGCTGCACTGGCTGGAACGAGCGGCATCCTGCAACGCCTCGAGGGTGCGCGCGCCGATGCCGCGCGCCGGGAAATTGACCACCCGCAGGAACGCGCCGTCGTCGTCCGGGTTCTCGAGCAGGCGCAGGTACGCGAGCGCATGCCTGATCTCGGCACGCTCGAAAAAGCGCAGCCCGCCGTAGACGCGATAGGCGATGCCCGCCGAAAACAGCGCGTGCTCGATCACCCGCGATTGCGCGTTCGAGCGATAGAGCACCGCCACGGCGCTGCGCGCCCAGCCCTCGCCGACCAGCGCGCGGATCTCCTCGACCACCCACTGTGCCTCCTGCGAGTCGGTGAGCGACTCCTGCACCCGCACCGGCTCGCCTTCGCCGGCATCGGTCCAGAGGTGCTTGCCGAGCCGGCGGCTGTTGTGGGCGATCAGCGCATTCGCGCACTCGAGGATGTTGCCGTGCGAACGGTAGTTCTGCTCGAGCCTGATCAGGTTGGCAACGCGCAGCTCACGCTCGAACGCCGCCATGTTGGCCACCCGGGCGCCGCGGAACGCATAGATGCTCTGGTCGTCGTCGCCCACCGCGAAGATCACCGCCGCCTGGCCCGCGAGCAGCCGCAGCCAGCGATACTGCAGTGCGTTGGTGTCCTGGAATTCGTCGACCAGGATGTGCCTGAAGCGCGCCTGGTAGTGCTCGCGCAGCAACTGGTTGCGCGCGAGCAGCTCGTGGCTGCGCAACAGCAGTTCGGCGAAATCGGCGACGCCTTCGCGCTGGCACTGCTCGTCGTAAGCCGCATACAGCTCCACCATGCGCCGCGTGTAGTCGTCTGCGGCCTCGACGTCACCGGCACGCCGGCCCTCCTCCTTGGCGCTGTTGATGAAGTGCTGCAGGCTCTTCGGCGGAAACTTCTCGTCGTCGACGCCGAGCACGCGCAGCAGCCGCTTGATCGCCGCGAGCTGGTCCTGGGCATCCAGAATCTGGAAGGTCTGCGGCAGCCCGGCGTCGCGGTGATGGGCACGCAGCATCCGGTTGGCCAGACCGTGGAAAGTGCCGATCCACATGCCGCGCGTGTTCACCGGCAGCATCGCCGACAACCGCGCGAGCATCTCGCGCGCCGCCTTGTTGGTGAAAGTGACCGCCAGCAGCCCCTGCGGGCTTACCTGCCCGGTGCTGACCAGCCATGCGATCCGCGTGGTGAGCACGCGCGTCTTGCCGCTGCCGGCGCCTGCGAGCACCAGCGCGTGCTGCGCCGGCAAGGTCACCGCGGCGAGTTGCTGCTCGTTCAGTTGCGCCAGGAGACCGGAGCTCGACATGCTGACTGGCGCCAGACGCCCAGTGCGCGCCGTGGCACGCGTGACTGCGTCGCTACGACCGCCTGGCCGACTTGCGCACGCGCTGCGACCAGACCGGCTGGCGCGGTGCGAGCCCACCGTGGCGGATTTCGACGCAGCGATTGAGCCAGCGCGACGCTTCGTCGGCGCGGTCGACCACCGGTGCGTTCGCACCGTGGCTGACACGCACGATGCGGTGGCTCTGCACGCCGAACTGCTCGAGCAGCGCCGCCACCGCCTGCGTACGGTGCATGCTCAACTGGACCGCCGCTTCCGGCTCGTCGGCCGCGTTCGCGTGCCCCGACACGATGAGCGTGCCGCCCAGGCCCGTGACGAAGCGCTGTGCCTGCTCGCGAATCAGGTCGTGATACTGCTGCGCCACGCGGGTGGAATCGCCGTCGAAGTAGATCCGGGTGGTGTCGGATTCCTGCGCGTCGCCGCATGCGGACGGCACGGCGTTGCCGCCGACGATTCCGAGTCCTGGCCTGGGCGAAACGGCAGCCACGGTCGAACGAAGGAGTTTTTCCTGCATGCACGCTCTCCTGACTTGCACGGCGACGGCGAACGGGGCCCCGGCGCCTGCGCCAGCCCAACGCACCCGGATCGGTAAGGGGAAGCGTCCATTTTACCAAATCGACGCGGCCCGCCGCCGCACATCCCCGGACCGCCCGGGTCAATGGCCGGAGCCCATCAGTTTCGAGAGCACGACGTGCACCGCGAGCCCGCCGAGGATCGCCCATTCCAGCGGAATCGCCAGCACCAGCACGAACGTCACCGCCATCACGACCGCGTCGCGGCGGTCGTGCCGCGCGATGTGCCGGATCTCGCGCAGGTCGATCAGCCCCGCCGCCACCAGCAACAGGATGCCCGCCACCGCCGCGAGCGGCAGGTAGTGCGACAGCGGCGCCACGAATGCCAGCAGCACCAGAAGGAATCCGGCGGCAGCCACCGCCGACAGCGGCGTGCGCGCCCCGGCCGCGACGTTCACGCCCGAGCGGTTGAACGAGCCGCTGGCCGGGTACGAGGAGAAGAACGACCCCACGAGGTTCGCCATTCCCTGCCCGATCACCTCGCGGTTGCCTTCGAGTCGGTCGCCGCTTCTGACCGCGATCGCGCGCGCGATCGAGACGGCTTCGGCCAGCGCCAGCACCGTCATCACCATCGACGGCACCAGCAGGGCCTCGAGCGCCTCGAACGACAGCGTCGGCGCCGACAGCGGCGGAAGCGCCCCCGGCAACTCGTCGACCGCCTTGACCGCGTATTCGGGTGAGATCGCCGCCAGCAACGCCGCGATCGCGCCACCCGCCAGCACCCCGACCAGCATGTACGGCACGCGGTTGTTCCACGGCCGCGCGAGCAGGCAGGCCGCAACCGTGCCGAAGGCCACCACCGCGGTCGGCCCGTCGACGAGCCCGACGTCGCGCACCAGGCGCACGAGCGTCTGCCACACCGACATGCCGCGCGGCCAGTCGAAGCCGAAGAGATTGCGCACCTGCGAGTTCACGATCAGCACCGCCGCACCCGCCGTGAAGCCGACGATCACGCTGTGCGGCACCCGGTCGACCGCGCGGCCCAGACCGGCGAAGCCGATCGCGAGTTGCCAGAAGCCGACCATGAAGCTCAGCGTGATCACCAGTTGCACGTAATCGGGCGAGCCCGGCGCAGCCAGCGGTGCGATCAGGCCCAGCACCGTCAGCGAGATCGCGTTCGCCGGGCCCGTCACCATCAGGCGACTGGAGCCGAACAGCGCAGCGATCACGCACGGCACCATCGCGCTGTACAGCCCGTATTGCGGCGGCATTCCCGCCAGCGTGGCGAAGGCCACGCCCTGCGGCAGCACCACCACCGCGCCGGTCAGCCCGGCAAGCAGATCGGCACGCAGCGTCGCGCGGTCTTTCAGCAGCGGCCACCAGGCGAGGAACGGGAGGAAGCGTTCGAGCGTACTTCGGTCAGTTATCATGTATAGCAATCATGCAAGGGCCGGCTCTACCCCACGGGCACGAGCGCGAACTGCAGGCCCTCGTGGTCGCGCTCGCGGTCGTCGCCGTCTGGGGTGCGAACTTCTCGGTGCAGAAGGCCGTGTTCGCGGCCATCTCACCGACCGGATTCCTGTTCGCGCGCTATCTGATCATGCCGGTGTGCGCGCTGGCGCTGCTGCTGCACACCTATGGCACGCGCTTTCCGGCCGTGACCCGGCGCGAGCTGTTCGCGCTGGCGAAACTCGGCTTCGTCGGTCACGTGCTGCACGTGGGCATGGTGACCCATGGCATCGACTGGTCGACCGCGTTCTCGAGTTCGCTGATCCTCGCGTGCGGGCCGGTCTTCACGCTGCTGATCCTGCGCTGGTCGGGCGTCGAGCGGTTGAACGGTGCGCAGGTCGCAGGCGTAGCGGTCGCCTGCGCTGGCGTGCTGGTGTTCCTGTCGGACAAGCTGTTCGCCGGCCGCTGGCTGGCCGGCGGCGGCGACCTGTTCCTGCTGGTCGCGGCAAGCTTCTTTTCCTGGTACACCGTGGCCGCAAAGCCGCTGATCGAACGCCATGGCGGGATCGTCGTGATGACCTACGCAACGCTGCTGGGCAGCGTGCCCGTCGTCGCGTTGTCGATGCCGGTGGGCATCGGCGTCGAGTGGTCGAAGCTGTCGCCGCTACTGTGGGCGGGCCTGCTGTGGGCGGTGATCGTCTCGGCCTTCGTCGGCTGGCTCGCCTGGGGATGGGTCAACGCGGTACGCGGCGTGGCCCGCACCGCGCCGCTGATGTACCTGATGCCGCCAGTCGCCGGCATGGTCGCCTGGCTCGCGTCGGATGAACGCTTCACCGTCGCCAAGCTGATCGGCGCGGCGATCACGCTGGGCGGCGTCGCACTGGCGCAGTTCTCCGGCAGGGGTCGTGCGCGCGAGGCCCCGGCCCTGGTCGACTGAAGCCGGCAGCGGGGGCGCGTGGATCCCGGAATCCTGGCAACATGCATCCGGCATTCTATCTTGGCGCGTTCAGCCGGCGAGCGCACGCACGGATCCCGGGGATTCCTTCGTTTTCAGAGCGCTGCGGCGCCGGCAATCACCGGCGCTCGTGCACAGAACATCGACAGGGCCTGCACCACCGGCTGCCCGGTGGGCC
The DNA here is from genome assembly GCA_021463505.1 of Burkholderiaceae bacterium. Lineage (GTDB taxonomy): Bacteria > Pseudomonadota > Gammaproteobacteria > Burkholderiales > Burkholderiaceae_E > Zeimonas. The sequence goes on along the minus strand of JAJTYR010000029.1, from coordinate 28,564 downwards.
GATAGATGCCCACGGCCAGCGAGATCGCCGTCGCGGCACGCCCGTCGCAGCGCTGCTCGAGCGCCCAGGGGCGTTCGCCCGCGTTGCCGCTGTCGTCGGGAAACGGCATCCAGGCACGTTGCTCGCCGGAGATCGGTAGCGCCGCCTGCGGACCCTTGTCGCCATAGCCGAGCGGCGCGCCGATCACGCGCGCGCATTCGAGCTGGAGATCTTCGACGTAGTCGACCGCGCCTGGGGGTACGACACGGATGCGCGCGCGAAAGCCCGACACCACCTGATCGTGCGCGCACACGGCGATCGACGAACGGGCATCGGCATTGGCGTTGCCGGCGCCGACACCGCGTTCGAGCCGCTCCCAGCGGCATTCGCCGGCCTCGTCGCACGCCAGCGGCGCACAACCGATCTGGATCGCATCGACGACCTCGCTGCGCAGCAGACGGGCCCCGACGATCGCTTCACCGACGTTGCGACAACGCAGCGCGCCGACGAAGCGAAAGTCTCCGGCCGCCTTGCCACCGGCCTGCGCGGTTTCGACTTCCCAGGCCTGCGGCAGGTTCACCGACTGCCCGCCGCTGCGCTGCTGGGCGAGGGATGGCGCCGGCAACGCGGCCGGCAGTGCCGTCGCGATCGCTTCGGCCACCAGCAGCGGCAACACGGCAGCGAATCGAGCCGGCGTCCCGATCGGGCGCCGCGCAGCCGCGGGTGCGGAGATCGTCGCAATGCGAGCCTCGTCATTGCCCATCGATCAGTCCCTGCTTGAGTTCGCGCAGCGCCTTGCGCACCAGTCCCAGCACCGGTGCGGTCGTCGGTGCCACCGCCCGGGCCCGGGCGTCACGGTACAGCAGTTGGGCGGCCAACGGGTTGATCGGCACACCGGGCGTCGTCAGCGTCGGATCGGTCAGGTAGTTGTCCAGCAGGTGCGCGTTGATCAGCGGCACGTACAGCGCGCCGTCGCAGCGCGCCTTCTCGTCGACATTGCCATGATTCTTCAGGTTGCACGGCGGGCTCGGCGGAGGTCCGAGACCCATCAGCGTGCCCGCGCGGGTCGCCTTCAGGTAGGCCGGCAGGTCACCGGGCGGCCAGGCCCACAGCGGTGGAGGATCGCCACGCGCGTCGGACGGCCAGGGTTTGCGAGCCTCGACCCCGAGCCCACGCTCGAAGTCGGCGGCGAGGTCGCGCAGCGCGAGGATCACGTCGTCCTGGCGCGTCAGGTGGCGCATCCGGTTGCGCCGGAACTCTTCGTCGAGCTTCGGGTAGTCGTTCGGCGATGCCAGCGACAGCACCGCCAGCCGCGTCTGGTAGATCTGCCGACCCTCGTCACCGCCATCCAGCGTCATCTTCATCCGGTAGGCCAGTCCCTCGGCGAAGAAATTGCCCTGCGAATGGGCGATCACGACGAAGTACTGCCGGGTGCGGCGACGCGCATCCTTCTGCGCCTGCTCGTCGCGAAACGCGCGGATCATCGCCGCGGCGACCTTCCTCACCTCGTCGGTGTTCGCCGAATAGCCGATGCCGACCAGCGGCGACCCGCCAGGCGGATCCTGCGCCTGGCGAAACGATTCGATCAGGTCGCCCGGCGAGTTGCCTGCGCCCTGCAATCCGGGAATGCCGTGGCCCAGCACGTCGGGGGTGCGCATCGCCACGTCGCACCAGAAGGACCAGAACAGCAGGCCCGGATCGGTCAAGGATGGCTTCTGCCTGCGGATCGGCGCACAGAAGTTCGCCAGACTGACGCCCGTCTGCGTACCCGAGGGGTTGCAGGATTCCAGGTCGAACACGTCGCGGCTGCCGGCGATTCGCACCGGCGTCCGGAAGCCGGCACCCTTCTGCGTCGGCGCCGGCATCCGGGTGGCGCCGCGCAGGTCGAGCAGGTTCGCGGCAATCATCGCTCGATCCCAGCGGCAGTTGCCGCGGGCCCCAGGTGGCCCCGCGAGCGGCGTGTTGATGCCGTTGAAGTAGTAGTAGTTGAATACCGGCACCACCTTGCAGGCGCAGCGGCCCGAGTCCGTGCGCCGGCCCGCCTTGCCGTCGCGCGACGCCATGTCGGTGATCTCCATGCGGCGCACCGGCCCGGCGCGCCCGGGTTCGGGTGCAGCACGATCGGTCGCGACGCTGGCTGCGGCTTCGCCGGACGGCGGGCATTCGCAGGCTTCGGAATCCGGTTGTGCGACCCGGGCGACCGGGGCCGGACGGGGTGGCGCGGGTGCAGGCGCCGGCACCGCTGCCCGGGGGGCACCCGGGCTGCCCGGAAGGCCGCACGGAATGTTGCGGCGGGTGCGGCCGTACGGCTTCGGGATCACGTTGCCCTGCGGATCCTGCTGACAGTAGACGCTGTCGTCCTGGATCGCCTGCTTGCCGGTGCGGCGTGACGGATGCGCACCGCCGTACGGATTGCCCTGGCTGCTGAACACGTCGCCGGGCGGCGAGCGACCCTGCGTGGCGAACACGTGGCCCGGTTGCGCGTGGACGGCCAGCGCCAGCGTCGCGCCGATCAGCGCGACCGCGCTGCGTGCGGGCACCTTGCTCACCGCACGTAGCTGCCCGCGTTACCTGGCGTTCGCGACACCACCGGCGCTGCGATCAGCGTGAAGCGCAACTCTTCGGGACGCCCCGGCCGCAACCACTTGCGCCACTCCGGCAGGTGTTGGTTGTAGTGGTCGAGCATCTGGCCCTTCAGTCCCTCCGCGGTCATCCGGCTCGCACCGATGCCGAGCCCGTAGAACTCGCGCTTGCCCATGTAGATCGCGTTCTCGCCGGCCCACGCGCCGTCCTTGAACAGCTCGGCGTAGTCGGGCACGTTCGACAGGTACACATAGTCGCCCGGAACCATGTCGGGAACGAGGATCCTGTCGTTTCGGCGACGCGGATCCTCGGTACGGATCGGCATGAGGTGCTTCTTCACCGATGACTCACCGAGCGCCGGCAGCCCGTCCTCGATGATCGGAACACCGATGCCGTACAGCGCCGCGCCGCCACGCGGCGTCTGCTCGACCGGGTGCCAGCGGTCGAACTCGCCGTCGCCGAGCGCCCGATAGACGCCGCCCAGCACGACCATCTGCATGCCGCTCAGGCACTCGACCAGGAACGCGAAGTCGTTCGGTCTCTCGTTCGGCCCGCGTCGTTGCAGGAACAGGCGCATCGCCGACGAAGCGCTGCGCCCGGCGTTCGACTCCCAGGTCAGCGGCCCCTTCTTCGTCTTCACGGCACCGGCCGGATTGTCGTATGCCTCGCGCCACCCAACCCTGGGCATCCAGAACTTCGTCCCGCTGAACCCGAGCCGAAGCCGGTTGAGCCTGACGTCGTCCATCACTGCGACGATCGCCTCGCGCAAGCGGATGTTCTGCAGCAACTCTTCCCGGTTCGCGAACTCGAAGCGCCGGTTCGGGTTGCACGCCATCGCCAGGAAGATCTCGTACTGCAAGTCGTTCAGCGCCGGCAGATTCGCCTCGGTCGGCAGCAGCACGTTGCGCCCGGCCACGTACAGCCCGATCTCCCATCCACTGCCGCCCCGCACCGGGTGCATGCGCGGCACGTCGTCGGGGCGCGCCACCAGCCCGATCGCCCGGGCCATCGCCGCATCGACGGCGGGTGTCGGCCGGTCAGGTGCGTCGGCCGAGGCGGTCTTCGACGGGCAACGGCGCGCCGCTGTGGGCGGCGTCTGTTTCGGCTGCTGCGGCTGTGGACCGAAGTCCGGGCCGCAGGGGATGTTGCGCCGCGTGCGACCGTACGGCTTCGGGATCACGTTGCCCTGCGGATCCTGCTGGCAATAGACGCTGTCGTCCTGGATCGCCTGCTTGCCGGTGCGACGCGACGGATGCGCATCGCCGTACGGGTTGCCGCTGCTGCTGAAGACGTCGCCGGACCGCGCCCCGCGCTCGCCCTGCGTCGCGAAGACGTCGCGACCCTGCGCGAACGCGCCGTCACCCGCCATCAGGGCAATCAATGCCACCGACACGACCGGCACGAGCACCCGTTGCCGGCCATTTCGCACGCCCATTTTCATCGTGCCCCCTACTTGTAGTAGTCGTCCGCCGCCGCGTAGCACCGGGCGTCCCCGCCGTCGAGCACCAGCGGTTCGTCGACGCCGCGCCGGCCGGTGCGCGGATCGTAGTCGTCGAGGTCGTTCGACTGATCGTAGTTCAGGTGCGCAGCCTGCACCGTCCCGATGAGCAGATTGCCGAGGTTCTGCCACGCGCGGGTGTCGCCGATCAGTGGCAGCCGCGGGTCGTCGCCCGGATTCCTCACGTAAGTCCAGCGGCTGCGATCGGACACCAGGCTCCTGAGCGCCGCGTACGGGACCGGGTCGGCGCGCGACGCGAATCGCGAGTAACCGATCGCCGGATCGTCCTCGACGGTGATCGGCGAACCGAACGTCATCACGTTAATCGGCCGGTAGCCGTAGTTGCGCAACTGCGCGTTGCGCACGAGGTTCTGCGCATCCATGCCGCCGAGGCTGTGCCCCGCGATGATGAGCCGCGCACCGGCCGGCACGCCGTGCGTGCGCAGCGCCTGCAGGATCCGCACCTGGAACATCGTCGTCTTGCCTTGCGACGATCGGAAGTCGGGCTCTACGGTGGTCATGAAAAACTCGCGCAGCTTCGGCTGCTGGAGGATCTCCTCGATGCCGATCTTCACCAACCCCGCCGGATTGCGGCTCCGGTAGTCGCTGTGGAAGTCATCGAGCGCGCGGTCGAGCGTCACCGAGTTGGCCTGTTTCACGCCCGACTCAGTGCCGGCCAGCGCCACCATCCAGGTGTTCTGCAGACTGGCCACGCGCGCGACCTCGATCGGCCGGCCGGTCCGATAGAGCGAGCTGATCAGTTTGTAGACGTCGCGTGCGCTGTTCAACTGCACGCGCGTGCCGCGCACGAGCTCCGGCGGATGCCTGCAGGCAGCGACGTCGCTGCTTGCGCGCGCCGGCCTGTCGGGGCACAGCATCAGCACCGCCTGCACGACCGGCGAGCCGCCGAGACCCCAACGGCCGACCGCATACGACACCGCGCTCGCGCCGACGCCGTTGCAGCTGCGCGAATTCGCCTTGTAGGCATAGGTGTCGATGCGCGGGCGCGGCGAACCGTGGGTGAGCGCATAGGCCGATGCGCAGCGGATCCGGAATGCCGCCGCGTAATCGAAGTCGACGCCGACGTTCAGGTGCCTGACTGTCGCATCGTAGCCGCCGACTACCTCGTCGCGGTCGCACAGTTGCTCCTCGGGCGCGCGTCCGCCCGACGGATTGCCGGCCGACGCGCCCCACGACACGTCGTCCCAGCGGCACGACTTGCCGTCGCAGGCGAGGCTCGCGCAGCCGATCTGGATGAAATCGAGCACCGTCCCGTGTCGCGTGCGCACGCCGACGATTGCCGGCCGCGCGGCCGTGCAGCGCAGATCGCCGAGTTCGAGGTAGACGCCGGCGCCGTTGCCACCGGTCTGCGCGGTCTTCACCTCGCCGGCACGCGACGTGCCGCCGAGCGGCCCGGGAGGCAGCGGACTCTGCGCCCGCGCGGGCGGCGCAAAGACCTGCAACACGAACCCGAGCACCACCGCGGCGATCGGGAGCGCGTGCCTGTACCGGTTGTCGATCATCGCGGCCGTCGCGCCCGACGCGCAACGGCCGCCGGTCCGCGGACGCGCCATCGCGGTCAGCGGTTGTACCAGTCGCGCTCGGCGCCGGTCGAACGCTTGTTCTGCAGCCGGTCGGCAGCCCAGCGATCGCCGTTGCGATAGGCCTGGCAGGCGGCGTAGTCGGAATAGGCGCCGCAGCTTTTCTGGGCAGGCCTCGGCGGCCCGCCACCGGCGCCCGGCCGGTTCAGCGGCGCGATCATCGGCCCGAAGATGCCACCGAAGCCCATGCTCCGTTGCAGCAGCGCCATGCGCAGCTTGCGCTCGGCGTCGGACATCTGCCCCGGCGCCTGCCGTGCCGCGAACGACTCTTCCTGCGGCACCTCGGCAGACTGCGCGCGCTGCGCGGTGGCGGCGAAGCTGGCCAGCAGCAGCACGCCGCACAGGCCGCCCTGGGTCGTCGAACGGAAAGACCTGGTCATCATGATGCGTCCTCCGAACAAGGCGGCGGAGCGCGCCGCCGGATCTCCTCGTCTCACTTGCCCACCGCCGCCTGCAGTGCCGCTTCCAGGTCGCGCCGGCGCTGTTCGAGTTCCTGCAGCTTCTTCAGCTTCCCGGCATCGTCGAAACCGTTGCGCCGGATGCGGTCGGCGTCGTTGCGAACGCGCAGGTCGGCGGCATCCGACTTCAGCGCGTCGATCGACCGCTTCAACTCGTCGTGCTTCGCCTTGCTGATCCGCCGGGCCTCGAGCGCCGCCGCCAGCCTGCGGTTCTGCTGGTCGAGTGATGCCTGCGCACGCTTGAGCCGGCCATTGATCTCGTCGAGTTCGCGCTCGCGCTGCGCCTTCTGCGCGGCCAGGCCGCTGGCGCGTTGCCGCTCGGCATCCAGTTCGGCCTGCGCCGCCGCCTCGCGGCGCTGCGGCCCGCCGGACATCAGGTCGCGCCGTTCCTCGATGTAGGTGCAGGCCGAACCGAGGAAGCCCGTCAGCAGCAGTGTGGCCACCAGCTGCACGGCCGCCAGCGGCTCGCGGCACAGGTGACGAATCATGACCGGCTCACGCCCAGCGCAGCATTCATCGCGCGCACGTTGCCTTCCAGCGATGCGATCTTGTGGTTCATCTGGGTCAACTCGCCGTCCAGGTCACGGCTGCCACCGCCCGACGACTTCGCCTTGCGCGCGGCCTCGCGATAGACGTCGCGCGACTGCTTCATCTCGTCGAGCGTCGACTGCATCAGGTCGCGGTTCTCTTCGATGCGGCGGCGCTCGGCAGCGGCCTGATCGGCGCTCATCCGCCGCGCGGCCACCTGCGCGTTGATCGTCTTCAGGCGCGCGCGCGAATCGGCAAGCACCTTTTCCGACGATTCGAGGAAGGCCTGGATCTTCTGGTTGTCCTGGCGTACGTCGGCCGCCATCGCCTGGGTCGCGCGCACCCGGTCGCGCGACGCCTGCTGCTGCTTGGCGGTGTAGTAGCCGTCGGCCGCGCCGGCCGCGCCGAGCACGACGCAGCCGGCCAGCGCGCAGTTGCGCACGCGGTGCGAATCGCCGCCCGACATCTTGCAACCCAGGGCGCCGACCACCGCGCCGAGGCCGCAGCCGGCCACGGTCCCGCCCAGCACCGTGGCGGTGAACCGGTTGGAGTCCTCGCGCATCTGCGCCTCGGCAGGCGTTTCGCCCTCGTGCGAACCGAACGGCATCACGAACTTGCCGCCCTGGCAGGCGCTCAGCATCAGCGACAGCGCCACGATCGCGGGCAGCACGCGGTGACGGGGCCGTCCGCAGGAGCGCCGGTCGTGTCCTGTCGTGCAGGGGTGACCCTTCATCACTGCATCTCGGTCAGGACGTTCTTCGGATCGAGCGCCTTGCCGGCACGCACCTGTGCCGCGTGGCGCACCGCCCGTTTCACGTGGCGTTCGTACAGCGCGCCGGTACCGCGTGCCTCGAACTCGCGCCCGAGGATCTCGCCCTGCGCGGCGATCACGTTGCCGGGATAGTCCATGCCGAGCCGGTTCACCGTGTCGATGTAGTAGACGAGATTCGCGTTCAGCGCGTCGCGGTCGCGCGCGAGGTCGACACCGACGTCCTTCGCCAGATCGGGCGAACTCTTCAGCGACGCCAGGACGCTCTCCTTGCGGGTGACGTTGGCGCGGTCGCCGCTCAGCTTCTGTGCCAGGTAGGCGGCCACCCGCACCTCGCTCCTGGCCGAACGGTCGCGTTGTTCGTTGCGCGCCTGGAGGTTCGCCTTCAGCACGGCGCCCAGGTTCTGGACGCGCGTCTTCAGCGCCGGATCGGTGATCGCGCGGGCCAGCACGTCGACCTCCTGGACCGGATCGGCCGCGGGCGCGCCGACGCTCGCCGCGGCGCTCTTCGGCAGGTCGGCCCACAAGGTGCGCACCGTCTGCAGCCGCTGCGTACTGGGCAACACCGCCGGCACCAGTGCGACCCGGAAGCCCACCAGCGCCGAGCGGCGTTCGCCGTTCCTGTCGATCGGGTTGAACTCCATGCGGTAAGCGCTGCGGACATCGGCCGCCGGCGTTTCGTAGTCGCCACCCTTGACCACGTAGCCGCCCGACTGGCCGTGCGGGCGCGACAGCTTGTTCAACTGGAACGAGCCTAGCACGAACTCCGCCGCGTTTCCCAGCATGTCGTGAAGGCCCAGCGGATTCGGCTTCAGCAGGCCAACCACGTTCAGCTCGTGATTCGCCGATTCGCTGCTGCCGAACCACACGTAGCGCTGCATGCCCTCGGTCATCGGGAACACCGTCTGTTCGAACACCGAATCGGCGACCGCAATGCCGCCGCGTGCCGCGAACTCCCATTCCTCCTCGGTGGGCAGCCGCACGAAGCCGGGGCTGCCCTCGTCGGCCGGCAACTTCGCCGCGGCGTTCTTCACCAGCCAGTCCGAGTAACGGGCCGTGAAGGCCACCGCCTCGGACCAGGTCACCGAGACCCTGGGCATGCGCCCTTCGTCCGACACAGTCGGACAGGTTTGCGCCAGGGCGTCGAACTGCTGGCGGGTCACCTCGTACTTGCCGAGCAGGAAATAGTGCTGGCTGGTCTGCTTGCGGTCCCGGAACCCGCCCGCGACGTAGCCGCTGCGCAGCTGCTCGGCGTAGGCGAAACGGGGATCGGCGCCGCCGAGTTGCACGCGGCGATCGTCGAGTGGATCGCTGGCCGGGATCAGCACACGTCGGAACGCCATCGCGCCGCCACACGGCATGGGCAGCACCACGTCGTCGGGGGCGGGCTGCGGATTGCCGTGTTGCGCCGGCCAGGCAGCCGGTTGCGCACAGACCGCGGTGACGCCGATCAGGCCGGCCACGACCAGCACCGTCGCCAGCGCGCGCTGACCGGCAAGCTCGCGCCTGTTGACGGGCCGCGGTCGGGCCTCGTCGGACGGTACTGGCCGGGTGGACCGAAGGATGGAACACGGCATGTCGGCTCCTCTCTGGCCGCCAGGACGGCTAGCTCTCGCGCAGTTCGTCACCCGGATCGATGGCCGCGGCGGCCAGGCCAGCCAGCAACGCCGGCAGCAACGACACCAGCAACGCCAGCACAGCCAGCGCCGTCGCGGTCGACGGCGCCAGCCGGCAGGCGCGTTCGCCCTGCGTCAGGTGCTCGGCGAAGTGCAGGTTGATGCCGGCCGCCGCCCCGGCGTAGAGCAGCCCCGCCAGAACGATGCCGCCGGCCGCCAGCAACGCAGCCTCGACGCATGGCAGCGCCACCAGCCAGCCACGACCGTAGCCGACCAACTGCAGGATCGCGTATTCGCGGCGCTTGCGGCGCACCGTGGCGATCTGCAGCGCCACCATCGCCACCGCGAACCCCAAAGCGGCCAGGGTCGACACGATCAACAGCACCGCGATCAGGTTGCGCTGCAGGCCCAGGGTGGCCGCGATCTCGCCTTCGCGGGTGAACGGGGTGACGTCCATCGCCTGCAGCCGCGCGGTCACCACGGCCACGTCACGGATCGAGCGGGTGTACAACCGGAACAACGGGTAGCTGTCGATCGTCGGCGCCGGCCCGTCGCCAGCCCAGCCGAGCGCTGCCACTGCGTGGCCGTCGCGGTAGCCCTGGATCGCCTCGATCACCGACGACGCGACGAAGCCTGCGTCGCCGGCATAGCGTTCGACCGGCAGTACGCCACGCACCTCGGCCGTCGCGATTGCCGGTTCGCTGACGCCGCCGCGCGAGCGGCTGATCACGAGGTCCAGGCGCATGCCAGGTGTGGCCGCGAGCTTCCTCGCGGCGCCGGCCGACAGGATGACGGCCACGGGCTCGCCGGGCGCACTGTGCAGCCGTTCGACACCGAAGCCGCTGGTGACCGGATCTCCCGCAGCGGTCGGCAGCACGCTGGCGCGCACCGGTACGCGCACCGCCTCGCCACCCGCTGGGACGAGGTCGACCAACCCGGCGATCGCACGAGTGGCCGGCAGCACGAACGCCACCTCCGGCCACTGTGCGACGCGTGCGAACCAGCTGGCATCGAAGCGGTTTGCGCCGGTCACCTCCGGCACGATCAGCCGCATCGCGGGATCCTTGTCCTGGCGTTCGATCATCGTCCCGATCACCCCGTGCTCGAGTCCGAACAGCGTCAGCAGCGGCGCCAGCGACGCGGCCAGCATCAGCATCGAGCAGCCCGACAGCAGGCCGTCGCGGCGCAGATCGGCGAACGCGAAGCGCAGCAGCTGACGCAGTGTCTCGACCGGACCGGCGCCGCGCGGCCCCGCCGACGCTTTCGGTTCGCCCGTGCCAGCGTTCATCGTTCGATCACCGATCGATCGCCCACGCGCCGGCACCACACCGGCTCGAGCCGATGGCGTTCGGCGATCGTCGCGTCGTGCGACACGACGATCAGACCGGCACCGGCCTCACGGCACAGCGACACCAGCAGCACCAGCACCCGTGCGCCGTGCTGCGGATCGAGCGACGCGGTGGGTTCGTCGGCCAGCACCAGCGGCGGCCGGTGTGCGACGGCGCGCGCGACCGCGACGCGCTGGCGCTCGCCGATCGACAGCGCCGCCGGCAGCCGACGGCGTAGCGCCCACAGCCCGAGCACCTCGAGCAGGTGCGCGATCCACGCACGGTCGTCCGACCCGAGCAGCCGCTGCGGCAGTCGCAGGTTCTCCTCCACGTCCAGATAGGGCAGCAACCCGCCGGTCTGCAGGACGTAGCCGATCGTGCCGGCCCGCAGCCGGGTGCGCGCGGCGCGCGCCGACGTCCGCCACAGCGCACCTGCGTCGTGACCGGCCAGCCGGAACCCCGCCAGCGTCGTCGGCGCGCGCAGCAGCGCCAGCAGGTCGAGGAACGTGCTCTTGCCCGAACCGGAGGGCCCACCGATGACCAGCGCCTCACGCGAGGCGAGGCGAAAGCGCGGCACCTGCAACGTGAATGCGTCGCCGTGCGCAGCGTCGCGCCGACCACCGGCGCGGCGCCGGAACGTCAGCGCCTGCACGTCGACCAGCGGCACCGCCTGCCCGGTGTTCATGGCAGCGCATCGATCGGCACCGGATAGACACGGTCGCCGTCGCCAGCGGCGTCGTTCAGCTTCACCCAGCGATCGACGTCGTCGTGGAACCGCTGGTAGAGCACGATCTTCGACTTCAGCCGGTCGATGACCGCCTGCGTGCCTCCGACGCCGAGTTCCGCCCAGCGATTCTGGTCGAGCGCCATCAGGTCGCTGCGGTAAGGCAGGCCGTCGAGATACTCGCCCATCAGCCCGGCCTCCTCGAGGTTCCTGGCCGGGCCCTGCGCGATCCGCGACGGGTCGCGGCCCATCGCGACCGCGACGCTGCGCAACTGGTTGAAGAAGTTGCCGCCTTCGATCTGCTGGCGTTCGCCGGTTTCCACCAACCTGCGCAACGTGGTCTGCAGATCCGACAGCTGGTTCTTGGTCAGCAGCACGCGGATCGACAGCGATGCGGTGTCGGGGCGGCGCAGGTCGCGATCGGCGGCCCACGCCTCATACATCGCGTTGGCCTGCGTGGCCTGCTCGCGCCCCAGATACGCCAGCACCATCGCACGCCCGACCGCGCGCGTGCTGGCTTCGAGCGCCTCGCCGTCGGCCGTTGCCGCCCTGGTCGGCGGCGGCGTGCCGGCGGGCGGCGCCTTCAGCAGCGCCTGCGGCGCCTTGACCTGTTCGACCAGTGCGTGGGCGAGCCGCTTGACGTCGGCCTCGAACTTCGCCGGATCGCCGGCCTCGACCGGGAAGTACAGCGACCCGCGCCCGGGCCAGTTCGACAGCCGCCGGTACTGCTGCTCGGCCACCGCGTGATCCTTGCGGCCTTCACTGGTCTTCAGGTGCATCACGTAGGTCGCAATGCCCTGTTCCTGCAACTCCACCCGCACCTGGTCGGTCGCGAGCCGCGTGCTGGCCAGCGGCGAGTTGCCCTCGCGCGCGCTGGCGTCGGTGACGAAGACCAGATAGCGGCCGCCGAAGCGTTTCCAGTCGAGCGATCGGGCCGCCTGGTCGAGCGCCGCGTAGGCGTCCTCGGCAAAGGCACGGGTGGAGTTCGGCGTCGCCTGGACCCCGGCGATCGCCTTCAGGAACTCGTCGCGGCCGAGCCGGTCATTAGGATCCGCGAACACCTTCGTCAGGTATTCCACGCCGCGGGTCTTGGCCGGGTCGTCCTGGAATGCGATCAGTCCGAAGCGGATGCGCTCGGCGATCTTCGCCTGTTCGGCCTGCCGCAGGACTTCCTCCATCGCCTTGCGGGTGCGTTCGATGTAGGGCTGCATCGACGAGGTCGCGTCGATGACGAAGACCACCGCCGACTTGAAGTTGGTGATGCCCTCCTCGGTGCCGGGCGTCACCGGCGAGCGCGCCGCACCGTCGTGGCGCACCACCGAAGCGACCCGTACCGTGCGGATCTTGAAGCCCTGCCGGTTTACCGTCGTCGGCGCCTCCAGTACCGGCAGCAGGTAGAACTGCTTCTGCGGGTCGACCCAGGTGGCCGGTTCGGCGGCGATCAGCGCACTGTCGGTCGGCAGGCTCGCCTTGTCGGCGACGCTCTGGCGCAGCTTGTCGAGCACGGCCGGCTCGGCGTTGATCGCCGAGGCCAGCCCTTCACGGGTGCGGAAGAACAGCAGTCGGTCGCGGTCGGTGGGATTGGCGAATGCGGCCACGATCGAATGCCGCCACGGCACCGTGTCGTCCGCCTTCACGAACGCGAGACCGCTGCCATCGGCCGATGCGCCGACCTTGAGCCAGCTCCCGCCTGCGGACGCCGGCGATCGCTCGTAGACGTAGAACATCGAGAAAACCGGCACCGCCTTGCCGCCTGCCGCGCCCGGACTGGCCGACAGTCGGGCGCCGGGCCGCGTCAGCACGCGTTCGTACAGCGTCTTCTTGCCTTCGATCAGCAGCGGCCGGGTCTGCGCCAGGCTCACATCGGGTGCAGCGCACCAGAGGGCCGCCGCCAGCAGCGTCGCCGGCGCGCACAGCGACGAACGTCGGGTTCGTGCGTTCATTTCGGTTCCAGTTCCTTGCGGGCCGCTTCGTTGCCACCCTGCGCGGCCAGTCGCAGCCAGAACACCGCCTTCTCCGGTGCGTTGTCCTCGTCGGTGCCGCCGCTCTTCAGCAGCATGCCGTAGCGATAGGCCGCCTCGGCGTCGGACGCTTCGGCAGCCTGCTTGTACCAGCGGGCCGCCTCGGTCGGGTTCGGGCCGGGGAAGGGACTCGTTGCCTTGTCGAACGTCGCCGGATCGTACATCGTGCCGACCTGCCGGGCAGCGTCGGCGTTGCCCTGTTCGGCGCCGTAGCGCAGCAGCAGGAACCGGGCGTCGGGCAGCATGCCCGCCTCGGCCAGCCTGCGGGCCATGGCCAGCGCGTCGCTGACTGGCGGGCGCGTGCCGATGAACGTGCGCACGCTGTCCAGTGTCGGCATGGGATCGCTGGCCGCTTCCTTCTTCGGCGCATCGGTCCGCTCGACCAGCCGCTCGTCGCCAGGTCCCGGCCACAGCGACCAGGCGAGGCCGCCTGCCAGCAGGAGCACAACCAGGCCGATGGCGATCGACCTGCCGGTGCGGGCGGGCGCCGGCGGCGTGGCGGCCGGCCCGACCTGGGTCTTCACGAATGCGTCGAGCGCTTCGAGGTCGGCAGCCGACGTCGCCGTCGACGGCTCTGCGGAGATCGCGGTCGCGCCGTCCACGTCAGTGGCGATCGGGCCCGGATCAGCAGGTGCGGCCGATACGGTGAGCTCAGTGGGCTCAGTGGGCTCAGTGGACTGGGTCGGCTTGGGCGCCGGTGCCTCCTCGTGCACCGGCACCTGCAGTGGCCCGCGTGGAGGAGCCGGCGGCGTCCAGCCCTCGGGCTTGAACGTCGGTTTGCGCAGGTTTGCCGGACAGGTGAAACGGTCTTCGGCGATGCTGCCGTCGCCGCGTCGCGCCATCAGTTTGTATGGCTGGTTGGCGCGCAGGTGGAACGTAATGCCGTAGTCGACGTCGAGCAGCGTGTCGTGGCCCTCGTTGCGCGGCAACAGCGGCCGGAACCAGTAGGCCGACGGGGTCCACGGGGCGTCCGGGTGACGCGGATCCAGGTACTTCTCGGCGCCCATGAACTGGATGATCGCGATCTCGAGCGCCGCCGGATCGCCGAGCGCCACACCGCGCACGCGCAGCGTCGCGGTGCCGGCGGGCGTACCGGGCGGCTGGATGAGTTGAGTGGGCATCGCGTCAGACCCCGAAGTTCGCGGCCGCGTCGATATCGGTCAGGATCCGACCGAGCCGGCGGTTCTGGTCGTCGGTGATCTCGCGCCCGCCCGAGAAGCTGGCGTTGTCGATCCCCGCCTGTCTGAGTGCCACGCCCCAGTCGATGAAGTAGTCGTTCTCCATCGGCCGCCTGCGCTCGCCCAGGCCGGCCGGACCGCCGACCGCATCGAGCCACTGGAAGACCGCACGCTGGCGTGCCTTCGGCGGCTCCGGACAGCCCGGGCGCTGGTCGGGTGCCAACTCGGCGAAACCGAGGAACGCCACGTGGTCGTTGATCAGGTTGGCCGCGATCGTCGCCGCGCGATCAGCGACCTCGTCCCAGCGCACGTTGGCCGACTGCACCTGGCGGCGCGTCGCCGCCGCGACGCGGTCGGTCAACTGTGCGCGATGCGCGCCCACCACCAGTTCGTCGACCAGGTCACTCACCAGCCGTGCGTCGAGACCCAGCGCGGCCAGCGTGTCGTGCTCGAACGCCAGCCCGCGGACACGCTCGGTCCACAGGTTGGTGACCTGCGTCGCGAACAGGTCGGACCGGTCGCGCTGCGCCGGCATCGGCGAGCGGCCGACACCGCTGGGGTCATCGACGCCGCGGGCGTCGCCGACGCCGTTCATCCCGCTCATCCCGCTCATCCCGCTCCCCCCGGCGCTGGCCCCGGAGGCATCACCGGCATCGGCCCAGGGGTCGCCCCACGGGTCTTCACCCTGGGCGTCGCCTTCATCGGCAGTCGCCGCTGCCGGCAGTGCTTCCAGCTTCAACGCCGCGACGTTCAGGAACGCCTCGCGCACGTCGATCTCGGGAACCGTGAGCAGCGAGACGAGCTGCACGAAGTTGACGAAGCCGCGCGGACGCACCGCATTGAACAGACGCCGGCGAATGCCCAGCAGCGCGTCCTCCTTCTCCTTGCGCGACTGGTCGTCGTCGGCCCGGTAGAAGCGCCGCAGCCGCTCGCCGAGCGCGCGCGCCTGGTCGTTCAGGCGGCCTTCGATCTGGCGCGCCTTCAGCTCCGGCGCCAGCACCGCCTCGAGCCGCGCGACCAGGAACGCAACGCCGCCGTCGTTCGGCGTGAATGCCGCCTGCCAGACACCGGATGGATCGTCGAAGTGCCTGCGGCAGACCACGGATTCCTCGAACGCCTGCCGATACTGCGCGAGCTTGTCGGCCACCGACGGGTCCGGCCCCTCCTCGATCCGCTGCTCGCTGCCGTCCGGCAGCGTGCGGATCTCGGCGTACTTCATGATGTGCGTCTGCTTCATCCCGGGATTGCGCAGGAACACGCTGTTGCGAAACGGCTTGCCATCCCAGTTCTGCGTCCACTCGTCGCGCCCGTACAGTTTCAGGAACGACGCATCGAGCCGGCGGTCGAATTTCGTCTTGCGCGATTCGCTGGTGTCGCCCTCCTTCTCGATGAAATCCATGTCGAACTTGGTCAGCACCAGGAACAGCGCGCACTGGATTCGCGCGCGCTGCCCCGGCGTGGCACCGTGGGTCTGGTCGACCCAGCCACGCACCATCGCCGCCAGGTCCTTGACCTCCTGGTTCGACGGCGGCATGCACAGCAGCATGCTGGTCAGTTCGCGCTCTTCTGTGTAGCGCTGGAACAGGTAGGCGATCTTGCCCCGCAGCAGCATCGTGCGTACGCGGTCCTCGCGTTCGTCGCGGTCGGTCGGCAGGTCGACCTGCTTCTCGCGCGAGCGGGCGCCGGGGAAGTCGAGCAGATCGGTGTGCTCGAAGAAGCGCCACGGCCGGTCGGTCATCACCACCTTCACCTCGGCGATCAGCGCGGTGAGCACCGCCCGCGGCACCTGCACCTCGCGCGCCGCAGCACCCGAGGCGCCTGCGGCCGCGGCCGGCGCCACTCCGTCGGGCACCGGCACGACGGCGATGCGGTCAGTGTCGTCCCCGGGCTTGCCGAGCCGGCTCAGCGTCTCCACGTCGATGATGCTGGCCTCGCGCGGTACCAGCGCGCCGATCGCCGCGCGCGCCTGCGGCGCGAATCCGAGCGACTCCGCGGCGCCGGCCAGCAGCAGGAACATCCGCGTGAAGTCCTCGAGATCGCCCCACAGCAGGCCGTACAGCTTCGCGCGCGCCGCCAGCGGCAGTCGGTGCCCGAAACGCGCCAGCGCGTCCCAGTAGCCGGCACGCTGGAAGCGCTCGACACCGGTCGGGAAGTAGGCGCGGAAGTACTCGCCGACATCGAACATCACGATCTCGTCCAGGTGCGGCGCCGACGCCGGCAGCGCCTGCGGCTCGAGCGCGGCGATCGCCGCGCGGATCACGTCCTCCTCTGGCGGCATCACCCGGCGCAGGTTCGGGTCGAAGTCGGAATAGAAGCTGTTGCCGAGAATCTTCACGAGGTCGGTTTCGCCCAGCAACCGCAACTCCACCGGATGAGCGGTGTCGCGCGTGCCGGGCTCGACGGTGAAGCGGGTCACCAGACCGGTCGACTCGCGATCGCCCGCCGGATTGATCTCGGAGATGAAGTTCTTCAGTTCACCGGCGAAATCGGCCATCAGCGTCCGGCCCGGCGTGCGCGCGAGCACCGAGACCAGGTACGACTTGCCGGCCTGGCTCGGACCGAACACGCCGACGCAATTGCGTCGCGATGCCGAGGCCGCCAGCTTGCGCGCCAGATTCTCGGCGCGTCGCGTCGATTCGATCAGCGACTGCTCCTCGGCGGCGATCGTTCTCGCGTTCTGCGCCACCTCGACCACCCAGCCGCGTGCGCCGGCGCTGCCGGCGGCCAGCCCCGACGCGCAGGCGCGCAGTTGCAGTTGCCGCGGATCAGTCGTCGCTGAATCGGTCATTGCCGTCCACCTGTGGTCATCGTTCGAACAGCACGCCGGTGTCGAGCCAGTAGCCCTGCTGCTGGCCGACGGTCTGCAGGCGCAGGCGCAGCCGGTCGTTCGGCACGCGGCGGCCGTCGCGATCTTCGATGCGATCGATCGCGAAGCCTTCGGGCGGCGCGTTGCGCACCGGCGAGCGCTGCAACCGCAGCGCCACCGACAGCGGCGTGCGCGAGTTCAGTTCGCGTGCGGCGTCCGGCGTCGCGTAGTCGATGCTGTAGAGCCGCGACGCCGGCCACCAGTCGACCGGCAGCTGGCGAAAGCCCAGTGCCATCGGCCCGCGGAACTCGAACGGCCGGTCCTTCAGCGGATAGTCCGGGTCGTCGAGGTCGAGATCGTCGAAGAACTCGTCGGCCTTCAGCAGCCGGCTGTTCATGTCGAGCTTGCCGAAGTAGCGGGCCGTCGATTTCGGTTCGAGCCGGTCGGAACGGAAGTTGAAATTGTGCAGCCGGCCATCACCCAGCAGGCAGATCAGCGCACCGACCGCCGCGGTGGTCTTCGGGTCGCCGACGGTGCCGCGGAAGTCGCGAAACGGATACCACTGGCCGACCCGGAACTGGTGCAGCGACACGATGCGGTGCGGCGGCAGCGGACACGATTCGAGCAGGATGGCACGCACCGCCGGCAGCCGCGAGGTGCGCCCCGACAGGATCAGCAGGTCGCAGCGGTGGCGGTTCACCATCTCGGCCAGCGCCTGCAGCATCTCCAGGAACACGCTGCGCACCGTGCGGTCGGTGTCCACCGGATCGATCGTCAGCGTCAACTGGCGCAGGTCGAACGGCTGGCGCGCGAGTTTTTCGATCTCGCCGTTGAAGTACTGCACCAGCACGTCGGTCGGCCGGGTGTCGGCGTCGAAGAACTCGTCGAAGTGACGCGTGGTGGTCGGCGCCGGCCGCAGCGGATCGAAGACCTCGTACTCCTGCAGCATCGCCAGGCCGATCGGCGCGGCGATCTGGGCGGCGAACTGCTGCCGGCGCACCTGCTGGATCGCTGTCATGTTGCCGCGATCGCCGCCCAGCAGTTGCGTCAGCACGAAGTCGGCCCCGTCGCCCAGACCCGACTGGCGCAGCGACTGGCGGATCACCTCGATCACGTGCTCGCGCACCACGCGCAGCAGCGCATCGTCCCCGGCCAGGCTGAAGCCTTCGCGGAACACCTGCTCGGGCAGCAAGGTCACATTGGCGCCACGGCCTTCGACCGACAGCGAGGTGATCACCAGGTCGGTCGTGCCGCCGCCGAGATCGATCGTTCCCAGCCGCAACGTGTCGCGCGTCGCCGGATCCTGCCGGTTGGCCGGATGGCGCAGGTTGTCGAAGAACGTACGCGCGTCGCCCGAGTAGTTCTGCGCGATCTGCGTGTAGAGGTACACGGCCTGCGTCGCGGTGGCCTCGTCCCAGCGCAGGATCACCTCGGGTCCTCGGTACAGCCCGTCGCGCAACACCCGCGCCTCGGACGAGAACGCCAGCGTCTGCGCGCCTGCGTCGTCGTAGTCGACCCGCGCCAGGCCCAGCGCCAGGCAGGCCAGGTCGCAGGCCGCTTCGGCCTGCGTGCGCAGGATGTTGCGTTCGGCCACCGGCATCGCCGTGGGCATCGTCAGGATGATGCGCCGCATGCGGCGCGGCAGATTCGCATTGGCGGCACGGCGCAGCCGGTGCATCGGCGAGTTGATCATCGAGATCGCCTGCACGAACACCTCCGACAGCGCGAACGCGGTCAGGTGCCGGCGGGCGTACAGCGCGCGGATCGACGGAAACAGCTGGTCGGGAGTCGCGTCGGCCGGTGAAAGCCGGTGGATCGGTTCGCCGAGATCGTTGACCAGCGTCGTGAACGCCACGCCGGTGGCGATGTCGGAGCGTTCGCCGACGACGTTCGGACTGTTGAAGCGCCACGAGTCGCGCCGCTGGTCGCCGTCCCACAGGTAGCGCTTGGGGCTCGACAGGCCCGAGGCGCCTTCGCTGCCGGTGCGCCGCGCAGCCAGGTGCGCAGCCTCGTTGCCGACGCGCACCACGGTGGGCCAGCCGAAAGCGTCGGCGCGACCGCTGCGCAGGGACAGGTGATCGCGGCCGAACGACGCACGGGCGAACTCGAAGCGGCTCGGAAACGGATCGTCGTAGACCTGCTCGGGCCGCGTCAGGTCGCGCAGTTGCAGCTTGAATGCACGCGTCACGTCGACGCTCGGCTGATCCGGCTCCGATTCGATCAGCAGCCCGCAGCTGCGCGAGTTGCCGAGGTCCAGCACCAGGTCGACGTCGACCGGCTCCGGCAGCGGCTCGGTGACCCGGTCGACGAACACGAACGACGGCAGCACGTTCAGGCTGTGCAGCAGGTCGACCAGCGCCTTGTAGCGGGCCACGTGTTCGTTCGAACCCTGCATCCGGTCGTGCAGCTCGTCGGGGCTGAACGGCCGGAACGCGTAGTGGCCGCGCCGACTGCGTTCGCTGCGTTCGTGCATCTCCTTGAACACCTCCAGACACCAGTCCTTGACCCAGCCGTCGCGATAGAACCAGTCGATCGGCTCGTCGTGGCCGGGCAGCGCGAACGGCCGCCCATTGCGCGCGTCGGCCGGTGAAGGCGCCAGGTAGGCATCGGTTTCGACGAACTCGATCAGCGTGGTGTCGAGCGCCAACACCAGCCGGTAGGCGTTGCCGTCGATGTCCGGCTGCGCCAGCCGGTGCCACCAGATGCGCGCCCAGTTCACCGGACCACGGAAGAAGCCGCCCGAGAGTTCGCGGCGGAACAGAGGGATCGGCATCCACACCTGGTCGAACATCTCCACCAGGTCGCGGATCTCCAGCACGTACGATTCGGGGCGGCGCGACGCCTCGTCGCCGCGCCGCAGGAACTGCGGAATCGCGTCGTTGTCGAACTGCGCCTTCGGGTCGTGCACGCCCCACTCGCGCGGCACTGGCGTGTCCTTGCCGATGTCGAAACCGAAGTCGAGGAACTGCACACCGGTGCCGGGAATCATCGGCACGATGTCGGGGTAGCGCATCAACTGATTCAGGGGCATGGCGGCTGTCGTGGGGTCGCGCGGTCGTGGGGTTCAGCGGGGTTCGGCAAGCCAGGTCTCGTAGCGTTCACCGGGCCGGCCGCGAAACGACGGATCCCGGTTGATCGCCACGCAATGCGTGCGACCGTCCGAACCGCGGCGGCATTCCATGCTCTGCGGCACCAGTTCGTGGCGATTGCCGGTGCAGCGTTCGGTGTCGACGCGCAGCACCTGGCCGTCGAAGCGTGCACGCGCCGGCGCCGTACAGCTGCCGCCGCCCACGCGGCGCGATTCCATCCGGCCGCGTCCGTGCGCATCGAACTGCAGCGCATTGTCCATCTCGCCCGTTTTCCGGCCATCGGGCTGGCCAATGGCGAGCCGCGGGCCGAACGTCCAGCGCCCCTCGAGGAACGACAGGTCGCGGCTCTGTGCCGCGCGTTCCGGGATCGCCATCCGACCGGTCCCGGCATCGATCGGCCGCTGCGGTGCTTCGGTCTTCGGCGGCTCGGTCTTCGGCGGCTCCGGCTCCGTCGGCGCGTCCACCTTCACCGGCGCCGTCTTCTCGACCGGCTCGACCTTCGGCGGTTCGACGGCCACGACCGCCGGGCAGTCCTTCAGCGCCGGCAGCCAGCGGGCCGGAAAGCCGTCCGCGGCGAACCAGCCGGCCAGCGGCGCGCTGCAGCGCAACCACCAGACGAGCCACAGTAGCAGCAGCAGGAGAGGCAGCAGCCACGGCCACCATCCCCAGGCGAACCGCCGGCGGCTTGCGGCGTCGTCGCTGGCCGGAGCACTGGCAATGGTCGCGGGTGCGCGTGCCGTCGCAACGACCGGGCCGGCTGCGGCGAGCGCCGCAGCCGGCGGATGCGAGGCTGCTGCCGGCACCGGCTGGCGCTCGAATCCCCAGAAGCTCAGCACTGGCTGATTGCCGATCACGTGCAGATGACTGTCGTCGGGAATCGTCATCGCCTGTTCGAGCAGGCTGGCCAGCGCCTGGCCGCCGCCGTGCTGACCGCCGGCGCTGGCGCGCAGTTCGGCGACGTAACCGCGCAGACCCTCGCGAATCCTGCGCAACTCCGGTTCCAGCCCCGTGCGACGCTCGTTGCTCAGCACCTCCCAGCGCTGGCTGTCGCCGGGCACCTCGGCGTTCCAGCGCAGACTGCGCTTTTCGACATCGAAGGTCGGCCGCGCGAAATAGTCGGCGAACGGTTTGCCCAGTCGCGCGAGCAGCGCCGCGCGCAGTTGCACATGGCTCTGGTAGGCAGGCTTGCCGAAGGCGCCCAGCGGCCGGTAGCGATCGACCGACCCCTCGGCCAGCAGCGGCCCGACCAGGCCCGGCGTGCTCACGAGCGACGCCCCTGGTAGATGTCCATTTCGTAGGTCGACC
This sequence comes from Burkholderiaceae bacterium, assembly GCA_021463505.1. Taxonomy (GTDB): domain Bacteria; phylum Pseudomonadota; class Gammaproteobacteria; order Burkholderiales; family Burkholderiaceae_E; genus Zeimonas. The sequence continues at coordinate 7,081 of JAJTYR010000029.1, read as the reverse complement.
CATCGCGGTTGATGCCGTTGCACTGGGTGCGTCCCCGCGCATCGGGCGCGCATTCGAAGCGCGGCATCTCGAACGGCTCGCCGCGATCGCACTTCACCGCGCCGCTGCCGGTGACCGCCAGCCGGCCCTGCCGCATCTGCGCGTCGACCGGCCCGACACAGGTCGAGCCATCTTCCTTGCGGCGGATCACCACCTGGCCCTTGCCGTCGTCGCCCATCACCAGCGACAGGTCGATCGGCTTATTCTTCGTGCTGGTCAGACCCGGGCCGGCCGACCAGTTGCCCTGCAGGAACGACGGCTTGCCATCAGGCGGCGCATCGGGCGGAATCGTCAGCGGCTTGCCGGTGTCGGGCGGCGGCAGCGCGGGCAGCCGACCCGGATCGACCGGGCCATCGGGACCCAGCGCAACCGGCGGCAGCACACGGCCGGATTCGGCGGTGCCCGCCGGCGCTCCAGTCGTATCCGGGCCGGTGCGAGGCGCCGCTGGGTCGGGGCGAGGCGCCGCCGGGTCGGCGCGAGGCGGCACCGGGCCAGAGCCGCCGATGCCGGCGCCACCCGTTTCGGGAACGGCCACCGCGACGCCGCCCGTGGATCCCGGCACCAGCGCCGGCGCGTCGGGTTGCACGCGCACGCACTCGAGTGCCCGCTGACCGTCGAGGCGCGCCTGGCGAAGTCGCGAGAACTCCTCGAGCAATGCCCGCTGACGTGCCAGTGCATCGTCGATCGCCGGTGTCGTCGGCGGTGCGGCGATCGGCGCGGTACCGATCATCGACGGATCGACCGGCACCATGCACTGGCGCAGATACAGCAGCAACACCAGCAACAGCAGCGCCAGCAGCGCCAGCAGCGCCAGCAGCAGCCACAGCCACCAGCGGCGGCGCGACGGTTGCGATCCGGCCTGCGCGCCTGGCAGCGTGGCAGCCACAGCACCGGCACCCGATGTCGCCGACGCTGCCGCCGGCGCGCCGACCGACGCAGCCGTGAACGCTGCCGTCGGCGATGCCGCCCCCGCATCGGCAGCGCCCACCGGCACGTTCGCGCTGCTCTCGGCCAGGTGGCCCCACATGATCAGCACCGGCTTGCCGTCGACCTCGTAGAGCCAGTCACCCGGGGGGCGCTGCAGGGCGCCGTGCAGCATCTGCGACGCCAGCTCGGCGGTGTCGCCCTCGCGCCCGAGCTTGTCGGCAAGTTGCCCGACCTCGCGCAACAACTGCTCGGTCAGCGCTTCCAGCGCTGCGCGCTGCGGTGGATCGAGCGTCGAGACCAGTGCCGGGGTCCCGGCACGGGACGTGAACCACTCGACCGAGCCGGTGGTCGGATCGAGGTTGGGGCGCGCGAACAGCTCGGCGTGTTCTCGACCGAGCCGGTTGCGCAGGATCTGCGCGAGTTGCGCATGCGCGGCGATCAGCGTCTGGCCGCGCATGCCGAGGCGGCGATACCCTTGCGCCCCCGTCGCCGCGAGAAGATTCTCAGCCATCGGAAGTCCTGCTTGCGATGGGAATCACCGTCGCCTGCTCCCTTCGTTTGGCAGCCGCTGGGCCAACCAAGTATATCGGCCGCAAAATCTCCTTACAATTGCTTGCGACGCGTCTTCGATTCCGGAGCCGACACGATGAATGCCGAGATGCCACAGGCCTCGCCGCGTCGATCCAGGGGCTTGCCGACAGCGCTGCTCGTGGGCCTGGGTGCAGTGCTGGCAATCGCCCTGCTCTCCGCCCTCTACGGGTGGTCGTACCGGCCGCGCCCCGAGGGCATTCTTTCGCGCCCGCGGCTCGACACCGCTGCCGCCCAGCAACGGCAGCTGCAGCTGATCGAGGCCGCGAACCAGCGGCTTCAGCACGACATCGCCACGTTGCGGCGCGCCCCGCCCACCTCCATCGATGCCTGCCCTCCAGGCACCTCGCGCGTGTCACCACAGGGGCGCCCGATGCTGCCCTCGGGCAGTGCGCTGCTGCCGGTCGATGGCCCGCAAGGCGCGCGCCTCGACGGGTCGCGCGGCGGCATCGCCACGCAGGCGCTGCCCGGCCCCGGCGATGCCGGCCCGGCCGCCAGGGCGGGGGGCATTCCCCATGCGCCGGCCGATGCCGCCGGGGCGAAGAGCAATTCTGCTTCGCCGGCCGATGCCGCCAGGTCCGGCGAACCGGCTTCGCGCACCGACCCGGGCAACCCGCCGTCGGCCGGCACGCTGGACAACGCCGCGCTGGCCGACCGGCTCGAGAAGGCCACGGTGATGATCATCGTGACGGACGGCAAGGCCGTGGGCACCGGCACAGGCTTCTTCATCGACGAGCGGCTGTTGGTGACCAACCGGCACGTGGTCGAATCGAAAGCCGACGGCATCGTGTCGATTGCCAGCCGCTCGTTGGGGGTGCAGCGCCGTGGAACGGTGCTGAAGACGAGCGGTGCGGGCGAGACCACCGACATGGATTTCGCCCTCGTGCGACTCGACGACGGCAGTGCGCCTGGCCATCTGCCGCTCGCCGCGCACGTCGAGAAGCTGTCGATGGTGGTGGCGGCCGGCTATCCCGCCGTTTCGATCAGCGACGATCCTGCCTACCAGCGCCTGCTGCGCGGCGACGGCACGGCGTCGCCGGACCTGAACCTGACGCAGGGCGTCGTGCAGTCGATGTTCGACGCGCGCAGTGTCACCCAGGTGGTCCACACCGCAACGATCATGCCGGGCAATTCCGGTGGTCCGCTGGTCGATCGCTGCGGCCGGGTCGTCGGCGTCAACACCTTCGGCCGCAGTGGCCGCGGCGACAAGGCTGTACACCAGGTGTTCGTTGCGCTGGGCAGTGCATCGCTGATGCGCTTCCTCGGGGAGGCCGGCGGCACGATGCGCGACGCGGGCGGGCGCTGCGGCTGAATCAGGCCGTCAGGCGCTCTCGACGCGCGTGCGCACGTCGCTGCCAGGGGCTGGCGGCGGTAGCCTCAACTGGTCGAGAAGCGCCCTGAAACGCGCCTCGGCGTGCAGCGCGTCGAACGCCGGTGTCAGCGCCAGGAACGGCAGGGAACTCGAGCGCTCGCGCGCCGCCCCTTCCAGCCAGTTCAGTGCCGCGTCGTACTGGCGCGCTGCCGTGGCCGCACGTGCCATCGACCACGCGGGCAGCCGCTGGCTGGCCGATCGGCGCACCAGTGCCTCGTAGTGCCGCAGGGCCGAATCCGTATCGCCGCACGCACCGGCCACGAGTGCCGCGTACTCGAACCACGGCGCGTCGGCCTCGTCGACGGGTCCGATGCCGTTCAGCAGTTCCGTGCCCGCCCGGTGCTGCCCGTCGAGTGCCAGCGCCCAGCAGATGCGCAGGCGGCTCGGGCGGTGCTCGGGCGCCATCGCGAGCGCACGACGCAGGCCATGCAGCGCATCCCCGTAGCGTCGCTGCAGGATCATGTGGTCGCCGAAATTCATGTTGATGCCGACGTCCAGCGGGTCGACCATCACCGCCTGGTCGATCCACACGCGTGCTTCGTCGAACTCGCGCCGCACAGCGCAGACGCTCGCCATCGAGGTCATGGCGAGCGAATAGCTCGGGAGCACGCCGAGCGCGCGCCGCAGATCGCGCGCGGCAGCGTCGAGATCGCAGCGGAAGAAGAACCGCGCCGCCCCGCGCGTGGACAGCGCGATGCCCAGTTCGGGATCGAGCGTCAGGGCCCGCTCGACGTTGCGTTCACACGAAGCGATCAGGCGTTCCGGATCCGGCGCGCCGTAGTGAGCCAGCAGCATGTCGCACTCGGCGAGCGAGGCCCAGCCCGCCGCGTACCCGGGCGCCGCTTCGGTCACGGCGTCGAACCGCTGTCGCGCGTGGCGCAGGTCGGCCACGGTTCGCCGGCTGATCAGGGCCCGGCCGCGCAGGTAGTCGCCGATGACCGACGTGGTCAGTGCCAACCCCGGAGCCGGCGTCTCGGTGGCCGCTTCGAGCCGCATGCCGATCGCGGCGGCCAGGCTCGCCGCGATCTCGTTCTGCAGCGACAGCAGGTCACGCAGATCGCGCAGGTAGTCCGCGGCCCAGCAGTGGGTGTCGGTGCGCGCGTCGATCAGTTGCACGACCACCTGCAGCAGGTTGCCCGACTGCAGGACCGAGCCCTCGATCACCCATCGGACCGCGGTTCGCGCCACGATCTCGCCCACGCTCGCGCGGGCGCCCTTGAACTGCATCGACGTGGTCCGCGAGATGACCCGCACGTTCCTGAGCGCGGCCAGACGCAGGATCAGCAGTTCGGTCAGACCGTCGGCGACGAGATCGTCTGCGCCGGCCGACAGACTCTGGAACGGCAGCACGATGAGCGACCCGTTGCGCGCCGGCAACCCGTCGCCGGCCGGATCGCTGCGCTCGCGCCTGTCCACCGGCACCTTCAGCCGGTAACCACGTTTCGGCACGGTCTCGAGCCAGGCGGGCGCCTTCGGAGCGTCGCCGAGCGCGCGCCGCAGCTGGCCGATGCAGCGCGTGAGCGCGTCGTCGCCGACGAACCCGCGTGGCCAGACCACCCGCAGGATCTGCTCGCGTGTGCGCACCGCTGGCGCGTGGCGGGCCAGTTCGAGCAGCACCGACATGGCTTTGGGCTCGACGTGCAGCACGCCGGCGGGCCCGACGATGCGCCCTTCCAGCGGAAGCACTTCCCGGTCACCGAGCCTGAAGCCGTTCTCGAGGGTCATGCAGACGCGCCCGATTCGCCATCGCCGAGACGCTACCACCCGCCCGAGGCGGCGCCAAGGGATCGGACGCGAAAAACCTCGGCGAATTCGCGGCAGAACCTCGGCAGACCCTCGGGACGAAGGCATCGCTGCGGCACGACGATGCACGAACCCGCTCGCTCGATATCGATCCGTGAGTCGCGCACATGGCGCACCCTGAACACGACGCACGACGCCCCGCACCCCGGCTGCCGCAGACGGTCGACGGCCGGCTGGCCGCGCTGTCGATGGCTGCGATCGTCTGCCTGCACCTGCCGTTTGCGCTCGGCGGCTGCGCGACGCCAACGCCGTGGGACGACACCTCGCAGGCCCGCGGGCCGGTCGCCCGCAACGACATCGCAGCCGCGTTGCAGCACGACAAGCCCGAGACGGCACGTCCGCTGCTGACGGCGGCACTGCGCGCCGAACCGCAGAACGGCTACCTGCACCTGCTCAACGGGTTGAGCTATCAGCTCGCCGACGCCTCGCAGCAGTCCGCGGCGCTGGCACAGGTGGGCTACGACGCCGCGGTGAAGTTCGCGCCGGGCTACTTCTGGTCGCACTACTACGCCGGGCTCGCGCAGTTCGACCGGAACGACTATCGGGCGGCCGCCGAGCAGTTCGCCCTGGCGATCCTCGACCGGCCCGACGCACCCGAGGCGCTTGCGGGACTGGCCGCCTCGGCGTACTACGCCGGCGACCTCGGCGTGGCGGAAGTGGCCGCCAACCGGGTGCTCGCGCTGGCACCGCAGGACCCACAGGCACTCCGAACCTCGGCATACGTGGCGGCCGCCCGTGGCGACCGGCAGCAACTGGCCACGGTGATCGAGCGCGCCAATGCGTTGCCGTCGAACGAACTCCCGGCGCACGTGCCGAGACTCTCGCACCTGCTGCGAATCGCCGCACTGGCCGCGCTGGAAGAGCGACGGCCGCCAGACGCCGCGACGCTGGCCGCCGAAGGCACGGCGCAGCCCTCCCGCTCGTCCGGAGGCGCTGCAGAGCGCCCCCAGGCGGCGCCCGCTCCTCGGGCCCCCGGCGGCCCCGAACCCGCTGGCCGTGCACTGCGGCAGGTCATGGTCGAGGTCACGCTGTTGCTCAGCCAGGACGTCACCAAGCACACCCTCGGGATCAACCTGCTCGATGGCCTGAAGCTGCAGTTCGGCGGCGAGAACCGGACCGAGCGGAACCGCAGCACGGGATCGGCCGACACCTTCAGCCGGGTGATCACCACCGCGCTCACGGTGCCGCAGATCACCTACAGCCTGAATCTGTTCAATACGCACGACGACTTCTACGACGTCGTGGCACGCCCGTCGCTGGTGGCTTCGCTCGGCGAGCAATCGGAGTTCTTCATCGGCCGCACGCTGAGCGTCGCGGTCAGCGGCATCAACACCGGCGTCCTGCAGACGATCGACGTCGGCACGGCCGTGAAGCTGACGCCGCTCGAAATCGGCCCCGACCGCACGAGGTTCCGCATCGACACCGTGCGCTCGTTCTTCGTGCCGACACCGAGCGGCACGTTCACCGAGTCGGTGACGGCCTTCAAGCAGACCGTCGGTGCGACCGCGGAAGTCGAATTCGGCAAGACGCTGATCCTCTCGGGGCTCTACGAAGCGGTGAACGTCGGCTGGACATCGAAAGTGCCGGGCATCGGCGACCTCCCGGTCGTCAACCTGCTGTTCAACGAACGCTCGAAGTCGCAGAGCCGCGACGCCGCGATCGTGCTCGTCACCCCGCGCCTGGCCGGCACCCTGGACACCGGCGTCGGCGAATTCCGCGCCGCGACCCTGAACCGCCTGCTGTCGGTGTGGAAGGAACTGGTCGATCCGCTGGCGAACCTGGACGCGGTCACCGACCGGCTGCGCACCAAGATCTTCGACAGCTTCGGGCCGCAGCCCGGGGACCTGAGCCTGCCTGCGGCCTCCGACCCGAAGGTGGCCCGCCAGGCCATCGGCGAGACGCTGGGGCGGTTGCGCTAGGACGGACGATGGGAAGAGGCCAGGTTCGTGGATCGAGCCGGTGGTTCAGGCAATGGAGGTGATTCGAATGGACCGAATGAAACGCATCGGCGTGGTTCTGGCACTTGCCCTGTTGCTGCCATCGACCTTGCCGGCTTTCGGAGAAGCGAAGAAGCAGACCTATCAACCCAATGTCACGAGGGCCGACCTCGTGGCAAGCGGGGCAAAGTGTTCGGGCAACCTTTGCACCGATACAACCGGGAGGATGTGGAATTGTGGGGGCGGCGGGAAATGCTCGGTAATCAAGAAAACACGCGATCCATGACCATCGACCCCGGCGACGCCCGACGGTTAAACGGAAGTTCGCGCCGATGTGACCGCCGTAATGGCGGTTGACCCCTTGTGAATCAACAGGATAGGCACAATAGCGACCTGGGAGTTGTAGGCATGTAAA
>JAJTYR010000028.1 GCA_021463505.1 Burkholderiaceae bacterium | reverse complement strand
GGCCGCCCGCTTCGCGGGCTTGACCTGCCGCTGCGCGCCAGGTCAGCCTGCGCCGCAATCCGGTCCTGCTATCGCAGGACCAGATTGTCCCGATGGACGAGTTCGGGTTGTTCGATGAAGCCGAGGATCGCCTCGATCTCGGACGAAGGGCGGCGCATGATCCGTCGCGTCTCCGAACTCGAATAGTTGATCAGGCCACGTGCGATCTCGCGCCCTTCGGGGTCGTGGATCGCGACCGCCTCGCCGCGCTCGAAGTCGCCCCCGACCTCGGTGACGCCGATCGGCAGCAGACTGCGACCGCCAGCCACCAGTGCGCGCGCTGCGCCGGCATCGAGCCGCACCGACCCGCGCAGTTGCAGGTGGTCGGCGAGCCACTGCTTGCGTGCCGCCATCCGTGGCGTCTGCGCAATGAACAGCGTGCCGATCGACTCGCCGTGCGCCAGGCGCAGCAGCACGCCCGCCTCGCGCCCCGAAGCGACCACCGTATGTGCGCCACTGCGGGCAGCACGCCTGGCTGCGAGCACCTTGGTGATCATGCCGCCGCGGCCAACCGGCGAGCCGGCGCCACCCGCCATCGCCTCGAGCGCCGGATCGCCCGCCACGACGCGTCCGAGCAGGCGCGCCTGCGGATCGCGCCGCGGGTCGGCGGTGAACAGTCCGCTCTGGTCGGTGAGGATCACCAGCGCGTCGGCGTCGATCAGGTTGGCCACCAGCGCGCCCAGCGTGTCGTTGTCGCCGAACTTGATCTCGTCGGTGACGACGGTGTCGTTCTCGTTGATGATCGGCACGACGCCAAGCGCCAGCAGCGCGAGCAGCGTCGAGCGTGCGTTCAGGTAGCGCTTGCGATCGGACAGGTCTTCGTGCGTCAGCAGTACCTGCGCGGTGCCCAGCCCGTGCGCGCGAAAGCAGGTCTCGTAGACCTGCGCCAGGCCCATCTGCCCGACCGCCGCGGCCGCCTGCAGTTCGTGCATCGCCTTCGGCCGCCTCGTCCAGCCGAGCCGTTTCGTCCCCTCGGCCACCGCCCCGGACGAAACCATCACGACTTCCTTGCCGAGCGCGCGCAATTGTGCGATCTGCGCACCCCATTCCGAGATCGCCTGCTCGTCGAGACCGCGGCCCTCGTTGGTCACGAGGCTCGAGCCGACCTTCACGACGATGCGCCGGCCATCGTGCAGTGGCGCGACGGCGTTCGCCGCCGCAATCCCGCCGGGCGGCGCCACCGACCGGTCAGCCATGGGCCGTCTCCGCGAACGGGTCGTCGTCGCCGGCGCCCTGCACCCGCGTGCCAGCCGGCTCGGGCGGGCGCTCGAAGCGCACGTCGATGCTGGCCGCCTCGGGCGGGCGGATCGATTCGAGGTAATCGTTGACGGCCAGGCACAACCGCTCGCAGCCGTCGCGGGTGAGTGCCGAGATCGCGAACAGGCGCTCGATGGGCATCGCGTGACGCCCGCGGCCACGGTAGCGCCTGGCGAAATCGGCGATGCGGGCCTCGCGCTCGTCGGCGGGAATCATGTCGATCTTGTTCAGCACCAGCCAGCGCGGCTTTTCGGCAAGTGCCGGGTCGTACTTGCGCAATTCGCGCACGATCGCACGCGCGTCACGCACCGGATCGGCGTCGAACGGCGTCAGGTCGACCAGGTGCAACAGCAGTCGCGTGCGCTGCAGGTGGCGCAGGAACTGGTGCCCGAGCCCGGCGCCTTCGGCCGCGCCCTCGATCAGCCCGGGGATGTCGGCGACCACGAAGCTCCTGCCTGCGCCGACCCGCACCACGCCGAGGTTCGGATGCAGCGTAGTGAACGGATAGTCGGCGATCTTCGGGCGCGCGTTGCTTACCGCAGCGATGAAAGTCGACTTGCCCGCATTGGGCATGCCGAGCAGACCGACGTCGGCCAGCACCTTCAACTCGAGCCGCAGGCGGCGTTGCTCACCCTCCCTGCCGGGGGTGCACTGGCGCGGCGCGCGATTGGTACTCGACTTGAACCGAAGGTTGCCCAGGCCGCCCTCGCCGCCGCGCGCCAGCAGGGCTCCCTGCCCGTCCTGGGTGAGGTCGGCGATCAGTTCGCCGGTGTCTTCGTCGTGGATCTGCGTGCCGACCGGCATGCGCAGCACGATGTCGTCGGCCGCTGCGCCGTACTGGTCCGAACCACGTCCGCGCTCGCCATTCTTCGCGACGAACCTGCGCTGATAGCGATAGTCGACCAGCGTGTTGATATTGCGATCCGCGAGCGCCCGGATGCTGCCGCCGTGGCCACCGTCGCCTCCGTCGGGGCCGCCTCGCGGAATGAACTTCTCGCGGCGAAACGACGCGACGCCGTTGCCGCCGTTTCCGGCGGTGACCTCGATGGCCGCCTCGTCGATGAACTTCATCGTGATGCCCTGCGATCGTCGCGCGCACGCGCCGACAAAAAAGCCCCGCGCGGCGGGGCTTGCTGCGGCGCCGCGGAACGTGTCACTGCAGCGGATCGATGCTGACCGTGCTGCGATTGCGCGGACCCTTGACTGCGAACTTCACGCGGCCATCGACCAGCGCGAACAGCGTATGGTCCTTGCCCAGCCCGACGTTCACGCCGGGGTGGAATTTCGTGCCGCGCTGGCGCACGATGATCGATCCGGCGCTGACGGTTTCGCCGCCGAAGGCCTTCACGCCGAGCATCTTCGGTTGCGAATCGCGGCCATTTCGCGTCGAGCCGCCGCCCTTCTTCTGTGCCATGTTGCCTGACTCCTCAACGCTCGACGCCGGACGCGCCCTCGGCTGCGGGGCGCACGATCGCGGGTGCCGCGGCGCTGGTTTCGCCGATCGCCGAGGCGATGCGGCTCACGAACAGCTCGGTGAAATTCTGGCGATGGCCCTGCTGCCTGCGATAGTGCTTGCGGCGGCGCATCTTGAAGATGCGGACCTTGTCGTGCCGCCCGTGGGAGAGCACCGTTGCCGAAACCGTCGCCCCCGACACGAGCGGCGCGCCGACCGAGAGCTGGTCGCCCGCACCGACCGCGAGCACCTGGTCGATCGTGATTTCAGCTCCGATGTCCGCCGGCACCTGTTCTACCTTGATCTTGTCGCCGGCCGCAACCCTGTACTGCTTGCCGCCGGTTTTTATGACCGCGTACATGGGAACCTCTCGGGAAAACCAGAAATTATCCGACAACTGCACGATCCAGTCAAAGCCGTCGCGCGCCGACTATAATTGCCGGTTGCCATGGCCGCGTCATGAAACCCTCCGAACTCTTCCCGATCCTGGCTTCGGACCTCGCCGAAACCGACCGCGTGATCCGCCAGCGCCTCGGCTCGGATGTCGTGCTGATCAACAGCATCGCCGACTACATCATCGGGGCGGGCGGCAAGCGGATGCGCCCGCTCCTGCTGTTGCTCGTCGCAAGGGCGCTCGGTTACAAGGGAGCGAGCAATCACTATCTCCTGGCAGCCGTGGTCGAATTCATCCACACCGCGACGCTGTTGCACGACGACGTGGTCGACGAATCGACGCTGCGCCGAGGACGCCAGACGGCCAACGCCGCCTTCGGCAATCCCGCCTCGGTACTGGTGGGCGACTTCCTCTACACGCGCGCGTTCCAGATGATGGTCGAGGTCGACGACATGCGGGTGATGAAGGTGCTTGCCGACGCCACCAACACGATCGCCGAAGGCGAGGTGCTGCAGCTGATCAACTGCAACGATCCCGACACCGACGAGACGCGCTACATGCAGGTGATCCGCTACAAGACCGCGCAGCTGTTCGAAGCGGCGGCGCGACTGGGCGCGATCCTGTGCAATGCCGCACCCGAGGTCGAGGCCGCCGCGGCGAAATACGGGCGCCGGCTCGGCACCGCGTTCCAGCTGATCGACGACGTGCTCGACTACTCGGGGGTGCCCGGTGAGATTGGCAAGAACGTTGGCGACGATCTGCGCGAGGGCAAACCGACGCTGCCACTGATCCACGTGATGCTGCGCGGCGACATGACCGAGCGCTCGCTGGTGCGCCGCGCGATCGAACAGGGCTCGACCGCGGACTTCGAGCCGATCATGGCGGCCATCCACCGCACCGGCGCCCTCGCCTACACCCGCGAGCGCGCCGCCACCGAGGCCGCGGGTGCGCGCGCCGCGGTCGCGACGCTGCTGCCCGAAGGATCGGCTTCCGGGTATCGGGACGCCCTGCTATACTTCGCGGCCTACTCGATCGAGCGTGACCGCTAGCCTGCGCTCGAGGTCCCCGGCAGTCCCGACCCGGCCGGGGCATCGACCAGATCGGGTTGCTTCAGCCGCCTTCCGTTCCGGGGGTGCGCGATTCGGGGTGTAGCTTAGCCTGGTAGAGCGCTACGTTCGGGACGTAGAGGCCGGAGGTTCGAATCCTCTCACCCCGACCATCATTCGGCGCCGCCGCCACAACCAGGCACGGGGGCCACCAGACCTCGCTGGCGCATCCACCCGGACACCGCGATCATGCCGGACCAACGCCTCGCCGCGGGCTCGCCCGCCTTCCGGCACGTCAACCTCGCGATGTTCTTCGGCGGCTTCGCCAGCTTCGCGATGCTCTATGGGACCCAGCCGCTGCTGCCACTGCTGTCGAGGGAGTTTGCGCTCGATCCGGCGGCGGCCAGCCTGGCGGTCTCCGCGGGCACCGCGGGCCTGGCGCTGACGCTGATTCCGGCCAGCGTGCTGTCCGATCGATTCGGGCGCGAGCGTCTGATGAAGCTGTCGCTGGTCGCGTCGGCCCTTGTCTGCACCGTTTCCGCGTTCGTCGCCGATTTCCCGCAATTGCTGGTGCTGCGCGCGCTGCTCGGCGTGGCCATCGCCGGCCTGCCGGCCGCGGCCATTGCCTACCTGGCCGAAGAGATCGCACCCGCCGCCCAGGGCCGCGCAATGGGGTTGTATATCGGCGGCAACGCGCTCGGCGGAATGAGCGGGCGCTTCCTCGCCGCGGTCGTCACCGACTGGGGTTCCTGGCGTCTCGCGCTGGGTCTGCTGGGCGCGCTCGGCGTGATTTCCGCCGTGCTGTTCTGGCGCCGCCTTCCCGCCTCGCGCCATTTTCGTGCACGCGACGCGGCACTCGGGCGCATCCTCCACGACGCCCGCACGATGCTCGCGGACCCGGGGCTGCCCTGGTTGTTCCTGATCGGCTTCCTGTTGATGGGCACCTTCGTGGCCCTGTACAACTACCTCGCGTACCGTCTGATCGCGGTGCCCTATATGCTGGGGCAGTCGGCCATCGGAGCGATCTTCCTGCTCTACCTGCTGGGCAGCGCCGCCTCGGCACTGGCCGGACGCCTGGCCGATCGCCACGGCCGGCGCAACGTGCTGTGGATCATGCTGGGGTTGATGGCCACTGGCCTCGTCGTGACCCTCGCAGCGCCACTGGCGACGATCGTCGCCGGCGTTGCGCTGAGCACCTTCGGCTTCTTCGCCGCCCACGCGCTGGCCAGCGGCTGGGTCTCGCGGCGCGCACCCGAGCGCCCGGCGCTCGCCGCCGCCCTGTATCTGTTCGGCTATTACCTCGGGGCGAGCGTCATCGGCACGGCGGCGGGCAAGGCCTGGAGTGCCGGCGGCTGGCCCGGTCTGGTGGCCATGCTCGCCAGTTGCACGCTGCTGATGATCGGCGCCGCGCTGCGCGCGCGCCGCGCCGCGATCCTGCATCCGGCCCCGGCGGATTAGGGCGTGTTCACACTGCGATCGCCCCCGCGCCGGGGCGATCAGAACAACAGGTTCGGAAGGAACAGCGCGATCTGTGGCACGTAGGTGACGATCACCAGGAACACCAGCAGCAGCGACAGCCACGGCAGCGCCGCGCGGATCACCTCGCCGATCGTCATGTCCGTGATGCCGACGGTGACGAACAGGTTCAGGCCCACCGGCGGCGTGACCATGCCGATCTCCAGGTTCACCACCATGATGATGCCCAGGTGCACCGGATCGATGCCCAGTTGCACCGCGATCGGGAACAGGATCGGCGCCATGATCAGGATGATCCCGGTCGGCTCCATGAACATCCCGGCCACCAGCAGCAGCAGGTTCACCACGATCAGGAAGCCCCAGGCCGGCATCCCCCAGGCGACGATGTGTTCGGCGATGATCTGCGGAATGCGCTCGGTGGTGAGCACGTGCGCGAACAGCAGCGCGTTGGCGATGATGAACATCAGCATCACCGTGATCTTCGACGCGTCGACCAGCATCGCCGGCACCTGCGGCCAGCCGATGTCGCGGTAGACGAACAGCGCGACGACGAACGCGTAGACCGCCGAGACCGCCGCCGCTTCGGTCGGCGTGAACACCCCGCCGTAGATGCCGCCGAGGATGATGACGACCAGCAGCAGGCCCCACAGCGAATCGCGCGCCGAGTCGACGATCTCGCGCAGCGTGGGAGTCGGCTGGCGCGGCAGGTCGCGCATCCGGGCAAGGATGTAGATCGCCACCATCAGCAGCAGGCCCAGCAGGATGCCGGGGACGATGCCGGCCATGAACAGCTTGCCGACCGAGGTTTCGGTGGCGGCGCCGTAGACCACCATGACGATCGACGGCGGAATCAGGATGCCCAGCGTGCCGGCGTTGCACACCACGCCGGCGGCGAACGACTGCGGATAACCGGCGCGCACCATCCCGGCAATCACGATCGAGCCGACCGCCACCACGGTGGCTGGCGACGAACCCGAGACCGCGGCGAACAGCATGCAGGCCAGCACCGAAGCCATCGCGAGGCCGCCGTGGAAGTGACCCACGCAGGCCACCGCAAAGCGGATCATCCGCCTGGCCACGCCGCCGGTGGTCATGAACACGCCGCCGAGGATGAAGAACGGGATCGCCAGCAGCGTGAAGTGCTCCGAGGTCTCGTAGAGCTTGAGCGCCAGCGAGGCGAGCGAATCGTGGCCGAACACCAGGATCGTGATCAGCGAGGACAGCCCGAGGGCCACCGCCACCGGCATGCCCATGAACATGAAGACGAACAGCATCATGAACAGCGCCGCGGTGGTCATTCGCGCACCCGTGGCGTGTCATCGGTGTCGGTAGCGCGCAGTTTCAGCGCATCCTCCGCCTCGTCGGCCAGCAGCCCCGCCTGCCTGCCGCCGAGCGTGCGCACCAGCACCTGGCCGAAACGAAAGAACAGCAGCGCGAAGCCCAGCGGCAGCACGGTCCGCGGCACCCACGCCGGAATCGGCAGATCCTGCGCGAGGATGCCGATGTCGTGGATCTTGGAGACGTAGAGCCAGCCGCCGACGAAGACGATCGCCGCGTAGACCATGCACAGCAGCGTGGCCACGACGGCGACCACCCGCGCAGTGCCCGGCTTCAGGGCCTTGACCAGCACGTCGACGCCGATGTGTGCGCCCACACGCACGCCGTACGAGATGCCGATGAAGATCAGCCCGGCGAACAGGAAAGTGGTGAGCTCGAGCGCCCAGACGAAGCTGTAGTTGAAGACGTAGCGCGCGACCACCTGAATGAAGGTGATCAGCGTCATCAACGAAATGAGGAGGGCGACGAGGCCCTCCTCGATCCGTCCGACCCAGCCGCTGTTCACGTAAGGCGTTCCGTCGCGCGTTGCCCGAAGGGCGACCGGGCGCTTACTGGTTGGACTTCAGCGCGGCCTCGATCAGGTCCTTGCCGACATCGCCTTCGAACTTCTTCCAGACCGGCTCCATCGCCTTGCGCCACGCGGCGACGTCTTCCTTCGACAGCGGCTGGATCTTCGCCTTGCCGGCTTCCTCGATGCGCTTGCGGTCGCGCTCGTTGAGCTCGTTGGCCAGCCTGTTCGCGTGGGCAGTGGCTTCGTCCATGGCCTGCTTCAGGCCCGCGCGGATGTCGGCCGGCAATCCGTCCCACCACTTGGCGTTGGTGACCACCATGTAGTCGATCACCCCGTGATTGGTGACCGCGATGGTCTTCTGCACCTCGTGGAACTTTTGCGAATACATGTTCGACCAGGTGTTCTCCTGGCCGTCGACCACACCGGTCTGCAGGGCCTGGTACACCTCGGCGAAGGCCATCTTCTGCGGGTTGGCGCCGAGCGCGCGGAACTGCGCCTCGAGGACGTCGGACGCCTGGATGCGGAACTTCAGTCCCTTGACGTCCTCGGGACGGATGAGCCTGTCGCGGTTAGTCGCCAGTTCCTTCATGCCGTTGTGCCAGTAGGCCAGCCCCTGCAGGCCGCGGTTCTTCATCGAGTCGAGCAGCGCCTGGCCGGGCGGGCTGTGCTGGAAGCGGTCGACCGCGGCGATGTCGTCGAACAGGAACGGCAGGTCGAAGAGCTGGATCTTCTTCGTGTAGCGGTCGAACTTCGACAGCGACGGCGCGATGAACTGCACGTCGCCCAGCAGCACGGCTTCCATCTCCTTCGCGTCACCGAAGAGCTGCGAGTTCGGGAACACCTGCACCTGCACCTTGCCGGGCAGCAGCTTCTCGGCGACTTCCTTGAACTTCAGCGCGCCCTGCCCCTTCGGCGTGGCCTCGGCCACCACGTGGCTGAACTTGACGACGAGCGGCCCCTGCGCAACGGCAACGCCCGAGAAAGCGAGCGCGGCGGCTGCGGCCAGCATTGCTCCGATGAATCGCATCTTCTGCTCCTTTCGCCTTGAACCTGACGGATGTTGGCTGTTCCCCGGCGGACCTGCCATCGGGGTTGCCCCGAATGCGCGATGGCCCCGAACGGGCGAACTATAGACGCGCACGACGCCCCGGGCAAACGGGCCGCCCTGCAGCGGCCCGTGATCGGCCAGTCAGCGCCGCGCCGCAACAGGCGCGCAGCGCGCCGCCTCGCGGGCATCGGCCACCAGCAGGTCGACCAGTTCGCGGGCGTAGCCCGGCAGCGCGTCCAGGCTGCGCGCACAGATGCGCAGCTCGCGCAGTGCCCAGTCGTCGCGCAATGCGACGATGCCGATTGCCATCGTCTGCGCATGGCGACGCGCGGCCGATCCGGGCAGCACGCCGACGCCCACGCCTGCCTCGATCATCCGGCACGCGGTCTCGAAGCCGCCCACCTGGATGCGCAGCCGCAGCGGCCGGCCCAGCCCTTCGCACACGCGCCGGATGAAGCCGTGCAGCGCGCTGGCGTCCTGCAGGCCGACGTGGTCCAGTTCGAGCGTGTCGGCGAAGTCGACTTCCGGCTCGCTGGCCAGCGGATGGCCGGCCGGCACCGCCAGCACCAGTCGGTCGTGCCGGTACGGGAGGACTTCGAGGCTTTCGGTGCGCACCGTGCCCGCGACGATGCCGATGTCGGTCTGCCCGTCGGACACCGCGCGGACGATCTCGTCGCTCAGGCGCTCGCGCAGGTCGACGTTCACGTCCGGATGGCGAAGCAGGTAGGTGCGCAGCACCGGCGGCAGGAATTCGCCCAGCGCGGTCGCGTTCGCGAGCACCCGCAGGTGACCCTTCACGCCCTTGGCGTATTCGCGCAGGTCGCTGCGCAGGTGATCGATCTGCGCCAGCACCAGCCGCGCATGCTGAACGAAAGCCTGCCCGGGCGGCGTGAGCGTCACCCCCTGGCTGGTGCGGTAGAGCAGCTTGGCGCCAATGCGCTCCTCCAGGTGCTTGACGCGCGCGCTGGCCGCCGGCAGCGACATGTGCGAGGAGGCCGCGCCTCCGGTCAGGCTGTTGGCTTCGGCGATCCGCACCATCAGGCGCAGGTCGACCAGGTCGAAGTGCATGGACATGAAGGCAGGCTGCAGCGGACCGGCGATCGCCGGTCCCGAGCCGCAGTCTATCGCCTTAGCCGTGGCCGAAGGCAGGCTTGCGGAATTGCGAATTGTCGGCAGCCATGGTTTCGCGCAAGCTCGAACTTTCGCGTCGAGGCGCGATCCGGGAACCGCCATGGACATCCAGCAGCTCGAGGAATGGATCGGCCGCACCGAGCGGCGCTCCGACCTGGTCACGGCCGCGCCGGTGGCGGCGCTGTCGGCCACGCTGGACCGCGACGACCCCGAGCCGCTGCCCGGCACCGACCTGCCGCCGCTGTGGCACTGGCTGTATTTCACGCCGCTCACGCGACAGAGCGCGATCGGCCCCGACGGACACGCCAGGCGCGGCGGCTTCCTGCCGCCCGTGCCGCTGCCGCGGCGCATGTGGGCCGGCGGGCGACTCGAGTTCCATCACGCGCCGCGCGTGGGCGACGAAATGACGCGCGAGTCGCGCATCGCCGACGTTCGCGGCAAGTCGGGGCGCAGCGGCTCGCTGGTCTTCGTGAACGTGCGCCACGAGATCACGGACGCGCGCGGGCTGGCGATCACCGAAGAGCACGACATCGTCTACCGCGACCACCCCGCGCCGGGGGCGCCGGCCGCCGAGCCGCGCCCCGCGCCCGCCGATGCGGCGTTCTCGCGCGAGATCGTGCCCGACCCGGTGCTGCTCTTTCGCTACTCGGCGCTCACCTTCAACGGGCACCGGATCCACTACGACCGCAGCTACGTCACCGAAGTCGAGGGCTATCCCGGGCTGGTGGTGCACGGGCCGCTGATCGCGACGCTGCTGCTCGACCTGCTGCGGCGCGAGATGCCGCGGGCGCGCGTGCGCCGCTTCGAGTTCCGGGCGGTGCGCCCGCTGTTCGACATCCACCACTTCACCGTCTGCGGCCGTCCCGACGGCGACCGCCAGGTGCGGCTGTGGGCCCGCGACCAC
This sequence comes from Burkholderiaceae bacterium, assembly GCA_021463505.1. Lineage (GTDB taxonomy): Bacteria > Pseudomonadota > Gammaproteobacteria > Burkholderiales > Burkholderiaceae_E > Zeimonas. Next base: position 32,489 of record JAJTYR010000028.1, on the reverse strand, counting down.
GCAGGCTTCCTCGCGATGGAAGCCACCGCGCAGCTGCCCTGAGCGGCCGCACCCGACGAAACTTCCGGACATCACGATGCGCTCGACTTCCGATCACAGCTACCCGGACATCCGCGACGGCGTGCGCGACCTGTGCCGCCAGTTCCCCGACGAATACCACCGGCAGGTCGACGCGGACCGCGCCTATCCGGAGGCGTTCGTCGACGCACTGACGAAGGCGGGCTGGATGGCCGCGCTGATCCCGCACGAGTATGGCGGGTCGGGCCTGGGGCTGACCGAAGCCTCGGTCATCATGGAAGAGATCAACCGCGCCGGCGGCAACTCGGGCGCGCTGCACGGCCAGATGTACAACATGGGCACGCTGCTGCGCCACGGTTCGGAGGAGCAGAAGCGCAAGTACCTGCCGAAGATCGCCACCGGCGAATGGCGGCTGCAGTCGATGGGCGTCACCGAGCCGACCACCGGCACCGACACGACGAAGATCAGGACCACCGCGGTGAAGAAGGGCGACCGCTACGTCGTCAACGGCCAGAAGGTCTGGATCTCGCGCGTGCAGCACTCCGACTGGATGATCCTGCTCGCGCGCACGACGCCGCTGGCCGACGTGAAGAAGAAGTCCGAGGGCATGTCGATCTTCATGGTCGACCTGCGCGCGGCCGAGAAGTCGGGCCTGACGGTGCGCCCGATCGCGAACATGGTCAACCACGAGACCAACGAGCTGTTCTTCGAAAACCTCGAGATCCCGGCCGGGAACCTGATCGGCGAGGAAGGCCAGGGATTCCGGTACATCCTCGACGGGCTGAACGCCGAGCGCACGCTGATCGCCGCCGAGTGCATCGGCGACGGCTACTGGTTCGTCGACCGGGTCACGAAATACGCGAACGAGCGCATCGTGTTCGGCCGTCCGATCGGCCAGAACCAGGGCGTGCAGTTCCCGATCGCCGAGTCGTTCATCGAAGTCGAGGCGGCCAACCTGATGCGCTGGGAGGCGTGCCGGCGCTTCGACGCGCACGAGCCCTGCGGTGCCCAGGCCAACATGGCCAAGTACCTCGCGGCGAAGGCCTCGTGGGAAGCGGCCAATGCCTGCATCCAGTTCCACGGCGGCTTCGGCTTCGCGCACGAGTACGACGTCGAGCGCAAGTTCCGCGAGACGCGCCTGTACCAGGTGGCGCCGATCTCGACCAACCTGATCCTCTCCTACGTCGCCGAGCACGTGCTCGGCCTGCCGAGGTCGTTCTGATGGGCGCGCTCGCCGGCATCACGGTCGTCACGCTCGAGCACGCGATCGCCGCGCCGTTCTGCACGCGCCAACTCGCCGACAACGGCGCGCGCGTCGTCAAGGTCGAGCGCCCGGGCGTGGGCGACTTCGCGCGTGCCTACGACGAGCGGGTGGCCGGCCAGGCCTCGCACTTCGTCTGGACCAACCGCTCGAAGGAGAGCCTCACGCTCGACCTGAAGCACGCGCAGGCGCCGGAGATCCTCGCGCGGCTGCTCGGCCGCGCCGACGTGCTGGTGCAGAACCTCGCGCCGGGCGCTGCAGCGCGGCTGGGCCTTTCGTACGAGGTGCTCGCACCGAAGCACCCCGGCCTGATCGTCTGCGACATCTCGGGCTACGGCTCCGACGGCCCGTACCGCGACAAGAAGGCCTACGACCTGCTGATCCAGAGCGAATCGGGTTTCCTGTCGGTCACCGGCACGCCCGACGACATGGCCAAGGCAGGCTGCTCGATCGCCGACATCGCGGCAGGCATGTACGCGTACAGCAACATCCTCGCCGCGCTGATCGAGCGAGGGCGCACCGGCCGCGGCCGGCGCATCGACATCTCGATGCTCGAGAGCATGGTCGAGTGGATGAGCTTTCCGATGTACTACGCCTACGAAGGCGCGGCGGCCCCGCCGCGCGCAGGCGCCGCACACGCCACGATCTACCCGTACGGGCCGTTCCCCACCGGAGACGGCCGAACCGTAATGCTCGGCCTGCAGAACGAGCGCGAATGGCAGGTGTTCTGTGCGAAGGTGCTCGGCCAGCCGGCACTGGCCACCGACGAGCGCTTCAGTGCCAATTCCCGCCGTGTCGCCAATCGGGCCGAACTGCGCGCAATCATCGTCGCGCGCCTCGCGCAGCTCGACGCCGCGCAGCTGGTGGCGCTGCTCGACGAGGCGCAGATCGCCAACGCGCAGGTCAACGGCATGGCCGAGGTCTGGGCCCACCCGCAACTGAAGGCGCGCGGGCGCTGGACCACGGTCGCCACCCCCGCCGGCACCGTGCCGGCGCTGCTGCCGCCCGGCATGACCGAAGCACGCATGGACGCGATCCCCGCGCTCGGCCAGCACAGCGAACCGGTGCTGGCCGAACTCGGCTACGATGCCGCGCGGATCGCGCAGTTCCGCCGCGACGGCGTCATCTGAGGTTCCCGATGAGCGACACGCACCCGAGCCGCACGCTGGCCGAATTCGCGGCCACGCTGAGGTTCGAATCGATTCCCGCGGCGGTGCTGCGCCGTGCCGAAGACCTGTTCCTCGACTGGTTCGCCTCGGCGCTGGCCGGCAAGGGCGCGCGGCCGGTCGAGACGATTGCGCGCTTCGCCGAGGCGATGGGACCGGCCGACGGGCCGAGCGAGATCCTGATCCACCGCCGCGCAAGCAGCCCGCTGGTGGCCGCGATGGTCAATGCCGCGGCCTCGCACTTCGCCGAGCAGGACGACGTGCACAACGGTTCGGTGTTCCATCCGGCGGCAGTGGTGTTTCCGCCCGCACTCGCGGTCGCTCAGGCGCTCGGGCGATCCGGTCGCGAGCTGCTGCTGGCCGCCGTCGCCGGCTACGAGGTCGGCATCCGTGTCGGCGAATTCCTCGGTCGCTCGCACTATCGTGTGTTCCACACCACCGGCACCGCCGGCACGCTGGCCGCAGCGGCCGCGGTCGGCAGCCTGCTGCGGCTGTCGCCGCGACAGATGCTGCACGCGTTCGGCTCGGCGGGCACGCAAAGCGCAGGCCTGTGGGAGTTCCTGCGCGACGCGGCCGACTCGAAGCAGTTGCACACCGCGCACGCAGCGGCCGCCGGGCTTGCCGCGGCGTACCTCGCGCACGACGGCCTCACCGGTGCGCAGCACATCCTCGAGGGCGTGCAGGGCATGGCCGCCGGCATGTCCACCGACGCGGATCCCGCGCGACTCACCGACCGGCTCGGCACGCGCTGGGCGCTCGCCGAGACCTCGTTCAAGTTCCACGCGTCGTGCCGGCACACGCACCCTGCGGCCGACGCGCTGCTGCAACTGATGCGCACCCACCATCTCGCCGCCGACGAAGTGCAGCGCGTGACGGTGCGCGTGCACCAGGGCGCCATCGACGTGCTCGGCCCGGTCGCCGATCCGCAGACCGTGCACCAGGCCAAGTTCTCGATGGGCACCGTCCTCGGCCTGGTGGCCGTGGAAGGGCGCGCCGGGCTCGCCGAATTCGACGCCGAATACCGGGATTCGGCCGTGGTCGCATTCCGCGACAAGGTGCGCATGGAACTGGACCCGGAGGTGGACCGCGCCTATCCGGCACGCTGGATCGGAAGAGTGCAGGTGCAGACGGCCGACGGGCGCACGCTGGAGGCGCAGGTGGACGAACCCAAAGGCGACCCGGGCAACACGCTGAGCCGCGCCGAACTGGAGGACAAGGCGCTGCGGCTCGCGCAATACCACGGCGGCGCGAGCGATGACGAGATGCGCGCGGTGATCGCGCGCGTCTGGGCGCTCGCCGATGCGCCGCGGATCGGACGCTTCCTCCCGACGCAGGCCTGACCATGTCGCACATTGCACGTTCGCTGCTGTTCGTTCCGGGTTCGCGCCCCGATCGCTTCGACAAGGCGCTGGCCGCCGGCGCCGACGCGGTGATCGTCGATCTCGAAGACGCGGTCGCGCCGACCGACAAGGACGGCGCGCGCAAGGCGCTCGGCGCCTGGCTCAGCGCCGCGCGCGCAGTGATCGTGCGCATCAACGGCGCCGACACCGACTGGTTCCGCGACGACCTCGCGCTGTGCGCGCGCCCCGGCATCGCCGCGGTGATGCTGCCGAAGGCCGAACGCGCGGACGACATCGCCACCCTGCGCGCCGCCGGCGCCGCCACGGTGCTGCCGCTGGTCGAGAGCGCTACGGGCTTCGCCGCGCTGCCGGCCATCGCGGGCGCCCCCGGCGTACAGCGGCTCGCCTTCGGTTCGCTCGACTTCCAGGTCGACCTGGGCATGCGCGACGCGCGCGAGGAGGAACTGCTCTTCTTCCGCTCGCAACTGGTGCTCGCCTCGCGGCTGGCCGGGCTGCAGCCGCCGATCGACGGCGTGACCACCGCGATCGACGACGCGGCACGGTTGCAGGACGACGCGCTGCACGCGCGCCGCCTCGGCTTCGGCGGGAAACTGTGCATCCACCCGCGTCAGGTCGATGGCGTGAACCTCTGCTTCGCGCCCACCGAAGGCGAGCGCGCGTGGGCGCAGCGCGTGCTCGACGCGGCCGCCGCCTCCCGCGGCGCCGCGGTCGCGGTCGACGGCAGGATGGTCGACAAGCCGGTGATCCTGCGCGCGCAGGCAATCCTGCGCGATGCACAGCGCAATTGAGCACGCCACCACGGCAACCGGCATGAGCAATCCGGCATCTTCGTTCCGCCTCACCTACTCGACGATGTTCGATCCGCCGGCCGGGATGCACGAGCGTTTCGAAGCCGCGCTGGCCCGGGTGCGCCCGTCGCTTGGCCGCGATCATCCGATGTTCGTCGACGGCAAGGCGCGACTGGCACCGTCGGGCTTCGAGGTCCGTTCGCCGATCGACACCGGCCTGACGCTCGGCCGCTTCCAGTCGGGCAGCGCTGCCGACGTCGATGCGGCCGTGTCGGCGGCGCGCCGCGCCTATGCATCGTGGTCGCGCATGCCGTGGCCCGAACGCGTCGGGTTGCTGCGCCGCGCCGCCGCCCTGATCGAGCAACGCGTCTACGAGGTCTCGGCGGCCATGTCGATCGAAGTCGGCAAGAACCGGATGGAGTCGTTCGGCGAAGTCCAGGAGACCGCCGAACTCGTCACCTGGTACTGCGACCAGATGGAGGCCGGCGACGGTTTCCGGCGCGAACTGCCGAACGATCCACTGGGCGGCTTCGTCAGCCGCAACCGCACGCAATTGCGCCCCTACGGCGTCTGGGCCGTGATCGCACCGTTCAACTTTCCGTTCGCGCTCGCGGGCGGGCCGATCGGCGCGGCGCTCGTTGCCGGCAACACGGTGGTGTTCAAGGTCGCGAGCGACACCTCGCTCAGCGGGTGGCTGCTGCTCGAAGCATTCCGCGATGCCGGCCTGCCCGACGGCGTGGTCAATTTCGTCAGCGGCGCCGGGGGCGCGGTCGGCGAAGCGCTGATCGGCCATCCCGATGTGGCCGGTGTCACCTTCACCGGTTCCCACGAAGTTGGCATCGGCATCCTGCGCCGCTTCGCCCAGGGGCGCTGGCCACGGCCGTGCATCGCCGAGATGGGCGGAAAAAACGCCGCCATCGTCACGCGGCACGCCGACCTCGACCGTGCGAGCACCGGCATCTGGCGCTCTGCGTTCGGACTGCAAGGCCAGAAGTGCTCGGCCTGCTCGCGCGTGCTGGTCGAACGCCCGGTGGCACAGGCGCTGCGCGAACGGCTGGCGGACGCCGCAGCGGCGATCGCGGTCGGCGATCCGACCGAACGCCGCAACTGGATGGGGCCGGTGATCAACCGAAGCGCGCGCGACCGCTACCTGCGCTGCGTCGAGCGCCTGCACCAGGTCGGGCGCATCGACGCCGGCGGCCGGGCGCTCGAAGACGGCGCACTCGCGCGCGGCTGGTTCGTCGCACCCACGGTGGGCAGCGTGCCGCGCGACGACGCGTTGTGGCGTGACGAGCATTTCGTGCCGCTGGTGCTGCTGGGCGAAGTCGATTCGCTCGACGAAGCCATCGACGAGGCGAACCGCTCCGACTACGGGCTCACCGCCGGCTTCTACGGCGCCCGCGACGAGATCGACACCTTCCTCGAGCGCATCGAGGCCGGCGTCACCTACGTGAACCGGCCGCAGGGCGCCACCACCGGCGCCTGGCCCGGGTACCAGCCGTTCGGCGGCTGGAAGGCCAGCGGCACCACCGGCAAGGCGATCGGGTCGTTCTGGTACCTGCCGCTGTACCTGCGCGAGCAGTCGCAGACCGTCGTCGACTGAATCGATCCTTGCGATAGCGACGCGCGTCGCGGCAGTCGGCAGCGGGCTGGGCCCTCGCTCGGCGAGCCGCCCGCAGGCGGCCCACGCCTTTGCCCGCGCAGCCAGCGCGTTACAGCGGCTTACGCAGCCAGTGCGCGATCTCGCCGACCACGCCGCGGCGGAACGCCATCACGCAGACGACGAAGATCGCCCCCTGCACGACGGTGACCCAGGCGCCGACCTGCGCCAGGTAGTTCTGCATCGTGATGATGATCGCCGCCCCGACAACCGGGCCGAACAGGGTGCCCATTCCACCGAGCAGCGTCATCAGCACGACCTCGCCGGACATCGTCCAGTAGACGTCGGTGAGCGAAGCCAGCTGGAACACCAGCGCCTTCGTCGCTCCGGCCAGGCCCGACAGCGTCGCCGACAGCAGGTAGGCGAGCAGCTTGTAGCGATCGACGTCGTAGCCCAGCGAGGTGGCGCGCGCCTCGTTCTCGCGAATCGCCTTCAGGATCTGGCCGAACGGCGAATTGACCGCACGCCAGATCACCAGGAACCCGCCGACGAAGATCACGAACACCAGCGGGTACATCGTGCCGGCCGAATCGAGGTCGACCAGGCCGAACAGCCGGCCGCGCGGCACCGCCTGGATGCCGTCCTCGCCGCCGGTGAACGGCGTCTGCAGATAGAAGAAATACACCATCTGCGCGAGTGCGAGCGTGATCATCGCGAAATAGATGCCCTGCCGACGGATCGCCAGCAGCCCGGTGACCAGACCCAGCAGGGCCGCGCAGCCGGTGGCGAAGAGAATCGCGAACTCCGGACCGAACCCCCAGACCTTGGCGGCGTGCGCCGACGCGTAGCCGGCGGTGCCGAGGAACATCGCGTGGCCGAACGAGAGCAGGCCGCCGTAGCCGATCAGCAGATTGAAGGCGCACGCGAACAGCGCGAAGCACATCACCTTCATCAGGAACACCGGATACACGGCCAGCGGCAACAGCGCGAACACCGCGATCATCAGCACGAAGGCGACGCGCTGGTAGCGGGTGTCGCCGCTGGCATCCGTTGTCAGGGAGGTGGGTTCGCCGGTCATCGCGGCCCTATTTCTGCGTGCCGAACAGGCCGGTGGGCTTGATCAGCAGGACGATCGCCATGATCACGAAGATCACCGTGTTCGACGCCTCGGGGTAGAACACCTTCGTCAGCCCCTCGATCAGACCGAGACCGAAGCCGGTGAGCACCGAGCCGAGAATCGAGCCCATGCCGCCGATCACCACCACCGCGAACACCACGATGATCAGGTTGGCGCCCATCTGCGGGCTGACCTGGTAGATCGGCGCCGCCATCACGCCGGCGAACGCGGCCAGCGCGACGCCGAAGCCGTAGGTGAGCGTGATCATCCGCGGCACGTTGATGCCGAAGGCCTGCACCAGCTGCGGATTCTCGGTGGCCGCGCGCAGGTAGGCGCCGAGCCGCGTGCGCTCGATCGCGTACCAGGTGCCCAGGCACACCACCAGCGACGCGACGATCACCCAGCCCCGGTAGTTGGGCAGGAACATGAAGCCGAGGTTGCTGCCGCCGGCGAGCTGCGGCGGGCCCGGATAGGGCAGCCCCGACGATCCGAACTCGTTGCGGAACAACCCCTCCATCACCAGCGCGACGCCGAAGGTGAGCAGCAGCCCGTACAGGTGGTCGAGCTTGTAGAGCCTGGACAGCATCAGCCGCTCGATGACGATGCCGGTGGCGCCGACGATGATCGGCGCGACGAGCAGCGCCCACCAGTATCCGATGCCGAGCCTGCTCAGCAGCAGGTACGCGACGAACGCGCCGAACATGTACTGCGCGCCGTGCGTGAAGTTGATGATGTTCAACAGCCCGAAGATCACCGCCAGCCCGAGCGACAGCAGCGCATAGAACGAGCCGTTGATCAGGCCGATCAGCAGCTGGCCGAACAGCGCCTGCGTCGGAATGCCGAAGATCTCCATCGGGTGTCGATCCGTCAGGGCCTGGTTGTCCACGAACCGACTCTCCCGGCCGCCAGGCCGGGGAAGTCGTGCCGGCGCGCCTCAGCCGGCCGGCATCGTTCGATCGGGCAGGGTCACTTCACCAGCGGGCAGCCGCCCTCGGCCAGCGGCCGGAACGCCTGGTCCGCCGGGATCGTCGCGCGCACCTTGTAGTAGTCGTACGGGCCTTTCGACTCGCTCGGCTTCTTGACCTCGAACAGGTAGGCCGGGTGGATCTTGCGGCCGTCCTGTCGAACGGTGCCCTTGCCGAACAGCGGGTCGTCGGTGGGCAGCTCTTTCATCTTGGCCACGACCTTCGTGCCGTCGTCGGTCTTCGCCGCCTCGACCGCCTTCAGGTAGTGCAGGACGACCCCGTAGACGCCTGCGTGGTCCATCGACGGGTACTTGCCGCCGTTGGCCGCCGCGAAGCGCTTCGACCACGCGCGCGTCTGGTCGTTGAGATCCCAGTAGAACGTCTCGGTCACGACCAGTCCCTGTGCGGTCTGCAGGCCCAGGCCATGCACGTCGGTGAGGAACACCAGCAGCCCGGCCAGGCTCTGGCCGCCCTTGACGATGCCGAACTCCGCGGCCTGCTTGATCGAGTTGATCGTGTCGCCGCCGGCGTTGGCCAGCCCGATCACTTTCGCCTTGGAGGCCTGCGCCTGCAGCAGGAACGAGGAGAAGTCCTGCGTCGCAAGCGGGTGACGCACCTTGCCCAGGACCTTGCCGCCGCTCGCGAGCACGACGGCTTCGGTGTCGCGCTCGAGCGCGTGACCGAACGCGTAGTCGGCGGTCAGGAAGAACCAGGTGTCGCCGCCGGTCTTCACGATCGCGCTGCCGGTCCCGTGGGCCAGCATCCAGGTGTCGTAGAGCCAGTGCACCGTGTTGGGCGAGCACGCCTTGCCGGTGAGGTCGGCCGTCGCGGGGCCGGTGGCGAGGAACGCCTTGCCCTTGTCACGCGTGACCTGGTTGATCGCCAGCGCCACCGACGACGTGGGGACGTCGGCGATCGCGTCGACGCCGTCGGTGTCGTACCACTGGCGCGCCACCGTCGAGCCGACGTCGGGCTTGTTCTGGTGGTCAGCCGAGACGATCTCGATCTTCAGGCCGGCCTTCGAGGTCTTCTGGAAGTCCTCGACCGCCATTTTCGCCGCGACGACCGACCCGGGCCCGCCGATGTCGGCGTAGACGCCCGACATGTCGTTCATCACGCCGATCTTGACGACGTTGCCGGAGATCTGCGCCTGGGCGGCGCCGCCGGCGAATGCCAGGGCCACCGCGGCCACCAGCGACGACAGCTTCAGTTTCATGGTGCTTCCTCCTCTTGCGTTCGGGACATCGACGACCGGGCCGCAGCGTTCATACCCCGAGGTATTCGTGCAGCATGCCCATCTTCTCCTGCAGGTGCGCCGCGTCGAAACTCTCGACGATGCGTCCATGCTCCATCACGTAGAACCGGTCGGCCAGCGGCGCGGCGAAACGGAAGTTCTGTTCGACCATCACGATGGTGAATCCCTTCTCGCGCAGCATGCGGATCATCCTCGCCAGCGTCTGGACGATCACCGGCGCCAGACCCTCGGAAATCTCGTCGAGCAGCAGCATCTTCGCACCGGTGCGCAGGATGCGCGCCACCGCCAGCATCTGCTGCTCGCCGCCGGAGAGCCGCGTGCCCTGACTCGCACGCCGCTCCTTCAGGTTGGGGAACATCGCGTAGATCTCGTCCAGGCCCATCCCGCCGGACGCGACCTGCGGCGGCAGCATCAGGTTCTCCTCGCACGACAGGCTGGCGAAGATGCCACGCTCCTCGGGGCAATAGCCGATGCCACGCCGCGCGATCGTGTGCGGCGGCAGCCCCACCGCCTCGACGCCATTGATCATGACCGAGCCGCTGCGCCGGCCCACCAGACCCATGATGGACTTCAGCGTCGTGGTGCGCCCGGCACCGTTGCGCCCGAGCAGCGTGACGACCTCGCCGCGGTTCACCGCGAGGTCCACGCCGTGCAGGATGTGCGATTCGCCGTAGAACGCGTGCAGGTCGGTGATGCGCAGGAACTCGGTGCCGCTAGCCATGCGCCCCCCTGAGCTCCTCGGTGGCGCTGCCCATGTAGGCCTCGAGGACCTGCGGGTTCTTCGAAACCACTTCGTAGGGGCCTTCGGCGATCACCTGCCCGCGCTGCAGCACGCTGATCGTGTCGGCGATGTCGGCGACGACGTTCATGTTGTGCTCGACCATCAGCACCGTGCGGTTGGCCGAAACCTTCCTGATGAGTTGCGTGACCCGCTCGACGTCCTCGTGACCCATCCCCTGCGTGGGCTCGTCGAGCAGCATCAGTTCGGGCTCGGTGGCCAGCGTGGTGGCGATCTCGAGCGCCCGCTTGCGGCCGTAGGGCAGCTCGACCGTCACGTAGCCGGCGAACTCGCGCAAGCCCACGGTGTCGAGCAACTCCAGTGCGCGCGCATTCAGCACTTCCAGCGACGACGCCGGCTTCCAGAAGTGAAACGAGGTGCCGAGCGCCCGCTGCAGGCCGATGCGCACGTTGTCGAGCACGGTGAGGTTCGGAAACGTCGCCGAGATCTGGAACGAGCGCACGATGCCGCGCCGCGCGACCTGCGCCGGCTTCTCGGTGGTGATGTCGTGACCGTTGAACAGGATCTGCCCGGCGCTGGGGATCAGGAACTTGGTGAGCAGGTTGAAAACCGTGGTCTTGCCGGCACCGTTCGGACCGATCAGCGCATGGATCTGGCCGCGGCGCACGCGCAGGTTGACGTCGTCGACCGCGACGAAGCCCTTGAACTCCTTGACGAGGCGCCTGGTCTCGAGAATGAAATCTTGGTCGGGCATCGAGCAGGGTGGGACAGGCTGGCGCCAGGCCGGCAATCGGAGCGCGGATTATGGCCAATGGCCCGGTGAGCGGCAATCCGGGTAAGCGCGGATCGCCCGCGCCGCTCACGCCGGTGATCCGCGCAGACCCGACGCGCAGCGTTGATGGTGCGATGCAGCGAACGGATTCCGGTAGGCTGAGCGCGACTCGGCCTGCTGCAACGCTGCAAAACCCCGCGCTTGGACACCATCCCGTTCTGGCTGCAGCTGCTCGCGCTGCTGCTGCTGCTGCTGCTGTCGGCGTTCTTCTCGATCTCCGAGACGGCGATGATGGCGCTCAATCGCTTCCGCCTCGGCCATCTGGTCCGCGAGGGGCGTCGCGGCGCCGCGCTGGCGTCGAGACTGCTCGGCCAGACCGAGCGGCTGCTGGGCACGATCCTGCTCGGCAACAACCTCGCCAACACCGCGCTCACCGCGATCGTCACCGCCATGGCGATCCGTTATTTCGGCGACGCCGATCGCGTCATCCTGGCGGCGACCACCGGGGTCGCCGCGCTGCTGATCGTCTTCTGCGAGATCACCCCGAAGATCATCGGTGCCACGTTTCCCGAGCGCATCGCACTGCCTGCCAGCTACCCGCTGAACCTGTTCACGCGCCTGCTGGCGCCGGCGCTCTGGGTGGTGAACCTGCTGGTCGGGCGGCTGCTGCGCATGGCCGGCGTGAGCGGCGAGGCCAGGGAGGCACCCAGCGTCTCGCTCGAGGAGCTGCGCACGATCGTGCTCGAAAGCGGCGGCTTCATGCCGCCGAAGCACCGTTCGATCCTGCTGAACCTGCTCGATCTCGAGCGCATCACAGTCGACGACGTGATGGTGCCGCGCCATCGTATCGAGGCGCTCGATCTCGCCACCGACCCGCGCGCGATGCGCGAGCAGCTCGCCACCTGTTTTCACAACAAGCTGCCGGTGTTCGAGGGCGAGATCAACCGCGTGGTGGGCATGCTCCACGTGCGCCGCGCGCTCGCGCTGCTGCAGCACGAGTCGTTCGACGCCGGCGACCTGCGCGCGATCCTCACCGAACCCTATTTCGTCCCAGGCGGCACGCCGGTGTTCCGCCAGCTCCAGTTCTTCCAGGAGAACCGCCAGCGCATCGGGCTCGTCATCGACGAGTACGGCGAAGTCCTCGGCCTGGTCACGCTCGAGGACATCATCGAGGAGATCATCGGCGAGTTCACCACCAACGCGCCGGGCCGCGACGGCAGCCTGCAGTGGATCGACGACCAGGTCGTCGTCGATGGCAGCGCCACGCTGCGCGAGCTCAATCGCCGGCTCGGCACCACTTTTTTGCTCGACGGGCCGCGCACGCTGAACGGCCTGTTGCTCGAGACGCTGCGCGAGCTTCCCGAGGCCGCTGCGAGCGTGCGTTACGGATCGCTGGTGGTCGAGATCCAGCAGATCCAGGATCGATTGATCCGCAGCGTGCGACTGCGCCGGCAACCCCCTGGGCTGCCCGCGCTCCCGGCCGGCGACGACGCGCATCCCCCGTAGCGGGGCACGGTGTCGCGCGTTGGCCGCCGGCGCCACCGTTCGTCGGCGTCCGTGCCGCCGCTCGTCCTGCAGCCGCGATCCGGCCGTCGCGCGCGCCACCGCCGGGCAGGCATCATGACGCGGACGAAGCCCCAGACCCAGAAGAACTCCCCAGACAACCGGCACCAGGCAGGTCAGATGGCAGCAGCACAACCAGCGCACCGCGCCGGCGAGCCGGCCTCGCTCGCAGGGCTCGGCCGCGCGCTCGTCCAGCACCAGATGTTGCGGCCCGACCAGGCAGCGGCAATCCAGCGCAAGGCGCAGGCCGGTGGCATCGCGTTCGTCGACGAACTGGTCGGTGGCGGACACATGCCCGCGCGCCAGCTGGCGAAGTTCGCCGCCGAGGTGTTCGGTCACCCGCTGCTCGACCTCGCGGCCGTCGACGTCGGCGCGCTTGCGCACGACGCGCTCGACCGCAAACTCGCCACCGAGGTGCGCGTCGTGGCGCTGGGCAAGCGCGGCGGGCGCCTGTCGGTGGCGCTGTCGGATCCAACCGACCAGAAGCTGCTCGACCGGATCCGCTTCTCGGCCCAGGCGAACGTCGACGCGATCATCGTCGAGCACGACAAGCTGGTGAAGCTGGTCGAGAAGCTCGGCCAGAGCGCCGGCGAGCAGCTCGGCGACCTGACCGACGAGTCGTTCGACTTCGACGTCGCTGTCGAGGACGCGACCGCGCAACCCGACACCAGCGAAGTCGACGACGCGCCCGTCGTGCGCTTCCTGCAGAAGATCCTGATCGACGCGATCCAGTCCGGCGCATCGGACGTGCACCTCGAACCCTACGAGAAGTTCTACCGGATCCGCTTCCGCGTGGACGGCGAGCTTCGCGAGATCGCCCAGCCACCGCTGGCGATCAAGGAAAAACTGGCTTCCCGGATCAAGGTGATCTCGCGGCTGGACATTTCCGAGAAGCGGGTGCCGCAGGACGGGCGCATGAAGATCGTGCTGTCGAGCCACCGCGCCATCGACTTCCGCGTCTCGACGCTGCCCACGCTGTTCGGCGAGAAGATCGTCATGCGGATCCTCGATCCGTCGTCCGCACGGCTCGGCATCGACGCGCTCGGCTACGAGCCCGACCAGAAGCAGCTGCTGCTCGACGCGATCCACCGGCCCTACGGGATGATCCTGGTCACGGGTCCGACCGGATCGGGAAAGACCGTCTCGCTGTACACCTGCCTGAACATCCTGAACGAGCCGGGCGTGAACATCTCGACCGCCGAGGATCCTGCCGAGATCAACCTCCCCGGCATCAACCAGGTGAACGTGAACGAAAAGGCAGGCCTGACGTTCTCGGCGGCGCTGAGGTCGTTCCTGCGGCAGGACCCGGACGTGATCATGGTCGGCGAGATCCGCGACCTGGAGACCGCCGACATCTCGATCAAGGCGGCGCAGACCGGGCACATGGTGCTGTCGACGCTGCACACCAACGACGCGCCGACGACACTGACGCGCCTGGCCAACATGGGCGTGGCGCCGTTCAACATCGCTTCGTCGGTGATCCTGATCACCGCGCAGCGGCTGGCACGCCGGCTGTGCAACTGCAGGCAGCCGCTCGAACTCGACGAGGCCGCGCTCCTGAAGGTCGGCTTCCTCGAATCGGACCTCGACGGCTCGTGGACGCCGTACCGGCCGGTGGGCTGCGAGCGCTGCAACGGCTCGGGCTACAAGGGCCGCGTCGGCATCTACCAGGTGATGCCGGTCTCGGAGGAGACGCAGAAGATCATCCTCGCCGGCGGCAACGCGCTGCAGATCGCCAGCCAGGCCCAGATCGAGGGCGTGCGCGACCTGCGGCGCTCGGGCCTGGTGAAGGCGATGCAGGGAGCAACCAGCATCGAAGAGGTGCTGGGCGTCACCAACGAGTGACCGGCATCGGGACGGCGCATTCAGCGACATCGAAAGGCAGACAGCCATGGCCATCACCGCTACCACCCGGGCGTTGCCCACTCCCCGCCCGCGCGCGCCGCGCGAACACACCTACGCGTGGGAGGGACGCGACCGTACCGGCAAGGTGGTACGCGGCGAGGTGCGCGCGAGCGGACCCACGGTCGTGCAGACCTCGCTGCGCCGCCAGGGAATCGCGGTCACGAAAGTGACCAAACGGCGCTACAAGAAGGGTCGCAGGATCGGCGAGAAGGACATCACGCTGTTCACGCGCCAGCTGGCAACGATGATGAAGGCCGGGGTGCCGCTGCTGCAGTCGTTCGACATCGTGGCGCGCGGCACGAACAACGCGTCGGTGTCGAAGCTGTTCACCGACATCCGCGGCGACGTGGAGACCGGCACCTCGCTGTCGCAGGCATTCCGCAAGTACCCGCTGTACTTCGACTCGCTGTTCTGCAACCTGGTGGGCGCCGGTGAACAGGCGGGCATTCTCGACGACCTGCTCGACCGGCTCGCGAGCTACAAGGAGAAGATGCTGGCCATCAAGGGCAAGATCAAGTCGGCCCTGTTCTATCCCGCGGCGGTGCTGGTGGTGGCATTCATCGTCGTGGCCGTGATCATGCTGTTCGTCGTGCCGGCGTTCAAGGAGGTGTTTTCGAACTTCGGCGCCGACCTGCCCGCCCCGACGCTGATGGTCATCGCGATGTCGGACTTCTTCGTCGAGTACTGGTACCTGGTCTTCGGCGGCATCGGCGGCGGCCTGTACTTCCTGATCCAGTCGTGGCGGCGCTCGCCGAAGGTGCAGATGGCGATGGACCGGCTGCTGCTGAAGCTGCCGGTTTTCGGCCCGGTCGTCGAGAAGGGAACCATCGCGCGCTGGCTGCGCACCCTGTCGACGATGTTCGCCGCCGGCGTGCCGCTGGTCGAGGCGCTCGATTCGGTGGGTGGGGCCTCGGGCAATCACGTCTACCTGACGGCCACGAAGAAGATCCAGCAGGAGGTGTCCACCGGCACCAGCCTGACCGTCGCGATGCAGAACTCGCAGGTGTTCCCGAACATGGTGCTGCAGATGTCGTCGATCGGCGAGGAGTCGGGTTCGCTCGATTCGATGCTCTCGAAGGCGGCGGACATCTTCGAGCGCGAAGTCGACGACGCGGTCGAGAGCCTGTCGAGCCTGCTCGAGCCGATGATCATGGTGGTGCTCGGCACGCTGATCGGCGGCCTGGTGATCGCGATGTACCTGCCGATCTTCAAGCTGGGCCAGGTGGTGTGACGACACGCCCGTCCGCGCTGCCGGACTGCTAAGCTCGCGCCATGATCGAACTGCTGCAGCAATCGACGCCGCTCGCGGTGACCGCGGCGGCCGTCCTGGGCCTGGTGGTCGGCAGCTTCCTGAACGTGGTGATCCACCGCCTGCCGCGGATGATGGAGCGCGCCTGGGCCGCCGAAGCTGCCGAGTTGCGCGGCGAACCGGCACCGCCAGCCGAGCGCTTCGACCTGCTCGTGCCGCGTTCGCGCTGCCCCGCATGCGCGCACCAGCTCGGCGCGCTCGAGAACATCCCGCTGCTCAGCTGGCTCGTCCAGCGCGGCAGGTGCACCGCCTGCGGTACGTCGATCCCGGCGCGCTACCCGGTCGTCGAACTGGCCACCGGGGTGCTGAGCGCCGCGGCGATCTGGCACTTCGGCGCCACCGCGGCGGGGTTCGGGGCGGTGATCCTCGGTGCGTTCCTGGTGGCGCTGACCTTCATCGATCTCGACACGCACCTGCTGCCCGACAACATGACCCTGCCGCTGCTGTGGCTGGGCCTGCTGTTCAATCTCTGGGGGGTGTTCGCGCCACTGCCGGCGGCCGTGATCGGCGCGATGGCGGGCTACCTGAGCCTGTGGTCGGTCTACTGGCTGTTCAAGCTGGCCACCGGCAAGGAGGGCATGGGCTACGGTGACTTCAAGCTGCTGGCCGCGCTCGGCGCCTGGTTCGGCTGGAGCGCGCTGCCAGCGGTGATCCTGCTCGCCTCGGCGGTCGGCGCGGCCGCGGGCATCACGCTGATCGTCGTCGCGCGCCGCGGCCGCGAAGTACCGATCCCTTTCGGGCCCTACCTGGCCGGTGCCGGGCTGCTTGCGCTGTACTTGCGCGAGCCGCTGGGCAGGCTGTTCGCCGTCGGCTGACGCCGCGCGCATCGCCAGCCGTGGTCGTGCGAGGCCGCTGTTAGACTCGTACGATGAGCCACGGTCCTTCGCACCGTCCTTCGACGCCCGGCGCGTCGTCCGCGCGAGTCCCCGCAGCGCGCCCGCGCCGCCTCGTGGTCGGGCTGACCGGCGGCATCGGCAGCGGCAAGAGCACGGTGGCCGATCTGTTCGCCGCGCGCGGCGCGGCGATCGTCGACACCGACGCGATTGCCCACGAACTGACCGCGCCAGGCAGCGCTGCGATCGACGCGATCCGCGCGGAGTTCGGCGACGGCGTGATTCGCGCCGACGGTGCGCTCGATCGCGATGCGATGCGCGAACGGGTCTTCGACGATCCCGCAGCGCGCCAGCGACTCGAAGCGATCCTGCACCCGATGATCCGCGCCGAGTCGCAGCGCCGCCTCGCAGCCGCGGAAGGTGCGTACGCGATGCTGGTCGTGCCGCTGCTCGTGGAGTCCGGCGGTCGTGCCGGCGACGTCGATCGCGTCCTCGTCGTCGATTGCCCGACCGGGGTGCAGATCGAACGGGTCATGCGCCGCAACGGCCTGAGTCGCGAGCGCGTCGCCACGATTCTCGGCGCCCAGGCCAGCCGCGCACAGCGACTGGCCGCCGCCGACGACGTGATCGACAACGGCGGCGCCGCCGATGCGCTCGACGCACAGGTCGAGGCGCTGCACCGGCGCTATGCACAAGCAGACCGATGCGAATCGTCCTGAAGGCTGCGCGCGGTTTGTCAAGCGAATGGCTTTGCGCCAGAATTCATGCGTCTTCGTGCGCGAAGCGCGTTGTTCGCGCGGTCGCGCTCGCGCAGCACCGCCGCGGCGAACCCCGACCGTGGCCCAGGACGCTACCTTGATCCTGTACGAGTACCCGCTGAACGAACGCGTCCGGACGCTGCTGCGGCTGGAAGACCTGTTCGAGCGCCTCGAATTCTTCGCTGCCCGGGAACACGCGCTCGACCACCACGTCGCGCTCGTCACGTTGTTCGAGATCCTCGAGGTCGCCGGACGCGCCGACCTGAAGTCCGACCTGCTCCAGGAACTCGAGCGGCAACGCCAGACGCTGATGACGTTCCGCAACAACCCGGAAGTCTCGGCGCCGGCGCTCGAGCGCATCCTCGGGGAGATCGACGAGGCAGCACGCGAACTCGGCGCGATCACTGGCAAGAGCGGGCAGCACCTGCGCGACAACGAATGGCTGATGAGCATCCGCAGCCGCACGATCATCGCCGGCGGCGCCAGCGAATTCGACCTGCCGTCGTACTACGCCTGGCAGCATCGACACCACGAGGCGCGCCAGCGCGACATCGCCACCTGGGCGGCGCCGTTCAGGCCGCTGTACGAAAGCCTCGCGATCGTGCTCAAGTTGCTGCGCGAGAGCGCGCAGCGCTCGACACTGCGCGCCCAGCAAGGCAGTTTCCAGCAGCCGCTGGGCGGCAAGAGTTTCCAGATGGTGCAAGTCAGGCTCGACCCTGCCGCCGGAGCGATCCCCGAGATCAGCGCCAACAAGTACCTGCTGTGGATCCGCTTCACCAGCCAGGACGGCGATCTGCGTCCGCGGCCCTTCGACGGTAGTGTCGATTTCGAACTGACACTGTGCAACCTTTGAGTTGCACTGGCATGACGTCACGCATCGTCTCGGTCGATTGCCCCACCTGCGGGCGCAAGGCGCCGTTCGACGCGACGAACCGCTGGCGGCCCTTCTGCTGCGAACGCTGCAAGACGGTGGACCTCGGGGCATGGGCGGCCGAGCGCTACCGGATCGCCGGCGATGCGCGCAGCGACGGCGCCGACGACTGGAGCGGGTCCGGTGGGCCCGCCCCCGACGACCCCCGGCCCGGCGGCTGAGCGGCTGAGCCGCGACGCTCAGCGCCAGATCGCGCGCATCATGCCCAGTCCGTGCGCGCCGGCACGCGCGGCACGGATCGAATCACCGTCATCCAGTCCACCCAGCGCGAAGACCGGTACCCGCGCGTCGATCGCCAGGCGCTCGAACGCCGGCCAGCCGAGCCCCGCAGCGCCCGGATGCGACCGTGTTGCCCGTACCGGCCCGAGCAACGCGAAATCGACTGCGAGTTCACCGGCCCGCCCGAGTTCGGCGGCATCGTGACAGGATGCGCCGACGATCGGCAGTCTCGGCCTGGAGACGATCGAACCAAGCTCACTACTCTTTAGATGCACACCGTCGCAGGCGTCCCAGTAGGAAGCAGAGTGGCCGCTGTTGACCAGCAGACGCGCACCATGGCGCGCACACCGCTCGCGTACGCGGCGAAACAGCCGATCGAAGCGCCCGGGCTCCATCCCGGGTTCGCGCAACTGCACCAGTCGCAGGCCGGCGTCGAGCGCACGATCGAGCCGCTCGACGAAACGCTCGTCCCCCAGCTCGAGTGCGCAACTGATCCCGATGCGGTCGGGCAGCCGCAGCCAGCCGATCACCGGAATCGCCGCCGGCAACAGCGGCGCAAGATCGATCGCCGCCGGCAGCCGCCAGGCCAGTGCCTGTCCCTCGCGCCCCCGCGGCGCGCCGGTCCACGCGACGATCCGCCGGAAATGCAGCCGCACGTGCGCGTGCGGGTAGACGTATTCGCGCACCACCCAGGGCCACGAATCACGCAGCTCGATGCCGAGTTCCTCGCGCAGTTCGCGCACCAGCGCCTGTTCGACGCTTTCGCCGGGCTCGAGCTTGCCACCCGGAAACTCCCACCATCCGGCGTACGGCTTGCCGACGGGCCTTTGCCCGAACAGCACCGCGCCGTCGGCCCGCGTCAGCACGCCGACCGCCACGTCGACGGCCGCGGACGACGCCGCGCCCATCACACCCGCGGCGAGCGGCCCTTGCGCGCGCTCGCGCGGGTGCCCGCGGCGGCGCGCGAACGTCGACGCCCCGCCCAGTCTTTCGCGAACTGCCAGGCCACCCGTCCGGATCGCGAACCGCGCTCGAGCGCGAAACGCAGCGCATCGGCGCGCGCCGCTTCGATTTCGGGTGCGTCGCAGCCGAAGCTCGCCAACCAGTGCGCAACGATGACCAGGTAGTCGTCCTGGCGAAACGGGTAGAACGACACCCACAGTCCGAAGCGCTCGGACAGCGAGATCTTCTCCTCGACCGTCTCGCCGGGGTGGATCTCGCCGTCCTCCTGATGCCTTGCGTCGAGGTTCTCGCGCATGTATTCGGGCATCAGGTGGCGCCGGTTCGAGGTGGCATAGATCAGCAGGTTGTCGGACTGCGCGGCCACCGAGCCGTCGAGGGCCACCTTCAGCGCCTTGTAGCCGGGTTCGCCCTCCTCGAACGACAGGTCGTCGCAGAAGACGACGAAGCGCTCGGGGCGGTCTGCGACCAGCTCGACAATATCGGGCAGGTCGACCAGGTCATCCTTGTCGACCTCGATCAGCCGCAACCCGCGCGCAGCCCAGGCGTTCAGGCAGGCCTTGACCAGCGAGGACTTGCCGGTGCCGCGCGAGCCGGTGAGCAGGACGTTGTTGGCCGGCAGGCCGGCGACGAACTGCCGCGTGTTGCGCTCGATCGCCTGCTTCTGTTCGTCGATGCACTCGAGGTCGGACAACCGGATCGGCGACAGGTGGCGCACCGGTTGCAGCACCGCCTGCACACCCAGGGCGGTGGCGCGCCGGCGCCAGCGAAACGCGTGCGCTGCGCCCCAGTCGGGTGCCGGCGGCGCCGGCAGCAGCGCTTCGATGCGGCGAAGCAGCGCTTCGGCGCGATCGGCCAGGTGTTCCAGCTTGCTCGGGTCGGTCATCGGCTGGCAGACAGCGTGCCTGTCCTCAGGATCGATAGTCGGCGTTGATCGACACGTAGTCGTGCGACAGGTCGCAGGTCCAGACGGTGGTGCGCGCTTCGCCCCGGTCGAGCAGCACGCGGATGCGGATCTCGTCCTGCTTCATGACCCGCTGCCCGTCTTCCTCGCGATACCCGGGGTGACGCCCGCCGCGCGTGGCCACGTGCACTTCGTCGAGAAAGAGATCGACCCGATCGACGTCGAGATCGGCGATGCCGGCGTAGCCGATCGCCGCGAGAATGCGCCCGAGGTTGGGGTCGGACGCGAAGAACGCGGTCTTCACCAGCGGCGAGTGCGCGATCGCGTAAGCGACGGCTGCCGCCTCGGCACCCGAGCCGGCGCGCTCCACGTCGATGGTGATGAACTTGGTGGCGCCCTCGCCGTCGCGCGCCAGCGCCTGCGCGAGTTCCCGGGCGACGTCGGCAATCGCCGCCTCGAGCACCGCCGCGCCCGGCTGCCCGTCGTCGGCGATCGTGACACCGCTGGCGCCGCTGGCCAGCAGCACCAGCGAGTCGTTCGTCGAGGTGTCGCCGTCCACCGTCACCCGGTTGAAGCTCGCGTCGGCCACCCTGCGCGCCCAGCGCGCGAGCAGCGGCTGCGGCAGCGCCGCATCGGTGGCGATGTAGCCGAGCATCGTCGCCATGTCCGGTCGAATCATCCCCGACCCCTTGGCGACGCCGGTGACGACCACGCGTGCGCCGCCCACGTCGACTTCGCGCGAAGCCCCCTTGGGCACCGTGTCGGTGGTCATGATGGCCTCGGCGGCATCGAGCCAGTCGCTGGCACCCAGTCCGCCCACCGCCACGGCGATACCGGCCAGCAGGCGCTCCATCGGCAGGTGCTCGAGGATCACGCCGGTGGAGAACGGCAGCACCTGCGCGGGCGCACAGCCGAGCCGCCGCGCGACCTCCTCGCAGCTGCGGCGCGCATTGGCGAGTCCGATCGTACCGGTGCCCGCGTTCGCGCAGCCGGTGTTCACCACCAGTGCACGGATCTCCCCGGCACCGGCCGCCAGATGCTCGCGACACACGCGCACCGGCGCCGCGCAGAAACGGTTGGTCGTGAACACGCCGGCAGCAGTGGCACCCGGCGGCAGTTGCAGCACGAGCACGTCGCGGCGGTCGGCCTTGCGGATGCCGGCTGCCGCGGTGCCGATCGCCACCCCGGGCACGGGGCGCAGCGCCGCGCGCTGCGGAACGCGCAGATTCACGGGCATCGCTGCCTCCTGGCAGGCGCGCTCAGGCGAGCCGGCCGTGGCATTGCTTGTATTTCTTGCCCGAACCGCAGGGGCAGGGATCGTTGCGGCCGATCTTCTGGCCGAAGCGCCGGATCGGCTGCTGGACGCCTTCGTCGACCTGCGGACGCTGCTGCACCGCCAGCGCGATCGCCTCGGCGTCGGCGCCTTCGGCCGCCGCCCCCTGGTCGAAGTCGGCATGCGTGTAGCTGACGTTCGAGTATTGCGGCTGCACCGCCTCCCCGGCCTGCTCGGCCTCGTCGGCTGTCTGGATGCGCACCGTCATCAGGATGCGGGTGACGTCGTTGCGCACGCGCTCCTGCATCAGGCCGAACAGTTCGAACGCCTCGCGCTTGTATTCCTGCTTCGGATTCTTCTGCGCGTAGCCGCGCAGGTGGATGCCCTGGCGCAGGTAGTCGAGCGACGACAGGTGCTCGCGCCAGTGCTGGTCGATCGTCTGCAGCATGATCGAACGCTCGAAGCCGGCGAACACCTCGGCGCCCACCTGGTCGACCTTCGACTGGTACATCGCATCGGCGGCCTTCAGCACTGCCTCGAGCAGGTCGTCGTCGGCGACCTCGGCAGCCCCCTGCATCATTGCGGTGAGCGGCACCTCGAGCTGCCAGTCGCTGGCCAGCAGCTTCTGCAATCCGGCGGCATCCCATTGCTCCTCGACCGAGTCGGCCGGCACGTGATGACGGAACAGGTCGGTGAAGACCCGATGGCGCAGGTCGAGCACCCGCTCGGCGAATTCGGAGGACTCGAGCAGTGCATTGCGGTCGGCGTAGACGATCTTGCGCTGGTCGTTGGCGACGTCGTCGTACTCGAGCAGCTGCTTGCGGATGTCGAAGTTGCGTGCCTCGACCTTGCGCTGCGCCGACTCGATCGAGCGCGTGACCATGCCTGCCTCGATCGCCTCGCCATCGGGCAGCTTCAGGCGATCCATGATCGCCTTGAGGCGGTCGCCGGCGAAGATCTTCAGCAGCGGGTCTTCCATCGACAGGTAGAAGCGCGACGATCCCGGATCGCCCTGGCGACCCGAGCGCCCGCGCAACTGGTTGTCGATGCGGCGCGACTCGTGGCGCTCGGTGCCCACGATGTGCAGCCCGCCGGCGGCGATGACTTCATCGTGCAACGACTGCCATTCGTCGTGCAGCTTCGCGATGCCCGTCTCGCGCTCGGCTCCGGACAACGCGGTATCGGCGTCCAGGAACTCGACCTGCTTCTCGACGTTGCCGCCCAGCACGATGTCGGTGCCGCGCCCCGCCATGTTGGTGGCGATGGTGATCATCTTCGGGCGGCCGGCCTGCGCGACGATCTCGGCCTCGCGGGCGTGCTGCTTGGCGTTGAGCACCTGGTGCGGCAGCCTGTCCTTCGCCAGCATCCCCGACAGCAGTTCGGAGTTCTCGATCGAGGTGGTGCCCACCAGCACCGGCTGGCCGCGCTCGTGACAGTCGCGGATGTCGGCGAGGATCGCGTCGTATTTCTCGCGCGTGGTGCGAAAGACCTGGTCCTGCCGGTCCTCGCGGATCATCGGGCGATGCGTCGGGATGACCACCGTCTCGAGGGCGTAGATCTCCTGGAACTCGTAGGCCTCGGTGTCGGCCGTGCCCGTCATGCCGGCGAGCTTGCCGTACATGCGGAAGTAGTTCTGGAAGGTGATCGACGCCAGCGTCTGGTTCTCGGCCTGGATGGCCACGCGCTCCTTGGCCTCGACCGCCTGGTGCAGCCCTTCGGACCAGCGCCGGCCCGGCATCAGCCGGCCGGTGAACTCGTCGACGATGACGATCTCGCCGTTCTGCACCACGTAGTGCTGGTCGCGGTGGAACAGCGTGTGCGCGCGCAGCGCTGCCATCAGGTGGTGCATCAGTCCGATGTTGGCGGCGTCGTAGAGACTTGCACCCTCGGGCAGCAGGCCCATCTGCGCGAGGATCTTCTCGGTCTTCTCGTGGCCGGCCTCGGACAGGTAGACCTGGTGCGCCTTGCGGTCGACCCAGTAGTCGCCGGGCGGATCTTCCTCGCCGGTCCTGGGCTCGGCGGCCATTTCGTCGAGCAGCGGCGGCAGCGCATCGACCCGCTGGTAGGTCTCGGTGTGGTCTTCGGCCTGGCCCGAGATGATCAGCGGGGTGCGCGCCTCGTCGATCAGGATCGAGTCGACCTCGTCGACGATCGCGTAATGCAGGTCGCGCTGGCGCCGGTCGCCGACCGCGTACTCCATGTTGTCGCGCAGGTAGTCGAAGCCGAACTCGTTGTTGGTGCCGTAAGTGATGTCGGCCGCGTAGGCCACCTTCTTGTCGGCGGTGGCCTGCTGCGTGAGGATCGTGCCCACCGTCATGCCGAGGAAGCGGTAGACCTTGCCCATCCACTCCGCATCGCGACTGGCCAGGTAGTCGTTCACCGTCACCACGTGCACGCCCTTGCCGGCGAGCGCGTTCAGGTAAACCGGCAGCGTGGCAGTGAGGGTCTTGCCCTCGCCGGTGCGCATTTCGGCGATCTTCCCGGCGTGCAGCACCATGCCGCCGACCAGCTGCACGTCGAAGTGGCGCATGCCCAGCACGCGGCGCGCCGCCTCGCGGCACACCGCGAAGGCCTCGGGCAGCAGCGCGTCGACGGCTTCGCCGTCGGCCACCCGCTGGCGGAACTCCGCCGTCTTGCCCGCCAGCTGCTCGTCGGAGAGCGCCATGATCCGCGGCTCGAGCGCGTTGATCTGCTCGACCGACTTGCGGTAGCTCTTCAGCAGCCGCTCGTTGCGGCTGCCGAAGATCCGGGTGAGGATGTTCTGGATCATTCGACGGCGGGTCGGCCGGGGCGCGACGAGGCCGGCCTGCAGGGAAACCCTGCGAGTCTAGCACGCAGCCTGCGGCCGGCCGGCGCCGCTTCAGCGCGCGCGACCCGGCGCGTGCGCGAGCGCCGACACGCCGGGCGCGCGCATGCCGGCGCGCAACCACGGCAACGGGTCGCGCGGCACGCCGTCGATGCGCACCTCGAAGTGCAGATGCGGCCCGGTGGAGCGGCCGGTGGAGCCAACCTCGGCGATCTTCTGGCCCTGCCGTACGATCTCGCCCTCGGCGACATCGACCTTCGAGGCATGCCCGTAGCGCGTGACCAGTCCGTTGCCGTGGTCGATGTCGACCTGGTTGCCGTAGCCGGGGTGCCGGCCGGCGACCACCACCACTCCGGCCGCCGCGGCGAGGATCGGCGCGCCGACCGGTGCGGCGAAATCGAGGCCCTCGTGCGCCACGCGCCGACCGCTGAACGGATCGATACGGTGACCGAAGCGCGAACCCACCAGCGCGTCGACCAGCGGCCGCGCGCTCGGGACCAGCCGGGCCGAGACATCGCGGTACAGCAGTTGCGATTCCAGCAGGCTCAGCGCGCCATCCTGCTGCACGAAAGCGTCGGCAGTGCGATCGATCGCACGGGTGAGTTCGTCCAGCGTCAGCGGGCGGCCACCGTCGGCGGGCGCCGGCCCGCCGCGCCCACCCGGCACTGCGAGCACCCCGAGGTCGAGCAGCTTCAGGCCGGCCATCGCGGCGACCCGCTCGCCCAGTGCATCGAGCCGCGCAAGCCGCGCCTGCATCTCGCCCAGACGAACCGCCAGCGCGTCGAGATTGCGCCGCGTCAGGTCTTCGCCGCCGACCAGCGCGTGCCTCGATTCGAACGTCGGCAGCCTTCGCTCGATGAGCGGCAGTTGCCCGCCGAGCACGTGATGCAGCGTGACGTACGAGAGCAGACCGGACGCGGC
This sequence comes from Burkholderiaceae bacterium, assembly GCA_021463505.1. GTDB lineage: Bacteria > Pseudomonadota > Gammaproteobacteria > Burkholderiales > Burkholderiaceae_E > Zeimonas. The sequence continues at coordinate 7,065 of JAJTYR010000028.1, read as the reverse complement.
CGCGAGCACCAGCAGCAGCGCCAGCACGAACGCGGCCAGCGCGCGGCGCCCGATGTTCAGGGTGCGCGCCTGCCTGAGTCCCGGATGCACGAGAATGACCTGCATGCCGCTGCTCCGCCGTGCTACCGTAGTCGCGGGACGGTGTCGCACCGGCCCGCCGGGAACCGATGAAGTCCGCCATCACCGCACGCTCCGTGGCAAGCTGGCTCGATGCCGAGTCCGGCTTCCGCGCCCTCGCCGCCCGCGTCGATCGCCTCGTGGCCCTGCAGGCGCGGCTGGCCGGGGCGTGCCCGGGCATTCCGCTGACCGTGATCTCGCTCGATGGCGACACGCTCACCCTCATGACGCCAGGCGCCGCATGGGCCGGCCGTCTGCGCCAGATGGTGCCCAGCCTGCTGGCGCTGGTGCGCGAGGATTGCGGGCAGGTTAGTCGAATCAGGATCGTGCCGCAACGACGCGTCGTCGGGCCAGCGCGCCGTGCCGGCGTGCCGCGTACGGCGCTGCCACCGCAGGCGCTTGCCGACTTCGAGCAGTTGATGAGCGACGTCGAAGGCCCGGCGCTCAAGCAAGCACTCGCAAACCTGATCCGCCGGCATCGCAGAGGGCGCTGAGCGCACACCGACCAACCCGACCGAAGGCATCGTCCGACCGCCGTACGGCGCGGTCGGGTTCGGCGCGTGCCGGCCGCGAAGGCGGGGCGACGGTCAGAGGCGCTGAACGAACATCACGGCGAAGAAGAGCAGCGCACCCGCCGCACCCACGGCGAGGACTTTGCCCGCGAGCCGCAGGTACTTGCGATCACGCGTGAACAGGTAGCCGAGTGCGCACCAGGCCACGGTGACGAGGACCGCGGCGACGAACACCCGGACGAAGATCATCGGGCGCGCCGCGCCGGTGCGCGCTCAGGCATGACTCCAGTCGAGCGCGAACATCCGGGGCGCCTCGCGCCGTTCGGCGAAGCTCACCAGTTCCCAGGCCTGCTGGTCGGCCAGCAGTTCGCGCAGCAACCGGTTATTCAGCGCATGCCCCGATTTGTGCGCGCTGTAGGCCGCGAGCAGAGGATGGCCGACCAGGTACAGGTCACCGATCGCATCGAGGATCTTGTGCTTGACGAACTCGTCGTCGAAGCGCAGGCCGTCCGCGTTGAGCACCCGGTACTCGTCCATGACGATCGCATTGCCGAAGCTGCCGCCTTTTGCCAGGCCGTGCGCGCGCATCGCCTCGACGTCCTGCATGAAGCCGAAGGTGCGCGCGCGCGCGACCTCCTTGACGTACGACGTCGTCGCGAAGTCGACCTCGACCGCCTGACCGGTGGCGTCGATCGCCGGATGCGAGAACTCGATCGAGAAGCGCAGCTTGAAGCCGAAGTGCGGGTCGAGCCGCGCCCACTTGTCGCCCTCGCGCACGGCGACGGTGCGCCGCACGCGGATGAAACGCTTGGCGCCACGCTGTTCGACGATGCCGGCCGACTGGATCAGGAACACGAACGAGCCTGCCGATCCGTCGAGGATCGGGATCTCGGGCGCGGTCACGTCGACGAACAGGTTGTCGACCCCGAGGCCGGCAAGCGCGGACATCAGGTGCTCGACGGTGGCCACCCGCACCTGGCTGCCCGGCCCCTCGTCGGCCGCGGTGAGCGTGGAGGCCATGCGGGTGTCGGTGACGCGCGCCGCGCCGCTGCGGATCGCCACCGGCGGATCGAGATCGACGCGGCGGAACACGATGCCGGTGTCGACGTCGGCCGGGCGCAGCGTGAGCTCGACCCGTTCACCGGAGTGCAGACCTACGCCGGTGGCGCTGACCGGCTTGCCGATGGTTCGCTGGCGCATCATGGTTCGGCGCGCGACCCCCGCACTCGTGCCCCGGCGCCGCACATCATCCGTTCACGGGCGCCGCGCCACGGACCTGGCGCAGCATCGTTTCGGCGTCGGAAACCTCGAACTTGCCGGGCGCCTCGAGGTTCAGCGTCTTCACGACGCCGCGGTCGACCAGCATCGAATAGCGACGCGAGCGCAGACCCATGCCGCCGGCACCGAGGTCGACCTCGAGGCCGAGCTTCTTCGTGAACTCGCCGGCGCCATCGGCGATCATGCGGATCTTGCCCCCGGTGTGCTGATCGCGACCCCAGGCGCCCATCACGAAGGCATCGTTCACCGACACGCACCAGATCTCGTCCACGCCCGCGGCCTTCAGCGCGTCGTGCTGCCGCAGATACCCGGGCACGTGTTTCGCCGAGCAGGTAGGCGTGAACGCACCGGGCAGACCGAAGATCACGATGCGCTTGCCGCGGACCAGGTCGGTCACCTGGAACGCATTGGGACCGATCGAGCACCCATTACCTTCGATTTCGATGAACTCGCGGACCGTCGCGTCCGGAAGCGTGTCGCCGATCTGGATCGTCATCGTGGGGTCGCTCCGAGGTTGGATGCCGCGCGTCTCGCCCCGATGCCATCGCGGCGGGACGATCACGGTGGGCAAACGGCCATTGTAGTGCGTGCGCGCGATCGGCACCCGGCCGCAGCCGACGGACCCGGACTTGCGGATCCGCAGGCGCGGCCCTCCCGGTTCGCCCGCCGGCGCCGGACGTCGCCCTTCAGTCCGCCTGCTTGCGCAGGAACGCCGGGATGTCGAAGCGCTCGACACCGCTTTCCTCCAGTGCCTGCACCTGCGCCGCCGCCGATGCCCGCGGGCTGCGCCAGACGGTCGGCTGCTCGAACTGTTCGTAGTTGGGCGGCACGGCAGCGTTGTCGGTGCCGGTGCGCAACTGCGTCTGCGGCACCAGCACCGGCTTGGCCGAACGCCGGCCGATTCCGGTGGCCACCACGGTCACGCGCAGCCGGTCCCCCATGTCCTCGTCGAACACGGTGCCGTGGATGATCGTCGCGTCGTCGGCGCAGAACGCCTTGATCGTGTTGATGACGTCGTTGGTCTCCTTCAGCTTGAGGCTGCGGCCCGCGGTGATGTTGACGATCACGCCGCGCGCGCCCTGCAGGTCGACGCCATCGAGCAGCGGCGAAGACACCGCCTGCTCGGCGGCGATACGGGCCCGGTCGAGACCGGCGGCGTCGCCGATGCCCATCATTGCCTTGCCCTGCTCGCCCATCACGGTCTTCACGTCGGCGAAGTCGACGTTGACCAGCCCCGGCACGTTGATGATCTCCGCGATGCCGGCCACCGCGTTGTGCAGCACGTCGTCGGCGCGCCTGAACGCGTCCTCCAGGCTGGCGTCGTCATCCATCACCTCGAACAGCTTCTGGTTGAGCACCACGATCAGCGAATCGACGTGTTCGACCAGCTGGTCGATGCCCTGCTCGGCGATCTGCAGCTTCTTGGCACCCTCGAAGTCGAACGGCTTGGTGACCACGCCGACCGTCAGGATGCCCATCTCCTTGGCGATCTCGGCCACCACCGGCGAGGCGCCGGTGCCGGTGCCCTTGCCCATGCCGGCGGTCAGGAACACCATGTTGGCGCCTTCGAGCGCCGCGCGGATGTGCTCGCGCATCGCATCGGCCGCGGCCCGTCCCGCCTCGGGGCGCGCACCCGCACCGAGGCCGATCTCGCCGAGCTGGATGGTGTTCTCCGCCAGCGAACGTCGCAGCGCCTGCCGGTCGGTGTTCAGCGCGATGAACTCCACGCCCTGCACGTTGCGGTTGACCATGTGGTTGACCGCGTTGCCGCCGGCGCCTCCGACACCGATCACCTTGATCACGGCGCCGTCGACTTCGGTTTCGATCATTTCAAAGCTCATGGTACTGGCCTCCAGGATGATGGGAAGACAGACGGGAGAAGCTGAGCCGCAGCACGGCACACGCCCCCGCCGGCGCGGCCGCCCGGCCTCGCCTCTCCAGTCGCCCTTCCCGATGAAAAAACGGGTTGTTCAGAAATTCCCAAGGAACCACTCCTTCATGCGACGCAGCGTCTCCTTGAACGATCCCGACTGCTCGGCCACCTTGCGGCCGCGCATCCTCTGCAGCCGCGCTTCCTCGAGCAGGCCGACGGCGGTCGAATAACGCGGCGAGCGCACGACGTCGGCCAGTCCGCCGGCGTAATCCGGCATGCCGATGCGCACCGGCTTCAGGAAGATGTCTTCGGCCAGCTCGACCATGCCCGGCAGCAGGCTGGTGCCGCCGGTGAGCACGACGCCCGAGGACAGCAGTTCCTCGTAGCCCGACTCGCGCACCACCTGGTGCACCAGCGAAAACAGCTCCTCGATGCGCGGCTCGATCACCGCCGCGAGCGCCTGGCGCGACAGCGTGCGCGGAGCGCGGTCGCCGAGCCCCGGCACCTCGATCTTCTCGCCGGGATCGGCGAGCACCTGCCTGGCAATGCCGAAGCGCAACTTGATGTCGTCGGCTTCGGGCGTGGGCGTGCGCAGCGCCATCGCGATGTCGTTGGTGATCTGGTCGCCTGCGATCGGGATCACCGCGGTGTGCCGGATCGCCCCGCCGGTGAAGATCGCGATGTCGGTGGTGCCGCCGCCGACGTCGACCAACGCGACGCCGAGTTCCTTTTCGTCCTGGGTCAGGATCGACATGCTCGAGGCCAGCGGCTGCAGGATCAGGTCGTTCACCTCGAGCCCGCAGCGGCGCACGCACTTCACGATGTTCTGCGCGGCCGAGACCGCGCCGGTCACGATGTGCACCTTCACTTCGAGGCGCACGCCGCTCATGCCGATCGGCTCGCGGATGTCCTCCTGGCCGTCGATGATGAATTCCTGCGGCAGCACGTGGACGATCTGCTGGTCGGTCGGGATGTTGACCGCCTTCGCGGTCTCGATCACGCGCGCCATGTCGGCCTCGGTGACCTCCTTGTCCTTGATCGCCACCATGCCGCTGGAGTTGAAGCTGCGAATGTGGCTGCCGGCGATCCCCGCATAGACCGTGCGGATCTTGCAGTCGGCCATCAGCTCGGCCTCCTCGAGGGCGCGCTGGATCGACGCCACCGTGGACTCGATGTTCACCACGACGCCCTTCTTCAGGCCACGCGAGTCGTGCTGGCCGAGCCCGACGATCTCGTAGTGGCCGTCCGGCCGCATCTCGGCGACGATCGCCACGATTTTCGAGGTGCCGATGTCGAGTCCGACGATCAGGTCCTTGGCGTCTCTGGTCATTCCGTGGTCCCGCGTTTCAATGCCTGCGATGCGCCGGCGTGGCGTCGTGCCCGTCGGCGCCGGCAAGCAGCACGAGCGAGCGGATCGCGAATCCGTTCGGATAGCGCAGGTCGATCACTCCCGCGCGCCGCCCCAGGCCGGCCGTGACTTCCGGCCAGGCTTCGACCCAGCGCGCGACACGCCGCTCGACGGGCACGCCCTGGTCGCGGCCGAGCAGCAGCGTCGTGCCGTCGTCCAGCTGCATCGTCCAGGCGTAGCGTGGCGACAGCGCGACCGAGTCGGGGTGCGCGCCCAGCGGCGCGACCGCCTCGCGCAACTCGGCGTAGCGTCGCGCGACCTGCAACGCGCTGCCCTCGGGTCCGGAGAACTGCGGCAGGTTGCCGTCCTCCTCGGCTTCGGCGAGGTTCGCGGCGAACAGCTCCCCGAAAGTGTTCACCAGGCGGCCGTCGCCCCAGAACGCCAGCGGCCGGTGCTCCTCGATGGCCACCACGAGGCCGTCGGGCCAGACGCGGCGCACGCTGGCGCGGCGCACCCAGGGCACGGTCTCGAAGGTGGCACGCACCGCGTCGAGGTCGACCGTGAAGAAGTTGCCGCGCACGTGGCGGGTGACCGCGACGCGCAGCAGCGGCGCCGAGACATGGCGCAGCGGGTGTCCCTGCGCCGCCTCGATGCCGACGTCACGCAGCGTGAAGTACGACCGCTGCGACAGCCACCAGGTGCCCGCGGCCAGCGCCGCGAGCAGCGTCGCGCCGGTGACCACGTTGGCCAGCGTGTTCATCAGACGCACGTCGTGCCAGAGGCTCAACGCGCACCTCCGATCTTCAGGCTCGCCGCGACGAGGATGCGCAGGCACAGCTCCTCGTAGGACATGCCGACCGCGCGGGCGGCCATCGGCACCAGCGAGTGGCCGGTCATGCCTGGCGACGTGTTGACTTCGAGCAGATACGGGCGCTCGTCGGCACGGCGCAGCATCACGTCCACCCGGCCCCAGCCCTCGCAGCCGATCGCGAGGTACGCGCGCAACGACAGTGCCGCGACCTCGGCGGCGAGCGCCTCGGGCAATTCGGCCGGGCACACGTAGCGCGTGTCGTCGCGGAAGTACTTGTTCTGGTAGTCGTAGTTGCCCGCCGGCGCGACGATCTCGATGACCGGCAGCGCGTGCGCCGCACGGCCCGAGCCGATCACCGCGACCGTGAGTTCGCGCCCGTCGACGAATTCCTCGCACAGCACGTCGTCGTCGTGGCGCCGCGCGATCTCGAACGCCGCCTGCGCCTGGTCGGCCGACACCATCTTCGTGAAGCCGATCGTCGAGCCTTCGCGCGAGGGCTTCACCGCCAGCGGCAGGCCGAAGCGCGTCGCGGCGTCGGCCACGTCGGTGGCGCTGTGCGCCAGCGCGAACGCCGGCGTGGGCAGCCCATGGGTCGTCCAGATGCGCTTCGTGCAGACCTTGTCGATGCCGATTGCCGAAGCCATCACGCCACTGCCGGTGTACGGGATGCCGAGCAGTTCGAGCGCGCCCTGCACCGTGCCATCCTCGCCGTAGCGCCCGTGCAGCGCAATGAACGCACGCGCGAAGCCTTCGCGAACCAGTTCGTCGAGCGCGCGTTCGGCCGGGTCGAAGCCGTGTGCGTCGACGCCGCGGCTGCGCAGCGCGGCCAGCACGCCCGAGCCCGACATGATCGACACTTCGCGTTCGGCCGAGCGCCCGCCGTAGAGCACCGCGACCTTGCCGAGGGCTGCCGGATCGTGGAGGGAGTCGGTGTCGAGGCTCGACATCTCAGTGGCTCCAGCTCGCCTGGCGCGGGCGCGGGCAAAGGCGCGGGCAAAGGCGCGGGCAAAGGCGCGGGCCGGGCTTGGCGGGCGCGCCGGGTGCTTGCCCCCGCTTCGCGGGGGTGCCCTGCGATGCTCGCAGCACCGGCTGGCGCGGCGAAACTCGCTGCGCTCGCTGCGCGAGC
>JAJTYR010000027.1 GCA_021463505.1 Burkholderiaceae bacterium | reverse complement strand
CTCTTCGTTGCAAGTGCTCGCCATATCCCCGATATGGCTGCGCTTTGCGCCTCGATCGGACGCATCTGGGCGCGCCTTCCGGGCACGGCCGATTGATTCACAGCTTCTGAGTCGCCCGGGCCGGCTCGATAGAATGCCGTCTTTCGCGACCGCTTCGGGGGCTCCAGCCATGACCATCCAGACCGTGGGAATCATCGGCGCCGGCACGATGGGCAACGGCATTGCCCAGGCCTGCGCGGCATCCGGCATCGACGCCGTGATGCAGGACGTGACCGAGGCGGCGCTCGAACGCGGACTGAAGACCGTGTCGGCTTCGCTCGACCGCCTGGTGAAGAAAGGCTCGATCGACGAGGCGCGCAGGCTCGGAATCCTGGCGCGCATCCGCACCACCGTCCGACCCGAGGACCTCGCCGCGGCCGATCTCGTCATCGAGGCGGCCACCGAGAACGAGGCACTGAAGGTGCAGATCCTGAAGCACCTCGAAGGCATCGTGAAGCCGTCGACGATCGTCGCGACGAACACCTCGTCGATCTCGATCACGCGGCTGGCCGCCGCGACGCAACGGCCGGAACGCTTCGTCGGCATGCACTTCTTCAACCCGGTGCCGGTGATGGCACTGGTCGAAGTCATTCGCGGGCTGCGCACGTCGGACGAGACGGTGGCCGCGGTCACCGAACTTGCGCAGCGGCTGGGCAAGACGCCGATCGGGGTGAAGAACAGCGCCGGCTTCGTGGTCAACCGGATCCTCTGCCCGATGATCAACGAGGCGGTCTTCGCGCTGCAGGAGGGGCTGGCCAGCGCCGGGGAGATCGACGCCGGCATGAAGCTCGGCTGCAACCACCCGATCGGCCCGCTCGCGCTGTGCGACCTGATCGGGCTGGACGTCGAACTCGCGGTGATGGAAGTGCTCTACGGCGGCTTCAACGATCCGAAGTACCGGCCCGCGCCGCTGTTGCGCGAGATGGTCGACGCCGGCCTGCTGGGGCGCAAGACGGGTCGCGGCTTCTATCGGTACGACAAGTGAGGGTGCGACAAGTGAGGCGGAGATGACTGCACCGGCGGCGCAGCCGGCCGGCCCGACGCTTGCCTTCTGGCAGCAGCGCTTCGAGTCGCAGCGCACGCCCTGGGATCGTGGCGCGGTCAGCCCGGCGCTTGCGCCGCTGGTGGCGGGCGGGGTGCTCGTTTCCGGGGCGCGGGTGCTGGTGCCGGGTTGTGGCGCCGGCTACGAGGTGCTGCAACTCGCGGCGAGCGGCCTGCGTCCGGTGGGCGTCGACTACGCGCCGGCGGCCGTGGAACTCACGCGCGCGCGCCTGGCGCAGGCGGGGCTCGCCGCCGAGGTGGTCCAGGCCGACCTGCTCGACTGGGCGCCGTCGCAGCCGTTCGACGCCGTCTGGGACCAGGCCTGCCTGTGCGCACTGCATCCCGACCTGTGGGTCGCGTACGCGCGGCGCCTGGCGGGCTGGCTGCGACCCGCGGGCACGATGATCCTGCTGGCGGTGCAGGTGGAGCGCGAAGGGCGGCGCGAGGGGCGCATCGAGGGGCCGCCCTATCACTGCGACATCAACGCGGTGCGCGCGCTGTTTCCCGGCGAGCTCTGGCAGTGGCCGCGGCCGCCGTATCCACGGCATGCGCACCCGGCGGGGTTCGCCGAGCTGCAACTGGTGCTCACGCGGGGACGATCGTAGCGTGAACGGCCCTAACCCTCGAACCCGCGCAACCCGTCGACCGACAGCACGGTGACGGCGCCATAGTCGATCTTCAGCAGGCCGTTGTCCTCGAGGCGGCGCAACGCCTGGTTCACGCGCTGGCGCGACAGGCCGGTGAGGTAGCCGATCTCGCCCTGCGAGATCTCCAGCTTGCGCCCGAGCCCGGGATAGAGCAGCGGGTTGAAGAGCTGGGCCAGGCAGCGTGCCACCCGTGCATCGGCGCCGAGCAGTCGGTCGATCTCCACGGTGCCGATGAATTGCCCGAGTCGCTCGTTCAACTGGATCAGCAGGTAGCGGTTGAACGCGATGCTGGTGTCGAGCAGCCACTGGAACGTGGCGTGCGGCAGGTAGGCGATACGGCTGTCGCGCAGTGCGACTCCGTCGTAGCGGCGCGGCTCGTCCTTGAGCATCGAGCCCTCGCCGAACCAGCCGCCGGCCGCGACACCCGTGAACGTGACCGCCTTGCCGCCCGACGAAACGCTGCTGATCTTGACCAGACCCTCGATGACGCCGATCCAGTGCTCGACCGGCTCGCCCTTGCGGCAGACGAAGCCTCCGCAGGCGACCTGGCGTTCGACGATGTCCTGGCGCATCCGGTCATGCTGCGACGCGTCAAGCTGGCGCATCCACGGCGACAGCCCGAGCAGATCGTCGAAGGCGCTCAATGGCAGGCTCCCCCCGGTTTTCCCTGAGTTTGTCGGACGGATGACAACTATACTGTGCCGTCGGCCTTAGACTGCCCGTTGCAGCGCGACGCCGGTGTGCGGACACGCGCGACGCAGGCCGCGACAACGGTTCGGGAGGCAGGCACTTGCAGGGCGGGGCGACACCGGTTCTCGAGGCGAAAGCCATCTCGCTGCAGTTCGGCGGCGTGAAGGCGTTGAGCGACGTCGGCTTCCACGTCCGGCCGGGCGAACTGTTCTCGATCATCGGCCCGAACGGTGCGGGCAAGACGTCGATGCTCAACTGCATCTCGGGCCGCTATTCGCCCACCGCCGGCCAGGTGCTCTTCAAGGGTCGCGACATCACGCGGCTCACGCCGAGCCAGCGCGCGCCGCTCGGCCTGGGGCGCACCTTCCAGAACCTTGCGCTGTTCAGCCACATGACCGTGCTCGACAACATCATGGTCGGGCGCCACCACCTGCTGAAGAACAACTTCCTCAACGGCGCACTGTACTGGTTCGGCGGCGCGCAGCAGGAAGAAATCCGGCACCGGCGCCACGTCGAGGACATCATCGACTTTCTCGAGATCAGTCACATCCGCAAGGCGGTGGCCGGCACCCTCTCCTACGGCCTGCGCAAGCGCGTCGAGCTTGCCCGGGCGATCGCGGTCAAGCCCGACCTGATCCTGCTCGACGAGCCGATGGCCGGCATGAACCTCGAGGAGAAGGAGGACATGGCGCGCTATGTCGTCGACCTCAACGAGGAATGGGGGATGACGGTGATCATGATCGAGCACGACATGGGCGTCGTCATGGACATTTCGCATCGCGTGATGGTGCTCGACTTCGGGCGCGTCATCGCGGACGGCCTGCCGCACGAGATCATGGACAACGAGCACGTCAAGCGCGCCTATCTCGGCGTCGAAGACGAAGCGGGGGCCGCCTGAATGCAGCCCGAGTACGGCGACGTCGTCCTGCACGACACCTTCCCGAAGATGCTGGTGCACAACGCGACCCACTGGCCCGGCGAGGTGGCGCTGCGCGAGAAGGAATTCGGCATCTGGAACGAGTTCACCTGGGCCGACTACCTGGTGCGGGTCAGGGAGATCGCGCTCGGCCTGCACGGGCTGGGCGTGCGGCGCGGTGAAACCGTCGGCCTGATCGGCAAGAACCGCCCCGAGATGCTGTGGGGCGAGCTCGCGGCGCACGCCATCGGCTGCATGACGCTGGGCATCTACCACGACGCGCTGAACCAGGAGGTCGCCTATCTGCTCGACCACGGGCAGGTACGCGTCGTGCTGGCCGAGGACGAGGAGCAGGTCGACAAGCTGCTCGAAGTCGCCGAAACCTGCGCCACGCGAATCGACCGGATCGTCTATTTCGATCCGCGCGGCATGCGCAAGTACGACGATCCGCGGCTGATGAGCTGGGAGGCGCTGAAGGCCGTGGCTGCAAAGGTGGAGGCCGACGATCCCGGGCGCTTCGCGGCCGAAGTGGCGCTGGGCAAGGGTGACGACGTCGCGGTGCTGTGCACCACCTCGGGCACCGTCTCCAACCCGAAGATGGCGATGCTGCAGTCCGGGCCGTTCCTCGCGCACTGCCTGTCGTATCTGCGTGCCGACCCCAAGCTGCCCACCGACAACTACGTGTCGGTGCTGCCGCTGCCGTGGATCATGGAGCAGGTCTACGCGGTGGCGCAGGCGCTGATTTCGCGCATCACGGTGAACTTCGTCGAGGAACCCGAGACGATGATGGCCGACCTGCGCGAGATCGGGCCCACCTTCGTGCTGCTCGCGCCGCGCGTCTGGGAGCAGATCGCCGCCGACGTGCGCGCCCGCGTGATGGACGCCACGCCCTTCAAGCAGAAGATGTTCGCCTGGGGCATGAAGCTCGGGCTGGCCGCGCTCGACCAGCGGCGCCGCTCGAGGCTCGCCGACTTCGTCCTGTTCAAGGCGCTGCGCGACCGCCTCGGCTTCACCTACCTGAAGTCGGCGGCCACCGGCGGCGCGGCGCTGGGCCCCGACACCTTCCGTTTCTTCCAGGCGATGGGCGTGCCGCTGCGCCAGATCTACGGACAGACCGAACTGTCGGGCGCCTACACGATCCACCGGGCCGACGACGTCGACTTTGACAGCGTGGGCGTGCCGTTCGACACTTCCGAGGTGCGCATCGACAACCCCGACGCCAACGGCGTCGGCGAGATCGTCGCGCGCAGCGCCGGCACGTTCCTCGGCTTCTACCGCAACGAGGAGGCCACCCGCGCCGACCTGCGCGACGGCTGGATGCACACCGGCGACGCCGGCTACATCAAGCAGGAGAACGGCCACCTGGTGGTGATCGACCGCATCAAGGATCTCGCGGTCACCGCGACCGGCACGCGCTTCTCGCCGATGTTCATCGAGAACAAGCTGAAGTTCTCGCCGTTCATCGCCGAGGCAGTGATCCTCGGCCACGAAAAGCCGTACCTGACCGCGATCATCTGCATCCGCTACTCGATCGTCGCCAAGTGGGCCGAGCAGCGCGGCATCGCGTTCACCAACTACACCAGCCTGGCCGCGCAGCCGCGTGTCTACCAGATGCTGCGTGGCGAGGTCGCGAAGGTCAACGCGTCGCTTCCGGAACCGCAGCGCATCCACAAGCTGGTGCTGCTGTACAAGGAACTCGACGCCGACGACGGCGAGCTCACGCGTACCCGCAAGGTGCGCCGCGGCGTCATCAACGAAAAGTATGCCGACATCATCGACGCGATCTACGCCGACCGCCCGACGGTGCACGTCGACACGACGATCACTTTCCAGGACGGCACCCGGTCGCGCATCCGCACCGACCTGGTCCTCGAAACCCTGATCGAGCCGCCGCAGCCGTCGAGGCGGGCGCCGTCCGAACCCGCGGAACTGGAGGCCCGATGAACTTCGACCTGCTGGTGCAGTTGCTGGTCAACGGCGTCATCATCGGCACGCTGTACGGCGTGGTGGCGATGTGCTTCGTGCTGATCTACAAGTCGACCCAGATCGTCAATTTCGCGCAGGGCGAGTTCCTGCTGATCGGCGCCTGGGTCTGCTGGTGGCTGCTCACCTACTGGCAATTGCCGTTCTGGATCGGCTTTCCGGTCACGCTCGCGTTCATGATGGTGTTCGGGGTGCTGCTGCAGGTGATCGTGCTCCGACCGATGATCGGCGAGCCGATCATCTCGGTGATCATGGTCACCATCGGCCTGTCGATCTTCTTTTCGGCGATGATGAAGTGGATCTTCGGTGTCTGGGCCAAGCCCTACCCGGAGGTGTTCGGCACCAGGGCGGTCAACATCCTGGGGCTGAACGTGCAGACGCCGTACGTGATGTCGATGCTGATCTCGCTGCTGATCATGGCGGGCTTCGCGTGGTTCTTCAAGTTCTCGCGGCTGGGCCTGGCGATGCGCGCCACCGCCTTCAACCAGCAGGTCGCGCAGAGCCTGGGCATCTCGGTGAAGGCGGTGTTCGCGATGGCCTGGGCGATCTCGGCGATGGTTTCGGCGCTGGCCGGCGTGGTCGTGGGCATGGTCAACGGCGTGTCCTCCGGGCTGTCGTTCTTCGGCATCAAGGTGTTCCCGGTGGTGATCCTCGGCGGGCTCGACTCCATCGTCGGGGCGATCCTCGGCGGACTCGTCATCGGCGTGCTCGAGAACCTGGCCGAGTTCGCCGACAGCCAGTACCTGAACCTGGGCAACCTGTACACCGTCGCGCCGTTCTACGCGCTGATCGTCATCCTGATGATCAAGCCGTACGGCCTGTTCGGCACGAAGCAGATCGAAAGGGTCTGAAGGTGGCTACCACTTCGTCGGCGCTGATTCCCTGCGGCCAGTTCAAGACTGCGTACCGCGCGGACACCACGATCTTCCCGACGCCCGTCACCCGGGCGGTGGCGATCGCGGCACTGGTGCTGCTGTGCCTGGCGCCGCTGAAGATCGGCGGGTTCGAGCTGCTCAGCAAGTACCAGCTGAACCTGCTGATCCAGATCGGCTACTACGGCATCGCTGCGCTCGGCATCAACATCCTGGTCGGCTTCACCGGGCAGATCTCGCTCGGGCACGCGGCGTTCTTCGGCTTCGGTGCGTTCGCGTCGGCGTGGCTGAACAACTCGTTCGGCGTGCCGGTGTTCTGGGCGATTCCGCTGGCCGGGGTGCTGACCACGCTGGTCGGGCTGCTGTTCGGCATCCCGGCGGCGCGCATCAAGGGGCTGTACCTGGCGATCGCCACCTTCGCCGCACAGTTCATCCTCGAAGACTTCTTCGCGCGCGCCAAGTGGTTCACAGGAGGCTCGGCCGGCACGCTGGCGCAGCCGTTCAGCCTCTTCGGCTACGAGATCAGCGGCGACCACGGCTACTTCTACGTGGTGCTCGCCTGGGTCGTGCTGATGTACCTGCTCGGCACCAACCTGATGCGCAGCCGCGACGGCCGCGCCTTCGTCGCGGTGCGCGACCACTACCTGTCGGCCGAGGTGATGGGCATCGGCCTCACGCACTACCGCGTGCTGTCGTTCGGCATCTCGGCGTTCTACGCCGGCATCGGCGGTGCGCTGTTCGGCCACTACCTCGGCTACGTGTCGTCCGAGGCGTTCACCATTCTGCTGTCGATCCAGTTCCTCGGCATGATCATCATCGGCGGGCTCGGCAGCGTGATGGGCACGCTGCTCGGCACCGCCTTCATGGTGCTGCTGCCCGAGGGCATCGGCGCGCTGTCGCGCGGCATGAGCGACGTCCTCCCGGCGTTCACCGAGGGGCTCGCCTTCCTGAAGGAAGGCGCGATCGGCCTAGCGATCGTGCTGTTCCTGATCTTCGAGCCCGACGGGCTCGCGCATCGCTGGAAGATGATCAAGACGTACTGGAAGCTGTACCCGTTCTCTTACTAGCCACGATCCCAGGAGAGGAGCACTGCAATGAAGGGCACCCTGTTTTCCGCCGCGGCTGCGGCTGCGGTCCTGATCGGCGCCGGCCCGGCCGCCGCCCAGGGCATCTTCGTCGGCCATCTCGCCGACTACACCGGCGCCACCTCCGACGTCGGCAAACCCTACGGCCAGGGCGTGGCCGACGCGCTCGCCTACGTGAACGCGCACGGCGGCGTGAACGGCAGGAAGATCGACTTCGAGACGGTCGACTACAGCTACGAGATCCCGCGCGCCATCGCCACCTACAAGAAGTGGACCGGTTCGCAGAAGGTCGCGGCGATCCAGGGCTGGGGCACCGGCGACACCGAGGCGATGGTGACGTTCGTCGCCAAGGACGAGATTCCCTACTACTCGGCGTCGTACTCCGGCCACCTCACCGACCCGTCGGGCAAGGGCACGCACGGCTCGAAGCCGGCACCGTACAACTTCTTCTACGGACCGTCGTACACCGATGGCTGCCGCGCGCTGGTGCAATGGGCGGCGGCCGACGCGAAGAAGAGGGGCATCGCGGCGCCGAAGTTCGTGCACCTGGGCGACAACCACCCGTACCCGAACGCGCCGAAGGCCGCCTGCGGCGACTACGCGAAGGAGCTCGGTTTCGCGATCGTTCCGCCGATCCAGTACTCGCTCAAGCCGGCCGACTTCAAGGCCCAGTGCCTGAGCCTGAAGGAGTCCGGCGCGCAGTACGCATTCCTCGCCAACACCGGCGGCTCGACGATCTCGCTGCTGAAGTCGTGCGAAACGGTGGGCGTGGATACGCAGTTCCTCGGCAACGTCTGGGCGATGGACGAAAACGCGCTGAAGGCCGCGGGCGACGCGGCCAACGGCGTGGTGTTCGTGGTCGGTGCGGCCGACTGGAAATCGACCGCGCCGGGCATGAAGACGGTGCGCGAGATCTCGAAGGTCTCCGATGCTTCGGGCAACCTGTACCGGCCGGTGCACTACATGCGCGGCATCTGCTCGGTCTACTACATGCGTGACGCGATGGCCGTGGCCGACAAGGCGGGCGGCGTCACCGGCCCGAACATCAAGAAGGCGATGGAGCAGATGAAGGACCACGTCCCGGCCGAGCTGCAGGGCGTGTGCATCCCTTCCACCTGGACGGCGGAAGACCACCGTGGCACGACGACGGTGTTCATCTACCGGGCCAACTCGAAGGGTGGTGCGCAGAGCATCGAGAAGATCGGCGAGTCGGTGATTCCGCGCAAGATGGAGTGGCTCGGCTGGTGATCGCCCCCGGCTTTCCTTCCGCGGCCGCCGACGGCGCGGAAGGAAAGCGGCCGGTGACAGCAGGCAACCCGACCATGGTCGAAACGCAAACGACGCAGACGCCGCCGGCGGTCGCCGCCGGCGCCCCGATCCTGACGATCAACAACATCGAGGTCGTCTACGACGAGGTGATCCTCGTATTGCGTGGCGTCAGCCTCTCGGTCCCGCAGGGGCAGATCGTCGCGCTGCTCGGGCCCAACGGCGCCGGCAAGTCGACCACGCTGAAGGCGATCTCCGGGCTGCTGCGCACCGAGGACGGCGAGGTCACGCGCGGCAACGTCACCTTCATGGGCGAGGAGATCGCCAACATGGCGCCCGAGCAGATCGTGCGCCGCGGCATCTTCCAGGTGATGGAGGGCCGGCGCATCGTCGAGGACATGACGGTGATCGAGAACCTGCGCCTGGGTGCCTACACGCGGCGCGACGGCGAGGTCAGGCGCGACCTCGACCGGGTGTTCGACTTCTTTCCGCGGCTGCGCGAGCGCACCGGGCTGGCCGGTTACCTGTCGGGCGGCGAGCAGCAGATGCTGGCGATCAGCCGGGCACTGATGGCCAGACCGAAGATGATCCTGCTCGACGAGCCTTCGATGGGCCTGTCACCGCTGCTGGTGAAGGAAGTGTTCGGCATCATCCGCCAGCTCAACCGCGAACTGGGCATCACCATCCTGCTGGTCGAGCAGAACGCGCGCATGGCGCTGCAGGCGGCCAGTTACGGCTACATCATGGAGTCGGGCAAGATCGTGCTCGACGGCACGCAGGCCGATCTCGTCGACAACGAGGACGTCAGGGAGTTTTACCTGGGCGGCGGCGGCGAAGAGCGCCGCTCCTTCAAGAACCTGAAATCCTACAAGCGCCGCAAGCGCTGGCTCTGAGCCGATGTCGGCGTACTACGACCTGCTCGAAACCCGCTCGGCCGAGGCGCGCGAAGGTGCGCTGATGGCCGCGCTGCCGGGGCTCGTCGGGCGCGCCCGCACGCATGCACGCGGCTGGTCCGCGCGGCTGCGCGACGTCGATCCGCAGGCGATCTCTTCGCGCAAGGCGCTGGCGCAGCTGCCGGTGCTGCGCAAGAGCGACCTGAAGGCGCTGCAGGACGAGGACCCGCCGTTCGGCGGATTGACCACGGTCGAACCCGGCCGCCTCGGGCGCCTGTTCATGTCGCCCGGGCCGATCTTCGATCCGGAAGGCGCGCGCGACGATCCGTGGCGCACCACGCGCGCGCTGTATGCGGCCGGTATCCGCCCGGGCCACGTGGTGCAGAACTGTTTCGGCTACCACCTGACGCCGGGTGCGTGGATGGTCGACGGCGCCGCGCGCCGGCTCGGCTGTGCGGTGATTCCCGCGGGCACCGGACAGACCGAGCAGCAGATCGAACTGATCCGCCGGTTCCGGCCGGATGCCTATGCCGGTACGCCGTCGTTCCTGCGCATCATCGTCGAGAAGGCGCGGGAGCTGAAGTTCGACATCTCGAACCTGAAGCGCGCGCTGCTGGCCGCCGAGGCGCTGCCGGCGAGCCTGCGGGGCTGGTTTCACCAGCAGGGCATCGAGACGGTGCTGCAGTGGTACGGCACCGCCGACGTGGGGCTGATCGCCTACGAGTCGAGCGCGATGGAAGGCATGATCCTCGACGAGGAACTGATCCTCGAGATCGTGCGCCCCGGCACCGGCGAGCCGGTGCGTGACGGCGAGGTCGGCGAAGTGGTGGTCACCAGCTTCAATCCCGAATACCCGCTGATCCGCTTCGGCACCGGCGACCTCTCGGCGGTGCTGCCGGGCATCTCGCCGTGCGGGCGCACCAACGTGCGCATCCGCGGCTGGCTCGGTCGCGCCGACCAGACGGCCAAGGTGCGCGGCATGTTCGTGCACCCGGGCCACGTGGCCGAGATCGTGCGCCGCGTTGCCGCAGCGGGCCGTGCGCGCCTGGTGATCGAAGGCGAGATGGCCAACGACCGGATGACGCTGAAGTGCGAGGTCGACGCGGCGCAACTGGCCACGGCCGGCGGCGGCGAGGCGCTCGTTGCGCGGCTGGCCGAGGCGATCCGTGAGGTCACCAAGCTGCGCGGCGAGGTCGAGCTGCTCGCCCCCGGCAGCCTGCCGAATGACGGCAAGGTGATCGAGGACGCGCGCAGGTACGACTGAGCGCCGCGCGGCCCGTTCCCGCGAACGGCCGAAGCGCGCTGGCGCGTCGCTGCAAGCCGCGCCGACGATCAGACGACGGGTTCTGCGAGCATCTCGCCGAAGCACACCACGCGGTTGCGGCCTTCGGTTTTCGCACGGTACACGCAGTGGTCGGCGTGCACCAGCACCGTTTCGAGCGATTCGGGATTGCTGATCGGCACCGCGCCGATGCTGGCGGTCAGCACGATCGTCGACGAGCCGGCGCGCAGCGGCGCGGTTTCCAGCGCGCGGCGCAATTCGTCGATGGTGCGGTTCGCATCGGCGACGCTGCTGCTGCCGATCAGGGCGCAGAACTCCTCGCCGCCATAGCGGCCGAGCAGGCCGGAGTCCGGCGTGGCTTTCTTCAGCACCCGCGCGGCGTGTCGCAGTGCACGGTCGCCGACCGGATGGCCGAAGCGGTCGTTGATCGACTTGAAGTGGTCGAGGTCGATCATCAGCAGATGGTGAACCGTGTCCGATGCACGGCGTGCGCGCAGTCGCTCGCGCGACAGATCGAAGAAGTGCCGGCGCGAGTGCAGGCCGGTCAGCTCGTCGGTGGTGGCGCGCCGGTGCAACGCACCCGAGATGCGCGCGTGCAGCATCATCTGCACGATCAGCGCGAGCGCGATCGGACTGAGCGCGAACAGCAGGCCGAATGCCGTCTGTGTCGGACTCGGCGCGAACACGCCACCGGCGACCGATCCGACGCCGAGCAATACCGCGGCACCGCGCGACAGGTGGATCAGCGCGTAGCCGGCGAAGAAAGCCGCCAGCGAACGCACGTAGGCCTCGCGACCCCAGGCATCCGAGCGCCGGATCGCGTGAAGGCACGCGCCGACGGCGCACGACTGCACTGCCGCGGTCGCCAGAACCCGGCTCGGGACGTCGTCGGGGTCGCTGCCGAGCCAGATCCACAGCCCGGCGAGGCCGATCATCTGGGCCCCGAGCAGCCAGCCGGGCTGGGAGCGCCCGAACAGGCGCCGGGTCGCATCGGCGGTGAGCACCACCCCCGCCGAGACGAACCAGTTGGCGCCCACATAGCTCGTCCAGTCGGGCAGAGTGGTGTCGCGCAGCGCGAACAGCGTCAGCCCGATCGCCATTCCGGCCAGCGCCAGCGCATAACGGTGCAACGCGACGGCGGCGGGCCGGTACATCGGCGCCAGACCCAGGCAGGTCATCGCGGCAAGCGTGCTGGTGCAGGCGCCGACCAGGAAAATCGTGCGCAGATCGAACAGGGCGTTCATCCCCGGCAGGGTAGCCGCCCCGATCACCCGGGGGAAAAGGGTTCCGGCAGGCGCCCGACGGGCGGAAGATCCGGTCGGAGGAGCGCGCAACCGCGCTGCGCCGGCGGGCGCGGGGTGTTGCGCGGCCGATGCACGCCATGGGCGGTGCTAGCATCGACGGCAGAGCCCCAGCCGGAGAACCCCGTGTCCGCCACGCCCACCGTCTACGCCTTCGAAGGCATCGTCCCGGTCATCGACCCGTCGGCCTATGTGCACCCGTCGGCAGTCCTGATCGGCGACGTGATCGTCGGGCCCGGCTGCTACGTCGGTCCGGGTGCCGTCCTGCGCGGCGACTTCGGCCGCATCGAGATGAAGACGCAGGCGAACCTGCAGGACAACTGCATCGTGCATTCGGCGCCGGACTTCGACTGCGTGATGGAAGAGGAGGCGCACATCGGCCACGGCGCGGTGATCCATTGCGCACGGATCGGCCGCGAGGCGCTCGTCGGCATCCAGGCGGTGATCATGGACACGGTGGTCATCGGCGAGCAGGCGGTGGTTGCGGCGATGTCCTTCGTGAAGGTGGCCGACGTCGTTCCGCCACGGACCCTGGTCGCCGGGGTGCCGGCGCGCGTGCGGCGCACGCTGGACGACGACGACATCGCCTGGAAACGGCGTGGCACGGCGCTCTATATCGAACTGGCGCAGCGCGCGCTCGATGGCGGGATCGTCGCGGCCAGGCCGCTGGAGCGGGTGGAAGACGGGCGCGGCCGGTCGCGCTGGGAATTCGTCAGCGTACGCGAACGCGGCGGCTGAGCGCGGTCAGGGGGCGCGGCCGGCGGCATCCGCGCCGGTCGCGGCCGGCCGGCTCGGCCGGTCAGGCGTCGACCAGTTCGTTGCCCTCGCGGCGCAGCAGGCCTTGCGTCACCAGCGAATCCGCGGCCCAGCGCAGCGCATCCGCGTAGTCCATCCCGATCTGCGCGGCCGCGCGGCGCATCACCACGGCGTCGCGCACGCGTTCGTGCAGCGCGCGCTCGTCGATGCGCCGGGCATCGAGCAGCAGGAACTTCACCAGCACCTTCAGCGCGTGGCGGGCGTGGCGCCCGGGGCCGGCACGCATTGCGGCGAGCTTGGCGCGCGCGCGCGCGAGCGCCGCCGCGACGTCGTCGAACATCGGGCCGTGCCCCGGCAGCACCCGCTCGACGCGCAGGCGCTCGATCAGGTCGAGCACTTCGTGCTGACCGTCGAAGCCCGGTTCGCCCTCGATCTCCGGGAAGATGACGCCGAAACCATTCTCCCAGAGCGCATCGGCCGAGATCAGCAGGCGCTCGCGCTCGCAGTGAAACAGCAGGCTCTTCGGGTCGTGACCCGGTGCGGCGTACACGTCCCAGTCGAGGCCGCCCAGACGCAGCGTGTCGCCGGGTCGCAGCGTCGCGTCGTGCACGAAGCGCGGGCAGCGCTGGCCGGTCGCGGCGAAGCTCAGCCGCCGTTCGTCCCAGCCGGCGACTTCGTCGGCGCTGGCGTGCGGAATCGTGATCGTGCAGGCGAACGCGTCGGCGAGCGCGCGGTTGCCGCCGCAGTGATCCGAGTGCAGGTGTGTGTTGACGATGTGTGCCAGGCGAGTGCCCGTGTCGGCGAGCAGTGCCCGCATCAGCGTGACGGTGAACGTCGCATCCCTGGCGTAGCCGGTGTCGACGACGGTGGCGGTGGCAGCGTTGGCGTCGATGCCGACGATCTGGTTCGACGACAGCCAGTCGCGCTCGACGAAGCGCAGTGTCGCGGGCAGCGGTTTCACGGGGCCGGTGCACCGCCCGCGGCTGGCGCGTGCGCGCTGCGGCGCCTCTCGCTCATGCCGCCTGTCCCTGACTCGCGCGCCGACGCGCGGCGATCGCGTTGCCTGCGCGTGAGGCGCTGGCGCGGCCGAGTTCGCGGGAGATCCACTGTCCGGTGTCGACCAGCGCGTCGAGGTCGATCCCGGTCTCGATGCCCAGTCCGTGCATCAGGTAGACCACGTCTTCGGTGGCGACGTTGCCGGTGGCACCCTTCGCATACGGACAGCCGCCGAGGCCTGCGATCGACGCGTCGAAGCGCAGGACGCCCGCCTGCAGGCTGGCGACCACGTTGGCGATCGCCTGGCCGTAGGTGTCGTGGAAGTGACCCGACAGCCGATCGAGCGGCACCTCGCGCGCGACGGCATCGAAAACGCGCCCGACCTGTGCAGCGGTGCCCACGCCGATCGTATCGGCGATGCCGATCTCGTCGCAGCCGAGATCGCGCAGCCGCGCGGCGACGTCGACCACCGCGGCCACCGGGACTTCGCCCTCGTAGGGGCAGCCGAAAGCCACCGACAGCGCGGCACGCAGTCGCAGCCGGTGCTGTTTCGCGGCCTGCGCGACCGGCCGGAAGCGCTCGATGCTCTCGGCGATCGAGCAATTGATGTTGCGCATGGAGAACGCTTCGCTGGCAGCGGCGAAGATGACCACTTCGTCGGCGCCGGCGGCCAGTGCCGCCTCGAAGCCCTTCATGTTCGGCGTGAGCACGGAGACGGTGATGCCGGCCGGTCGTGGCAGCCGTGCCATCACCTCGGCGGCATCGGCCATCTGCGGCACCCATCTGGGCGAAACGAATGACGTGGCTTCGAGCTGGCGCACGCCCGCGCCGAGCAGGCGCCGGCACAGTTCGACCTTCACGTCGGTGCCCACCGGCTGCTTCTCGTTTTGCAGCCCGTCGCGCGGGCCGACCTCGGTGATCAGGACCCGGGAGGGCAGTTCCATGGCGACTCCGGACGACGGGGCGCGGTGCCCCAGGGTGCTTCCGATTCTACTTCCCGTTCCCCCGGCGGCACGTCGATGCCTGCTTCAGCCGCGCGGCACGAAATCGACCAGCTGCGCGCCCTCGGCCACCTGTTCGCCCACCGCAAAGCGGATTGCCGCGACCTTGCCGTCGGCCGGTGCGCTGATCGTGTGCTCCATCTTCATCGCCTCCATCACCAGCAGCGCCTGTCCGCGGGTGACCTGCGCCCCGGGCTCGACCAGCAGCCCGATCACCTTGCCCGGCATCGGCGCGGTGAGCCGCGACTCGTCGGCCGCCTCTTCACCGACGTGGGCGAGCGGCGGCGCGTAGCCGAGCGTGAGCGGGCCATCGGCAGTGAACAGGTGCAGCGTCTCGCCGTCGAGCACCACGCCGACTTCGAACGCACGCTCGCCGACCAGCCCGCGCAAGCGGCGCTCGGCCGGTGACCAGCGCAGGCTGGCGATGCAGGTCGATTCGTCGCCGTCGCGTACGGTCCACCCCGCCGGCGCGTACTCGACGTCGACCGGGCACGGCTGACCTGCCGCCGCGAACGGCATCGAGCGGCGCAGCCAGCCCGACGCCCGCCAGCCGTCACGCCGGTTCCACGGGTCGCAGTGGCCGCTGGCACGATCGCTTGCCGCAGCCTCCTCGATTTCGCCGGCCAGCACCGCCGCGGCAGCGATCGCGCGCTCGATCAGCGACGGTTTCGCCGGCGCGGGCAACAGTGTCGCGCGCTCGCGCTCGATCAGTCCGGTGTCGAGATCGGCGTGCGCGAACGCCTCGCAGCCGACGAGGCGCAGCAGGAATGCGACGTTGGTGGCCGGGCCGACCACTTCGAACGCGGCCAGCGCCTGCGTCATCCGCGCGAGCGCATGGTCGCGATCGCGCCCCCAGACGATGAGCTTGGCGATCATCGGGTCGTAGAACGGCGTGATCGTGTCGCCCGCGCGCACGCCGCTGTCGATGCGCACCGGCGCCGGCTCGTCGTGTCCGGCGCCCGCGGCCCGGCCCTCGGCCAGGTGGGTGAAGGCGGTGGCGGCCGGCGTGCGCAGGTGATGCAGCGTACCGATCGACGGCAGGAAATTGCGCTCGGGATTCTCCGCGTAGATCCGCGCCTCGAGTGCGTGCCCGCGGATGCGCAGCGACGATTGCGCGGCCGGCAGCGGTTCGCCGGCGGCCACGCGCAATTGCCATTCGACCAGATCGAAGCCGGTGATCATCTCGGTGACCGGGTGCTCGACCTGCAGCCGCGTGTTCATCTCCATGAAGTGGAAGCGCCCCGACTGCTCGGCGATGAACTCCACCGTGCCGGCGCCGACGTAGCCGACCGCACGCGCGGCGGCGACCGCCGCCTCGCCCATCGCCAGGCGCCGCGCCTCGGTCATGCCGGGCGCCGGTGCCTCTTCGAGCACCTTCTGGTGGCGCCGCTGCACCGAGCAGTCGCGCTCGAACAGGTGCACGCAGTGGCCGTGGCGGTCGGCGAACACCTGGATTTCGATGTGGCGCGGCCGCGTGACGTAGCGCTCGATGAGTACCGCGTCGTCGCCGAACGCATTGGCGGCCTCGCGCTTGCACGAGGCCAGCATCGCATCGAACTGCTCGGGGCGCTCGACGATGCGCATGCCCTTGCCGCCGCCGCCGGCGCTCGCCTTGATCAGCACCGGAAAGCCGATCCGCGCGGCCTCGCGCGCGAGCAGCACCGGGTCCTGGTCGTTGCCGTGATAACCGGGCACCAGCGGCACGCCGGCGCGCTCCATCAGTGCCTTGGCCGCCGACTTGCTGCCCATCGCGGCGATCGCGTCGGCCGGCGGACCGACGAACACCAACCCCGCCTGCTCGACCGCGCGCGCGAACGCCTCGTTCTCCGACAGGAAGCCGTAGCCCGGATGGATCGCCTGCGCGCCGGTGCGCCGCGCGATGTCGAGGATGAGGTCGCCGCGCAGGTAGGACTCGCGCGCCGCCGCCGGCCCCAGGCGCCAGGCTTCGTCGCAGGCGGCGACGTGGCGCGCGTGCGCGTCGGCGTCCGAGTACACGGCGACGCTGCGGATGCCGAGTCGGCGCGCGGTGGCCGCGACGCGGCAGGCGATCTCCCCGCGGTTGGCGATCAGGATCTTGCTGAACATCGGGGTTCTCCAGGCCGCACCGGCGCCACGGTTTCTATGCCTGCGCCGGCACCCAGGCGGGCCGGCGCTTCTCGAAGAACGCTGCGATCCCCTCCTGGCCCTCGTCGGAGGCGCGTGCCGCGGCGATGCGCGCTGCGGTCTCGGCGCCGAGCGCATCGTCGATCGGCCGCCCCGCGACGTCGCGGATCAACCGCTTGGTCTCGCCCAGGGCGGCCGGTCCGCCCAGCACCAGGTGCCCGAGGATCGCGTTGACGGTGCCGTCGAGCTCCTCGGGCATGCAGATTTCCTGCACGAGGCCGATCCGGTATGCCTCGGCCGCCTCGAAGACCTCGGCCGTGAGGAAGTAGCGCCGTGCCATCGCCTCGCCCATCGCGCGGATCACGTACGGGCTGATCATCGCGGGGATCAGGCCGAGTTTGACCTCCGAGAGGCAGAACTTCGCCTCCGAACTGGCTACCGTGATGTCGCAGGCGGCGGCAAGCCCGAGGCCGCCCGCGAAGGCCGGGCCGTGCACGCGCGCGACCACCGGCCTGGGGTTCGTGGAGATGGTCTGCAGCAGTCGGGCGAGCTTCAGTGCGTCGGCACGGTTCTCCTCGGGCGTGTACTGCCGCGCCCGCTTCATCCACTCGAGGTCGGCGCCGGCGCAGAACGCGCTGCCCTGCCCGGCCAGCATGATCGCGCGGACTTCGTCGTCTTCGCCGGCGCGCTCGAAGGCGTCGGTCAGTTCGGCGATGACGGTGTCGTTCATCGCGTTGCGCACCGCGGGCCGGTTCAGCCAGATCAGCGCGATGCCCTGGTGCAACTGCGTCTGCAGCGTCTCGTAGCTCACGTGGACGTTCCCTTCTACATGCGGAACACGCCGAAGCGCGGTTCCGGAATCGGCGCGTTCAGCGCCGCCGACAGGCCGAGCCCGAGTACCATTCGCGTGTCGGCCGGATCGATGACGCCGTCGTCCCAGAGCCGCGCGGTGGCGTAATACGGATGGCCCTGGTACTCGTACTGCAGGCGGATCGGCGCCTTGAACGCTTCCTCGTCCTCGGCGCTCCAGCTTTCGCCGCGCGCCTCGATGCCGTCGCGGCGCACGGTGGCCAGCACCGAGGCGGCCTGCTCGCCGCCCATCACGCTGATGCGCGCATTCGGCCACATCCACAGGAAGCGCGGCGAGTAGGCGCGGCCGCACATGCCGTAGTTGCCCGCGCCGAACGAGCCGCCGATGATCAACGTGAGCTTCGGCACCTGTGCGCAGGCGACCGCGGTGACCATCTTCGCGCCGGCGCGCGCGATGCCTTCGTTCTCGTACTTGCGCCCGACCATGAAGCCGGTGATGTTCTGCAGGAACAGCAGCGGAATCTTTCGCTGCGCGCACAGCTCGACGAAGTGCGCGCCCTTGTTGGCCGATTCGGAAAACAGGATGCCGTTGTTGGCGACGATGCCCAGCGGCATGCCCCAGAGCCGGGCGAAACCGGTGACCAGCGTCGTGCCGTAGCGCGCCTTGAATTCGTCGAAGCCCGAGTCGTCGACGATGCGCGCGATCACCTCGCGCACGTCGTAGGGCTTGCGCACGTCGCTCGGGATGACGCCGTAGAGTTCCTCGGCCGGGTAGTGCGGCTCGACCGGTTCGACGACGTCGAGCTGCTGCGGCTTGCGCCGGTTCAGGTTGCCGACGATGCGCCGCGCGATCGCCAGCGCGTGCGCGTCGTCGTTGGCCAGGTGGTCGGCCACGCCCGAGAGCCGCGTGTGCACGTCGCCGCCGCCGAGGTCTTCCGCGCTGACCACTTCGCCGATCGCCGCCTTCACCAGCGGCGGGCCGCCGAGGAAGATCGTGCCCTGGTTGCGCACGATCACCGCCTCGTCGCTCATTGCCGGCACGTAGGCGCCGCCCGCGGTGCACGAACCCATCACCACCGCGACCTGCGGGATGCCCATCGCCGACATCGTGGCCTGGTTGTAGAAGATGCGCCCGAAGTGCTCGCGGTCGGGAAACACATCGTCCTGCGTGGGCAGGTTCGCGCCGCCCGAGTCGGCCAGATAGACGCACGGCAGCCGGTTCTCGCGCGCGATCTCCTGCGCGCGCAGATGCTTCTTGACAGTGAGCGGGAAGTAGCTGCCACCCTTGACCGTGGCGTCGTTGCACACGATCACGCACTCGATGCCGGCCACGCGGCCGATGCCGGTGATCACGCCGGCGCACGGCGCCTCGTCATCGTAGATGCCGTAGGCCGCCAGTTGCGACAGCTCGAGGAACGGCGTGCCCGGGTCGAGCAGCAGTTGCACGCGCTCGCGCGGCGGCAGCTTGCCGCGCGCGACGTGCTTCGCGCGCGCGGCCTCGCCGCCGCCCTGCGCGACCCGGGCGATTTTCATGCGCAGGTCGCCGGCCAGCAGGCGCATCGCCTGCGCGTTGGCCTGGAACTGCGCGTCGCGGGGATCGAGTCTGCTTGCGATTCGGTTCAATCGGTTCTCCCTGCGTGGCTGGGCCGTGCGGCGGTTCACTCCGCGCCGGGCGACAGCGCGCGCGCGATCAGGATGCGCTGGATGTCGCTGGTGCCTTCGTAGATCTGGCACACGCGCACGTCGCGCCAGATCCGCTCGACCGGGTAGTCGGCGACGTAGCCATACCCGCCGTGGATCTGGATCGCGTCGGAGCACACGCGCTCGGCCATTTCGGAGGCGAACAGCTTGGCCATCGCCGCCTCCTTCAGGCACGGGCGGCCGGCGTCCTTCAGCGCCGCCGCGTGCCGCACCAGCTGGCGCGCGGCCTCGATCCGGGTGGCCATGTCGGCGAGCCGGAAGGACACTGCCTGGTGCTCGAAGATCGGCTGGCCGAACGCGACGCGTTCCTTCGCGTAGGCGAGCGCCGCCTCGAACGCCGCGCGCGCCATGCCCACCGACTGCGAGGCGATGCCGATGCGTCCGCCCTCCAGACCCGACAGCGCGATCCGGTAGCCCTGGCTTTCTTCGCCGATCAGGTTCGCCGCCGGCACGCGGCAGTTCTCGAAGACGATCTGCGCGGTGTCCGACGCGTGCTGGCCGGTCTTTTCCTCCAGGCGCGCCACCACGTATCCGGGCGTCGCGGTGGGCACGATGAAGGCCGAGATGCCGCGCTTGCCGGCGGCGCGATCGGTCACCGCCATCACGATCGCCACGTCGCCGTGCTTGCCCGAAGTGATGAACTGCTTGACACCGTCGAGCACCCAGTGGTCGCCGTCGCGCGTCGCGGTGGTGCGCAGCCCCGAAGCGTCGGAGCCGACCTGCGGCTCGGTGAGGCAGAACGCGCCCAGCATGCGCCCCGAAGCCAGCGGGCGCAGCCATTGTTCTTTCTGCGCCTCGTTGCCCCACGCCATCAGGATCGAGCAGACCGGACAGTTGTTCACCGAGACCACGGTGGAGGTCGCACCGTCGCCGGCGGCGATCTCCTCGATCACCAGTGCGAGCGACTGGTAGTCGAGCCCGGCGCCGTCCCAGCGCTCCGGCACCGCGATGCCGTAGCAGCCAAGCGCGGCCAGGCCGCGCAGCGCCTCGGCGGGGAAGATGGCTTCGCGGCCCCAGCGCGCCGCGTGCGGCGCGATCTCGTTGCGCACGAATTCGCGCACCGCGTCGCGCGTCATCCGTTGGTCTTCGGTCAGCAGCATCGCCTCACCCTGCGATCGTCTGCGCCCCGAGCCCGCGCAGCCGCACCCCGTCGCCTTCAGTGCGATGGCTGGCGAAGACCTGCCACCCGTCGGCGAGGTACTGCTTCGCGAACTCCAGGCCGAGGCCGCGCGAGGCCCCCACGACCAGCGCGGCCGGCATCGTCAGAGCAGTTCGATCGCGACCGCGGTCGCCTCGCCGCCGCCAATGCACAGCGACGCGATACCCTTCTTCGCGCCCTGCTTGCGCAGCGCGCC
Source organism: Burkholderiaceae bacterium (assembly GCA_021463505.1). Lineage (GTDB taxonomy): Bacteria > Pseudomonadota > Gammaproteobacteria > Burkholderiales > Burkholderiaceae_E > Zeimonas. Next base: position 24,976 of record JAJTYR010000027.1, on the reverse strand, counting down.
GATCAGCGTGACGATCAGCCGCGCACCGGACGCACCGATCGGATGGCCGAGTGCGACGGCCCCGCCGTGCACGTTGACGCGGTCGTGAGCGAGCCCGTGCTCCTTCATCGCGGCCATCGCGACCACCGCGAACGCCTCGTTGATCTCGTACAGGTCGACCGCCTTCGTGTTCCAGCCGGTCTTCTCGTAGAGTTTCGCGATCGCGCCCACCGGGGCGGTGGTGAACCACTGCGGCTCCTGCGAATGTGTCGCGTGGCCGACCAGCCGCGCCAGCGGCGTGCAGCCGAGCCGCCCGGCGGTGGAGGCACGCATCAGCACCAGCGCGGCCGCGCCGTCGGAGATCGACGAGGAGGTCGCGGCGGTGACGGTGCCGTCCTTGCGGAACGCGGGCTTGAGCGACGGGATCTTGTCGGGATTGGCCTTGAACGGCGACTCGTCCTTGCCGATCGTCACGTCGCCCTTGCGCCCGGCCACCGTGACCGGTGCCATCTCCCATTCGAAGCTGCCGTCGCTGTTCGCGGCGACCGCCCGGCGCGTCGATTCGATCGCGTAGGCGTCCTGCTGTTCGCGGGTGAAGGTGTACTTCGCGGCGCAATCCTCGGCGAACTGGCCCATCGACTTGCCGCCACCGTTCGGGGTCTTCTCGTAGGCGTCCTCCAGGCCGTCGAGCGCCATGTGGTCGAAGACCGTCGCGTGACCGTAGCGGTAGCCGCCGCGACCCTTGAGCATCAGGTAGGGCGCGTTGCTCATGCTCTCCATGCCGCCGGCCACGACCACATCCTGGCTGCCTGCGACCAGCAGATCGTGCGCGAACATCGCCGCCTTCATGCCCGAGCCGCAGACCTTGTTGATCGTGGTCGCGCCCGTGGAGCGCGGCAGGCCGGCGCCCAGCGTGGCCTGGCGCGCCGGCGCCTGGCCCTGCCCGGCGGGCAGCACGCAGCCCATGATGACTTCCTGGACCTGCTCGGGCTTCAGGCCGGCGCGCTCGACCGCGGCGCGGATCGCGATCGACCCGAGTTGCTGGCCCGCCAGCCCCGAGAGCTCGCCCATCATCGCGCCGATGGGCGTGCGGGCGGCCGAGACGATGACGATGGAATCACTCATGAAATCCTCCTGCTGGATGATCGGGAAAGGGTGTGATGCAAGGATGCGGCATTCGTGACGGGTTGTCGACGGCGCGGGATGCTCACGCCGATTCGACCGCGGCGCGCCGCGGCTCGAGCCGATGGCGGAAGCGCAGCGTTTCGGGATAGGGGAACACGTCGTCGAGCACGCCTTCGCGGATGCGACGCTGACGTTCCTGCCAATAGGCGGGATCGAGCAGGTCGGCGTGGTGTCGCATGAATGGCTCGCGCACGCGTGGATCGCCGAGCAGGAAGGTGCCGAATTCCTCCGGGAAGACGTCGTGCGGGCCGACCGAATACCACGGCTCGGCCGACATCTCGTCTTCGGGGGTGCGCGGCAGCGGAATGCGACGGAAGTTGCAGTCGGTGATGTAGGCGACCTCGTCGTAGTCGTAGAACACCACGCGGCCCTGCCGGGTCATGCCGAAATTCTTCCAGAGCATGTCGCCGGGAAACATGTTCGCGGCGACCATCTGCTTGATCGCGTCGCCGTACTCGACGATGGCGTGTTCGCGATGCGTGTCGTCGGCCTTCTCGAGGTAGATGTTCAGCGGCACCATCCGGCGTTCGATGTACAGGTGCCGGACGACGATCGCGTCGCCCTCGTCCTCGATCTGCGACGGCGCGAATTCGCGCAACTCGGCCAGCAGCCGGGCGTCGATGCGGCTCTTCGGGAACGGCACGCCGGAGTACTCCCAGGTGTCGGCCATGCGTCCGGCGCGATCGTGGAACTTCACCAGCTGGTACTGCGATTTGATGAACTCGCGCGAGACCTCCTTGCCGCGCTTGTCCATGATCACCTTGAACACGTACGGGAACGACGGCAGCGTGAACACGAGCATCACCAGCCCCTTGATGCCCGGGGCCACGATGAAATGGTCGTGCGAGTACTTCAGGTGCTGCAGCAGGTCGCGATAGAACAGCGTCTTGCCCTGCTTGTGGAAGCCGAGCATCGTGTAGAGCTCGGACTCCGGCTTGGTGGGCATCAGCGTCGTCAGGAAGCGCACGTACGAGGACGGCACGTCCATGTCGACCATGAAGTAGGCGCGCGCGAAGTTGAACAGCGCCTCGATGCGCTCGCTGCCGAAGAGCACCGTGTCGAGGTAGAGGCGGCCCTGCGAGTCGCGCAGGATCGGCACCGCGAACGGCAGCAGTTCGCCGTCGTTGACGAAGCGGCCGATCAGGTAGGCGCCCTTGTTGCGAAAGAACAGCGTGCGCAGCACCTGCAGCTGGCAGTCGGCCGCCCAGGTGATGCCGGCCGGGAAGTGCTCGCGTGCGGCAGCCTGTACCAGCGAGAGATCGCGTTCGATGTCGACGAACGGACAGGCCAGCCCGAAGTCGATGATCATCTGCCGCAGCGCCGGCCGCCAGCCGTCGGCGAGCGGGTAGTAGACGCGCCAGCTCGTGCGCTCGGCTTCGAGGTACTCGGTCGAGACGCCCGGACGCACGAAGATGAAGCCGTTGTGGAAGTAGCTGCGGTGCAGGATCTTGCAGCACACCGAGTTGAAGAAGGTCTCGGCGAGCTCGGGCTGGTGGTGGTCGGCCAGCAGCGTGACGTAGCTGCGCTTGACGCGCGGCCACAACCAGTCGTCGGCCACGCGCTGGCCGCGCTGGCCGAGCGCGAACTCCGATTCGAGGCGCTCGACGGCTTCCTGCACGCGCTGGTCGTAGAAGGCGATGCGGTCGCGCGCCAGCCGCCGGATGCCGTGCCAGTCGCCGCGCTCGAAGCGCGCCTTGGCCTGCTGCGCGATGTAGCGCGTGAGGCCGAAGTGGCGGTCGAAGCCGGCGAGCATCGCCTGCGCGATGATCGCGGGGCGATCGGCGCTGCGATCGGCGTTGCGGTCGGGCGCGCGCTCGTCGGGACGCTGATCCATGCGGTCGGCCTTCAGGGTGCGGGTCGGCGAAGCGTGCGGGCGCCTAGCGGGTCTCGGCGAACAGCTCGCGGCCGATCAGCATGCGGCGGATCTCCGAGGTGCCGGCGCCGATCTCGTAGAGCTTGGCGTCGCGCCACAGCCGGCCGGTGGGATAGTCGTTGATGTAGCCGTTGCCGCCCAGGCACTGGATCGCCTCGCCGGCCATCCAGGTGGCCTTCTCGGCTGCGAACAGGATCGCGCCGGCGGCGTCCTTGCGCAGGCTGCGCACGTCGACGAGCCCGGCGCGCGAGCGCTCGCACTGGCGCCCTACCTCGTAGACGTAGGCGCGCGTGGCCATCATCGTCGAATACATGTCGGCGAGCTTGCCCTGCATCAGCTGGAACTCGCCGATCGGCTGGCCGAACTGCCTGCGCTCGTGCACGTAGGGGACCACCACGTCCATGCAGGCGGCCATGATGCCCAGCGGCCCGCCCGAGAGCACCGCGCGCTCGAAGTCCAGGCCGCTCATCAGCACGTTGACGCCGCGGCCCAGGCCGCCGAGCACGTTCTGCGCCGGCACTTCACAGTCCTGGAACACCAGCTCGCCGGTGTGGCTGCCGCGCATGCCGAGCTTGTCGAGCTTCTGCGCGACCGAGAAGCCGCGGAATCCCTTCTCGACGATGAACGCGGTCATCCCGCGCGGACCGGCCTCGACGTCGTTCTTCGCGTAGACGACCAGCACGTCGGCGTCGGGGCCGTTGGTGATCCACATCTTGGTGCCGTTCAGGATCCAGCGATCGCCGCGGAACTCGGCGCGCAGCTTCATCGACACCACGTCCGAGCCGGCGTTGGGCTCGGACATCGCCAGCGCGCCGACCCATTCGCCCGAGACCAGCTTCGGCAGGTACTTGCGCTTCTGCTCGTCGCTGCCGTTGCGGTGGATCTGGTTCACGCACAGGTTCGAGTGCGCGCCATAGGACAGGCCCACGGAGGCCGAGCCGCGCGAGATCTCCTCCATCGCCACGATGTGCGCCAGGTAGCCCATGTTCGTGCCGCCGTACTCCTCGGAGACGGTCATGCCGAGCACGCCGAGATCGCCGAGCTTGCGCCACAGGTCCATCGGGAACTGGTCGCTGCGGTCGATCTCGCCGGCGCGTGGCGTGATCTCCTTCGCGGTGAACTGCTGCAGCGAGTCGCGCAGCATCGCGACGTCCTCGCCGAGGTCGAACTGAAGGCCGGGAATGGTCACCATCGCGAGGTTCTCCTGGATGAATCCGCTTTTCTGCGTCCGTGCTCAGTCCACGATGCCTTCGCGGCCGCGAATCGTCATCTCGGTGGCGGTCATCGTCGCGACCAGCTTCTGCGCTCCGTCGGCGGCGACCGCCAGCGCTTCGCCCTCCACCAGCAGAATCGTGCGGCCGGGCTTGCGCACGCGACCGACCAGGCGGATGCGCTCGCCCACGCCGGGCGCCAGACAGTTCAGCTTGTACTCGATCGTCAGGATACCGGTCCCGGCCGGCATCACGGTCAGCGCCGCATAGCCGCAGGCCGAGTCGAGCGCTGCGCCGATCATGCCGGCGTGCACGAAGCCGTGCTGCTGGGTGATCTCGGGCCGGTACGGCAACACGATCTCGACCTCGCCCGGCGCGATGCGAACGAGCTCGGCACCGATCAGTTTCATGGCTGGCTGTCGCTCGAAGCTGGCGCGCACGCGCTGCTCGAAATCGGGCTCGGCGGACATGTCGGGGGCGGATCGGGTCATCGCGGGTGCTGCGGCGGGCAGGATCTGGGCATCCGCCCGTAGTTTACGTTAACGTCAACGTCAATCAATCTGGGCAACGCGCCAGGCACCGCTCAGGATCGACGCAGTGGTACGAGCAGGCCGCGGGCGCGTGCCTCGTGCGCTTCGATCTCGGCGAGCGTCTCCTGCAGATCGTGCAGCTGGCGCTCGAGCGTCGCACGATGGCGGGCGAGCACCGCCAGGAAGCGTTCGAGCTGCGCCGCGGTGTCCGACGGCGACTCGTACATGCCGATCAGGTCGCGGATCTCGGACAGCGACAGTCCGAGCCGCTTGCCGCGCAGCGTGAGTTTCAGTCGTGTGCGGTCGCGCTGCGAATATACGCGCTGGCGCCCGCCGGTGCCGGCACGTTTCGGGGCGAGCAGCCGCTGGTCTTCGTAGAAGCGGATGGTTCGCGGCGTGACGTCGAACTCGCGCGCCAGTTCGCCAATGGAAAACGTGGACATCCCCGGATGATCGGACACGGTTTCCGCCAACGTCAATTCGCGAACACGCCGAGCGCGTCGAGCCGCGCATCGACCTGCAGCGCCCAGCCGCGATTGGCCAGCGGGCTGGCCGGACTCGGGTGCAGGATCTGGTCGATGTGCACCCCGCCGGCGTCACCGAGCGCGGCCTCGATGCGCCGGGTCGCCCAGGCACCGATGCCGATCGCCCATTCGGGGCGCAGGGTGGCGATCGCCGCGCGCAGGTGCGCGTCGCAGGCATCCTGCAGGGGCCGCAACTCGGCGGCCGGCAGCTTCCCGGGCGTGAAGTTGCGCCCGCTCGCTTCGAGAAACACCAGTGGACAGTAGTTCACCACGAAGCAGTGCCCGAAGAACGCCTCGGCAGTGCCGAAACGCGCGGCCGCCCAGCCCCACACGCGCCTGCCGCTGACCTCGGAGCGCCGGCACCCGAATCCTTCGATCGGGCGCCGGGGGTGTTCGGCGGGCGGGCGCCGCACCGGCGCCTGCAGGCCCATCCAGTCGCGCACCGCGGCGACTTCGCCGAACGGCACACCCGTCTGCATCATCCCGAACGGACCCGGGTTCATGCCGACGAACACCACGCGCTTGCGCCCGCCACCATAGCGGCGCAGCCACGCCTGGTGCGGTGCCCAGGCATAGTCGAGCGGGTTGTAGACGTGTGCGACCGGTGCAGCGAAGCGCAGCGGCGAAACCGCGCGTGACAACTCGCGTGCGGCGTGGATCAGGGCGGCAGCGGACACTTCGGGGGACAGGAAGCAGCAATCGGGAAAAGAAAAGGGGCGCGGGTGTGTTGCCGCGCCCCATGAGCCGCGAGTGGCGGCTGCCCTTCCTCGGGCGCGTCGGTCCGGGGTGCGCTGTACATCGCTTCGATGCCTGGCGCTTCTGCGACCGGCCCGCCGTCGGAGCCGACGGCATCGGTGCGCTGTCTGCGCGTCGATGCCCTGCCGATGCAAGGCTAGCCCGAGCGGCGGCGTCCGGTCAAGGGCGATCGGTCGGCAGCGCGACTCCGGCAGCGGCGGCCAGGCTGGCAAGGCCCGGGTACTCGTCGCGCCGGATCGCGTATTTGCGCGCGTGCGCGCTCCACGACTCGCCGGCGCGCAGCGCCTCCACCACCGCCCGTGCATCGGTGATCCAGCTGCCGCCGAACAGCGTGACGCCGTGCCCGAACAGCGGGTCGGGCAGGCAGCCCGCGCCGGGGCCGATCATCGCCAGGTGCGTGGCGCGGCTGCAGTGCCCGAGGATCGAGTCGGCGGTGCCGTTCAGCAGGACCGAGCTGGTGCACAGCACCTTGTTGCACGCGGCCAGTTCGGAGGCGTCGAGCGTGACGCGGTAGCCGTCGTGCTCGCCGACCAGGTCTTCGCGCAACTCGATCACGGTGACGCGCGCGCCGGCTGCGGTGCAGCGCCCGAGCAGCGGTCCGAACAGGCCCACCATGCCCACGTGGTCGCCGGCGCGCGGATCGAGTTCGCCGATCGAATCGGCGCTGGCCGGCGCGACGTAGCCGATGCGATCGAACACGCAACGGCTCGAGGCATTGATCGCCGCCATGCCGAGCGTGCGTTCGAGCGCGTTGTCGTGCGCGTAGCCGCGCGCGAGCTGCAGCGTGTCGGCGCCGGCCAGTCCGGCGTGCACCTGGCGTGCTCCCAGCTGCGCCCAGGTGTCGCCGAGCAGCACGAACGCAAGGCCCAGCGTGCCGTCTTCGAGCTCGAGCGCGCAGAACTCGCCGCGCCGGGTGTCCAGCGTCTCGGGCCGCGGCAGGTGCAGTGCGCGCACGCGCGGCAGCGGCGCCGCCGCTGCCGCGTCTTCGAGCAGCGCGATCAGTCCGGCAGCGATCGTCGATCGGTGGTTCATGGTCAGGCGGCTCGGCGCACGCGGGCCGCCATGATGCGCGCATAGCCGGCCGGTGTCAGCCGTGACAGCCACCAGGCGAGCCGCGCGGTGGTGCCCGGCAGCAGCAGCCGTTGCTCGCGGCGCGCCCCCTCGTAGACGAGATCGGCGATCCGTTCGGGCGCCGCGGGCTTGCCGACGACCGCCTTGGTGCCACGAAACGGCCTGCCTTCGGGGTCCAGCGCGTGGCGGTCGATGTCGGTGGCGATGAACGACGGGCAGACGAGCATCACGTGCACGCCGCTGGCGGCGAGCTCGCTGCGCAGGCTGTCGAAGAAGCCGTGCAGCGCATGCTTGCTGGCCGCATAGCCGGTGCGCCCGACGAGCGGCGCGAAGCCGGCGACACTCGAGATCGCCACGATCATCCCGCGCCGGGCGAGCAATGCCGGCAGCGCCGCGTGCGTGCAGTGCATCGCGCCCAGGAAGTTGACCGCCATCACCCGGCGGATGACCGCGGGTCGCGTGTGCGCGAACGCGCCGTGATGCGAGATGCCGGCGTTGCAGACCAGCAGGTCGATGCCGCCGGACCCGGCAGCACCGTCTTCGATCGCCTGCCGGCAGGCCGTTTCGTCGGCGACGTCGCAGGCGTGCGCGGTAGCGGCGATGCCGGCGGCGTGCAGCCGCGCCACGCTGTGTTCGAGGGCAGCCGCGTCGAGGTCGAGCGCGACGATGCGTGCGCCCGCGCGCCCGAAGCGCTCGCACAGCGCGCGCCCGAGCCCGGCGGCCGCGCCGCTGACGACGACCGTGGCGCCGGCGAACTCGCGCAGGCTCATCGGGGCGCTTGCGCTTGCCTCACGTTGCCGACCGGCGCGTGCGCAGCCACAGTTCGAAGACCTGCTCCGAGCTCAGGCGCGGCGTGTAGCCGAATTCGCGCACCAGCCGCGTGTTGTCGAGCACCGGGCGGTAGCGCAGGAAGTCCACCTGTTCGGGCCCGTATTGCGTGAGTCCGAGCGCTTTGAGCAGCGCGAGCGCGGCCCGCAGCAGCCAGGCGGGCAGCACGAGGCAGCGCTTGCCCAGACGATCGGCAATCTCGCGCACGGTGAGCGCACCGTCGCCGGCGAGGTTGTAGACGCCGTTGCGATCGCTGCCGAGTGCGTGCAGGATCGCGCCGACCACGTCCTGGTCCCAGACGAACACGAACGGGCTGTCCGAACCGCGAATGGCGATCAGCAACGGTTTTTCGAACAGGTCGGTGATCTGGTTGCGAGTCGTCTCGCCGAGGATCGTGCCGATGCGAAACACCACCTGGCCCAGCGCCGGATGCTCCACACGGTAACGGGCGAGCATTTCCTCGACCAGGCGCTTGTGGCGCGCATAGGCGAACGCGTCGTTGCCGCGCAGCGGCTGGTCTTCGGTGATCCACGCCGGATTGTCGCCGTGGTAGCCGTAGGCCGCGCCGCTCGAGCTGACGACGATGCGCTGGACACCGGCGGTCAGGCAGGCGTCGAGCACGTTGCGCGTGCCGAGCACGTCGACCGAATACTCGTGTTCGCGGGTGCTGCCGGGACCCGGCGTGACGATCGAGGCGAGATGGACCACCGTGTCGCAGCCGTGCATCGCCTGCGCGAGCCCGGGTGCGCGCACGTCGGCGACCAGGTAGCGAACCCCGTGCAGGCGCCGTGCGGGCGGGCATTCGCGCACGTCGGCTGCGAGCACCTCGACACTGGCCGCGGCGAGCGCAGCCACCAGCTGGCGGCCCAGGTAGCCGCCGGCGCCCGTCACGAAGACGCCGGTGCTCATCGGTGCGTGCGCGCCGGCGGTGTCCGCTCGCGGGTCGGCGCTCACGCGGCGAACACGCGCGGCGAGCGGCGGCGCCACCAGGTCGCGAGCGCCAGGCCGCTCAGGATGTGCCAGATGCCCCACCAGGCTGCGACGATCGCCATGCCGCCCATGCCGCCGAAGAAGTTGAAGACGAGGATCAGCCCGAAGCCCGAGTTCTGGATGCCGACCTCGATCGCGGTGGCGCGGCAATCGGCTTCCGGCAGGCCGGCGAGGCGCCCGCTCCAGTAGCCACCCAGCAGGCCGAGTGCGTTCATCAGGAACACCACGAGCACCACGCGTCCGACGTAGTCGATGAAGTACGTCCAGTTGCCGGCGAGCGCTCCGATCACGAAGACGCCGAAGAACAGCAGCGAGAGGATCTTCGCCGGCCGGTGGGCGCGCCCGGCCACGGCCGGGAACCAGTGCGCCACGCTCATGCCCAGCGCCGCGGGGATGCCGAGCAGGAAAACGATCGTGACCAGCACGTCGAGCGGATTCAGGGCCACGTCGGTGAGGATGCGCGCGGTGTCCGGATTGAGACTTCCCCAGAACGCCAGGTTGAACGGCGTGAACAGCAGCGACGCGACCGTCGAGATCGAGGTCATCGTGATCGACAGCGCGGTGTTGCCGCGCGCGAAGTGGGTCAGGAAATTCGAGATGTTCCCCCCGGGGCACGCGGCCACGAGGATCAGCCCGAGCGCAATGCTCGGGGCCGGTTTCAGCACCATGCCGATCGCCCAGCCCACCGCCGGCAGCAGCAGGAACTGTCCCAGCATGCCGATCAGGGTTGCGCGCGGGGCAGCCGCAACTGCCCTGAAGTCGGACACCTTCATGTCGAGCGCCACGCCGAACAGCACCAGCGCGAGGATACCGTTGAGAACCGCGAGCGACTGCGGGCTGAAGTTCAGGCGGACGAGATCGATTTCGCTCATCGAGCGCGGCTCAGCGGCCCCGGGGTTCTTCGTGCATCTTCTTGAAGTGGATCAGGCCCGGGGCCCACATGTGCCGCACCGGGTCGACGTCGACGTGGATGACCGCGCAGGTGCCGGATGCGATCGCGCGCCCGAGCGACGGGCGCAGTTCGCGCGGGTCGGCAACGCGCTCGCCGTGCGCGCCCATCGCCTGCGCGAGACGGTCGAACTCGATTTCGCCGAGGTCGGCCTTGATGGTCTCTTCGGGGCCGAGCGACTTCACGAGCATCGTCTTCAGCGGCTTGAGCATGAACTGCTGGTTCATCTTGACCATGCCCCACTGCCGGTCGCACAGCACCAGGTAGATCACCGGCAGTCGGTTGCGCACCGCCGTCTCGATCTCCTGTGGATGAAAGCCCATCGCGCCGTCGCCGATGATGCAGCACACCGGGCGCCCGGGGCGCGCGGCCGCGGCCCCGAGCGCCTGCGCCACGCCCGCGCCCAGCATGCCGAACTTGAAGGTGGACAGCAGCGTGTTCGGCTGCCTGACCTGCCAATGAAACATCGTCCAGACCGCCGCGTTGCCGCCATCGGCCACCAGCACGGTGTCGTCGGGAAACACCTCGCGGCAGGCATGGGCCACGTGTGCCGGATTCATCGGCACCGAGGCGTCGGCGAGCGCCTTGTCCCAGCGCGCGCGGTCTTCGCGCATCGCCCTGGCGTAGCGCTCCATGCGCGCGCGGCGCTCGTCGAGCCGGATCTCGTCGCGGCGGCGTTCGAGTTCGTCGGCCAGCTGTTCGAGGAACGAGTGCGCGTCGGCGACGATCGCCAGGTCGACCGGCCGGTTCATGCCGAGCGCCTCGCCGTCGATGTCGACCTGGATCGTCTTCTGCGCGGCCGCGTCGCGCCAGTACGGCGGCTTGCCCCACCAGTCGGTTTCGCCGACGCGCGAACCCACGATCAGCATCGTGTCGGCTTCGTTGCGCACGCGGTGGTTCAACTCGATGTGCACCATCGGAAGCGCCAGCGGCGAGGTCTCGGGCAGCACGCCACGGGCCGCCCAGCTGGTCGTGACCGGCGCCTGCAGCGCTTCGGCCACACGGCGCAGCGCATCGCAGGCACCCGCGTGGACGACTCCGCTGCCTGCGTGCACCGCCGGCGCCTGCGCCTGCGCCAGCCACTGTGCCGCGCTGGCGACCTGCGCAGCCGCGGGCACCAGCGGGTCGGCGCGGCGGTAGCGCTGCGGCGGCTGCAGCGGCGCGCCGGCGTCCTTGAACTTGCCGTTCATGATGCTCTCGGGCACGTCGACGTGGACCACGCCCGGGCGGCCTTCCCAGCTGCGGCGCAGCGCCCTGCGCACGAGCTCGCCGATGCGCTCGAATGCAGGCACCGCAACGCTCGACTTCGCCAGGCGTGCGATCACGCCGGTCTGGTCGAAGTTCTGGTAGGCGCCGGGCCGCTCGGCGCCGGCGATGCCGATGCGCCGCGCGCTGGTGATCGCGAGCACCCGGTTGCCTTCGGCCTGTTCCACCACCAGGCCGGGCAGCAGGTTGGCGACGCCGGGGCCGTTGCTGGCCATGCACACGCCCAGCCTGCCGGTGAGCCGCGCATAGGCACCGGCCATGTGCGCGGCGCTGGTCTCGTGGCGCGGGGTGACGATCTCGATGCCCAGCCGGTGCAGCGCCGAGTAGAAACCGAAGTACGTGCCGTCGATGATGCCGAAGACCTTCTCGACGCCTTCGATCCGGAGCATGCGCGCGATCAGTTCGCCGCCGCTGATGTCCGCCATCGGTTCTCCCCGTGTGCGCTCAATCGATGACCAGCTCACGACGCACGCAGCGCACGTCGATCTCGAATTCGAGGCCGTCCAGCGGCGGGCGGCAGACGTGCCAGTCGATGCCGAGCCGCGCGAGGCCGCGCGGCACGAACTGGCCGGCCACCAGCGCCCCGATCTCGTGCGCGGTGTAGACCTGGATCGCGGTCACCGCATCCCAGTTGCCGCCGAGCGCGGCCGCGTTGCGCTGCAGGCCGTCGAGCACGCAGGCCGCCTTGCGCGCCAGACCGGCCGGCGAGGTGTCGCGGTACGCGACGATGCCTTCCGGGAATGGCGTGCCCGGCTCCCAGTCGGCGTAGCCGGCGATCACGAAACTGCGCGGCCCCGGCGCGTCGGCCGCGTGGTCCGAGGTGGTCAGGAAGCCGGCGTGTGCCGTGCTGGTGGGCACCGTGTAGCTGAACGCGTGAAAGCCGGGCTGCGCCGGTGCGTCGTGCACCGGACAGACGTTGCTGCGCGCCACCGGATTCAGGTCATTGCGAAACAGGCCCCAGCGTGCGAGTACTTCGACCCAGCCGGCGTTGAACGCGCCGAAGTCGGCGGGGCCGACCGGCGCAGTCGAGCGCAACTCGGCCGCGCACAATGCGGTGAGCGGACGGTGGCGTTCGCGCAGGTGCGCGGCAATGGCCTCGAAGCCCTCGGCGATCGGCAACAGGCGCGCGAAGCGCGCCCGCACGATCTCGAAGCCGGGCAGCGCGATCACGCCCGACGAGAAGGCTCGCCCGCCTTCCAGGAAGGCGTAGTCCGCACCGGCGGAATTGTGTATGGTGGCCACCTCTGCTTCCTCGGTCACGAGCCTCCGGTCGCGCGACTATGCGCGACGCGGCCGGCCTGTGCAAGCATCCGGATCAGGTGATGACTCAGATCCCGGCAATGATGGAATTCGTCGATCACGGCGCCGGTGGCGCGCCGTCGGTCCTGCGTGCCGGCCGCATGCCGGTGCCCGCGCCCGCGGCCGGCGAAGTGCTGATCCGCGTGGCCTGGGCCGGCGTCAATCGTCCCGACGTCGCACAGCGGCAGGGACGCTATCCGCCGCCGCCCGGCGCCTCCCCGGTGATCGGCCTCGAGGTGTCGGGGCACGTCGTGGCGCTGGGCGAGGGCGTCAGCGAACCGAAGATCGGCGACGCGGTCTGCGCGCTGACCAACGGCGGCGGCTACGCGCAATACGCGGTGGCACCGGCCGGCCAGGCGCTGCCGGTGCCGCAGGGCCTGTCGCTGCTCGAGGCCGCCGCACTGCCGGAGAATTTCTTCACCGTCTGGACCAACGTGTTCGAGCGCGGTCGGCTCGCGGCCGGGGAGACGTTCCTCGTGCACGGTGGCTCGTCCGGCATTGGCCTGACGGCGATCCAGCTGGCGCACGCGCACGGCGCCACCGTCTACACCACGGTGGGCGGCCCCGAGAAGGCCGCCGTGTGCGAGCGGCACGGCGCCAGCGCGGCGATCGATTACCGCCGCGAGGATTTCGTCGAGCGCATCGCCGCGCTCACCGGCCGGCGTGGCGTCGACCTGATCCTCGACATGGTGGGCGGGGACTACATCGCGCGCAACTTCAAGGCGCTCGCGGTCGAGGGCCGTCTGGTGCAGATCGCGTTCCTGAACGGGCCGAAGGCCGAGGTCGATTGCACGCCGCTGATGGTCAAGCGCCTCACCTGGACCGGCTCGACGCTGCGTCCGCGCAGTGCGGCCGACAAGGCGCAGATCGCCACGCAGTTGCGCGGGCAGGTCTGGCCGCTGCTCGCCGCCGGCAAGGTGCGCCCGGTGATCCACGAGACGTTCGAGCTGGCCGACGCGGCGCGCGCGCACGAACTGATGGAGTCGTCGAGGCACATCGGCAAGATCATGCTGCGCGTGGCCGGAGAGTGAGGCGGGTGCGCCCGCGCGGTGCGCGCGCTCAGGTCTGAACCAGCTTGCGCTGCCTGCCGATGGCCATCAGCAGGCCGGCGCCGAATCCGAGCGTGACCATCGCGGTGCCGCCGTAGGACATCAGCGGCAGTGGCACGCCGACCACCGGCAGGATGCCCGAGACCATGCCGATGTTGACGAACGTGTAGGTGAAGAAGATCAGCGTGATCGATCCCGCGAGCAGGCGCGCGAAGATGTTCGCGCCGCTGGCGGCGATCACCAGGCCACGGCCGATCAGCAGCAGGTAGACCGCCAGCAGCACCAGGTTGCCGACGAGGCCGAACTCCTCCGAGAACACGGCGAAGATGAAGTCGGTGGTGCGTTCGGGAATGAATTCGAGGTGCGCCTGCGTGCCGGCGGTCCAGCCCTTGCCCCAGATGCCGCCCGAGCCGACCGCGATCGTCGACTGGATCACGTGGAAACCCTTGCCCAGCGGATCGGACGACGGGTCGATCATCATCAGGACGCGGTGGCGCTGGTAGTCGTGCATGGCCGACCACAGCACCGGCATCGCGGCCACGACGGCGCCGATGCCGCCGGCAATCACCTTCCAGCTCAGCCCTGCGAAGAAGATCGCATAGGCTCCGGCGCTCGACACCAGCAGGGCGGTGCCCAGGTCGGGCTGGCGGGCGATCAACCAGACCGGAAGCGCGAGCAGCACGCCGGCGACGGCGAAGTCGGCCCAGCCGCGGGCGCCTTCACGCTGCTGGAAATACCAGGCGAGCATCAGCGGCATCGCGATCTTCATGAGTTCCGAGGGCTGGATGCGCGTGACACCGAGATCGAGCCAGCGCCGCGCGCCCTTGGAGATGTCGCCGAACAGCGCCACCGCGACCAGCAGCGCCAGGCCGACCAGATAGACCGGCACCGCCGAACTCTGGACCCAGCGCAGCGGCAGGCTCGCTGCGACCCACATGATCGCGAACGCGATCAGCAGGTTGCGCCCGTGATCGGCCAGGCGTCCGTCGAAGTCGAGCCCCGCCGAGTACATGTTGATCAGGCTGAGCGTCGCGAGCAGCGCCAGCGCCAGCGTCAACGGCCCGTCGAACACCAGCACGTGCGGGCGCAGTCGCTCCCAGAGCGAGGGCTGCTCGTGGATCACGGCCGGGGCTCCGGCTCGGCGACCTGCTCGGGTTCGACGCTCACCGGCACGTCGCGCAGCTCGGCTTCGTCGAGCAGCCTGGGCAGCAGGTCTTCGGGCACGTCGCCCGGCAGCTTGCCGAGCAGGTGGAAGTCGAACAGCTTGCGCGCGATCGGTGCGGCGGCCTGCGCCCCGAAGCCGCCGTTCTCGACGATGATCGCCACCGCGATCTTCGGGTCGTCGGCCGGCGCGAACGCCATGAACAGCGAGTGGTCACGATGGCGTTCGGCGATGCGCCGGGCGTCGTAGCGCTCGCCCTGCCGGATGCCGATCACCTGCGCGGTGCCCGTCTTGCCCGCCGCGACGTACCCGGTGTTGGCGAACGCGATGCGCCCGGTGCCGAAGCGGTTGACGTCGACCAGCGCGCTCTTGACGAGATCGAGGTAGTCGCGCCGCAGCTCGATGCGGTAGCTTTCCGAGGGCACCGTGCGCTGCCGCGTGTGCGTGAGCGGATCCTCGATCGTCTGCACGACGTGCGGGCGCATGACGATGCCGTCGTTGGCCAGCGTGGCCGTCGCGTGCGCCAGTTGCAGGATCGTGAAGGCGTTGTACCCCTGGCCGATGCCGATCGACGGCGTCTCGCCGGGAAACCACTTCTGCCGGAAGCGCTTGAGTTTCCACTGCGACGAGGGCAGCACGCCGGTGTTCTCGTGCTCGAGGTCGATGCCGGTGAGCTGGCCGAACCCCCAGGGTTTCATGAAGTCGTGGATCCGGTCGACGCCCATGTCGTAGGCGACCTTGTAGTAATAGGTGTCGCTGGAGACGACGATCGACTTGCGCAGGTCGACGGTGCCGTGACCCGCCGGTTTGGAGTCACGGAAGCGGTGGTTGCCGAGCTGGAAGTAGCCGGGATCGGAAATCGTGTCCTGCGGTGTGCGTGCGCCGGTCGTGAGCGCCGCCAGGGCCATGAACGGCTTGTAGGTGGAGCCGGGCGGGTAGGTGCCGCGCAGTGGCCGGTTCAGCAGCGGCTTGTCGGGGTCGTCGTTCAGTGCCTGCCAGGTCTGCGTGTCGATGCCGTCGACGAACAGGTTGGGGTCGAACGAGGGGCGCGAGACGAAGGCGAGCACGTCGCCGGACTTCGGCTCGATCGCCACCAGTGCGCCGCGCCGTCCGGCATAGAGCTCTTCGGCGAGTTTTTGCAGGCGGATGTCGATCGACAGCACCAGGTTCGAGCCGGGCACCGGCGGCTTGCGCGACAGCGTGCGCACGATGCGACCGCCCGCCGAAACCTCGACCTCCTCGAAGCCGACCCGCCCGTGCAGCGCGGACTCGTACGATGCCTCGATGCCCACCTTGCCGATGTGCGTCGAGCCCGCGTAGTTCGACAGCAGATCCTGTTCCTCGAGCCGGCGCTTGTCGTCGGGCGAGATGCGGCCGATGTGCCCGATCACGTGCGCGGCGCTCTCGACGAGCGGGTAGTTGCGGAACTGCCGCGCGCGGATCTCCACGCCGGGGAAGCGGAAGCGGTTCACTGCCAGACGCGCGACCTCCTCGTCGGTGAGGCGCACTTTCAGCGGCACGCTGTCGGAGCTGCGCGAGTCCTCGAGCAGGCGGCGAAAGCGCTGCCGGTCGCGCGCGGTGATCTCGACGATGCCCGACAGCGCGGCGATCGTGTCGTCGAGCCGGCCGACGCGCTTGGGCGAGATCTCGAGCGTGTAGGCCGACACGTTCTCGGCCAGCAGCACGCCGTTGCGATCGAAGATCAGGCCGCGTGCCGGTGGTGCCGGGACCAGCGCGATGCGGTTGTCCTCGGCCTGTGCGTGGAAGTCCGCGTAGCGGTAGACCTGCAGGTAGACGAAGCGCCCCACGAGCAGGCCGAAGCAGACCAGCACCAGGCCCATCGCGATCGCCAGTCGCAGCCGCAGCCGGTACAGATCGCGCTCGGTGTCGCGGACTTCGAGCATCTCGCGGCAGGGGTCAGATCGGCCGGTTCTCGTCGCGGTCGACGGCGCGCCGTTGCGGCGCCAGCAGCAACCAGTGAGCCAGCGGCCACAACAGCGTGCAGCTGAAGCTCTGCAGGAACCACGGCCAGCCCGGGAAGCTGCCGCCGACGGCCAGGCGCACCATGAGCAGCACCAGTTGCGTGAGCAGGAACAGCGGCAGCACGTGCGCCATCTGGCCGGGAACGTGGAACCACGGCACCCGCCGGTGCAGGCTCAGCGCGCCGTACGAGAGCAGCGTGTACGCCAGCGCATGCTCGCCGAGCAGCGCGGCGTCGTGCACGTCCATCAGCAGCCCGAACAGGAACGCAATGCCGATGCCGACCATTCTCGGTTGATGGATGTTCCAGAATACCAGCACCAGCGCGAGGAGGTCGGGCACGCCGGTGGCACGCCCCCAGGGCAGCACGTTCAGCAGGAACGCCGAGGCCATCGTGAACGTGATGAACGCCCGGTTCGCGGGCAGCAGCAGGTAGTGCGGACGCATCTGCATGGCGTCAGCTCCCGCGGCGCCGGCGGCGCGACTCGGCAGCGGGTTCCTCGGACGGCGGCGACGCTCCCTGGGCCTGCGGCTCGGCCAGCAGGATCAGCAGCAGCCGCGTGCGCTCGGCATGCGCGGCCGGCTCGACCAGCACGCGCACGAACGCCGACGAGCCGGCCTCGATCGAGCGCACCGTGCCGACCGGCAGCCCGGGCGGGAACAGTCCGTCGAGCCCCGAGGTGACCAGCAGGTCGCCCTCGCGCACGTCGGCACTGGTGCGCAGGTAGCGCAATTCGATCGTGCCGTCGGGCGAGCCGCCGAAGGCGACCGAGCGCTCGCCGGTGCGGCGGATTTCGACCGGGATCGTCGATCGGCGGTCGGTGACCAGCGTGACCTCGCTCGACAGCGGGTAGACCCGCGTGACCTGGCCGACGACGCCGGAGGCGTCGATCACCGGCTGTCCGGCGATCACGCCGTTCTGCTGTCCCTTGTCGAGCACCAGCCTGCGGGAAAACGCGTCGCGGGTGTCGTACAGCACCTCGGCGACCGCCGAACGGATCGCGGTGCGCTCGCGCATCGCCAGCAACTGCCGCAACTGCTGGTTCTCCGCCACCAGCTGTTCGGTCTGCAGCAGCGCGTTGGCGTTGGCCGTCTCGAGGCGGCGCAACTCGGCGTTCTCGGCGCGCAAGCGGCCGACGTCGGCCAGGTATTCGGCGCCCACGCGGGTCACGTCGCGCGGCACCAGCAGCGTGCGCTGCACCGGGTAGAGCACCGTCGCGATGCCCTGGCGCAGGCGCCCCAGCACATCGAGCCTGGAATCGACGACGAGCAGGGCGATCGCGAGCAGCGAGAAGAACAGCAGCCTGGCGTTTGCGGACGGGCCTTGTCTGAAGAACGGAGGCGGGCTGTGTTCCACGCCGGAAGGGCCTCGCGGACGCTACGAGGGCCTGCGGGGCAGGCGTTACTCGCTGGTGAAGATGGTGCCGAGCTTTTCCATGCGTTCGAGCGCCATGCCGCAGCCGCGCACGACGCAGGTCAGTGGATCCTCGGCCACCAGCACCGGGAGGCCGGTCTCCTCGATCAGCAGGCGATCGAGGTCGCGCAGCAACGCGCCGCCACCGGTGAGCATGATGCCGCGCTCGGTGATGTCGGCACCCAGTTCGGGCGGTGTCTGCTCGAGGCCGATCTTCACCGCCGACACGATCTGGTTCAGCGGATCGGTGAGCGCCTCGAGGATTTCGTTCGAGGTGATCGTGAAGCTGCGCGGGATGCCTTCGGACAGGTTGCGACCCTTGACTTCCATCTCGCGGATCTCGGAGCCGGGGAACGCCGAGCCGATCGTGTTCTTGATCGCTTCGGCCGTCGGTTCGCCGATCAGCATGCCGTAGTTGCGGCGGATGTAGTTGATGATCGCCTCGTCGAACTTGTCGCCGCCGACGCGCACCGAACCCTTGTAGACCATGCCGCCGAGCGAGATGACGCCGACCTCCGTGGTACCACCGCCGATGTCGACCACCATCGAGCCGGCGGCTTCCGAGACGGGCAGGCCGGCGCCGATCGCGGCGGCCATCGGTTCCTCGATCAGGAACACCTGCGAAGCGCCGGCGCCGAGCGCCGATTCGCGGATCGCGCGGCGCTCGACCTGCGTGGAGCCGCAGGGCACACAGATGATGATGCGCGGGCTCGGCGAGAACAGCCGCGACTCGTGCACCAGCTTGATGAACTGCTTGAGCATCTGCTCGGTGACGGTGAAGTCAGCGATCACGCCGTCCTTCATCGGGCGGATCGCCTCGATGTTGCCGGGCACGCGCCCGAGCATCTGCTTGGCCTCGGAGCCGACCGCAGCGATCGTGCGCTTGCCGCTGGGGCCGCCTTCCTGGCGGATCGCGACCACCGAGGGTTCGTTCAGCACGATGCCCTTGCCACGCACGTAGATCAGCGTGTTGGCCGTGCCGAGGTCGATGGCCAGGTCGGTGGAGAAATACTTGCGCAAGAAACCGAGCATTTCGCTTCCGTGCAGTGTCGAAGGTTTCGCTCGTACGCGGCGAACGCTCGTGCCGTCTCCTTGGCGAGCCCGGGTGCGACGGCCGTCCTGCTGCAGCGCAAAAGACTTCTCAATTGGCGTTGAATGATACCGTATAATTCCTTGCAAACACGGCGGTTTTTTGCGATGCGACCGCCGATCCGGTGGGCTTCGCCGCAAGTGTCGCGCGGTCGACTTCCCCGGGACTTTCCGAGGTTTCCCCCGCATCCCGTCCGCATCGACCCATGTCCCTGACCCTCGATGACGTCAAGCGCATCGCCCTGCTCGCCCGCATCGGGCTGGGCGAGGACGAGGCGGCACGCACGCTCGCGCAACTCGACGCGGTGTTCGGGCTGATCGAGCGGCTGCAGGCGGTCGACACCCGCGGCGTCGAACCGATGACGCATCCGGTCGAAATGGCGCTGCGCCTGCGCGACGACGTGGCCGACGCGCCTCAGCGGCGTGACGAGTACCAGGCGGCGGCGCCCAGCGTGGAGCGCGGCCTGTACCTGGTACCGCGCGTGCTCGAATGAGCGCGCCGTGCACGACGTGAGCACGACGTGACGGCAACGCGGCCCGCCGCCGATTCGTTGCACGCGCTGGCCGGGCGGCTCGCGCGTGGCGAGGTCTCGGCGCTCGAACTCGCCGACGATCGGCTGGCGCGCATCGCGGCCAGCGACCTGAACGCCTTCATCGACGTGCAGCCCGAACTCACGCGGGCGCAGGCACGCGCGGCCGATGCGCGGCGCGCGCGCGGCGAAGGCGGCGCGCTGCTCGGCGTGCCGGTCGCGCACAAGGATGTGTTCGTCACGCGCGGCTGGCGCTCGACCGCGGGCTCGAAGATGCTCGGGCACTACGTCAGCCCGTTCGACGCCGCGGTGGTCGAGCGGCTGGCGGGCGCCGGCACCGTGTGCCTGGGCAAGACCAACTGCGACGAATTCGCGATGGGTGGCTCGAGCGAGCATTCGCACTTCGGGCCGGTGCGCAATCCCTGGGATCGCGCCGCGATTCCCGGCGGCTCCTCGGGCGGTTCGGCCGCCGCCGTGGCTGCCGGCCTGGTGTCCGCGGCCACCGGTACCGACACTGGTGGCTCGATCCGCCAGCCCGCCGCGATGTGCGGCGTCACCGGCATCAAGCCGACCTACGGCCGCGTTTCGCGCCACGGGATGATCGCGTTCGCGTCCAGTCTCGATCAGGCGGGCGTGATCGCGCGCAGCGCCGAAGACTGCGCCACGGTGCTCGGCGCGATGGTCGGGCTCGATCGGCGCGATTCGACCAGCGTCGATCGCCCCGGCGAGGATTTCGGGCGCGCGCTCGACCGCCCGATCCAGGGCCTGCGCATCGGCGTGCCGCGCGAGTTCTTCGGCGCGGGCCTGTCGGACGACGTGCGTGTCGCCGTCGAGGCGGCGATCGACGCGTTCCGCCGACTGGGCGCGGTATCGGTCGAGGTGTCGCTGCCACAGACCGAGCTGTCGATCCCGGCCTACTACGTGATTGCGCCGGCCGAGGCCTCGAGCAACCTCAGTCGTTTCGACGGCGTGCGCTACGGCCATCGCGCCGCGCAGTACGCCGACCTTCACGACATGTACTGCCGCACGCGCGCCGAAGGATTCGGCGCCGAGGTGAAGCGGCGCGTGCTGGTGGGCACCTACGTGCTGTCGCACGGCTACTACGACGCGTATTACCTGCAGGCGCAGAAGCTGCGCCGTCTCGTCGCCGACGATTTCCGCCGCGTGTTCGAGACGGTGGATCTCGTCGCCGGGCCGGTCGCGCCCACGGTGGCCTGGGACATCGGCGCGATCGTCGACGACCCGGTGGCAAACTACCTGGGCGACATCTACACGCTGCCGGCCTCGCTCGCCGGACTGCCGGGGATGTCGGTGCCGGCGGGGTTCGGGCAGGGCGGGCGTCCGGTGGGCCTGCAGCTGATCGGGCAGTGGTTCGACGAGGCGCGCCTGCTCAATGCGGCGCATCGCTTCCAGCAGGCCACCGACTGGCACCTGCGGAGGCCGGTGTGATCGCCCGGGCGTTCTCGCGGGCGGTGCTCGCCGTGCTGCTGGCCGCGCTGGGCGCTTGCGGGCTGATCACACCCGCGTCCGGGCCGGGGACGGCGCCGTTGCGACCGACGCCGATCGCCGATCGACCGATCGACCTCGACGGCACCTGCAGCCAGACCGAGGAAGACGGTTTTCACGAGAGCGCGCGGCTGCTGGTGCGCGGCAACCAGGTGCAGGCGCTTTCGTGGCAGATGCGCATCGGCCGCCGCGGCAACTGCGCCTTCGAGCTGGCGTCGTTTCGCCAGACGCGCAGCCGCCCGCACGTCGAACTGGCCGAGCGCGACGGCAGCGGCTGCAAGCTGATGATCTGGCAGGATCCGCGGCGCGTCACGATGGGCCACGCCGGCTGTGCGAAGCACTGCACGCCGGGCATCTACGACAACGCCTGGCCGGTGATGTTCGATCCGGCCACCGGCCGCTGCGCCCGGCCCTGACGCGGCGCTTTCCGGGCGAAACGGGCGCGACAGGCATGCAGTGGGAAATCGTCATCGGCCTCGAGACGCACGTCCAGCTGGACACGCGCTCGAAGATCTTTTCGGGTGCTTCCACCGTGTTCGGCGCCGAGCCGAACACGCAGGCCTGCGCGATCGACCTCGCACTGCCGGGCGTGCTGCCGGTGGCCAACCGCGCGGCGGTCGAGTGCGCGATCCGTTTCGGGATCGCGGTCGGCGCGCGCATCGCGCAGCGCTCGGTGTTCGCGCGCAAGAACTATTTCTATCCCGACCTGCCCAAGGGCTACCAGATCAGCCAGTACGAGCTTCCGGTGGTCGCCGGCGGCGGGCTCGCGATCGCGTGGATGGCCGACGAGCGCGCCGGCCAGCAGGAGCGCTTCGTGCGACTGACGCGCGCGCACCTGGAGGAGGATGCCGGCAAGTCGCTGCACGAAGACTTCCACGGCATGTCCGGCATCGACCTGAATCGCGCCGGCACGGCGTTGCTGGAAGTGGTCACCGAGCCCGACATGCGCTCGGCGAAGGAGGCGGTCGCCTATGCGAAGGCGCTGCACGGGCTGGTCGTGTGGCTGGGCATCTGCGACGGCAACATGCAGGAAGGGTCGTTCCGTTGCGACGCGAACGTCTCGGTGCGTCCGGCCGGGCGGGCCGAATACGGGACACGCTGCGAGATCAAGAACCTGAATTCCTTCCGCTTTCTCGAGCGCGCCATCGACTTCGAGGTGCGGCGGCAGATCGAGCTGATCCAGGACGGCGGGCGCGTCGTCCAGGAGACGCGGCTCTACGATCCCGACCGCGACGAAACGCGCTCGATGCGCAGCAAGGAAGAGGCGCACGACTACCGCTACTTTCCCGACCCCGACCTGCCGCCGCTGCTCATCGAGCCGGCATGGATCGAAACGGTCAGGGCTGCGCTGCCCGAGCTGCCCGCCGACATGCGCCGTCGCTTCGTCGAGGCCCTGGGGCTGTCGGGCTACGACGCGACGACGTTGACCGCCAGCCGCGAGACCGCGGCCTACTTCGATGCGGTCGTTGCGGCGCTGGCCGGCGGCGGGGACGCAAATGCCGATCCGGCGGCCCGGGCCAAGGCGGCTGCCAACTGGGTCATGGTCGATGTCGCGGCGGCGCTGAATCGCGACGGCATCGGCATGGGCGCCTGCCCGGTGTCAGCCGGCCAGCTGGCCCGGCTGCTGGCGCGAATCCAGGACGGGACGATCTCCGGCAAGATCGCGCGCGACGTGTTCGCGGCGATGTGGGCCGAGCCGCCGGGCGGCGACGACCTCGCCGACCGGATCATTGCATCGCGCGGGCTCGAGCAGATCAGCGATGCCGGCGCGATCGGGAAGATCGTCGACCAGGTGCTCGCCGCCAACCCGAAGTCGGTCGAGGAATTCCGTGCCGGCAAGGAGAAGGCTTTCAATGCGCTGGTGGGTCAGGTGATGAAGGCCAGTCGCGGCAAGGCCAATCCGCAGCAGGTCAACGAGTTGCTCAGGCGCAGGCTCGGCTGACTTTCAGCCGGGGGCGCGCAGCCCGTAGCGCGCGCGGTAGGCCGCCACGCTGTCGCGATGCGCCGCGAGGCCCGCGCCACGGGCCTCGCTCGAACCCAGGTAGTCGAGCAGGTCGGCGAGGGCGGCGATCGACAGCACCGGGATGCCGTAGAGCCGCTCGGCTTCCTGCGCTGCCGAACGCTCGCCGATGCGCTCGGCGTCGCCGCTGCGTTCCTGCCGATCGAGCGCGATCAGCACTGCCGCCGGCTCGGCGCCGTGCGCGCGAATCAGCTCGACCGATTCGCGCACCGAGGTGCCGGCGCTGATCACGTCGTCGACGACGACGACGCGACCGGCCAGCGGTGCACCGATGAGCGCGCCGCCTTCGCCGTGGTCCTTGGCCTCCTTGCGGTTGAATGCGAACGCGACGTTGCGCCCGGCGTGCGCCAGCGCCACTGCGGTGGCGCTGGCCAGCGTGATGCCCTTGTAGGCCGGGCCGAACAGCATGTCGAAACGCACCTGCCCGGCGCGCTCGGCGGCCAGCAGTGTTGCGGCGTAGAACTGCGCGAGCCGCCCGAGCGAGGCGCCGTCGTTGAACAGCCCGGCGTTGAAGAAGTACGGCGACAGCCGCCCGGCTTTCGTGCGGAACTCGCCGAAACGCAGGATGCCGTTGTCCACGGCGAACCGGATAAACTGCGCGCGCAGATCGTCTGCCAAGACACCACCCCGTCACGTACGGATTCGACCGGCGCAATGATACGGGTCGTCACGCTGAACCTGAACGGCATTCGCTCGGCCGCCCGCAAGGGCTGGCTCGAATGGGCGGCGGCGCAGCGCGCCGACGTGCTGTGCGTGCAGGAAGTCAAGGCGCAGGAGGCCGATCTCGACGAGACGCTGCGCGAAGTGGGCGGGCTGCGCGGGCACTTCCACCTGGCGCAGAAGAAGGGCTACAGCGGCGTCGGCCTGTACAGTCGCCGCCGGCCGCAGGCGGTGCGCACCGGCTTCGGCAGCGCCGAGTTCGACGCCGAGGGGCGCTACGTCGAGGCCGACTTCGGCGCCTTCACCGCGATCTCGGTCTACGTGCCGTCGGGGTCGAGCTCGGAAGAGCGGCAGGCGGCGAAGTTCCGCTTCATGGCCCAGTTCAGGCCGCACCTGCGCGAACTGGTCGAGAGCGGGCGCGAGATCATCCTGTGCGGCGACTGGAACATCGCGCACCGCGAGATCGACCTGAAGAACTGGCGCGGCAACCAGAAGAACTCGGGTTTCCTGCCCGAGGAACGCGCCTGGCTCACCGGGGTGTTCGACGAGGTCGGCTTCGTCGACGTGTTCCGGCGGCTCGACCCGCGCCCGGAGCAGTACACCTGGTGGAGCAACCGCGGGCAGGCCTGGGCGAAGAACGTCGGGTGGCGCCTCGATTACCAGATCGCGACGCCGGGCGTCGCGGCGAAGGCGAAGCGCGCCGAGATCTTCACCGCGCAGCGCTTCTCCGACCACGCGCCGCTCACGATCGACTACGCGGTGCGCGGATGAGGCGCCTGCCCAGAGGTTAGTCCCAGAGGCTCATCCTGTTGGCAGCATCCTTGACCCTGCGATGATTTGCGTATAGCGCTAACCGGCCGAGTCCGCACACAACAAAGAAGAGCAGGAAGTCCGATTCCGGGTCCGATTCGGTATGTCGCAGTGGTCCTGGAAGCGTCAGATGCGACAACAATAAACTGGATTGCTTACGAGGAGAGATGAGGAATGAAACCGGCTATTGCATTGGCAGAGGTGGCCCCGCTCATCTGAACACAATCCGGGCTGAGATAAGTGGATCGGCTGCGGGTTGAAGTACTGCGATGCAGGGATGTCCACGGCGGCGGGC
>JAJTYR010000026.1 GCA_021463505.1 Burkholderiaceae bacterium | reverse complement strand
CGAGCCGCACGCCACGAGTCGCGCCAGCGCGGCGCATTTCGATGCCGTTGCCTCGACCTGGGAGGCAGATCCGGGGCACACGGCGCTGGCTCGCGCCGTCGCGAATGAGATCCTCGAGGCCGTCCCTCTCGTGGGCACCGAGCAGGCGATGGAGTTCGGCTGCGGAACCGGACTGGTCACCGGATTGCTCGCACGCAGCGTCGGGCACCTGCTCGCCGCCGACAACTCGACAGGCATGCTCGACGTGCTGCGCCGCAGGTTGCGCGAACTCGACATCCACAATGTCGAACCCATGCAAGCGGATCTGGCGCTGCAGCTGCCCACCGGGCCCTTCGATTTCGTGTTCAGCAGCATGACTTTGCATCACATCGAGGACGTCGCGGGCCTCCTCGCGCGCGTGCACGGTGCGCTCGCCCCCGGCGGCCGGGTCGCCTTCGCCGATCTCGCGAAGGAGGACGGCAGCTTTCACGGGCCGGACGTGCCCGGCGTCATGCATCACGGGTTCGAACCTGCCGAGCTCACGCGCTGGCTCGAAGCCGCCGGCTTCGCGGATATCCGGGTGCGCATCGCGCACCGGATGAAAAGATCGCGCGCGGATGGATCGACGCGCGAGTATCCGGTGCTGCTGGTGACCGCGCAGCGACCGGGTGAGCCATGACCAGGCCTTCGGATCAACGCTTCCAGCGGGGATTCTTTGACAGGTCCGGCGTTTTCCGTGATGCTTGGTTCCCCGCCATCTTCCTCCAGGAGCCCCAGCATGCGCCCACCGTTCGCGGTCGCTGCGCTGTGCCTGGCCGCGGCGAGCGCGGCCAGTGCCCAGACGAAGATCAACATCGGCATTGTCGTCAATCCGACCTTCGTGCACGCGCGCGCCGCCACCTGGTTCAAGGAGTGCCTGGACAAGCAGGTGCCCGGCAAGCTCGACGTGGTCGTTCACCACTCCGCGGTGCTCGGCAGCGAGACGCAGGTGCTGCAGCAGATCCAGCTCGGCACGACGCAGATGTCGGTGAGCACGACCGGTCCGGTGGAGGCCTTCGTGCCCGAGATCAAGGCGCTCGAGATGCCGTTCCTGTTTCCGTCGTACGAAGCCGCCGACAAGGTGCTCGACGGCCCGGTCGGCCAGGATCTGCGTCGCCGCTTCGAGAAAGCCGGCTTCGTGGCGCTCGCCTTCCTCGACAACGGCTTTCGCAACGTCACCAACTCCAAACGTGACGTGAAGGAGCCCTCCGACCTCAAGGGGCTGAAGATCCGCACGATGGAGGCGCCGACTCACCTGGCGATCTGGCGCGCGCTCGGCGCCAACCCCACGCCGATGGCGTGGCCGATCTTCACCCAGCTGCAGCAGGGGGTGATCGACGGCCAGGAGAACCCGATCGCCGTCATCCACGCCGCCAAGCTGCCCGAGGCCGGGCAGAAGTACCTCTCGCTCACGCGACACGTGTACTCAGCGCTGGTGTTCGTGGCCAACAAGCGCTTCGTCGACAACCTGCCCGCTGCCGAGCGCAAGGCGGTCGGCGAGTGCGCCCAGACCGCGGCGCTCGCGGGCCGGCGCTACATTCGCGACAACGAGCGCCAGCAACTGGCCGAGCTGAAGGCCGCCGGCATGCAGGTCGACGAGAACCCGGATCTCGCGGCGTTTCGCAAGGCCACCCAGCCGGTGATCGATTCGCTGTCGGGCGACACGAAGAAGCTCGTCGAGCAGATCCGGGCAGAGGTGAAATAGCGCTCGCGCCCGCCAGGCACGTGCCGATGCAGGCCCTGCAGCGGCTCAGCCGCGCGCTGAACGCCGCAGTGGAAAAACTGCTGATGGCGATCGGCGCGGCCATCTGCGTGATCCTGTTCGCGCAGGTGGTGTTCCGCTACGCAGGCGACTCGCTCGGCTGGTCGGAAGAGGTGAGCCGCCACCTGCTGGTGGCGATCACTTTCCTGGGCGGCACGGTCGCCTACAAGCGCGCGAGCTTCATCGGCCTGCAGGGCATCGGCCACCGCCTCGGCCCCGCCTTCCAGCGCACGGTGGTGCTCGCGCTGCAGTGGCTCACGCTCGCATGCTTCGCGCTGATCGCCTGGTTTGGCGCCGCCTACACGATCAAGGCCGCCGAACACACGTCGGCCTCGCTGCAGATCCCGATGTCGATTCCCTACGCGGTGATTCCGGCCGCGGCAATCGTCTTCATCGTGCACGTGCTGGCCGACATGACCGCCACGCGTGAGCCGCGTTCCCGATGATCGTCGCGCTGCTGTTCGGGGGGTTGTTCCTGCTGATCGCGCTGGGGCTGCCGATCGCGCTGTCGATCGGCCTGCCGGCCATCGGCTTCATCCTCGCGCCAGGCGTCTTTCCGCCCGAAGTCGATACGGCGGGGCTGGGCCAGACGATCATCCAGCTGCTCTTCGCGGGCGTCGACTCGTTCGACCTTCTCGCCGTGCCCCTCTTCATGCTGGCCGGCTCGATCATGGAGCGCGGCGGCATCTCGCAGCAGCTGATCGACTTCTCCGACTCGCTGGTGGGCTGGGCGCCAGGCGGGCTCGCCTGCGCGGTGATCGTGGCCTCGATGTTCTTCGCGGGCATTTCGGGGTCGGCCGCGGCCGACACCGCGGCGCTCGGCGCAGTGGCGATCCCGGCGATGATCCGCCAGGGTTACCCGCCAGCCTTTTCGGCGGCGCTGGTGGCCGCGGGCGGCGCGATCGGCGTGATCATCCCGCCGTCGATCCCGATGGTGATCTTCGGCTTCCTTACCAACGTCTCGATCGCCGAACTGTTCGCCGGCGGCCTGTTCGTCGGCGTGCTGTTCGGGCTGTCGTTCATGGGCGTGGCGATCTGGAAGGCGCTGCGCCACGGCTACGGCACGCGCCGCCCGTTCTCGCTGCGCTTCGTCTACGCCTCGTTCAGGAAGGCCCTGTGGTCGCTCGGGGCGCCGGTCATCGTGCTGGGCGGCATCCTCAGCGGCATCGTCACGGTGACCGAGGCGGCGGCGCTGGCCGTCTTCTATGCGCTGCTGGTCGCGATGTGGGTCAACCGGCAACTCGTCTGGCGCGACATGCCCGCACTGCTGGTGGAGTCGCAGGTGATCGCGGCGACCATCCTGTTCATCATCGCGATGGCGAAAGTGTTCACCTGGCTGGTGGCCATGCAGCAGACGCCCGCGATGCTGCAGAGCGCGATCGCCGCGATGGCGCTGCCGCCCTGGGGCCTGCTGCTGCTGGTGATGGCGGGCCTACTGATCATCGGCTGCGTGATGGAGACCACCGCCGCGCTGATCCTGCTCGTGCCGGTGCTCGCGCCGCTCACCGTGCACATGGGCGTCGACCCGATGCACTTCGGCGTGCTGATGGTGGTGAACCTCGCCATCGGCATGCTCACTCCGCCGGTGGGCATCTGCCTGTTCGTGAGCTGCGGCATCGCCGGGCTGTCACTCGGCCAGGTGGGCCGTGCAATCATGCCTTTCGTGGCGGCAGCGGTGGCGGCGCTGATGGTGGCGAGCTACTGGCCGCCGCTCACCACCTGGCTGCCCTCGCTGATCTATCGGTAGGCGGGGCCTGCCCGGGGTCGCCGCCGTGGCACGCCTTCCCGGGGTTCCCCTGATCGGCCCGTGCCTCAGTTCGGCAGCATGAAACCCGCGAAGAAGGTCGTCAGTTCCCCGTGCGCGTTCAGCGGCAGCACGTGGCCGATGTACTGGTCGGGCCGCACGACCACCAGCGCACCTTGCTCGCGATTCACGCCGCGCATCTCGAAGATGTCCGGGCCGCGCTCGTGGTCGGCGGTGTAGAGCTTCTCGTAGTCGCGCAGGCCGTAGCGGCCCTTTTGCGGCAGAAGGATGGCGGGCAGCGTCCCGATGGCGATCTCGCGGTGGCGCTGCTGGAAGATGGCGCGCAGGTCGAAGACCGCATCGACATCCTCGCCGGGACGCGTGAACCGGCGGATCGGCGAATCGGGTGAGCCCTGCAGAAACCGGCACAGCGCGAGCAAACCCCCGTCCGGATCTGCGAGATCGTTGACGCCGGCAAAGGCGTACAGGCGCCAGCGGCCGTCGGCCTGGTGCACGTGGCCCAGGTGCATGGGCCTGGCGTCGGCGAGCCGCACCACGGGCGCGGAGTGAAAGCGCGTGCCCAGCTCGAACCCCGTGGCCAGCCCCTGGTGCGTGGCTTCGCCACGAATGACCGAGGCCCGGTACCGCGTGCCCATCCCCGCGGTGAACCGCAGGTGCTGCTCGAAGTACTTCTGGAACTCCTTCGGGTTCACGCCGCCCGCGCGTCCATCGGCCGGCTTGTCGCTGATCAACTTCGCCCACTCGCGATCGAAGGTGATCAGCGCGTGCCCCACCGACTGACGTTCGGCCGAATAGCTGTGCAGCAGTTGCGGCGCGCACTGGCCGCGCAGCACGGCAGCGAGCTTCCAGCCCAGGTTGAAGGTGTCCTGCATCGAGAAGTTCATACCCTGCCCCGCCTTGGGGCTGTGCGTGTGACAGGCATCGCCCGCGATGAACACCCGCGGCAGGCGCCCGGGCGCCGCGCCATCAGGCACGTCGTCGTAGCGCTCGCAGATGCGATGGCCGATCTCGTAGACCGACCACCAGGCAACTTCCTTCACGTCCAGCCGGTACGGATGCAGGATGCGCCGGGCCGCGGTGATGATCTGCTGCTGCGTGATGTTGCGTTGGGCCACGCGCTCGTCGGCGCCCAGTTTGTCCATCTCCACGTACAGGCGAACCAGGTAGCCGCCTTCGCGCGGAATCAGCAACAGGTTGCCGCCGTTGGCGGACTGGATCGCTGCCTTGTGGCGGATGTCCGGGAAGTCCGTCACCGCCAGCACGTCCATCACGCCCCAGGCCTGGTTGGCCACGTCGCCCACCAGTTCGCGGCCGATCGACTTGCGCACCGTGCTGCGGGCGCCGTCGCAGCCCACCACGTAGCGTGCGCGAACCGTCTCCACCTGCCCGGCGTGCGTCGCATCGATGCGCTCGATGCGCGCCGTCACCGGATAGTCGGTTGCCGACGGATCGATCGTCACGTCGAGCAAGCGGCGCGAATAGTGCGGCTCGAGCCGGCTGGGCGAATCGCGCATCAGCTGCAGATAGAAGTCGTGCACGCGCGCCTGGTTCAGCACCACGTGCGGAAATTCCGACAGGCCGTCTTCGGTGTCCTGCACGCGGCCGTGGCGCACGATCTCGGTGGGCCGCTGTTCGTCGGGCTTCCAGAACGTGACTTCGTTGATCCAGCAGGCCTCCCTCTGCACCTTGTCGGCAAAGCCGAATGCCTGGAACATCTCCATCGTGCGGCAGGCAATGCCGTCGGCCTGGCCCAGGTGCAGCGGCGCGTCCTTCTGCTCGACGATCGCCGTGCGGATGTCGGCAAACACCGCGAGTTGTGCCGCCAGCGTCAGGCCCGCGGGGCCGCAGCCCACGATCAGCACGTCGAGCTCCGCGGGTACGGCGTCGCCGTGCGGGTGCGCTCTGGCGTAGTCGGACGCCTCGGCAAGGTACGGGTCGCGCCCCCGCAGGCCGTCCAGGTAGAACTGCATGAATCCGCTCCTCCATTTCGTTGCCGGCGTCGATCCGGCTATCCCATCTGCGCTCTGGAGCCCGTAGTCACCAGCACGCCCGCTGTCCGCTCTGCAGCGTCGCCCGATCCGGTCAGGCGGCGAACTCGCGCTGTAATTGCGTCCATCGCCGTCCACACTCTTCTGCGCCGAGCGCGTATTGGGCGGGCAGATCCAGATACGGCGGTCGCGGCGGCCCGGGGTCAATCAGTCCCGCTGCCTTGAAACGAATGTGTGCGATCTGGATGCTGTAGTCCATGAAGCGCCCCAGTTCACCGCTGGGAAACATGGGTGCCTCGGCCCATTTCAGTTTTTCCGTAATCTCCCGTGCCCGCGACCAGTCGCGCGCCGCAATGGCCCGCGCGACCGCGACAATGGGCGCAGGGGCGCAAGCCACTCCGCCTGACCAGCACGCACGGGCCAACTCCGGATGGCGCTCGGCGACGGGTCCCCACTCGGGCGCGAGCGGAAGCACGCGCATGGCGTGCCCGACTGCAAGCATGTCGCCTTCCAGAGCGGAGCCACCCATGTGTTTGGTGGCGATGATCTCGGGAATCCTTGCCAATTCACGATACACGGCCGTCGAGATCTTGCCCTTGAACGCGATGTGGTTGTCGTAGATCACCAGAGGCACGCGCGGCAGTGCCTGTGCAAGGTCTCTGTAGTAGCGCACGATGGCCGCGTCATCCATCGCCAGCCACATCGGACGACCGACAAAGACGCCATCGGCTCCCAACTTCAGCAATACGCGGGCACGCTCGATGGTGTCGCGTGTATTGAGCGTCGTGACACCCGCAAACACCGGAGCGCGACGTGCCGTGGCCTGAACCACGCATTCCACGAAGCCCTGCAACTCCGGCCAGGTCAACGTTGCACACTCCCCGAATGTGCCCGTCGTCATCACGATGTCCACGCCCGCTCCGATGACGAGGTCGATCATCCTTGCGGCCTCGTCGTAGGCAATGGTCTGCGTGGTATGCCATTCCCCGGCATCCGGTGTTGCCGGAGTTGGCACGATGCCGGCCACACCGACGAAGTCATCGCGAGTGATGTTCATGCAGAGTCCTTAGGGTCCTATGTATAGGATTCAAAAAAATGGCTGAATGGGCTCAGATGGCCAAGCGGGTCTGCACCTTGGCCCAATCGGCCCGCAGAGCATCGGTACTGCCTTGCCAGGCGACGCGCCCCTTGTCGAGCACATAGTGATAGTCGGCGATCTGGCAAAGGGCCTTCAGGTTCTTGTCGATGACCAGCATGGACTGCCCGGCCTGCTTGAGTTCGTCGAGGCAATTCCAGATTTCCCTGCGGATCAAGGGCGCCAGCCCCTCGGTTGCCTCGTCCAGGATGAGCAACAGCGGATTGGTCAACAGCGCTCGTCCGATCGCCAGCATCTGCTGTTCACCACCCGACAGACTGGTACCGAGGTTCGTCTCCCGTTCCTTCAGGCGCGGGAATACCGCATAAACGCGTTCCAGAGTCCAGGGGCTGGACGACCGATGACGATTGGCGGCGCCGCAGACCAGGTTTTCCCGCACGCTCAGGTTCGGGAAAATGGCCCGTCCCTCCGGAACCAGACCGATGCCGCAACGGGCAACGCGCCAGTCGGGAATCCCGGTGATGTCCTTGTCGACAAAGCGCAGGCTCCCCCGATGTGCAGGCAACTGTCCCATGATGGCCCTGACGGTCGTCGTCTTCCCCATGCCATTGCGACCGATCAGCGTCGTGACCGTCCCGCGCGGGATCTGGATCGAGACATCGTGCAGCACGGGTATCTGGCCATAGCCCGAGTGCAGGCCGTCGATCTGCAACAGGACGTCGGTCATGCGCACATGTCTTCCTCGCCCAGGTACGCATCGCGCACCACGGGGTCGTTGCGGATCTCCTCCGGCGTGCCCGTTGCGACCGGGCGGCCTGCAGCCAGCACCGTCAGACGGTCCGCCAACGAGAACACGGCATCCATGTCGTGTTCCACCAGCACGACGGTGCAACTGGACTTGAGGCGGCCAAGCAGATCCACCATGCTTTCGGCCTCGGCGCCGCTCATGCCTGCCAGCGGTTCGTCGAGCAGCATCAGCCGCGGTCTCAACGCCAGCACCATGGCCATGTCCAGTTGGCGTCTCGCGCCGTGCGCGAGGTCGGCGACCAGACGATCGGCGCTCTCCTCCAACCCGACCACGTGCAGCGCCTCACCCGCCGGAGCAATCAACCGGGAATCCGTGCGCACGTCCCGAATGAACCGGAAGGTGTGTCCCGAGACAGCCTGGACGGCCAACATGACGTTCTGTCGCACGGTCAGTTCCGGAAACACCGACGTGATCTGGAATGAACGCGCAAGTCCCTTCAGCGCCCGCTCCTGGATCGAGGTGCGCGTCACATCGCATCCGTCGAAGACGATGGTTCCCGCATCGGGCCGAAGCTCGCCCGACAGCAGATTGATCAGTGTGGTCTTGCCCGCGCCATTGGGACCGATCAGAGCGTGCAGCTCGCCCTCGATCACGTCCATGCTGACGTCGTCCGTGGCAGTCAGCCCGCGGAAACGCCTGGTCAGGTGCTCGACTCGCAGCAGAACCCTCACGACGGATCTCCGGACGAGCGCAGCGACCCCAGTAGACCCCGATGCAGCTCGAGCGTAACCAGGATCACGAACAGGCCGACGAGTGCGAGGGAGTGATCTCCGAGAAGACGGCTCAATGTCGGCAGCGATTCCAGATGGAGGCCGGTCAGAAGCTCTTCGAGCGACACCAGGCTCGCTGCCCCGATAACAGGCCCAAGGAGCGTACCCATTCCCCCCAGCACCACCATGACGATCAACTCCCCGGACATCGACCACTGCATGTAGGACGGCGAAACGAATCGCGTGAAGTTGGCGAGCAGGATGCCCGCGACCACGCAGATCTCGGCGGAAAGGACGTAGGCCAGCAACCGGCAGCGGAGTACCGGAAAGCCCATCGCAGACATGCGCCGCTCGTTGATCCGCGATCCTTGCAGCGCCATGCCGAAACGCGAGTGGATCAAACGCTGCAACCCCAGGAGCACCAATCCGAGAATTGCCAGCGCGAGCAGGTAGAACATCAGGCCGTCGGACAGATCCAGTGCGGCTACCTGACTGCGCGCGGCCACTGGCAGACCGTCTTCGCCTCCAAAGCGTTTGAGACCGACAGCGACGAAATAGGCCATCTGCGCAAACGCCAGC
The DNA here is from genome assembly GCA_021463505.1 of Burkholderiaceae bacterium. GTDB lineage: Bacteria > Pseudomonadota > Gammaproteobacteria > Burkholderiales > Burkholderiaceae_E > Zeimonas. The sequence continues at coordinate 37,806 of JAJTYR010000026.1, read as the reverse complement.
GTGATCATGATGAATGCCATCCCGCTGGTGCGCAGACAGACCATGCCCACTGGAAACGCCACCAACGCTCCCACGCCGACAGCGACCGCGAGGTGCACGTATCCCTGTGGAATCCCCAACTCGGACAGAATTCCCACCGAGTAGGCACCGATACCCAGATACATCGCGTGCCCCAGGCTGACCATGCCGCCAAGGCCCAGCGCGAGGTTCAGGCCCACGGCAGCCAGCGCGAAGATGACGATGCGAGTCGCCAGGATCAGGTAGTAGGCCTGCCCCGACCAGAGATATGCTGCCGGGACCAGAATGGCCAGGAGCGCCAGCATCAGCAGACCGACCCATTCACGTGGGCCATATTTCCCGAAGTCAGGCATGCTTCACCGCAAACAGGCCTTGCGGACGGTAGACGAGCACTGCAGCCATCACGAGGTAGATCAACATCGAAGCAATGGCCGGGCCGATGGCCTGGGCGGTCGAGCGCTCCACCAGTTCGCGCAGCAGTAACGGCAACAGAGTGCGTCCCAGCGTTTCGATGACACCGACGATCAACGCACCGTAAAAGGCACCGCGGACCGAGCCAATGCCGCCGGTGACGATGACCACCAGCGTCATGATCAGGATGGGTTCGCCCATTCCCGCCTGCACCGAGGACAGTGGCGCAGCCATCAGACCCGCCAGTGCAGCCAGTGCGGCCCCCAGGCCGATCATCGCCATGTTGAGCAGCTGGACGTTGATGCCCATGGCTCCGGACATCGGCGCATTCGACGCTGCAGCGCGAATCCAGATGCCCAACCGGGTCCGGTGAATCAGCACGTACATGCCGATCGCGATAGCCAGCCCCACGCCAATGACGGCAAAGCGGTAGGTCGGGTAAGGCAATCCGAACAGGCTCACCGTGTGCGACAGAGCTGCGGGCACGTCCATGGACCGGGCTGCCGGTCCCCAGACTGCACGCACCACCTCGTTGGATATCAGGATCAGACCAAAAGTCGCGAGCACCTGATCGAGGTGGCTGCGCGCATAGAGCTTGCGCAGTACCAGACGTTCCAGCAGCAATCCCGCCGAAGCCGTCGCGAGAACTGCGCCCGCGCCGGCCAGCATGAACGAGCCGGACAGGCCGTACAGGGTCACCGAGAAGTACGCCCCCAGCATGAACAGCGATCCATGCATCAGGTTGACGAATCCCATGATGCCGAGCACAAGAGTCAAGCCCGCGGACAGCAGGAACAGCAGGACACCGAACTGCACGCCGTTGAGCAGTTGGACAAGGAAGACCGAAAGGGTCATGGTCCGGCGTCCCTGGTGGCCGCGTTGCGGTTCACTTCATGGGGCAGCGTGCCGCGTACGAATCCGCGTGATTCTTCAGCGGCGTTGCCACCGTCCTGAGGGTGACGCGACCTCTGGCATCCTTCTCCACCTGCTGAATGAAGTAGTCCTGAATCGGGAACTGGTTGTTGCCAAAGCGGAAATTGCCGCGCACCGATGGGAAGTCCGCCGCCTTGAGCGCCAGGCGCAGGGCTTCCTTGTCCTCCACATTGCCCTTGACGCGACGCAGCGCGGAGTCCAGCAACTGTGCCGCGTCATAGCTCTGGGCGGCGAACAAGGTCGGGATACGCTTGTACTTCTCCTCGAACGCCTGCACGAAGTTCCGATTGGCCGCGTTCTCCAGATCCGGCCCCCAGGGTGCGCCATTGAGAGCGCCCAGCGCGGCGTCGCCAAGCGCCGGCAGCGTGGAGCCATCGACCGCGCCCTGGGAAAGGAGAGGCGTGGTCTTGAGCAGACCCATCTGGCTGTACTGACGCACGAAGTTGATGCCTAGCGCGCCCGGATAGAAAGCGAAGACGGCGTCCGGGCGGGCCGCAGCGACCTGCGTCAGTTCGGCGGAGAAATCGGGGGCATTCATCGCCGTGTAGACCTCGTCGACCACCTCGCCCTTGAACACCCTTCTGAAGCCAGCCAGAAAATCCTTTCCGGCCTGGTAGTTGGGCGCCAACAGAAAGATGCGCTTGAAGCCCTTCTCGTTGGCGTAGTGCGCGTGCGCCTCGGCAGCGACGTCGAGCTGGAACGAGGTAATGAACTGGTACGGCGAGCATTGCGCGCCCGCGATCGGCGAAGGACCGGCCAGCGAACTGATCAGGAATACTCTGCGCTCTGTGACAGGCTTGTGAATCGCCATCATGACGTTGGAGAAAGTCACGCCCGTGATGATCGGGACCCCGTCGCGTTCGATCAGTCTCTGAACGATCTGGACGGCGACTTCCGGCCGAAGCTGCGTGTCTTCCCGAAGGACCTGAACCGGCAGGTTCCCCAGGCGCCCACCGTGCTGCTCCAGGTACAGCATGAAACCGTCGTACTGATCCTGTCCGAGCGCGGCCTGCGGACCCGACAGCTCGGCGACGAAGCCGATCTTCAGGGGCGACTGCGCAAGTGCTGGCGCACCCATCAGGGCGCTCGCAACGGTGACCAGAAGTGCCCGGAGGAACACGGATGGAAAACGCATCATGGCGGCGCCTCTCGTTTGGGAGATCGTAGGGACAACGAGCAAAATACTTAGGAACCATGAGTATAATACGAAGGTTCCTAATTTGTTGTATAGGTAGAGAATCAGGGAAAACCCGATCCTTCCACGCAGGCACCCGCTTCCAAGGACCGCAAAAACACTTAGCATCCTTTCTGTATGAGAAATCGTCGCCAGCCTTCGCGAGAGCCCGACGAGGCCATGGCCTCGGGACGGGTGGATGAACCCCAGGACCGGCATCTCCCGGAGAGCCTCGATGACAGTCTCGGATTCCTGATCGCCGACAGCGGCCGCTTCGTCAGGCGATCCCTTTACGCGCGCATCGCACGGCACGGCATCCGTGGAGGTGCCTGGTTCATGCTGCGCGTCCTGTGGCAGCGCGACGACGTAACGCAGCGCGAACTCGCACAGAGTCTGGGTTTGATGGAACCTTCGGTGCAGGAGATGCTGCGCGCGATGGAGCGCGACGGGCTCGTCACGCGCCAGCGCGACAAGCACGACCGTCGCAAGATGCGCATCCGGCTGACCGAACGTGCGCGAGGGCTCGAGCACGAATTGATGGGCATTGCCAGGGACGTCAATTCATTGATGCTCAGCGATCTCGGTGCCGCCGAAGAAACACTGCTCAAGCTGTTGTTGCGCAAGGTGCGCGCAACACTGGCCGCCGATGCAGAGGCCTTCAACGCGACACTGTCCGATGAACTCGTGCCGGGTGCGCACGCAGTCGCAGGCAGGCCTGCGCAGAAGCGTTCCCGGGGCGCCTGAGCATCGGCGAGTGCCGGATCCCTCGTTGCCGGCGCACATCGCACCCGCCGCTGCAGGGTCAGCGGCTCCCGAGCCCGATCGGTGCTGGCGCCTCGCGCAGAATGCGCGAGAAGAGCTCCGCGAACTCCGGAGCGGGCTTGTGGCTGCCGGTCAGCGGATCACGGTTCTGCTCGAACGCGGCATCCAGTATCTGCCAGTCAGCCTCACCAAGATGCTTCTCGGCAGCGGGAAGGATCTCGCGCTCCTCGAGTTGCATGTGCGCGAGATACCGTTCGATGTAGCGCGTAAAGCCCTCAATGAAAGCAGTCTTGCGCACATCGCCGAGCAACTCCCAGGCCAGAAGCAAATGCTCCAGGTCGCGCACCGCCGTCTCGGTGTAGTCGTGGTCGCGGTTCAGCTGCGCCACCGTCGCGCTCAACCCGGGCACCGACTGAACCACGCGCGGAAACAGAAGCCTGGTTTCCTTCGGATGGTGGAGACGCTCGGGAAACTCGTCGATGTAGAACAGCATGGCCCGCAGCGTCTCGAAGAAGCTCCTGTGATCGCCGGTCGGCCCGCGATCCACCATCATGCGCGCCGATTGCAGCATGGCGGCCAGCGACGCGTGCTCGTCGTGGATGATCTTGAGGCTGCGACGCTTCATGGTTTCCTTCGGTCGCGCGAGGCACCGCCCCTGCCTTCGGGAGACGGCGCCATCAGAGCGGATCAGATCGGGACGGCGACCGAGATGCGCCCATCCTCGATGCGTATCGGGTAGGTTGAGACATCCACGACACAGGGCGCAGCCGTTGCCTTGCCGCTGGTGACGTCGAAGCGCCCCTGATGCAACGGGCACTCGATTTCGCAGCCCTCCAGCCAGCCTTCCGCGAGCGACGCGTCGTCGTGAGAACAGCGGTCGTCGATCGCATGGAATCGACCATCGACATTGAACAGCGCAATGGCCCGACCGCCTACGATGCATCGCAGGCCCGAGCCTGGCTCGATGTCGTCGACGTTCGCAACCGATTCGAAGCGAATCCCGGACATGGCGTGACCTCAATCGTTGAACATGATGCGTCTGTAGAAATCGTAGAAACCCCTGATCGGGCCTTCCGAAACCATGTCACCGAACTCCCTGGGAGGTTCGGGCGAACGGCCGGCAAGCTCGACCACGCAGTCACGATCCGCATTGGGGCGCATGCCGGCGCCGGAGAACTCGAACACCTCGGTATCGTCCACCGAGATCAGACCAGCGGCGCCAGTGAGGTTCGCCAGACGCAGGCGGCGCTGCGTCATCTCCTCGGTGTCGTCGGCGTAGCCGAAGTACGTCCATGACAACTCGAATTCGTTGGGCCCCCGCGGGATCACGTTGCGGCACTGCAGCAGGTTCTGCTGTTGCTGCACCGTTAGGCCGGGAAACATGGTCACGTTCTGGATCGTGACGTCGTCATCGTATTCCTGGACCGGCGTCACGATCCGCATGTCGTTGAGCTGGAAATCCGCCTTGAGCGACCTCATCTCCCTGGCCTCCTTCGTCTCGCTGCTGTTAGCGCGCGAGCTCACGACGTTGTGTGCGAGCGTGCGTGAATCCTGCAGCAATTCGCCCTTCTGATCGATTCGATACAGGCCGAAACTGATCAGGAAGACGTGCAGCAACGTGGCGTGGTACGAATCCTTCATGTTCTCCGGATAGAGCTTCCAGTTGCCCTTGATCCTCTGTCGCTGGTGGCCCAGGAGCCTGAGTCCGCGGCCGTCGAAAACGCGCGTCAGGCGCTTGTAGAGTTCGTCGCCGAGGTAGTCCTTCATCGGCAGGGTGCGCTCGTCGAAACTCGCGAAGACTGCACCGTTGACGCATTCCACCCTGAGTTTGCGCAGCGGATGCTTCCTGGGGTCGAAGTCCGACGGATAGCCGCCCTTGCCTTTGACACCCCGACGGAACGGCACGCCCAACAGGTCGCCGTTCAGGTCGAAAGTCCACTGATGGTAGGGGCACATCAGTTCCTTGTCGTGGCCGAACGCCTTGTTGCAGATCTGTGCCCCCCGGTGCGCGCAGCTGTTGAGCACCACGTGCACCTGACCGTCCCTGGCGCGAGTCAGGATCACTGCGCGTTCGCCCACGACAGCCTGCTTCCAGTCTCCGTGATTGGGCACCTCGCACTCGAGTCCGACGAAGGTCCAGAACGGTCCGTAGAAGATGCGGTCCAGTTCGGCCTGATAGTGATCCGGATCAGAGTAGATCCAGTTCGGAATGCGGGAGCAGTCTTCCGTAGGCCAGGCGCGCGGCGCCCGTGGCGCGAATGCTGCTTTAGAGTCGGTGTCCATGCTTCGGTCTCCTGCGCTTGCTTTCAGATGGGGTAGACGATGGAGCCAGGCACGAGCTCCGAGTCGAAGACGGCGATACGCTCCCGGAATCGCAGTTCTGCGCTGTTGACGGCAACGCGATCGAAGCTTCGCCCAACCAGTTGCATGTGGCTCTGGCCGTCCGGGAGGGTCTGCCAGACGCAGAACATGCTGCGCGCCGATAGCGTGCCGTCGGCCGCCACTTTGGTCAGGCGCACATTGCTCACGGCGTGGATGATGCTTCGCGGCGCGTAGACCATGGTGTTGCGAATTGCGGTCACGCGATCGATCAGGGCGCCACGGCTTTCGCACAGGATCGTTCCCAGGGGGAGCTGGCGGTCGAAGTTGGCGCGCGAAATGAGCTTGTAGAGGCAGTCATCGGTGTAGAGGTCTGGCCATTGCTCGAGCTGATTGTCACTGATGATCTCGGAATGACGCGTGTAGAGTTCGGCCACGCGCAGGTGTAGCTGGAAATCCATATCGGACGGCCTCCTGGGAAGATTCACGCCCGTACGGGGCGCGCGGGCACAGTGGGTAGAGCGGCCAACGGCAGGGCTGGGTCTTCGCAATAAAGACCGATCGCCTCGAGCAGCGGCGCGTCGCTGACCGAGAACAGCACGGCCCGATCGCGCGTCGATCGATTGAAATGCTGGCGGGTACAGGCGTTCGGTACGGCGATGACATCTCGCGGCCCCCAACGCAGCTCCTTGCCGTCGACCACAGTGGTGCCCTCGCCCTCGATGACGAAATACGCGGTGCTCGAGGTGCGGCGCTGCGCGCGTCCTTCGAACCCGGGGCGCAGCAACTGGACACAGCAGCGCATCGTCGGCAACGCAGGACCGCCCGTCATGGGGTTCACGTACTCCAGATTGACGTCGTCGAAGGGACATCCCGCCGCATCGTGCAGACGTTCCAGCTCCTTGCTGACCGCCGACCATGCATAACGGATGGGGTAGTTGCGCACCGGCCGCTGCTCCCAGGTCGGACGGACGATTCCGGCGCGTGCGCTGATGTAGTCGCCGTTCCTCTGCAGCGTTTGCTCCGCGTGACCGTAAGGTTCGAAGCGGACCTGGCCGAGACTTACCAGCAGTGGCACGTCAAGGACGTCGATCCACAGCCCGCGGCGATCGCCCTCGTTGTGGTGGTCATGCCAAGTCCAGCTCGGCGTCAGGACCAGGTCGTTCGTCTCGAGCGCAAGCCGCTCACCGTCGACGACGCTGTACAGATCCCGAGAGCCCTCGATCGCGAAGCGCAGTGCGGAGATCGAATGGCGATGGGCCCAGGCGACCTCCCCTGGCTTGACCAGCTGTACGCCCATCAGCAGATTGTTGGTGGTGCCGTTCTTGCCCGTGATGCCCGGGTTGAGCATCAGCAGGCTGCGTCGCGCTCCCATGCTTTCGGGGAGCACGTCGCACGCCTCGAGCAGCTTTGACTCGGTGATCGCCCAAGGCCAGACAGTGGGCTCACCGACGGGTTTTGCGCCACCCATCATGCTCTTGAGCAAGCCTTCGTCCTGCCATTGCCCCATCATGTGGTAGCGCGTGTTCAGTTCGCTGGTGAAGGCCTCCAGCGCATTCGCGGTCGTCTCGAAAGGTGGCTTTGGGATCGTTGCGTTCACCGATTGACTCCTCGAGTGCCCGGCTCAGCCGAGCGAGACAAAGATGTTCTTCGACTGCGTCCATGCAAGCAGCTCCGACAGCCCTTCCTCGCGTCCGAGTCCGGAACGCTTGTAGCCACCGAAGTCGGCACCCAGCAGGTGCGAGCTGGAGTGATTGATCCAGACGTAGCCGGATTCGACGCGAGCTGCTAGCTTGTGGGCGCGCGCCAGGTCGCGGGTCCAGATGGACGCCGTCAAGCCGTATTCAGGCGCGTTCACCTGCTCGACGAGCTCGTCTTCGCTATCCCAGGGGGTCATCGCGAGCACGGGACCGAAGACCTCTTCCCGAAAGAGGCGCATGGACGGAGTCACATCGGCGAATACCGTGGCCTCGATGAACCAGCCTCGGGACAGCGCCGGGTCGGCGGGACGACCGCCGCCGCACACGAGCCGCGCGCCCTCGGCATGGGCCGACTCGATGAAACCCATCGTCTTGTCGAATTGCGCCCTGGAGATCAGACAACCCATCGTCGTGGCGGGATCGGTGGGCAGGCCACAACGGTGGCGCTCGATCACTCGCTGGCGAATACCTTCGATCGCCACCTCGTAAATCGATCGATGCACGAAGCAACGGGACGTCGAGCCGCAGCTCTGCCCTGCCCAGGTGAAATTCATGCCGGAAACGGCTCCATCGAGGGCGCGCTCCAGGTCGGCATCCGGGCAGATGATCAGCGGATTCTTTCCGCCGAGTTCCAGTTGCGCCGGCATGATCTTGTCGGCTGCGCCTCGGAGAACCGCCGTGCCGGTCGCAGTCGAACCGATCAACGCGACCCTTCGCACCCGTGGATGCGACACCAGTGCCTGACCGCATTCGCGGTCGCCGCTGAGAACGCCGACGACTCCTGCAGGCATGACCTCGGCAACCAGTTCGGCCAGACGGTATGCCGACAGCGGGGCCTGCGCGGGCGGCTTCAGGATGACGGTATTGCCGGCGGCCAGCGCCGGCGCCAGCTTGCCGGCCAGAAACATCAGGGGATGGTTGTAGGCGACGATGCGGGCCACGACACCCCATGGCTCACGAACGGAGTAATTGATGGCGCGATCGCCCACCGGAAGCGTTTCACCCTTGATCTCGCGCACGAGACCACCGTAGTAATCCAGCTGTGCGGCTGCAGCATTGGCATCACGGCCCATCTCGCGTATCGGATTGCCGCAGTTGATCGCGTCGAGGAAGGCAAACTCGTCGGCGCAGGCGCGCACACGTTCCGCCAGTCGTCGCAGCAGCGCTCCACGTTCTGCGGGGGCCAGACTTCGCCAGGCCGGAAATGCCTCGTAAGCGGCACGCACGGCTGCATCCACGTCTGCTGCATTGGCTTCGGCCACGGGGCCGAGATCGGCTTGCGTGGCCGGGTCGACGGTTCGGGCATAGCCGCCCTGTGGCACGTGCCACTGCCCGCCGTAGAAGAGATCGCGGCAGACGGGCAGTCGATGTTCGACCGGTCTCATGAATGGAGTCCGGTCAGGCGGCCATGGATTGCAGCGGGATGCGGACATCCGCGAGCTTCAACGGATCGACAGCGGCGCCGCGTGTGATCAACTGCTGGGCGAATCGCATTTCGCGACCCTGGTTCACGGTGATCGCAAGAGTCGGCGTCCCGCCGCTCAGACCCAATACCGTGAAGCGCCCGTCATCCGGAGTGCCACGCCAGACGAGTTGCTCGTTGCCCAGGGGCACACCGGCCAGTTGCAGATTGAGGTCGTATTGGTCACTCCAGAGCCATGGCAGCTCGGCATACGGCGTCGGTTGCCCTGCAATGGCCTTCGCCACCGCAATGGCCTGGTTCTGCGCGTTTTTCCACGACTCCAGGCGAACGCGGCGGCCGAGCAACGGATTGAAGTGGCGCGTCACGTCCCCGGCAGCCCATATACGTCGATCGTCGGTGCGCCCGAACTCGTCGACCAGCACGCCGTCGTCGACGGCCAGGCCCGCCGCTTCTGCAAGCTCGGTGTCCGGGATCGCGCCGATACCGGCGACCACCACATCGGCCTCGACGGGCCCCATGCTCGTCTGCGCGACGACGCCGCCACCCGGACGCGGCGAGAAACCCCGTACCGCAACACCGGTGTGAATCACCACGCCTCGGTCGACGTGCACACCCGCCAGAAACGCGGCAACTTCCGGGGGCAAAGCGCGCGCCATCAGAGTCGGCGCCGCTTCGATCACCGTGACCGACAGGCCAAGCGAGCGCACAACGGCCGCGATCTCCATTCCAATGAAACCACCGCCGACGATCAGCACCCGGGCCGATGGCAGCAGCGTCTCGCGCAGCGCGAGCGCGTCGTCGATGCTGCGCAGCACGTGGATTTCCGGGCATTCGGCACCCGGAACGCTCAGGCGACGGGCTCGCGCGCCGGTGGCGATCACCAGTCGGTCGTATCCCAGAGCGTCGCCGTCATCCAGCTGCAGCAGGCACTGCGTACGGTCGATGGCGTAGACGCGCCGCCCCGTCAGGAGCCTGATCCCGTGTTCGGCATAGAAGGCTGCAGGCCGCAGAAAGATCCGGTCGATCTCGAGCGAACCTCGAAGAAGCGCCTTCGAGAGTGGCGGTCGCTCGTAAGGCAGCCAGCGTTCGCCGCCGACCACGATGATCGAACCCGGGTGGCCAAGGTGCCTCAAGGTGGCGGCCACCATGCCCCCCGCCTGTCCGCCACCAATGATCACGGTGCGCTGATCGGCCATCGCTTGCTAGACCTTGTAGCTCGCAAGTGACTGCGGGGCAAACAGTTCTTCGATGCCCAGGCGCCTCACGGACAACCCCTGCTCGTGCGACCAGCGGACAGCGGCTTCCAGGGATTTGCGGTTGGCCTCCAGACCATAGGCCCAGAAGTCGGGTCCGAACAGTCGATGGGCCTCGGTCACGTGCGTGGGCAGGAAGGGCAGCGCCACCTTGAGCGCAGTGGCGTCTGCCAGTTCGGCCAGCGCCATGTTCTTTGCCAGCGTAAAGGCCTTGACCAGACTTCCCGGCAGCCATGGATTCGCGGCCAGGATGTCGTTGCGGATGCCGAGCACATGCATGATCGGGAAGATCCCGGTGTTTCGGTAGTAGGCCGCTTCGACCAGCCCTGGCTCCGGGAACAGCCGCCGGATCGCGCCGCCACCGGCAGGATCGAAGCTGCGCGGTGCGCGCGGACTGATCATCGCGTCGACCTCGCCGCGCTCGAACAACTCGACAATGGTCCGGTCGCGTACCATTTCGATGCAGACGCCCGCGGGCGGCTCGAAGTGGACCTTGTCCTCCCGGCCGACCTGCTCCAACCCCGCCTGCACCCATTTCAGATCACTCGGCCGAACGGCGTACTCATCAGCCAGCAGGCCTCGCGCCACCATGGCCGCCGTCACCTGGTACTCGGGAATCGCCACACGGCGACCTCTGAGCTGATCGGGCCGCTCGATACCACTGCCCTGGCGTACGTAGATGCAGGAATGACGGAAGGAGCGTGATGGGAAGACCGGAATCGGTGTGTAAGCGCATTCACCGCGCGAGATCATCATCAGCGTCGAGGAGAGGGAAAGCTCGCTCACCTCGAACTCGGCGTTGCGGAACGCGCGAAAGAAGGTCTCCTCAGGAGTCAGTGGCAGGAAATTCAGGCGCGCGCCGTCCACCCTCAAGCGCCCATCCATCAAGGGGCGCACGCGGTCGTAGTCCCAGCAGGCAACCGTCAGGCGCAGGGCATTCATGGGCGTGGCTCGTTGACTGCCTGATTCGCGCCTTCGTGCAGGGCATAGCCCTCCGCGGCGTGAACCGAAACCAGTACCCGCAGCATGCGCATGAACTCCTCGCGTTCAGCCGCATTCAGAGGAGAAAGGAGTGCGCGTTGCGAAGCCTCGGCGCCTGCGTCAGCCTTGCGGATCAGGGGCTCGGCCAACGGCGTTGCATACAGGCGGCGAACCCTTCGATCGTCGGAGCACACTTTGCGCCTGACCAGGCCGAGATCTTCCAGACGATCGACCAGACGAACCCCCGAGGTGCGGTCGACATCGGCGATCTGCGTCAGCGACGCCTGGTCGATGCCCGGGTTGTCTACGACAGCCTGCAACACGCCGTACTGGACCGGCGACATCGCCAGGTCAACGGTGAACGACTCGAACAGCCGCACCGATATCTGGTGCAGCCTCCGTACCAACAAACCGGGCTTGGACAGCGGATTGAACACGGTGGCCATCGAGTCCTTTACATACTATGCTGATCGTCAGCATAGTGTTATATAAGGAACCTTATAAGTCAAACAGGAGGCTGCATATAGGTGGAAACCCTGATCGCGAGGTGTTCGCGGACAACTTCCGCGGCCGTTCCCCGCTCCCGTCGGATCCAGAAAACCAACCCGGGGATCTATCCGGAATCGACCTGGCTCATGAACCGGCCAGGAGCCGGCTCACGGGCGTCGATGCGGCATCAGGCGGGCGTCTCGCCCCACTTCTTCAATCGGTAGTCGATCTGGGCGCGGGTCAGGCCGAGTTTGCGTGCGGCCATCCGGACGTCTCCTCCAGCCTCGCGCAACGCGGCCATCACGAGTTTGCGCTCCAACCCCGACAGACCCAGGGCGTCGCAGTCGTCCAGCGCACGCCGCGCCCAGTCCTGAACGGATGCGGCACCGGCAACCGTGTCCTCCGCGTTGTCCGCATCAGCGCGAGAGCTCTGGCGCGTCCCCACAAGACGGCCTGTGTCGTCGATCAGCAATCCCTCATCAGCGGGAAACTCGGTCGGGTCCGTGAACAGATGATGCAGATCGAGGGTTTCGCCATCGTTCAACAGGATCACCGCGCGCTCGAGCACATTTTCGAGTTCCCGCACGTTGCCGGGCCACGAATGCGAGAGCAGGGTGCGATAGGCACGCGGGCTGATGGACATCCGATGGCGCCTGCCATATCGCTCCCGGTAGCGCTCGAGGAAGTGATCGATGAGCAAAGGCAGGTCATCGCGCCGATCGCGCAGCGGAGGTACTTCGATCGGAAAGAGGTTCAGTCGATAGAAGAGGTCCAGACGGAAGCGTCCTTCGTTGACCGATCTGCGCAGGTCCTCGTTGGTCGCGGCGACCAGTCGCACGTCGCCGTGCAATGTCTTGCCGCCACCCAGGCGCTCGAATTCACCCGATTGCAATACCCGCAGCAGCTTGCCCTGCGCGGTGAAACCTAGCGTGCCGATCTCGTCGAGAAACAGCGTTCCGCCAGCCGCACGTTCGAAGCGCCCGGCACGACTCGCGTTCGCGCCGGTGTAGGCGCCACGCTCGACGCCGAACAACTCGGACTCGAGCAGCGTCTCGGGGAGCGATGCGCAATTCAGCTCGATGAAGGGACCGTCGGCCCGCTTGCCGCGCCGATGGATCTCGCGCGCGAACAAGCTCTTGCCAACCCCGCTCTCGCCGAGCAACAGCACGGTGGCGTCTGTGCCTGCCACCCGCTCGATCTTCTGCGCAACGCCATTGAACGCAGCCGAGCGGCCCAGCACACTCGGCTCCGCGGATGCCGGCCCGCTTCCGGGTGCTTCAGCGCAGGCGGGTCCCTCATCGCGGACGCTTGTGTCGGGCTGCCCTGCAACGGCGACCTCCGATGGCGCCGCCGACCATGCCTGAAGATACTCGACGTCCCCGGACGGATCATCCCATTCGTCTTCGAACCTGGCAACGCATCGGCAGCCTGAGTGGCCCAGTGCGGCGCATTCAGTCTCGCGCACGACGACCGACGATCCGAGGCACGTGGTCAGGAAGCCTGACGCATACCCGATCTCCATCCAGCAGGTCGGTTCGCCCGTCTGTTTCGCGGTCCTCAGCTGGGCGTGATCCTCGATCGAGTTCTTCCAGGCGAACTCCATGTGACAGTGATGCGCGTCCAGGTCGAGTTCGTAGACGAGCGGCACCACGGCGACCGTTCCCTGCAACGCATGCAGCAGGGTCCCGGAGTCGACGATCTCACGCAGCGGACGGCTCCCATGCAGTTTGATCGCGAGTTGCCCGTCACGGCAGCCCGCGGCGTAACCCAGCCGGGTGATCAGTCCACGCGCCTTCCGGACCCCCAGCGTCGCCACCAGTTCGCGCCGAAGTTCGACGAACCACTCGGCCTGCAGGATCAGCACTCGCTGGGTATCCAGCCAGATGCAACCGGCCTTGAGGTCGAAGTGGAACCGTTCGGTCAGGGCCCGGGGGTCCAGATCGCTGAACGCAAGCGACGCCGCCCGGTCGGCATGACCTGGCCGCCTGGCTTCGGCGGACTGAGTGATCTCGATCGCGGTATTGCTCATCGCCTCACCATAAGGATTTTTCGAGACAGTAAGAATATTTTTCTTGACCCGCAAGGGCTGCAGAACGCCGTCGCCGGATTTCCATCCCCCGCCCGGATGCCCTATGCAATCGCAGCAATGTCTCTCTGTTTCTCGTCTCTCAGACCCTAGGTTGCGTCGCAGCAAGTGACGCGCGGGCAGCGGCCCGCGAAGTTGCGAAATTCATCTGGCATACGACTTGCTTTAGCCCTTTGGGTGGAGAGCAAAGAGCACATGGAAACGATCACGGCAGTCACCGCAGCGAAGGCAACGCCGGTTGATGCGAGCACGTTTCGCACTGCGATGAGGTCGCTTGCGGGCGCGGTCTGCATCGTGGCCACCGGGACGCCCGGCAGGCGTTTTGGCCTGACCGCGACCGCGGTCTGCTCGATCACGGCCGATCCACCACGCTTGCTCGTCTGCCTGAACCGGAAGACCGGCACGCACGACGCGATCGTTGCCAGCCGTCGGCTGAGCGTCAATGTGTTGCCCGGCGAAGCGATCGGACTCGCCAGACGTTTTGCCGGCATGGAGCCGGGCGTGATGGGCGAAACGCGCTTCGCAGAGGGTCGCTGGTCGACCTTCGCGGAGGCACCTGCTCTCGAGGGCGCGTGCGTGACACTGGTGTGTGACGTAACGGAGACGATTCCTGCCAGCACGCATTCGATGTTCCTCGGCGACGTCATCGCGGCTCATCGTGCCGCCGATGCCTCCGGTGGTGGCGCCTGCGAAGGGCTCATCTATCTCGACGGATGCTTCCGTCAGCTTGCTCCGTTGACGTGCAGCGCGCCGCAACCGATCGAGTGGATCTGGTGAGGCACCGGGTGGGCGCCTCGTACGCGAGCACGACCTGCGCGACAGGTTGTCTCGTTTCGAACATGAAGTTGCAGACAGTGGGAGGAAGATCAGATGGAGACTATTGATACCCGGGCGGCTGCTGCCGCAAACGCGGAGATTCCCTCCGCAGATGAACTCGTCGCGCGCGCGCGCGCTCTGGTGCCGATGCTTCGCGAACGCGCCGATGCGATCGAACAGGCCCGGCGCGTGGACGACGAGGTCATCGACGCCTTCAGGAAAGCCGGGTTCTTCCGGATCATGCAGCCGCGCAAATGGGGCGGCTACCAGATGGATCCGGTCGTGTTCATGCGCGTGCTGATGGAAGTCGGCCGCGGATGCTGTTCGAGCGGCTGGAACCTGATGATTCTCGGCGTGCACCAGTGGGAGTTCGGGCAAATGCCGGAGCGCGCCTGCGCCGACATCTGGTCGCGCGACAGCGAGACACTGGTCGCCTCGTCGTATGCGCCGTTCGGCACCTGCAGGAAGGTCGACGGCGGCTGGGTCCTCAACGGCACATGGGGCACCTCCAGCGGCACCGACCACGCAAAGGGCGGGGCGTACATCGGCGCGCGCGTCTTCGACGAGAAAACCCGCTTCGTCGACCATCGTTCATTCCTCGTTTCGCGCAACGACTACGAGCAGATCGACGACTGGTTCACGATGGGCCTGTGCGGCACGGGCAGCAAGAGCGTGAAGCTCAAGCCCGACACCTTCGTCCCGGACTATCGCTCCCACAGCATCGTCGAGTACGAGCCCCGGCCGGACATGGCGGTCGAGTACTGGTATCCGTTCAACCAGGTGTTCTTCGCATCGGTGTCGTCGGCGATCATCGGCTTCGCGCAGGCGATGATCGACCACTTCATCGAGCACACCCGGAAGCGGCAGGGAATCATGGTTCCCGGGTCGGTCGCGCTCAGCCCGTATGTCAAGGACCGCCTGGGCAACGCGATCGCGCTGGTCAGGTCGTCACGCGCCCGGTTGCTGCAGATCATGGCGGAGACCAGGCCCATCGTCGAGCGCCGCGAGAAGGTGCCGGAAACGTTGCGCATCGAGCACATCCTTGACATCGCACGCGTCGGCCGCGAGTGCGAACAGGCGGTGCTGCTGCTGCACAAAGCGAACTCGGCGCGCGGCATCTATCGCAGCAATCCGATGCAACGCGTTCTGCGCGACATGCTCGTCGCGGCCAATCACACCACGCAGAACGCGGATGACTTCGCCGGCATGCTCGGCGGATTCCACCTCGGACAGGGAATGCCTCCCGGCATGTACGAACTGCCGCGCTACCCGGACTGATTCGACCGGCCGACAATCGATGATGATGGACGACGCCATCCTCGCGCACAGTCGGGAGTTGTTCGACGCGCTCATGCAGCGTCGAACCCTCGAACCGTTGACGGAACGGAACCAGGATCTCACGATCGAGGATGCCTATCGTGTACAGCGCCGACTGATCGAGTTGCAGTGCGACCACGGCAGCCGGGTGATCGGCAGGAAGATCGGCGTGACCAGTCACGCCGTGATGACGATGCTCGGCGTCGAGCAGCCCGACTTCGGCATCCTGCTCGACGACATGGCCTACGGGCGCGGCAGCGTCATCGCGGTCGACCGCCTCATCCAGCCGAAGGCGGAGGCCGAGATCGCCTTCGTGCTCAAGCGGACGCTGCGTGGTCCGGGCGTCACGGCCGCCGAGGTGCTTGCGGCCACCGAAGGCGTGCTGCCCTGCTTCGAGATCGTCGATTCGCGCATTCGCGACTGGAAGATCCGGATCCAGGACACTGTCGCAGATAACGCCAGTTGCGGCGTGTTCGTGCTTGGCGACCGCATGGTCGCGCCGCACGAATTCGACTTCTACAGCTGCGGAGTGGTGATGGAACGCAACGGGCAGATCGTCGGGCTTGGCGCGGGTGCGGCAAGCATGGGCAGCCCTGTCAATGCGGTCGCCTGGCTCGCCAATACGCTCGGCCGTTTCGGCGTGCCGCTGGAGTCCGGCGAGATCATTCTCTCAGGCGCCCTGTCGGGAATGGTGAACGTGCAGAAAGGCGACTTTCTGCAGATGGAGATCGGCGGGCTGGGCCGCTGCTCGGTGTGTTTCGGCTGAACGGCGAGCTCGGGTGATGAAGAAGGTCAGGTGCGCGCTGATCGGCCCCGGGAACATCGGTACCGATCTGCTTGCCAAGCTGCGGCGCAGCCAGGTGCTCGAACCCATCTGGATGGTCGGCATCGATCCGGACTCCGACGGTCTCGTGAAGGCGCGGAAACTGGGACTCGCGACCACCGCGGACGGCGTCGACGGACTGCTGCCGCACATTGCGGCCGACGGCGTCCAGATCGCGTTCGACGCGACCAGCGCCTACGTGCATGCGGAGAACAGCCGCAAGCTCAACGCCGCTGGCGTCCTGATGATCGACCTGACGCCGGCGGCTATCGGTCCGTACTGCGTACCGCCGGTGAACCTGGCCGAGCACCTCGGCAATCGTGAGATGAACGTGAACATGGTCACCTGCGGCGGACAGGCGACGATCCCGATCGTTCACGCCATCAGTCGCGTGCAGCCGGTTCATTACGCCGAAATCGTCGCCACCGTCTCCTCGCGTTCCGCGGGACCCGGCACACGCAGGAACATCGACGAATTCACCCGCACGACCGCGACCGCAATCGAGCATGTCGGCGGCGCCGGAAAGGGCAAGGCGATCATCATCATCAATCCCGCGGAACCGCCGATGATCATGCGCGACACTGTCCACTGCCTCGTGCATGGCAAGCCGCGAGCGGCGTCGATCGAGGAATCGGTCCACGCGATGATCGCCGACGTACAGAAATACGTTCCCGGCTACCGGCTCGTCAACGGCCCGGTGATCGACGGCGATCGCGTCTCGATCTATCTGGAAGTCGAAGGGCTGGGCGATCACCTGCCCACGTATGCCGGCAACCTCGACATCATGACCGCGGCTGCCGCGCGCACCGCAGAAATGTTCGCCGAGGAGATTCTCGGCGGAAGGTTGACCCTCGAACCCGTCGTGGCCTGATCAGGAGAGGACATGGATCTTCGGGGCAGGAGGATCACCCTCCACGACATGACGCTGCGCGACGGAATGCATCCGAAGCGCCACAGGATCACGCTCGCGCAAATGCAGGACATCGCGCGCGGGCTCGACGATGCCGGCATTCCGCTGATCGAGGTCTCGCACGGCGACGGGCTTGGCGGTGCGTCCGTCAATTACGGTTTCTCGCTGCACACGGACGAGGAATACCTCGCCGCGGTCGTGCCACTGATGCGCAGCGCGCGCATCTCGGCCCTTCTCCTCCCGGGTATCGGAACCGTGAACCATCTGGAGCGGGCGCAGGGCCTGGGCGTCTCGACGCTGCGCGTGGCAACACACTGCACCGAGTCCGACATCGGGGCGCAGCACATCGCTGCAGCGCGTCGGCTCGGCATGGACACCGTTGGCTTCCTGATGATGGCGCACATGGCCAGCCCGCAGCGGCTCGCAAAGGAAGCGCGCCAGATGGAGGCGTACGGCGCCAATTGCGTCTACGTGACGGATTCCGCGGGTTATATGCTTCCTGACGACGTGCGCGAGCGCATCGGGGCGGTTCGCGATGCGCTCAGGCCCGAGACCGAAGTGGGGTTTCACGGCCATCACAACCTCGCAATGGGGGTGGCCAACAGCCTCGCGGCGATCGAAGCCGGCGCCAACCGGATCGACGCGGCTGCCGCCGGACTCGGCGCCGGCGCCGGCAATACGCCGATGGAAGTCCTGGTGGCTGTCTGCGATCGGATGGGCGTCCAGAGCGGCATCGACGTCTGGAAGATCCAGGACGTGGCCGAGGATCTCGTCGTGCCGATCATGGACTTTCCGATCCGCATCGACCGCAATGCGCTGACCCTCGGCTATGCAGGGGTCTATGGAAGCTTCCTGCTGTTCGTTCGGCGCGCCGAAGAAAAGTACCACGTGCCCGCGCGCGAGATTCTCGTCGAGGTTGGGCGTCGCGGCATGGTGGGTGGACAGGAAGACATGGTCGAAGACACCGCGCTGACGCTCGCCAGGGCGCGGCGTGCACAACCGGATTCCCGAGGCAACCGAAAGGAGAGAGATCATGGCTGAGGTCACCGAGGCATCGACGAGTCGATTCGCAACGATTAACGAAGCGTCGTTGCGGGACTTCCCGATCCACTACAACGAGGCCGGCCGGGGCGAGACGGTGGTCATGCTGCACGGTGGCGGCCCGGGTGCAGGCGGCTGGAGCAACTATTACCGGAACATCGGCGCCCTTGTGAATGCGGGCTATCGGGTAATCCTGATGGACAGCCCGGGCTTCGGCAAGTCGGGCGAGATCGTTCCGGAGGTATCGCGTGGGCTGTTCAACGCGCAGGCACTCAAGGGTCTGCTCGACGTGCTGAAGATCGGCGAGGCGCACGTCGTCGGCAACTCGATGGGCGGCGCGTCGGCATTGAACTTCGCGCTCGAGTACCCGGACCGCCTGCGCAGGCTCGTTCTGATGGGGCCGGGAGGCATGGGTCCGAGCATCATGCAACCCAATCCGCAGGAAGGCATCCGCAAGATGTTCCGGCTCTATCACGAGCCGACGCGCGCGAACCTCGACGACATGCTCGAATGCTTCGTCTACGACCCTTCCGCGATCACCGAAGAATTGCGCAAGGGTCGGCTGGAGAACATGCAGGGCAACCTGCAGCACCTGAAGAACTTCGTTGCGAGCATGCAGCGGATGCCGCCATCCAGCTGGGACGTGTCGTCGCGGGTACACACGATCCGGCACAGGACACTGATCACCTGGGGGCGCGATGATCGCTTCGTGCCGATCGATCACGGACTGAAGCTGATCAACCTGATGCCTGACGCACGACTGCACGTGCTCCCGCGCTGTGGCCACTGGGCGCAGTGGGAGCACGCCGACGAGTTCAACCGTCTGGTCATCGCGTTCCTGAAGGACTGACCTGGCGCACGTGCGGCCGACGATCGACGGCCGGCATGCATACAACGCACTACCAATCAACTCTGGGAGTAGATCGTGGCTGAATTGTCCAACATCGGGTACTTCGTAATTGGTGCGAGCGATCTCGACGCGTGGGAACGCTTCGCGATCGATGTCATCGGACTTCAGGCAGGACGTCGCGAGCCAGGCAGGTCACTCGCGCTGCGCATGGACGACCACGAGCAGCGCATTCTCATCACGAAAACCGGCGAGGACGACTTCCTCGCCGCCGGATGGGAGCTCGACACCCACGACGAGCTGGACGCATACGTCGAGCAACTGCGGGCGACGGGCGCCGTCGTCACGGATGGGGGCCGCGAGCTCGCAGACAGCCGTCGGGTCGAGCGCGTGTTCGCCTGCGAAGATCCAAACGGCCTGAAACACGAGTTCTACGTGGGCGCCCATCGTGCTCCGATGTCCGACGCATTCCGCTCGAAAGTGCTCCTCGGCAACTTCAATACCGGCCGTCTCGGCGTTGGGCATGTGCTGGCAGTGGCGCGTGATCCGGGGGCGCAGCGGACTGTACAGTTCTACAAGAACACGCTCGGGCTGAGACTCAGCGACTACATCCGCATGGAGATGGCCCCTGGTATGGTCATCGACGCGACGTTCCTGCACGCGGCCACCGGGCGGCATCATTCGCTGGCGACCGCATACATGCCGAGCGAGAAGCGCATCCACCACATCATGGTGCAGGTCGAGAACATGGACGACGTCGGACTGGCCCACGATCGTTGCGCAAAAGCCGGCGTCGCGTTCATTCACGGTATCGGACGCCACCCGAACGACCGGATGCTCTCGTTCTACGTGCAAACGCCCTCTGGATTCGGGCTCGAGTTCGGCTGGGGCGGCATCGTCATCGACGACGACTCCTGGGAGATCAAGACGTATTCGCAGATCAGCGACTGGGGTCACGTGCCGCCGTCGCCTCAGGTCGGAGGCCCGGGGCGCTGAGGTCCCTTCGTCAACGGGCTTTCAGCTACGGCTTCGATCCGGAGACGGCGCCGCCTGAATTGCGGCGCACCGTCTCACGATCGGCCACCCCGCTTGCGGAAGCCCACAGCTGTGCGGCGTGCTCGTGTTCGACCATCGTCCAGCGCTTGCGCCCCTTCGGGCGGCGCCGAGCACGCCAGGGCAACGACCCGCACCTCCACGGCCGCATTTGTCGTACGTGCGTGGGCGACCCGGGCACGCCACGTCCAGCAACGCCAGAATCCGCGCTTCGGAGAAAACCCCGGTCCAGGCAAGCCAGCGTGTGCGCCCGATTCACCACCTGGTGGTGATGCACACCCTTGCTGCGGACCTGCCCGATCAACGCGCGATCTCTCCCGGTCCGATGCAATTCGGTCTGACGCATCAGTACACCTCTACCTGTCAGGTTGCGGCACGCAGGACGCAGGCATGTTCCTTTTTTTCTGTGCCACTGCACCGGAGCTTGGCAGGTCTTGCATCGAGGAGGATACTTTTCGATTCCACAGCTCGTTTCTGCAGGTGACCATCATGACGAGCATTCAGGACGCGTTCCAGCCCGTCCAGAGAGAGCCCGCCGCGCCGGGCTTTCCGCACGCGCCGCCCGACTGGACACGCGCGAGAGCAGAGCAGATCGCCCAACAGGAGCACCTGATCCTCGGCGACGATCACTGGGCCGTCGTGCGCGGGCTTCAGGAGTTCTTCGCCCGCCACGAGGACGAGCCGCTCCACCTGCGCGACCTGAGCGACGCCCTCGACGAAAAGTTCCACTATAAGGGCGGCATCAAGTACCTCTACACCCTGCTGCCCGGCGGACCGATCGCGCAGGGCTGCCGGCTTGCCGGGCTCGAGCCACCGGCGGGTTCGGTGGATCCGGGATTCGGGAGCGTGGCGTAACGTCGACGAACGCGGGGCGCGTTCGGCCATCGAGCACCTGCCTGCGGCCTGATCTGCTGTTCGGCCAGGCTGCTCGTCACAGGCCCGAGCCGTGCCAGCTCGGCTGCGAGTTCATTGCTCTCATAGCGCTGGGGTCAGGATCGCCCCCTGCCGCTCCAGAACGCACTGCAGTTCGTCGACCGGGACGTCTCTGCTCGCGACATTCTCCCGGACGGCCATGGCCGCCGCAACGCCCGCCGCCTCGCCCATCGCGAAGCACGGCCCCGCCACTCGCGCCGACGCTTGCGCCGCGTGCGTCGCAGACAGATTCCTGTCTGCAACGAAGACGTTCTCCAGGCCACTCACGACCAGGCACCCGTACGGAATGCCGTAGTAGTCCCCGTCGGGAAGAAACTCCCAGCTCGTTCCTCGACCTCCCTGGTGCGTCTCGGACTGCCGGCAATCGTCGTGTCGACTCCGGCGAGGCGAAACATCGTGGAACCCGTCTGCGTTCGTCCAACATCGCCGAGCGCGTAGTCGGCGCCGGCGAACGCCGCGACGTCGCCGTCGCCCGAGGAATCGACGACGACGCGCGCCAGTCGCGAGTCGTCGACGATTGCATGCGTGCCGCAGAAACCGCCCAGCGTGACGACGGTCAGGGTACCGCCAAGGAATCCGAAGCGCTCGATCAGAAGCGTCTCGACCCCGCTGCGGGCCGCCGCGCACGCGGCAGCGATTCCCGCCGCGCCGCCACCCACGACCAGGGCTTGCGGTTCACCCAGGACTGGCGTGCGTCGTTCGGGCTCGACGATCGTTCGCGTCATGGCAAGGCAACGGCGGCTCGGCACATTCTTCGGTACGGCAACCGCGAGTAGTCCAGCTTGACGCCCGCGGCGGCGACGGCCGCACCCCACTGCGCCACTTCGTCGCTGATCCTCTGCGCTTCCTGTTCCGGCGTGTTGCCGACGACGTTCGCGCCCATGTCCGTGAGTCGCTTGCGCATCGCGTCGGTGTTGATGAACTTGACGATTTCCCTGTTGAGCCGCTGCACGATCGCGGGGGGGTGTACCCGCGGGCACTGCGACGTTCTGGGACGATGCCTCTCGAGAAGCTCACTCCGAAAACGCTGGTCAACCGCCCGCGCCTCGTCAAGGCGATCGTCGATGCGGCCGAGCGCGGCTACGAGGTGGTCGAAGACCAGCTCAGCCTCGGCTACGGCGCGGTCGGGATTCCCCTGGTGACTCCGCGCGGACAGAAGTTCGCGCTGACGGTCTCGTTCACGACCTCCGCCTACACATACCCGAAGATCGTGAAGGAGCTGCTGCCGGCTCTGAGCGCGACGACGGGCCACTCGCCATCGCCGAACGACCGCCGCACTATTCTCATGCAGTCGTCGGAACGCGGCCTCAGGCAGGAGGTGCGCAGGTGATCCGCTTCACCTTGAACGGGCAACCGGTTGCGCTCGACGTCATCCGGGCCTCGACGCAGACGTCCTCTCCGGCTCGCGACCTGATTGCGCAAGGCCTGCGGACAAAGCAGGAGGACGTCCGCGTCATCGCCCCCTGCATCGGCGGCGGATTCGGCGGCAAGAGCGCCGGACCGCGGGTGGTCGAGGCGACACTGCGGTCAGCCACGACGCGCCGGCCGGTCCAGGCACGCGTTCTCGCGCGCCAAACAGTTCTTCTGCGGCAGGTTCAATCCGGCCTGTGTCGTAAGAATCGTATCCGCGCGCGGCTGGACATCCCCGATCGGCTCACTCCATCGACGGGTTCCAGACCTCCCAGACCTTGCCCACCAGGTCGGGGCCCGGCTTGAGGGTCGGCTTGCCGGGCTCCCAGCCCGCGGGAGTCGCCTCGGCGCCGCCGGAGGCACGCACCACCTGGAACGCTTGCACCTGGCGCACGGTCTCGGCGAACTTGCGCCCGACCGGCGGGGTGAGCACCTCCATCGCCTGGATCACACCATCCGGATCGATGATGAAGCGACCGCGCATCTCGATGCCCTGGCTTTCGTCCCAGACACCGTACGCGCGCCCCACGTTTCCTGCCTGGTCGGCAGCCATGTGGAAGGGCACCCCACCGTCCACCATCTTGCTCAGTTCGTGGTCGTCCCACATCTTGTGGACGAAGTGACTGTCCACGCTGACCGAGATCACTTCCACGCCGAGATCCTGCAACGTCTGATACCTGGCCGCGACCGCGGACACTTCAGTGGCTCAGACGAACGTGAAATCGCCGGGGTAGAAGCACAGCATCACCCACTTGCCGGCGAAGTCCGACAACTTGACGTTGGTGAACCTGCCCCGGTAGTAGGCCGGCGCGTTGAAGTCGGGGGCTTTCTGCCCCACGCGTGCGGTCATTCTGCTTGCCTCCTGTGGTGCACTGGGTGTTGACGGGGGTTGCGCCTCGGACGGGCCACCGACTACCGAGCCCGTTACCCGCGCGCACCCCTGCGGTTGATCTGCCATGGAACCTCCTTTCTGCCTGGGAGACACAGCTCACCCCGACGCAGTCTGACGGCCACCCTATCCGCAGTACTGATCTGCGTCAACCCGTCGCAAGGCTCATGCACGTCGAGCGTGGCGGAGGGGAATGGGAGTCGAACCCACCCGGCAACGCATGGCGCCACCCACCGGGTTTGAAGCCCGGCCGATCCACCGGGATCGTGTCCCCTCCGCATCGAACGAAATCGCCCGGTTCATCGCTGCGCCTCGCCAAACAGGTGGCTGTCACCGCGAATCCGGTGCACGTCGCCGACGCGGCGCGTCAGCCCGACGCGGTCGAAACACTCGAGGATCTGGATCGCCCGCTTGCGACCCAGCCCCGTGGCGTCCCGGAAGCGCGCCGCAGCCACCTCTCCGCCGCTGTCCCGCGCCAATCCCCTTGCGATGGCCGCGAGCCGTTCGACGGCATCCGGCGAATAGTACAGATCCCTGACCACCTGATGCAGTTCCCCACGCTGCGCGAGGCGCGCAAGCGTCACGCGCATCAGCGGCTCCGACTCGCCACTGTCGCGCGCCAGGTCACGCACCCAGGCGCCTTCGAAGCCTGCCGCGGCCAGCATCGGGACGATCTTCTTCGCGATCGCCTGCTCGGTGTCGGACAGGCGGATGCCGTGCGCGGGCAGGTGTACGAAGGCGCCTCTCACGGCGACGTCGCCCGAACCTTGCAGCTCGCCGAGCAGGGCACGCCACAAGGGTTCCGGCAGCCGCGGCATCGCGAGCCGGCGCAGGCGCGCCGAATCCGGGCCGAGTTCGCTCGGATGCCGCTCATGGAACGCTGCCAGCGCTTCGAGCGTCCTGCGCCGGGCGTCCAGCGCGTGCCCGGCGCCCAACGCCCAGTCGGACACGCCGTCGGCCTGACGCAGCACATCGGGCGCGACCAGCGGCAGCGCCCGCCCCTGCGCCACCGCGAAGCGACGCAGGTCGACGCCGTGCGGAGCAGCCAACAGTAACGCAGCCAGCCTTTGCCCGATGTCGGGATGCGCGAGCGCGTCGAGCTCGGCGATGCGCTGCGGGGTTCGTCGATAGCGAACCGGCGCGAACGGGTCGAGCACCGTTCCGCCCGCCACCGTGCGGGTCGCCGACGCATCGCGCAGCACCAGCCGATCGCCGTGCCAGGCGCCCATCGGCGCCCGAAGCACCAGCTGCACCCGCGCGGTCTCACCGGGCGCCAACGCGTCGCGATCGAGCACCGCCACGCTGCCCTGCACTTCGGCAGCGCCCAGGTGGACACGCACCGGCGTGCCCGAGCGCAGCGCTCGCGGCTCCGCGTGCCACAAGGTGAGTGCGACATCGATGCGATCGGTGGACAGCGCCGCAGCCGGCGCAACCAGCCATTGACCGCGTTCGATCGACTCCCGGTCCACGCCGGCCAGCGCAAGCGCGCAGCGTTGCCCCGCGCGCGCGCGCTGCACCGGCCGGTTCTGCGCGTACAGGCTGCGCACCCGCATTGTGCGGACGCCCGGCACGAGCGACAGCTCCGCGCCCGGCGTCACCGTGCCGGCGTGCATGGTTCCGGTCACCACGGTGCCGATCCCGTCGAGCGAGAACGCGCGATCGATCGCCAGCCGGAATGCCGTGCCTTCGTCTTCAGGCCTCGACGCCACCCGGGCGGCGTCGAACAGCAACGCGCGCAGCGCATCGAGCCCGTCTCCGCGTTGTGCAGACACCGCAATGACCGGAGCGCCTGCCAGCGGCGTGTGCCCGAGCAGCGCGGCCGCCTCGGCACACACCTCGCGAACCCGCTCGTCGCCGACCCGATCGGCCTTGGTCACCGCCACGGCGCCACGCCCGACGCCGAGCAGCGACAGCACGGCCAGGTGCTCGCGGGTCTGCGGCATCACGCCGTCGTCGGCGGCCACCAGCAGCAGCGCGAAGTCGATCCCGGTCGCGCCGGCGACCATCGTGTGCACGAGCCGCTCGTGGCCGGGCACGTCGACGAAGCCGATGCGATCGCCGTCCGGCGTGTCCAGGAACGCGTAGCCCAGCTCGATCGAGATGCCGCGCTTTTTCTCTTCGGGCAGGCGATCGGTGTCGACGCCGGTGAGCGCGCGCACCAGCGTGGTCTTGCCGTGATCAATGTGGCCCGCCGTGCCGACGATCAAGGTCGCCGCCTCGTCAGGCCAGGGCCCGCTGCAGGTGCCCCAGCTGCGCCGCGAACGGCGCGGTGTCCTCCAGGCAACGCAGGTCCAGCAGCAGGCGATCGTCGGCGATCCGGCCGATCACCGGCAGCGGCAGCGCGCGCAGCGCGCCCGCCAGCTCGTCGAGCGCGCGCCCGGCGCCCTTGCGCTGCGCTGGCGCGATCGCCAGGCCCGCCGACGGCAGCCGCTCGACCGGCAGCGATCCTGAGCCGATCTGTCCGAGCATCTCGACCACCTCGACCGTGAAGCGCGGCGCCACCACAGCCGCGAGCGCCGGCTGCAACGCGATCGCCAGCTCGCGCATCGCCCGAACCGGACGGGTCAGCAGCCGCAACGTGGGCAGGTCGAGGGCCAGGCGCTCGGGCCGCAGGTAGAGCATCAGCGTGGCCTCGAGCGCGGCCAGCGGCAGCTTGCTCATCCGCAGCGCCCGCTTCATCGGGAACCTGCGGATTCGCGCCACGGCATCGCGCGTGCCCACGACCAGTCCGGCCTGCGGGCCGCCCATCAGCTTGTCCCCGCTGAAGGTGACGACGTCGCAGCCGGCGGCGAGCTTGTCCTGCGGCGTCGGCTCGCGCGGCAGGCCATACTCCGCAAGGTCGACCAGCGATCCGGCGCCGAGGTCGCTCGCCAGCGGCAGCCCCTTCGCATGCGCGATCCGCGCCAGCGTGGCCTCGTCGACCGACGACGTGAAGCCCTGCACCATGTAATTGCTCGTATGCACCTTCATCAGCAGCGCGGTTCGCTCACCGATCGCGCGTTCGTAGTCGTGCGGATGCGTGCGGTTGGTCGTGCCCACTTCGACCAGCTCGGCGCCGGCCGCAACCATCACGTCGGGCATCCGGAACGCGCCGCCGATCTCCACCAGCTCGCCGTGCGAGACGATCACCTCGCCTCCGCGCGCGAGCGCCGCGATCGTCAACAGCACCGCCGCGGCGTTGTTGTTCACGACCGTAGCGGCCTGCGCACCGGTCAGCGTGCAGAGCAGTTCCTCGACGATCGCGTCGCGGTCGCCACGGCCGCCGGTCTCGAGGTCGTACTCCAGGTTGTTGGGACGGGCCATCGTCTCGACGACGTGCCGCACGGCGGCGTCGGCAAGCAGCGCGCGGCCCAGGTTGGTGTGCAGCACGGTCCCGGTCAGGTTCAGCACCGGTCGCATGCGCGGCGCGAGCCGGGCGTCGACGCGCGAGCGCAGCGCGGCTTCGAGCGCGTCCGGGCGCAGCGCCTGCACACCCAGGGTGCCGGCGCGCGCCTGCGCGCGCATGGCGTCGAGCAGGCTCCGGACTTCGGCGGCGAGCAAGCGGTGACCGTGCTCGGCCACCATCGAAGCCACGCCGGAGGCGCGCAGCAACTCGTCCACCGCGGGCAGGTCCTTCGGCTCGGCCCTGGCCCCGGAGCCGCCCCGCTCGCCGGGACAGGCGCTCAATGCTGCTCCTCCCAGCCGGTGATCATCGCCCGGATGTGGGCGGTCGGCGTCGCGCCGGCGGTCGCCAGGTACACGTGCGCGATCAGGAAAGCCAGCATCAGGAAGGCGCCCGCGGTGTGCAGCGTGGCGACCTGCTGCAGCCCCAGCGCCGCCGGCAGCCAGGGCTGCAATGAGTCCCGGAACAGGTAGGCGAGCCCCGACAGCCACAGCAGCGGGTTGATCAGCAGCTTGACGCCCAGGTAAGTGATCCGCTGCAGCGGGTTGTGCT
Source organism: Burkholderiaceae bacterium (assembly GCA_021463505.1). GTDB lineage: Bacteria > Pseudomonadota > Gammaproteobacteria > Burkholderiales > Burkholderiaceae_E > Zeimonas. Next base: position 10,284 of record JAJTYR010000026.1, on the reverse strand, counting down.
TGCGCTCGGCGGTGACCTTGTACGGATGCGGCGCCCCGACGAAGATCCCGTAGGCGTAGTAGCGCACCATCCGGTCCAGGTTCTCCACGGTCGGGATGTAGTGCCGCCACTGGCCGGTGGTGAAGTGCCAGAAGATCGCGAGAACCCACAGCGCGATCAGCAGCCAGATCGCGACCTCGTGGATCTCCACCGCGGTAAGGAACCCGATCAGCGAATGGCTGCCGTGGATCGCGAAACCCGTGAACAGCAGGCTGACGATCAGCGCGGCCTGGGTCCAGTGCCAGAAGCGCTCGAAGCGCGTGAAGAGGTAGATCCGCTGCGACATCAGTGCCCCTTGCGCTTGTTGCGGGTGAGGATCCGCAACCCGCCGTGCCCGATGACGCCGACGAGCACCAGGCCGGCCAACCCGAAGCCCAGCGTGTCCAGCGTGGCGTTGCGGTCGCGCCCCGGCATCCAGACGCCGGGGACGCCGGCGAGTCGCCCGGAAGCGCTGTGGCACTGTCCGCACTGCAGCGCCTGTTCCTTTGGCGCCACCATGTGCGTGATCGGCCAGACCATCGAGGTGTCGACGAAGCCGAACTTGCCGCTGTAGGGCAAGCCGGTGGCTTCGGCGCCCGCCTTCAGCGCCCTGGCCCAGTCGAAGTTGAACCAGAAGGCGGTGTCGTCGGGCGTCGCGGTGTGCGGAACCAGCAGCGTCATCAGCTCGGTGTCGTAGGGCTGGCGGCCGTGGAAGACCTTGACCGGCCAGATCCTCGCGTCGGGCGCGCCGGGCGTGCCGTGGAAGCGGTTGATCGGCACGCGCGAGGACGGGTCGATCTTCGTGTCGGGCTGCGTGTAGGTGACCCGGCCGTCGAACCACCGGTAGGCGGGCACCACGTCGTCGCCGAGCTCGAAGTCGCCCTTCCTGCTGTCGTAGACCACGCGGCCCTTGTCGTCCTTCGTCGCGTAGGGCTTGCCTTCGGCGTTCATCCTGCCCGCGGTCGACCAGTCCCAGCCCATCTTGGTGGGCACGCCGCCACGCGCGAACGCCGGGATGTGGCAGCTCTGGCACGCCAGCGTCCGGGCGTGCGCATCGAGCCGCGATGAATGCAGCGGATCGCCCCCGTGAGGCGTGTCGCCGTGGCAGGCCTGGCAGGTGGCCGGGTTGCGGTCGGTTTTCTCGCCGCGAACGATCGCGCCATGGGGGTCGGCACCGGTCATGCTGATCCGGCTGCCGGCCACCTTGTGCCGCTCGGTCTTGTGGCAGGTCGAGCAGCTGAAGTTCGGGCCGTCGACCGCCATGTGCACGTCGAGCGCCCGGTCGGCCTTGTTCAGCGACGAGTCGAGGTCGCCGTGCTTCACGCCGTCACCGCCGCCGCCGTAGTAGTGGCAGGCGCCGCAGGTCCGGCGCGAGGTCGCGCCGATCTGCCTGGCGACCTCGGCGAGGTTCACCGCTTCGACGTACTTGCCGGACCCGGCCGGAAACTCGGTGCGCTCGTAGGGTGGATGCCCCGCGTAACCGGACAGCTTCACGTAGTTGCCGGTGTTGTGGCAGGCCAGACAGTCGACGTTCTCCTGCGCGCTGAAGTCGAACTTGTCGTCCTTCCAGCCGTAGCCGATGTGGCAGGACTGGCAGAACGGTTCGTTGGAGCGGTCCCCGATGCAGAAGCCGTTGAGCATCGACCTCTTGCCGAGCTTCTGGCCGGTGTCGGGATTCGTGTACTCCCAGGTCCAGTGCCGCGTCTGCATCACCTGCTTCGCGGCCTCGGTGTGGCAGCCGAGGCAGGCACGGGTGACGTCCTGCCCAGTCCTGAACGGGCCCTGCAGTTCCTTGAACTTCGTGTGGTCGGCGGTGCCGGTGCTCGCTGCGGCAAGGATCGGAGCGCCAGGAAACGCGGCGACGACGCCCAGCAGCATCACGGCCACGGGCACGACCCCTCGGAAACCCTTCGGGTTCGCGCTGAAGCTTCTCGAAGGCGGCATGATCACGGGCGCACGCCTCTGCGGCGCCGCTGCCCGCACCCGCCGCCGCTGGCGCCGCGTTCGGCGCAGCGCCGGAAGGCCGGAAGGTGCCTCTGCTGCGAGGCCTCCTGCAGGTTGCGGAAGACGGCGAGGATGTCGGGCCGGCGCGTGGCCGCAAGCAACCGCTCGTAGAGCGCGCCATTGGCAACCTCGGCGGCGACCCCGGCCTCGCAGGCGTCGCGCACGCCGGCGTAGCGGGCAACCTTGCCCGGCCACGGATTCGCGGGCACGGTCAGCCCGTAACGCTCGAACAGGGCGAGCAGCGCCCCGATGTGCCGCGCCTCGGCGTCCCGGATATTGGCGAACGGACGGATCTCGCCGAAATCGGCGATCACCTGGTCGTAGGTCGACCACGCCCGGTACTCGTCGTCGAGGGCTTCCTCCAGCGCGCGAACTTCGGTCGGGGAAAGCGACGTCGTCATGCTCGCCTCGGTACCCACCCGCCTCAGTGCATCCACATCAACGCGGCCGCGAGCACCAGCGCTGCCGCGCAGGCCCAGCCCGAGAACAGCCAGCGCCACGCCACCGTCCGCGGCACGAAGCCGACGCCGCGCACGAAGCCGGCGCTCATCGCCCAGAACAGCGCCATCGCCAGGCCGTGATCGGCCTGGCCCGCACTGTCGGCCATCAGGGGCGGATACGCCGTGCCGCCGACCATGATTGCCAGCGCGACGGCAAGGCTGGGCAACTGGACGCGCGACGGCGCGGGTGGCGTCGTCGTGCTCACTGCCGGGCTCCGTCGTCACCACCCTCGACGGCCTCGCGGCGGGCTGCCTCGTTCTCGCCCCACATCGCATTGAGGATCGCCAGCAGCACCGCGAAGCCGACACCCAGCATCCAGGCGAAGTACCACATGGGCGGGCTCCTTCAGTAGGCGGTGTGGTCGTTGGCGCGAATCTGCGCGACAGTCACCTTGCCGCGCATCACGCGGTAGGCCCATGAGGTGTAGAGGACGATCAGCGGCATGAAGATCAGCGTCGCCCAGAACATCAGCCCCAGCGTCAGGTGGCTGGAGACGCTGTCCCAGACCGTCAGGCCCGCGTTGGGCATCGTCGAGGACGGCATCACGAACGGAAACATCGCGGCCCCGGCCGTGCCGATGACGCCCACGATCGCCACCGACGACGCGGCGAAGGCCGACAGCGTGCGGCCCGTGCTCACCAGTCCCGCGGCCAGCAGCGCTCCCACGATGCCCAGCGCCGGCAACAGCCACAGCAGCGGCTGCATGCCGTAGTTCAGCCACCATGCGTCCGCGCTTCGCGCAACCGTCTTGGACAGCGGATCGGCCATCGCACCCGGATCGACGACCGAAGTGATGACGTAGCCCTCGATGGCGCCGAATCGCAGCCAGAGGCCGGCAGCGACGAAGGCCGGCACCATCACCAGTGCCGCGCCGACGGCGCCGCGCGCCGCACGCTGCTGGATCGCGCCTTCGGTGCGGTGCGCCAGGTAGGTGCCGCCGTGCATCGTGATCATCGCGCTGCTCACCACGCCGGCGAGCAATGCAAAGGGGTTCAGCAATTGCCAGAAGCTGCCCGTATAAGTGGAGACCAGATACTCGTCGAAGCCGAAGGGCACGCCCTGCAGCAGGTTGCCGAAGGCGACGCCGAAGATCAGCGGCGGCACGGCGCCGCCGACGAACAGGCCCCAGTCCCAGACGCTGCGCCAGGCGGGAGCGTGGACCTTACTGCGATAGTCGAACCCCACCGGGCGAAAGAACAGCGCCCACAGCACCGCGAGCATCGCCCAGTAGAAGCCGCTGAAGGCAGTGGCGTAGACCAGCGGCCAGGCGGCGAAGATCGCGCCGCCTCCGGTGATGAACCACACCTGGTTGCCGTCCCAGTGCGGCCCCACGGTGTTGATGACAACGCGACGCTCGTCGTCGCCCCTGCCGACGAAGGGGAGCAGCGTCCCCACGCCCATGTCATGGCCATCCATGATCGCGAAGCCGACCAGCAGCACGCCGACCAGCAGCCACCAGATGACCTTCAGCGTCGGATAGTCGATCATGACCTGCTTCCTCCGTCAGGCGTGCGCCGCAGCGGCGCGGTGCGCGGCTTCGCGCTCGTAGCGTCCGGTGCCCAGACTACCGGGCCCCTGGCGCGCGAACCTCACCATCAGGTAGATCTCGACGATCAGCAACAGCGTGTAGAAGCCCACGAAGCCGGCGAGCGAACCGTACAGGCTCTCGACGCTCAGCGTCGAGACGCTCAGGTGCGTGGGCAGCACGCCGTAGATCGTCCAGGGCTGCCGGCCGTACTCGGCGACGAACCAGCCGAGCTCGCAGGCGATCCACGGGGCCGGCAACATCCAGAGCGCCCAGCGCAGCAGCCAGGGTCGCGCGTTGCAGTCGCTGCGCAGCGTACTCCAGAACGCAAGCCCGAAAAGCAGCAGCATCGCGAACCCCAGCCCGACCATGATGCGGAAAGTCCAGAACATCGGCGTCACGCGCGGCACGGTGTCGTCGACGGCCTTGCGGATCATCTCGGGCGTGACCTGGCGCACGTCGGCGGTGTACTTCTTCAGCAGCAGGCCGAAGCCGAGGTCGCCCTGCGTGGCCCGCAACGTCTGCCGCGCCACGGGGTCCTCGGGGTGCTTGCGCAGCGCCTCGAGCGCGACCACCGCGGTGATGCCATTGACGATCCGCTCGCGGTTCCTGGCCTTGATCTCGTGGATGCCGGGAATCTGCCGGCTGATCGAGCGGGTGCCGATCAGCCCCATCAGCCACGGGATTTCGACTTCCCAGGTATTGCGCTGGTTGGCCTCGTCGATGCCGGCGACCAGCTTCAGGCCGGCCGGCGCGGGCTCGGTCTCCCACATCGCCTCGAGAGCGGCCATCTTCGTCTGCTGCGCCTCGCCGACCGTGTACCCCGACTCGTCGCCGAGCACGATCACGCTGAGCACGCTGGCCAGGCCGAAAGCGGCGGCGACGCGGAAACTGCGCTTCGCGAACTCGACGTCGCGTCCCTTCAGCAGGTACCAGGCGGAGATCGAGAGTACGAACATCGCGCCGGTTACGTAGCCCGCCGAGACCGTGTGCACGAACTTGGCCTGCGCATCGGGGTTGAAGACCACGGCCCAGAAGTCCGTCAGCTCCATGCGCATCGTCTGCCAGTTGAATTCGGCGCCGACCGGGTTCTGCATCCAGCCGTTGGCGATCAGGATCCAGAGCGCACTCAGGTTGGTGCCGACGGCCATCAAGGTCGTCACCATCAGGTGCTGGGTCTTCGTGAGCCGGTCCCAGCCGAAGAAGAACAGGCCGATGAAGGTGCTCTCGAGGAAGAAGGCCATCAACCCCTCGATGGCCAGTGGCGCGCCGAAGATGTCCCCGACGTAGTGCGAGTAGTACGCCCAATTGGTGCCGAACTGGAACTCCAGCGTGATGCCGGTGGTCACGCCGAGCGCGAAGTTGATCCCGAACAACTTGCCCCAGAAGCGGGTCATGTCCTTCCAGACGATCTTGCCGGTCATCACGTAGACGCTTTCCATGATGACCAGCAGCCAGACCATCCCGAGGGTCAGCGGCACGAACAGGAAGTGGTACATCGCGGTCGCGGCGAACTGAAGCCGTGACAGGTCGACCAGGTGTTCCGGGATCACGGCGTTTCTCCGATTCGGGGCGGTTGAGCGCCCAGGTGGGCGGCGGTGGCCGCCGCATCGACGCTGACACGCTCGTCGCGGACGAACGCCCACCACAGGGCGGCCAGCACGGCCAGCTTCAATGCCACGGCGATGGCGAGGTGGCGCACGAGTCGCCGGTCTTGTCGTGTCATGTCCAGTCGTCCGCTATCGCGCCTCGCTACCGAGCCCGACGGTTCGGGGTGCCCGCGTATCCTCGACCAGCAAAGTGGATGGCGTGACACCGCGGTTCGATCATTGTCGCGCCTGGCCGTTCTCCCGGCTCACAGCCGCCTCGTCGTCCACCGCCTTCTGCACGGCCCGGTAGAACGCCTCGCGCGCCTCGCTCGCGACGGGGTCACGCGCACCGCCACCCCAGTTGGCGCTGGAGGCGATCACGATCCTGCGCTTCGGGTCGATGAAGATGCCCTGGCCAAAGATGCCGCGCGCGAAAAAACTTCCGTCGCCGTAGGTCCACCACTGGTAGCCGTAGCCCCGATCGGGCACGTCGATGCCGGTGCGCTCGGTCGTGGCTTCGGTGAGCCAGCCCTCGGGCACGATGCTCTGGCCGTCGACCCGGGCGCCGTTCAGGATGAAGAGGCCGAAGCGCGCGAAGTCGCGCGTCGCGGCCTGGATGCAGCACCCGCTGATCTCCTTGCCGGTGCGGCTGAGAATCCAGGTGGCCTGCTGCTCCATGCCGGCCGGCTTCCAGATCTTCTCGGACAGGTACTCCGACAGCGGCCTTTTCGTCGCGTTGCCGATCAGGATACCGACCAGGTTGGTCTCCCCGGTGCTGTAGTGCCAGCGTGTGCCGGCCGGCACGTCGCGCGGCAACCGGCGCAGGTAGCTCACCAGCGCGTCGACGCCCTCCTCGGGCTGGTGATTGTTGAACCGGGCCACGTCGGAGTTCGGGTCGGCGTAGTCCTCGTTCCATCGCACACCCGAGGTCATCGTCAGCAACTGGCGGATACTGACGTCGTCGTAGGCCGAACCCTTCATGTCGGGGATGTAGTCGCTGACCTTGTCGTCCATGCTGCGGATGAAGCCGTCGCGAAGGGCGGCGCCCACCAGCGTCGAGGTGATCGACTTGGCCACCGAGAAGCTCGTCCAGCGTCCGTGCGCGTCGAAGTCGAGGCCATAGCGCTCGAGGCGCAACTTGCCGTCGTGCAGCACGATCAGCGCCGCACTGCGCTGGCCGGCCATGTAGGCGTCGACGTCGAGCGGCAGCTTCAGCGACGGACCCGGCGGCAGCGGCAGCGGGTCGCCGCTGGCCGGCACCACGCGTGCCTTCGCCAGCACCGGCAGGCGATCGAGCGCGCGAAACGCCGCGTCGCGCTGCGGCTGGCTCCAGAACAGGATGTCGCGGTTGGTCGGCAGCGTCGCCAGCAGCCCGCGCGTTTCCTTGTCGAGGCTGAGCCAGCCTGCGGTGCCCGCCACGGCAAGGACGGCGAGTGATCCCGCAACGATTTTTCCGAGTTTCATCGCGACGTTCCAGCGTGAGATTGACGATGAACGGTATTAGACACGATGCGTGCAGACAGGTGGCCCGACGCCGTACCCCCGCCGGTCTGGCTATCATCCGTCGTATGACAAGACTTCCGATGACCCGATGTCGCCCGGCACCGCTCCTGCCATCGTCGGCGTGATCGCCGCGGCCGGCCGCGCGACGCGCCTGGCGCCTCTGCCGTGCAGCAAGGAGTTGCTGCCGGTGGGCGTGCACCGCGAGCCCGTCGCACTTCGCGGCCGGCCCAAGGTAGTGTCGCAGTACCTGCTCGAGCGAATGCGCGCGGGCGGCGCAAGCCGCATCTTCTTCGTCGTGCGCAGCGGCAAGTTCGACATCGCGAACTACTACGGCGATGGTTCGCACCTGGGCCTGTCGATCGCCTACCTGATGATGAACGAGCCATGGGGCCCACCGTTCAGCGCCGCCCAGGCGGCTCCGTTCGTCGACGATGCCACCGTGCTGTTCGGCTTCCCGGACATCCTGATTCACCCCGATGACTGCTTCGTGCGCGCCCGCGGGCGGCTGCACGCCACGGGCGCCGACATCGTGCTGGGCCTGTTCGCCGGAGCACTGACCGACGGGCTGGACCTGGTCGGCACGGATGCGAAGGGTCGCGTCACCCGTCTGGTGACCAAGGAGGAGGCGCCCGTGCGCCGCGAAGGGGACACCGGCTACATGCTGGCAGTGTGGGGCCCGGGGTTCACGCGCTTTCTCGTCGAGGAAACCGGTCGCCTGGCGAAACTCGCGCGCTCGGGCGCACCCGGACCGTCGCCGGACTGGCCGATGGGCGCGGTGATCGCCGCGGCGATCCGTGCCGGGCTGCACGTCGACAGTGTGTTCCTGTCCGACGCGCGTTTCCTCGACATCGGAACGCCCGAGGGGCTTGTGGCAGCCGGCGAATTCCCCGGCGTATGGTCGGGGCGGGCGTGACCCGATGGCCGATGCCTCGAAAGCGCATGCCGTGGCGTTCTGGCTGGTGCCGGCGGAGCCGCGGCGATCCTCCCTTGCCGAACTGATCGCCGTCCTCGGCAAGGCTCACGGTGGTCCGGCGTTCGAACCGCACATCACGCTCCATGTGAGCCATGCACCCGGTGGACTGTCGCTCGAGGCGTTGCTCGATCGCGTCGCGCACGCCTGCGAGCCGATGACGCTGGTGGCGGGCGCAACCGCGCACTCCGAGGCGCATTTCAGGACGCTGTTCGTCGAGTTCGACGACCCGCGTCTGTTCGCCCTTCAACGGCACCTGCACGACGACCCGGGGCGCGACGCAGGCTACCTGCTGCGCCCCCACCTCAGCCTGCTCTATCGAGGCGGCCTGCCGGTCGAGACGCGCGAACGCCTGGCGCAGTCGAATCGCCTTGCGGGCGAGCGCATCGAATTCGATGCGCTCGTCGCCGTGCGACCGTCGTCACCCGGGGGCGACCTGTCGGACATCGAGGCGATCGACACGACCTTGCGCCTGCCGCTTCGCCGGAGATCGGGATCTCGTTGAGCCGGCTGCCCCTCCCGGGATGACAGCACCAGCGCCCTGCAGCGCACCCGAGGCATCGCGCCGGAACCTGCCGATGAAGCGCGGGGCGCGCGCGGGCTTCATCGGCGGCGCGTCGTCGCGCCCGTGCGTGCGAGCAGTGGCAGCACCAGGGCACGCGCATCGACGCGTGCGCCGATGTGCGCAAGCGTGAGGAACGAACCGACCAGCTTGCGGTGCAGGAACATCGTCTGTGGTGGCGGCACGCGCAGCAACCCCTGGCGGAAACCCAGGTCGAAACCGAGTGCGCGCGAACGCGCCGGCAAGTCGGAGGCCGCGAAATCGTAGCGACCGCGATGACGCAGCGGCTCGCAGACCAGCATGATCAGGTCGATCGTGGCTTCGATCAGCCCGGACGGATCACCGGGTGCCGCATAGCCGATCGCCACCGCGTGGCGGCCGACCGCGGCGCGATCGCCGTCGATGACCGCGCGCGTGATCTGCGCATAGTCGGCGACGAACGCGGCTTCGAACTGCATCGTCGCCCCGAAGTCGAGCAGCACGACCTTGCCGGTGTCCGGCTGCCACAGGTAATTGGCGAAATTCGGGTCCGTCTGCATCGTGTGGAACTCGAACAACTCGCGCAACATCAGTCGCTCGAGCACGGTGCCGACCGCGTCGCGCGTGGCCTGCGCAACGTCGCGCGCGGCGAGCGTGCCGATCGGCTCGCCTTGCATGAAGTCCATCGCCAGGATGCGCCGCGTGGTCAGGTCGGGGTGGGTGCGCGGCACGACAAGCGCCGGCTCGTCGGCCACGAGCCTGACGTAGCGCGCGAGCGCTGCAGCCTCGGCCAGGTAATCCGCTTCCTGCGCCAGCTGGCGGGCGGCCTCGGCGGCAATCGTCGCAATGTCGGTGTCGCGCGGAAACACCTTCAGCAGGCGCAGCAGCGCGGCCACATTGTCCACGTCGCCCCTGATCGAGCGCGCCACGCCGGGATACTGGATCTTCAGGGCGAGGTCGCGGCCGTCGATGGTGCGCGCGCGGTGCACCTGGCCGATCGAGGCCGCGGCCACCGGTGTCTCGTCGAAGTACTCGAAGGCCTGCTGCCAGCCCTTGCCGTACTCGCGACCGAGCACCCCGCGCAGCTGCGCTGGCGGCATCGGTGCCGCTTGCGCACGCAGGATCGCCAGCGCCTCGGTGAACTCCGGCGGCAGCAGGTCGGCGCCCTGCAGCGAGAGCATCTGGCCGAGCTTCATCGCACCACCGCGCAGCCGTGCGAGACGGGCCGCGAGCCGACGCGCGTTTTCGGCCGACAGGAATGCACCGGCAAGGTCGTGGCGCACGCCGCCGGCCGCGGGCCTGTCGGCCACCAGACGCCGCAGACCCTCGGCCAGACCGCCCAGCGCGAGTTCGCCGGCGGCAAGTGCGACGCTCGCAAGACGCCCGGCACGAGTCTGCGGGACGCGCGCCGCCGCCTGCGTTACGGGTGCGGCGCCCGCGTGGACGCGTGACGCGTCGGTGGAGGCCCCGGCTGGCGAATCACGTCGACGGGCCATCTGGAGTGCTCCCGACCCGAGCCGACGCCGCGGCGCCGCTAGGAGCCTGTCGGGCTTTGCGCGAGCCCGCGGCATGAGAAACTCGCCTGATCGCGCATGAACATGAGGCAGGGGTGGGGATGACGTTTCGGGCGATC
>JAJTYR010000025.1 GCA_021463505.1 Burkholderiaceae bacterium | reverse complement strand
CGAAGACCGGTCGCCGCGAGACCATCAGCGTCGACGAGACGGCTGAGCGCTTGCAGATCTGCGTTGGCTCCGTTCATCGACTGATCCGCGAGGGTGTGCAGCCAGCCGCACAAGCCATGCACTCGGCGCCGTGGGAGGTGCCGCTGGCAGCGCTCGACACCGAGGCAGTTCGGATAGGCGTGCAGAAAGTGATGGCGCGTCGGCCGAGAAACTTCAAGGCTTTACAGGACGTCAAGACCCTCGAGCTACCAGGCATCTGACAGGAGGGATGCACAATGAAACCCGATCCGGCTCGCAGGTCAAGGTGCTGTACTGGGATCGCAGCGGTTTTTGCATCTGGGGCAAGCGCCTGGAGCGCGGCCGGTTCGTCTCGGACTGGTCGAAGCTCCAGACCCGCGAGATCGACTGGACGCATTTCAAGCTGATGCTCGAGGGGTTCATGGTGACCCGACAACGACTGCGTTACGGTAGTTCGATTAACGCGCGCAAGGCCGCATGAACACAGCTCGATGCAGCTATCATCGAGGTCATGTCGACACACTCCTCGATCAGCGCCGCCACCCTCGAAGAGGTCGCACGCTGGTCGGCGCAGGAAGTGCTCGACACACTTCGGCGCAGCGAAGAGCGCAACGCTCGCTTGCAGTGCGATGTCGAATCGCTGACGCTGCAAGTGGAATGGTTTCGCCGCCAGATCTTCGGCAGCACGAGCGAGAAGCGCATCGCCGAGGTGGCGAGCGGGCAATTGCATCTGGGAGAGATGCTGGCGGTGCCCGAGCAATCGCCGGCGGCGCCGGTGCGTCAGGTGCCCGCACACATCCGTCGTTTGCCCAGCAGCGATCTTGCCGATTCGGGTCACGACGAATCGAGCCTGTTCTTCGACGAGCGCCGCGTTCCGGTGAAGGTCATCGAGGTGCCCAACCCCGAGGTCCAGGGGTTGAGTGCCGAGCAGTACGAGGTGATCGGTCAGAAGATCTCGCACCGCCTCGCCCAACAACCGGGCAGCTACGTCGTGCTGAAGTACGTGCGCCCGGTGATCAAGCGTCGGGATACGCACACGCTGTCGTGCCCGCCGGCGCCGGCAGGCGTGATCGAGGGCAGCCGCGCGGACGTGAGCCTGATCGCGGGGCTGCTGATCGACAAGATGCAGTGGCACCTGCCGCTGCATCGGCAGCATCAGCGCATGACGCAGGCCGGCATCCAGGTCAGCCGCGGCTGGCTCACGCAGATCAGCTCGCAGGCCATCGGGCTGCTCAAGCCCGTCTATGAGGCGCAGCTCGGATCGATCCGCGACTCGCGCATCAAGGCGATGGACGAGACGCCGATCAAGGCGGGCCGCGCGGGGCCGGGCAAGATGAAGAGCTGTTACTTCTGGCCGGTGTACGGCGAGCGCGACGAGGTGTGCTTCCCGTTCTTCGAGACGCGCGCGCACGCCAGCGTCGAGGCGATCCTGGGGCTGCGCCCGCGCCCCGACGCGGTGTTGCTCAGCGACGGCTACGGGGCCTACGCGGCCTACGCCGAGAAGACCGGAATCGCGCACGCGCAATGCTGGGCGCATTGCCGACGGGAGTTCTTCAACGCGCAGTCGGTCGAGCCCGAGCTCTCGGAGCAGGCGCTCGAGCGTATCGGCAGGATCTCTACGAGATCGAGCAGGACATCCGGCGACGCAATCTGTCGGCGGCGGACAAGCATCTGCACCGGATGACGCACTCCAAGCCGGTGGTCGACGAGTTCTTCGAGTGGGTGCAGCAGCGGCTCGAAGACAAGGCGCTGTTGGCGACCAACCGCTTCGTGCAGGCGCTGGGCTACGCGCACGCGCGCAGGCACGCTCTGTCGCTGTTTCTCGGCGAACCGGATCTGCCGGTGGACACGAACCATCTGGAACGCAGCCTGCGCCGCATTCCTCTTGGCAGAAAGAACTGGATGTTCAGCTGGACCGAACTGGGCGCTCGTCAGATCGGCATCGTGCAGAGCCTGATCGTCACCTGCCAGCTGCAAGGCATCAACGCCTACGACTATCTCGTCGACGTTCTGCAGCGCATCGACCGTCACCCTGCCTCCCAGGTCCACCAGCTCACGCCGCGGCGGTGGAAAGAGCACTTCACTCAGCAGCGGCTGCGTTCGCAGATCGAGCAACTCGCGGCCTGACAAGGACGCCGCTGGGCGAACGCTTACGCGCCAGCGTTCGGCGCGCCGACTCGCTCGTGCACCGCCGCCGGAATCGGCATCTGGCTTTCGTCGAACAGCGTCGCGTTGCGACGATCGGGTTCACGTTCAGGGGTCTCGGCGCTCATGCGCCGATTATCGCTTGGACGAGTCGATTAATTCACAGATTCTGAGCTCTGCTATCAAGCCTTCTGAGAATTGCGGCCAAATTGCAGAAAACGACCGGTCAAGAATAGTAGACAAAAATCCATTTACCCCACTCCACAACAGTTGCGGCTCAACGCTGTAGTAGCCTACTTTTTCAAGGCTGTATCCAGTCACTTTCGCCAAGCGGTCCATCGTGCTGACTGAGTAATAGGACGTATGCTCATCATGTACTGCCTCATGCCCAAAACACGCCTTCGCAAAACGCACAATGCCAAATGTATTGATGGTCGAGACAACCACAGTCCCATCTCGGCTCAATGCCTTCAAGCAAGCTCTGAGAAACCTCCCGGGGTCAGGCAAATGTTCAATTACATCTCCCGCAAGGATAAGATCGAAGAATTCCCCAGGAAGCGTTTCATCCAGATGATGCGCATCACCGCAAACGATTCTCTCATTTGGCATTTTTTCACGCAGCCATTCAACAGCCCCTACATCTATATCCAGACCCACGATATTTTGGCCTAACCGCCTCCCCTGCGAGCACAAATGTTGATGCAGCAAAAGGCCGCTTTCCCAACGAGAATGAGTATTGGGGGAGTTGGTACAGCCAATATGCAGAACGTTTCTGGCTGAGGCTGCTCGACTCAATAAGTATTGCTGACGATCCACCCTAAAGCTGCGCAATTTCATCGTTTCCCCTCAATAAACTTTCTTTAACTCACAGTCAACGGTTTGTCCTTCGGCGTGTGCATGGCCATGTAATAGGCAATTCCCGACGTCGACCAAAACACAAACCCATGAAACGGTGCTTCAAAAACAGTGCTGAAAAAGACAGAAACCAGCCAAGCTATAGCGAAGACTGGATACCAACGAACCACAGGTGGAGAATTTCGACTTTTTGCCTTACGGAAAACTCTGGCAAATACCAAGATAATGAGCCACAAGTACAAGGCCAAACCAAATAGCCCAGCAAGCCCAAGCACTGTCGCATAAGAATTGTGCGGATATCGAAGCACTGAACCTGCGCTGGTTTCGCGGTCAAGCAGTATCTGATCAAATCCTAGGGAAACGCTGAACATCCGGCCACGCACTGATCTGCGCACTTCGCATGTGTAATTGCGATCTATTGTGCCATCCAAGATGCGGAATGTAGGGCCTGAAGCAAACTCATCGCGGTCGAGTGACGAACCAGGTGCGGCGATACGTTCAGCTTGGCGAGTTCGGGGTGCTTGATCGTCGCCGCCTGAACTCAGTTCCGCGATCTGGCGGCCCGGCGCGCGCCTTCGCAGGTTCGACGGTGAGGCCGCAGATCTCGCCCTTCGCGTCGAGACCGACACGTGTCGTTCGTTGGCCAGGTGGGCGAGAAACTGCTCCACCTCGCCCTGCCCGAGGTCGCGCGGACGGCGCATGCCGTGATAGCGGCCGCTCATTTCCGGCTGGAACTCTGCGCGTCGAAGTCGCGCTCGAGCACGTTTGGCACGATTCCGTGCTCGGTCGAGATCGACCCCATCGCGCGGCTTGCGCCGCGGTTCGGGATTGGCGCGCAGGTTAGCCAGGCGCATCAGCCGTGAATCGCGCCGGATTCGGAGGAGGCTAAGCGGTTAGACGGAAGTTCCAGCGTGCGGCGAGCGAGTTTCGCCTTACACGCCAAGCACTTGGCGTGAGATCGGGGTTCCGGGTTCTGTCTACGGCTCGATGGCCTGAATCAGCTCGAGCGCGCGCTTCTGCTTGTCGTTGGCGGTAGTGATGACGTCGAAGGTTGGCGCCTGCGCCCCGGCGCTGGGCATGCGGCAGGTGTTGCGCACGACGGTGGTCATCTCGGCCATCAGCGTCGAGAAGCTGTGCGCGGGCGTGCCATCGTCGAGCGTGTGGCTTGCGATCTTCGCAAGAGCGTTCTTCGAACGCCGGGCCGGCGCCACGGGATCACGGCTCGCCTTCGCGTGCTGCTCGGTGTCGGCGAACATCAACTCGCGCCACGCCTCGCGCATGTGCCACTCGACGTAGTAGGCGAGCATGCACAGGAAGATGTGCGCACGTACCCGATTCTCGGTGCGATGGTGGATCGGGCGCACCTTCAGGTCCACCGTCTTCAACGAGCGGAACGCCCGCTCGACGTTGGCCAGCGCCTTGTAGCTGCGCACGCACTCGGGCGCATCCATGCGCTCGGCGTGCACCGAGGTGCGGATGATGTAGATGCCGTCGAGTGCCGCTTCCGCGTCGATCACATCTTGCCGGCGTGCGAAGACGAAGCTCGTGTCGGTGATCTCGAGCTCGAAGTGCTTGGCGACCTTGTACCGGTTGACGACCTTGCCCACGCGCACACCGATCGCATCGGCACCGCGCAGCCGCCCGGCATCGACCCGCTCGGCAATCGCGCGCAGGCTCTTCTCGGTGGCCAGCAACAGATCCTCGCGCTTGAAGGCCCGTAGTCTGGCCAACTGCGGATTGCGGCATGCCACGAGCCGCTCGCCCGGGTACTCGGGGCTGGTGAGCTCGATGAGGTTGCGCTCGTCGAATAGCCCGAGCTGCAACTGCCCCTGCTCGACCAGGGCGCGGATCGAGACGTTCTTGAGCGCCGTGATCCAGCCGATGCCCTGATGGCTGCGCAGCTCGGCGATCGCCTTGTGCCCGATCATGCCGCGATCGCCCACCATGACGAGCTCGCCGATGCCGAAGCGCTCGCGCAGGCGCTGCACCGCGGGCAGAAACGTCGCGCTGTCGGCGGCGCTGCCCTCGTGCACGGAAACGGCTACCGGACAGCCGCGCGCGTCGGTGAGAAGGCCATAGTTGACCTGCAGCATCCCCTTGCGGCCGTCGCGGCTGTGGCCCAGGCGCGCCAGCGGACAGGTCGTGCCCTCGAAATAGCTCGACGACAGGTCGTAGAGCACCAGGCCACCTTCCGTGAGGTGGCGCGCAGCGAGCTTCCTCTCGATGCGCCCCTGGCGCTCGAGCACCCAGTCCATCGCCGCGTACAGGTCGTTCTCGTCGGCGTCGACTACGCCGAAGTCCTCGGCCAGCGTCGTCGTGTGCCACCAGCGCGTGGTGGCGAGTTTGGTATGCGGGGCGACGATGCGCGCGGCGACCATCGCCAGCACCCGTTCGCGCTCGGGCGAGGCCTTGGCACCGAGCAATGAGGCCACCTCCAGCCGGCGCATCGCCGCGTGCACCGCCTGCACATGGCCGTGCGCGCGCGAGCCGATCACCTCGAAGGCTTCACCGGCCGGCACGAATGTCTCGCCGCGTAGCGCGCGGCGGATGATCTCGATGAGCTGCTCGGGCAGGTGCGAGAGGTTGCCCAGCGTCTCGTTCTTGACGGTGCCGCCTTCGCGGTAACTGCGCCGCAGCAGGTGGGTCTGGTAGACCTTGCCGTTGTAGGTGCGTCGAGTGGTGACGACGTGTGCGGTTCCGGTGCGGGCAGCCATACCAGAAATTATACCGCCAAAACAGCGTTATGCAAACAATATTTAGTGACGACAAACAGAAGCAAAATAAAGCGCCCCTATGGCGCGAGAATGAAGAAAGACGCGGGTTTGCGGACGACTGCTGACTACGCCTGTCTCAGGAACTTCGGACTAGTCTGAACAAGTGGGCCGAGGAAGCCTTGAGCGACGCGAGCCGTCGAAGTGCCGGTGCAAGAGCACAGCGGGCGAAACCTCCTGAGAAACTCCTTCTGCGGTCTTGACTCGCGAGGAGCGCCTCATGCCGGTTGTTCTGCCGGAACCATTTTCATGCCGAGTTTGGCCGCGCGTTGTGCCAGTGCCTGCAGCACGCGCTCGCGGTAGTGCCGCTCATGGTAGTCCTGGCCTTGGTCGGTGTACTCCTCGCCCTTCGTGAGCATCGTGTAGATCAGGCGGGCGAGCTTGTGGGCGGCGGCTGTCACTGCCTTGGGCCTGTTCGTCCGAGAGCCTATGCGCCTGAAGTGGGCACCGAGCGCCGACTTGCTGCTGCGCAGCGCTGCCGCCGCCAACCGCAGGGCTTGGGCCGCTCGATTGACGACGCGCCTGGTCTTGCCGCTCATCACCTTGGCGCCGGTGATCCTGGTGCTGAGGGCACAGGCCGAGGACCTGCTCGCCACCGCGGAATCGCGGCTGCGAGGCCTGGTCGCGCTGCCGCATCGCGTGGCTCTCGAACACGCCCGCCGCTTCGGCGTCTCCGCCTATGACGCCCGGTTCCTCGCGGTTGCCGAGAAACTGCGCTCGCCGCTCGTCACGGAAGACGCACGCCTGCGCGCCGCGGCGCCTTCGCTGACACGGTCGATCGCTGACGCACTGTCGCGGCCGTAGCCGCTGTGCCCGTCGATCCCCGCTTCATGCAGTCCGGAGCACGGTCCGTCCCGCGGGCGCCTCGATCGGCGTCGCCCCGCCGTATACGCCGGCGATCGGATCCGCCCGGCTCGGCGCCCCTGTCTTGCGCAGGATGCTCTTCACGCAGCACTCCAGAGCGCACCAACGCCGGGTTTTTCGGTGATCCGGCGGCTACGCGCAGCCAGAGTGCCTTGCCGCAGGCACGCGCACTCGGTTGCCGCGCGCGCGACGCGGACCGCGAACTGCGCCCCGATGAGGCGACCTCGAAGCCCAGGGTGCCATCGATTGCGAGCGCGCAGTCGGTGCCGGGCATTGACGCTATCCATGAAGATTCTCTCGAGGGATCGCGCACCCGGTGGAGCCCGGGTACCAGGCGCAATACCTCGGAAATCCGCCCGCGGGGTCTGCGGTCAACAAGGCGTTATACGCTTTCGATTCGCCACACCGCGCGAATTCGTAGCCGAACAACCAGGAACCCTTGACCGGGCTCTGCTTGTCGTCCGGCAAATCGACCGGCGCAAGGATCGTCACGTTGATCGGCGCCAGCTCGCGTGGCGACTTGCAGCCCGCCTGCAGGCCAGGCCTGCGATCCTGCGCGACTCCCCGGCCGGAAGAACGCCTCCTGCATGGGCCGCGACCAGAAGCAGGCCGAAATCCGCTTGCTGACCTTCAGATCCGCTGCCGAGCTCGCGGTTTCGGCGAACGCCAGGTGGCCATACCCCAGTGCGACCGCCACGACGACCAGCAAGCCCAGACAAGTCGCATCACGCACGGCTTCCCCCGCTCCGACCATGAAGTGCCCGGTGTAGCGGCAAGCAATATCCGGAGGAGCTGCCGCAATCCATCCGTTGTGCGAGGGCGGGGCAGCCAGGGTGCGATGCCGGCGCTACTTCCGCTGCCTGAACTTCCTCAGCGCCGCGATCTGCGCGATCGCCGCCGCCAGCTCGGCCTGCGCCTTCGCGTAGTCGATTGCGCCGGTGCGGTTGGCCAGCGCCTCTTCGGCCGCGCGCTTGGCCTCCTCGGCCTTCGCCTCGTCGAGGTCGCGCCCGCGAATCGCCGTGTCGGCCAGCACGGTCACGCGGTTCGGCTGCACTTCGAGAATGCCGCCGGCCACGAACACGAACTCCTCGTCGGCCTGCCCCGCGACCTTGATGCGCACCGCGCCCGGCCTGATGCGGGTGATCAGCGGCGTGTGCTGCGGATAGATGCCCAGCTCGCCCGCCTCGCCGGGGAGCGCCACGAACTCGGCCTGCCCCTCGAAGATCGAGCGCTCGGCACTCACCACGTCGACGTGAATCGTGTGCATACCCCTTCTCCCTTCGCCCTTCCCTCTTCGCGGGTCATTGCAGCGTCCTGGCCTTCTCGATCGCTTCCTCGATCGTGCCGACCATGTAGAACGCCTGCTCGGGCAACTGGTCGCACTCGCCGTTGACGATCATCTGGAAGCCGCGGATGGTGTCCTTGAGCGCGACGATCTTGCCCGGCGTGCCGGTGAACACCTCGGCCACGTTGAACGGCTGCGACAGGAAACGCTGGATCTTGCGCGCACGCGCCACGGCCAGCTTGTCGTCGGGCGACAGCTCGTCCATGCCCAGAATCGCGATGATGTCGCGCAGTTCCTTGTAACGCTGCAGCGTGGCCTGCACCTTGCGCGTGGTGTTGTAGTGCTCCTCGCCGATCACGTGCGGGTCGAGCTGGCGCGAGGTGGAGTCGAGCGGGTCGACCGCGGGGTAGATGCCCAGCGCGGCGATGTCGCGCGACAGCACGACGGTGGCGTCGAGGTGGCCGAAGGTGGTGGCCGGCGACGGGTCGGTGAGGTCGTCGGCCGGCACGTACACCGCCTGAATCGACGTGATCGATCCGGTCTTGGTCGAGGTGATGCGCTCCTGCAGCCGGCCCATCTCCTCGGCCAGCGTCGGCTGGTAGCCCACCGCCGAAGGCATCCGGCCGAGCAGCGCCGACACTTCGGTGCCGGCCAGCGTGTAGCGGTAGATGTTGTCGATGAACAGCAGGATGTCGCGGCCCTCGTCGCGGAACTTCTCGGCCATCGTCAGGCCGGTGAGCGCGACGCGCAGACGGTTGCCCGGGGGCTCGTTCATCTGGCCGAACACCATCGCGACCTTGTCGAGCACCTTCGACTCTTCCATCTCGTGGTAGAAGTCGTTGCCCTCGCGGGTGCGCTCGCCCACGCCGGCGAACACCGAGTAGCCGCCGTAGCTCTTGGCGATGTTGTTGATCAGCTCCATCATGTTGACGGTCTTGCCGACGCCGGCGCCGCCGAACAGGCCGATCTTGCCGCCCTTGGCGAACGGGCAGATCAGGTCGATGACCTTGATGCCGGTGGGCAGCAGCTCGACCGAAGGCTTGAGCTCCTCGAAGCTCGGCGCCTTCTGGTGGATCGCGCGGCGCTCTTCGGTAGCGATCGGGCCCGCCTCGTCGATCGGGCGGCCGAGCACGTCCATGATGCGGCCCAGCGTGGCGGTGCCCACCGGCACCGAGATCGGCGCGCCGGTGTTGCCGACCTTCATGCCACGGCGCAGGCCGTCCGACGATCCCAGCGCGATCGTGCGCACCACGCCGTCGCCCAGCTGCTGCTGCACCTCGAAGGTGAGGCCCTTCTCGGCCAGGCTGGTGCCGGTGTCTTCGAGCACCAGCGCGTCGTAGATCCGCGGCATCGACTCGCGCGGGAACTGGATGTCGACGACGGCGCCGATGCACTGAACGATTTGACCTTGTGCCATTGCTCGTATCCCTGTTTGCCTGATGTATTCCGCTTCGCTGCTCAGACGGCCGCGGCGCCGCCGACGATCTCGGACAGCTCCTTGGTGATCGCGGCCTGGCGCGCCTTGTTGTACGACAGCTGGAGTTCGTCGATGACCTTCTTGGCGTTGTCGGAGGCGGACTTCATCGCGACCATCCGGGCGCTCTGCTCGCTGGCCATGTTCTCGGCCACCGCCTGGTACACCAGCGACTCGATGTAGCGCAGCAGCAGCTCGTCGAGCACGCTCTGCGCGTCGGGTTCGTAGAGGTAGTCCCACGAATACTCGCGCGAGTCTTCCTGCAGCCGCTCGGCCGACAGCGGCAGCAGCTGCTCGAGCACCGGCTCCTGCTTCATCGTGTTGATGAAGCGCGTGTAGGCGAGGTAGACCGCGTCGATCTCGCCGGCCGCGTAGGCGTCGAGCTGGATCTTCACCGGGCCGATCAGCTTTTCGAGGTGCGGGGTGTCGCCGAGCTGCACCACGTGCGAGACGATCTTCGCGCCGATGCGCTGCAGGAAGCCGAACCCCTTGTTGCCGATCGCGGTGGCCCGCACGGCCACACCGGTGCGCTCGAGCTCGCGCAGCTTGTGGGTGACCGCGCGCAGCACGTTGGTGTTCAGGCCGCCGCACAGCCCCTTGTCGGTGGTGACGACGATCACGCCGGCGGTCTTCACCGACTCGCGCGGCACCAGGTACGGGTGGCGGTACTCGGGGTTCGCATCGGCCAGGTGCGCGGCGATGTTGCGCACCTTGTCGGCATACGGACGGGCGTGGCGCATGCGGTCCTGCGCCTTGCGCATCTTGGACGCCGCAACCATCTCCATCGCCTTGGTGATCTTGCGCGTGTTCTGCACGCTCTTGATCTTGGTGCGGATCTCTTTGCTGCCCGCCATTTCGCTTCCCTGTTTCAGTAAGCGCCGGTCTTCTTGAAGTCCTTCAGCGCTTCGTGCAGCTGCGCCTCGACTTCCTTGGCAAGTTTCTTGTCCCGGTCGATCGTCTCGACCAGCGCCGCGTACTTCGTCTTGACGAATTCGCGCAGCGCACGCTCGGCGTCGAGCGCCTTCGCGACGTCGATGTCGTCGAAGTAACCGTTGTTCACGCCGAACAGCGTGAGCGCCATCTCCCAGACCTGCAGCGGCTGGTACTGCGGCTGCTTCATCAGTTCGGTCACCAGGCGGCCGCGCTCGAGCTGCTTGCGGGTGGCTTCGTCGAGGTCGGAGGCGAACTGCGCGAATGCGGCCAGCTCGCGATACTGCGCGAGCGCCAGGCGCACGCCGCCGCCCAGTTTCTTGATGATGTCGGTCTGCGCCGCCCCGCCCACCCGAGACACCGAGATGCCGGCGTTGATGGCCGGGCGGATCCCGGCGTTGAACAGGTCGGTTTCCAGGAAGATCTGGCCGTCGGTGATCGAGATCACGTTGGTCGGCACGAACGCCGACACGTCGCCGGCCTGCGTCTCGATGATCGGCAGCGCGGTGAGCGAGCCGGTCTTGCCCTTGACTTCGCCCTTGGTGAACTTCTCGACGTATTCCTCGTTCACGCGCGCGGCGCGCTCGAGCAGGCGGCTGTGCAGGTAGAAGACGTCGCCGGGATACGCTTCGCGGCCCGGCGGGCGGCGCAGCAGCAGCGAGATCTGGCGATACGCCCAGGCCTGCTTGGTGAGGTCGTCGTAGATGATGAGCGCGTCCTGGCCGCGATCGCGGAAGTACTCGCCCATCGTGCAGCCGGAGTAGGCCGACAGGTACTGCATCGCCGCGGAGTCGGACGCGGCGGCGGCGACGACGATGGTGTAGGCCATCGCGCCGGTTTCCTGCAGCTTGCGCACCACGTTGGCGATGGTCGAGGCTTTCTGTCCGATCGCCACGTAGACACAGATCAGGTCCTTGCCCTTCTGGTTGATGATCGTGTCGACCGCCACCGCGGTCTTGCCGGTCTGGCGGTCGCCGATGATCAGTTCGCGCTGTCCGCGGCCGATCGGCACCATCGCGTCGACCGACTTCAGGCCCGTCTGCACCGGCTGCGACACCGACTTGCGCGCGATCACGCCCGGCGCGACCTTCTCGATGATGTCGGTCATCTTCGCGTTGATCGGGCCCTTGCCGTCGATCGGGTTGCCCAGCGCGTCGACCACCCGACCGATCAGTTCGGGACCCACCGGCACCTCGAGGATGCGCCCGGTGGACTTGACCGTCATGCCCTCGGAGATGTGCTCGTAGGCGCCCAGCACCACGGCGCCGACCGAGTCGCGCTCCAGGTTCAGCGCCAGCCCGAAGGTGTCGCCGGGGAACTCGATCATCTCGCCCTGCATCACGTCGGACAGGCCGTGGATGCGGCAGATGCCGTCGGTGACTGTGACGACCGTGCCCTGGTTGCGGGTGTCGGCCGTGACGTTCAGGTTCTGGATCTTGCTCTTCAGGAGTTCGCTGATCTCAGCCGGATTCAGTTGCATGGGGTTCCCCGTATTCCTCAAATCTTCAACGCGCCGGCCATCCGGGCCAGCTTGCCGCGCACCGAGGCGTCGAGCACCTCGTCGCCGATCCGTATCGCCACGCCGCCGATCAGGTCGGCATCGACGTGGACCGTTGCCTTGATCTGCTTGCCGTACTTCTGCTCGAGCGTGGCGACGATCCCCGCCACCTGTTGCGCGTCCAGCGGGTAGGCCGAGGCAATCTGCGCATCCAGGATGCCTTCGTGCTCGTTGCGCAGCGCGTCGAACAGCGTGGCGATCTCGGGCAGCACCGCGAGCCGCTCGTTGTCGGCCAGCACCTGCACGAAGTTCTTCTGCTCGGCGCCGAGTTGCCCGGCGGCGTCGGCCACCACCGCGGCGACCTGCGCGTTGGACAGTTGCGGCGTACCGATCAGGTCGCGCGCCACCTCGGTGCCGGCCACGGCAGCGAGCCGGGCCAGCGCGTCGGACCACGACGGCAGCGCATGGGCCTCGCGCGCCAGCTTGAACGCAGCTTCGGCGTACGGCCGGGCGATCGTCAGCGACTCGGCCATGGCGTCAGTTCAGTTCGTTCTTCAGGTTGGCCAGCAGGTCGGCGTGTTTCGCCGCGTCGACTTCCTGGCGCAGGATGCGCGCGGCGCCAGCCACGGCGAGCACGGCGACCTGGTCGCGCAGCTGGTCGCGCGCTTTCTGCGCGGCGAGCACGGCCTCGTCTTCGGCCGACTTGCGCGCCGCAGCGATGATCGCAGCCGCCTCGACGCGCGCCTTCTCGACGATGCCGGCAGCCTGCTTCTCGGCGCCCGAGCGCACTTCCGCCGCGCCGGCGCGCGCCTGCTGCAGTTCCTGCTCGATGCGGCGCTCGGCCGCGACCAGGTCGGACCGGGCCTTGTCGGCGGCGGCCAGCCCGTCGGCGATGCGCCTGGAGCGCTCGTCCAGCGCCCGCGTGATCGGCGGCCAGACGAACCGCGCGGTGAACCACCAGAGCGCCAGAAAAACGATGATCTGGACGATGAGCGTCGCGTTGAGATTCACGACGTTCCCCCTTCTAGCTGAATGAACGGGTAACCGGGCAAGCCTGGCGGCCGTTGCGCCGCCACACGTGGGTCGAGGTCGCTCAACCCTGGAACGGGTTGGCGAACGCGAACATCATCGCGATGCCGACGCCGATCAGGAACGCGGCGTCGATCAGGCCGGCCAGCAGGAACATCTTGGTCTGCAGCTTGTCCATCAGCTCGGGCTGACGGGCAGCGCCCTCGATGTACTTGCCGCCCATCATGCCGATACCGACGCAGGCACCGAGGGCGCCCAGGCCGATGATCAAACCGCAGGCAATGGCGACGAGAGCAACGTTGGTCATGATGGTTCGACTCCTGGTGGGAAAGTGCTCGAAGCGAGTTGACGAAAACGGTAGAAACGCGACTGCATTCAGTGATGCTCGAACGCCTGGCCGACGTAGACCAGCGCGAGCATCATGAAGATGAACGCCTGCAGCGTGATGATCAGGATGTGGAAGATCGCCCACGCCAGTCCGGTGAGGAAGTGCAGGCCGCTGCCCCACCAGGTGACGCTGGCGCCGAGCAGCGCGATCAGCAGGAACACCAGCTCGCCGGCGTACATGTTGCCGAACAGCCGCATGCCGAGCGAAACGGTCTTGGCCAGGTACTCGATCACCTGCATCAGGAAGTTGATCGGCCACAGCAGCCAGTGCGCGCCGAACGGCGCGGTGAAGAGTTCGTGCGTGAAGCCGCCGGCCCCCTTGGTCTTGATGCCGTAGTAGATCGACGCGCCGAGCACGACCATCGCCAGCGACAGTGTGCCGTTCAGGTCGGCGGTGGGTACCGCACGCATGTAGTGGATGCCGAGCAGTTCGCCGATGCGCGGGAACAGGTCGACCGGAATGAGGTCGATCGCGTTCATCAGGAAGATCCAGATGAACGAGGCCAGCGCCAGTGGCGCCACGTAGCTGAGGTCGCCCTTGACGATCGAGCGCGCCTGTTCGTGCACGAACTCGACCACCGATTCGATCGCGCCCACGAAGCGGTTCGGCACGCCGGCACTCACCAGTCGCGCGGCGCGTCGCATCAGCCAGGCGGTGAGCGCCGCCGTGAGCACCGAATAGAAGACGGTGTCCCAGTTGACGATCGAGAAATCGATGATGTTCTTCTGGGCGGCCCCGGAAGAATTCAGGTGGGCGAGGTGGTGGACGATGTACTCGGAAGCGGTCGGTGCGCTGGAGCCGGCGGCCATGGGTATCCCGATCGTGTCGCGGTTGCAGTGTTCGTGTCAGTGCAGCTTCACAGCGATTGCCCGTTCACCGGCGGCAGGGAGCGCACGAATGCCAGTGCGAACAGCGGCACCTTCAGCGCGACGATCAGCCCGATCAGCAGCGGCAGCCACCGGATGTCCGGCACCGACTTCACGATCCAGGCCAGCATGCCGACCGTGAGGCCGATCTTGGCGAACTCGCCCAGGAAGAAGACCACCGGGTAAGACTCCGGCGTTCGCTTCCTGTGCAGTGCCAGGCGCAGCGCGAACAACGCGTTCGGGACGATCGCCACGGTGCCGCCCAGCAACAGGAACCGGGCGCTCTCCCAGCCCGTCGTCAACCCGGCAACGAGTGCCAGGACGGCGACGGCGGCGATCTGCAGTCCGACGGCGGCCAACATGTTTCGAGCGTATCGGCGGGGCCGTCAGCCCGCAATGGGCAAAGACGAAGGATTCTAGCGTCCGGTCAAGGGTGGGTCAAACCACCTGTTGCGGCGCAGCATCGCGGCGCAGCCTCGGTCCGCCGGCGATCCGGAGGATCCGTCCCGGCGTTCAGTCCTCGGACGGCACGGCGAGACGTTCGAGCAGTTCGTGGAACTGTTCGTGGCCGGAGAAGGAGATGATGAGCTTGCCGCGACCCTTCGCGTTGACGCGGATCGTGACCGGCGTGGCCAGCGCGTCGGCGATGCGTTCCTGCAGCCGGATGAGATCGCGTTGTTGCGCCGCACGACGCGCCACCGGCGGCCGCGCCGGTTCGGCAGCGGCGCGCTGCACCAGTCGTTCGGTTTCGCGCACGGTAAGCCGTTTCTCGACCACCCGATGCGCCAACATGATCTGTTCGGCGCGCTCGAGCGCCAGCAGCGCACGGGCGTGACCCATGTCGAGGTCGCCGGCCAGCAGCATCGTCTGCACCGGCGCGGCGAGGTTGAGCAGGCGCAGCAGGTTGGTGGTGGCGCTGCGCGATCGACCGATGGCCTCGGCAGCGCGCTCGTGCGAATAACCGAACTCGTCGATCAGCTGGCGGATCGCCTGGGCCTGCTCGAGCGGGTTGAGATCCTCGCGCTGGATGTTTTCGATCAGCGCCAGCGCGAGCGCCTGCTCGTCGGGCACCTCGCGCACCACGACCGGCACTTCGGCCAGTCCGGCGAGTTGCGCTGCACGAAAGCGCCGCTCGCCGGCGATGATCTCCCAGCGCCCGGGCGCCGCCGGGCGCACCACCAGCGGCTGCATCACGCCGTAGGTGCGGATCGACGCGGCGAGCTCGCGCAGGGACGACTCGTCCATCCGCGTGCGCGGCTGGTAGCGACCGGGCTGCAGGTCCGCGAGCGGCAGTGCGCTGAGCGCCTCGCGCTCGCGCGCCACACGTTGTTCGTCACTGCCGCCGAGCAGTGCATCGAGGCCGCGGCCGAGGCCCTTGGGACGTGGCTTGCTCATTGCGCTGATTCATCCCGGACATGTGGTCGATGGGCAGCGCGCCGCGCCGCGTCGATCGCGCGCACACGCTCGACCAACTCGACGCCGAATTCCAGATACGCACGAGCACCCTTGGCCTGCGGGTCGAACACCAGGCCGGGCAGGCCGTAGCTGGGCGCTTCGGCCAGTCGCACGTTACGCGGAATCACGGTGCGAAACACCTTGTCGCCGAAGTGCTGTTCGAGCTGCGCCGACACCTGCTGGCCGAGCGTGACCCGTGGATCGAACATGACCCGCAGCAGTCCGATGATCTGCAGGTCGGTATTGAAGTTGGCGTGCACTTTCTTGATGGTATTGACCAGGTCTGACAGGCCCTCGAGCGCGAAATACTCGCACTGCATCGGGATGATCACGCCGTGCGCGGCGCAAAAGCCGTTCAGTGTGAGCAACGACAGCGACGGCGGGCAGTCGATCAGGACGAAATCGTACTGCGCGTCGACCAGCTTCAGCGCATCCTTCAGCCGGGTTTCCCGCTCCTCGAAGTCCACCAGTTCGACCTCGGCGCCGGCAAGCTCGCGATTGGCCGGCAGCACCGCATAGCGACCGCCCTCGGACCACTGCGTCGCCTCGACCACGTCGGACAGGCCGATCAGCACCTGATAGACCGAGCGCTGCAGCGTGCGCTTGTCGATGCCGCTGCCCATCGTGGCGTTGCCCTGCGGATCGAGGTCGACCAGCAGTGTCCGCTGGCCAAGACGGGCCAGTGCTGCGGCCAGGTTCACGGTGGTGGTGGTCTTGCCGACACCGCCTTTCTGATTCGCTATGACGAAAATCCTGGCCATATGAGTGCTTCAGGCCCTTCGACGGGCACGGTGTATCGAAGGAATCGAAGATGGGAATCGACGCACTGATGAAAGTCAGTGGTTGCTTTCATTGAGACGCTTTGAACAGGCCGGCACACGGCGGCGCAACAGGATCAGGTGGCGACTGGCCGCCAACTCCGGCGGATGCAGCGGCAGGACCTCGACGACCGACCAGCCCGGCGGCAGCGCCGCGAGCTCGTTCTCCGGAAGGGCACCCTTCATGGCTGCCACCAGCGTGTCCGGGCCGGCAATCCGCTCGATCGCCGCAATGAAGCCAGCCAGCGAGGCGAACGCACGGCAGACGATCAGATCGGGCCAGGTGGTGGCGCCGGTGGCCGGCAGCGATTGGATTCGAGCCGCCGTGACGCTGATGTTTGCAAGCGCCAACTCTGTCTTGCACTGGCGCAGGAAGGCGGCCTTCTTGCCCACCGGTTCGACCAGCAACACTTCGGCCTGCGGCCAGAGCAGCGCCAGGACGATGCCGGGCAGTCCGGCGCCACTGCCGACGTCGATGACGCGCCAGCGGGGGCCCGCTGGCGCCGGCAGGCGCGCCGCCAGCGGGCCGACGATCGACAGGCTGTCGAACAGGTGCTGGTGCAGCATCGCGAGCGGTTCGCGGATCGCGGTGAGGTTGTAGACGCCACTCCACTTCGCCAGCAGCGCGAGGTAGTCGAGCAGGCGCTCGACCGGCACGGCATCCAGGCCGAGTTCGGCCAGACCCGCAAGCAGGCGGGCACGCAGGGCGTCGCGGTCGAAGGCCGTTGCGGGCGCGGCGCCGTGCACCGGCGATCGGCGAGGCACCGACCACTCACGCGGCGCGCTGCGCATCGTCACCCTTGCCCGCTGCCGTGCCGCGCCTCTTTTTCAGATAGATCAGCAGCAGCGAGATTGCTGCCGGCGTGACGCCGGACACCCGCGCGGCCTGGCCGACAGTCTCCGGGCGGGCGTGCGTCAGTCGTTGGCGCACCTCGATCGACAGGCCGCGCACCTGCGCATAGTCGAAGTCGGGCGGAATCGGCAGCGCCTCGTTGTGCTCGTGGCGTGCGATCTCGGCCTGCTGGCGGGCGATATAACCGGCGTATTTCAACTGGATCGCGACCTGCTCGCGCACCTGCGGGTCCTCCGGGGCGGGCCCGCCCATCGCGACGATGGCCGGATAGTCCACATCGGGGCGTCGCAACAGGTCGGCCAGCGAATACTCGCGGTCGATCGCCTGCCCGATCAGCGCCTCGGCGCGTGCCGGAGGCAAGTTGCGTGGGTGGACCCAATTGTCGCGTAATCGCTGCAATTCGCGCTCGATCGCATCGCGTTTACGGGAAAACGCGTCCCAGCGCGGGGCATCGACGCAGCCGAGTCGATGACCGATCGGCGTCAGTCGCAGGTCGGCGTTGTCTTCGCGCAGGCTCAACCGGTATTCGGCGCGACTGGTGAACATCCGGTAGGGTTCCGAGACGCCGCGCGTGATCAGATCATCGACCAGTACGCCGAGATAGGCTTCGTCGCGACGCGGCGTCCAGGGATCACGCTCCTGGACCTGCAGTGCCGCGTTGATGCCGGCCAGCAGTCCTTGCGCAGCGGCCTCCTCGTAACCGGTGGTGCCATTGATTTGACCCGCGAAGAACAACCCGGCGACGGACCGCGTCTCGAGCGAACGCTTCAGTGCGCGGGGGTCGAAATAGTCGTATTCGATCGCGTAGCCGGGGCGCAGGATGTGGGCCTGCTCCAGACCGGGAATCGAATGGACCAGGTCGATTTGCACGTCGAACGGCAGGCTCGTGGATACGCCGTTGGGGTAGAACTCATGGGTGTCCAGACCCTCGGGTTCGAGGAAGATCTGGTGCGATGCCTTGTGCGCGAAGCGATGGATCTTGTCTTCGATCGACGGACAATAGCGAGGACCCACTCCCTCGATGACACCCGAATACAGTGGGCTTCGATCGAGGCCTGCGCGAATGATGGCGTGCGTGCGTGCCTCGGTGTGAGTGATCCAGCACGGCAGTTGGCGCGGATGCTGCTCGGGTCGCCCGAGAAACGAGAACACCGGCACCGGATCAAGGTCGCCGGGCTGCTCCTGGCAGCGGGAGAAATCGATGGTGCGGCCGTCGATGCGCGGCGGGGTGCCGGTTTTCAGCCGCCCCTGCGGCAACTCCATCTCGCGCAAGCGACGTGCGAGCGACAGCGACGGCGGATCGCCGGCACGGCCAGCCGGGTAGTGCGTCAGCCCGACGTGGATCAGCCCGTTCAGGAAGGTGCCGGTCGTCAGCACGACCGTGCGGGCGCGAAAGCGCACGCCGAGCTGGGTCACGGCGCCCACCACACGATCGCCGTCGAGTATCAGGTCATCGACCGCCTGCTGGAAGATCAGCAGGTTCGGCTGGTTCTCGAGTCGCCGGCGGATGGCGTGGCGGTAGAGCATGCGATCGGCCTGGGCGCGGGTGGCGCGCACTGCGGGCCCCTTGCTCGAATTGAGAATCCGGAACTGGATGCCGGCCTCATCGGTCGCCGCCGCCATCGCGCCGCCGAGCGCATCGATCTCCTTGACCAGATGGCCCTTGCCGATCCCGCCGATCGACGGATTGCACGACATCTGACCGAGCGTCTCGATGCTGTGAGTCAGCAGCAACGTACGACTGCCCATGCGCGCGGCAGCCAGTGCCGCTTCGGTGCCGGCATGGCCGCCGCCGACGACGATGACGTCGAACTGCTGCGGGGGCTCCATGCTCGCCATGTTCTGCGTGATTCCGTCGGAGTGCGCCAGTCCGGCCTCGACGCAGCTGCGGTCGGGTCCGGGTCGACACCGCGAAGCCCGCGGAGTCTGGCGCGAAGGCGCATCCAGCGGGAGCGCGGATTATAGGCTTAACGAAGACGAAACTGAAGCGCGCTTCGGCCGGACTGTTCCACGTGAAACCTGCGGCGACCCGGAGCTCACTCTGCGCGGGTTCGCGCTACGATCGTCCTGCGAGTCCGTCGGAGTGCCGGACGACCCCCGAGGCGGCGCCCACGGAGACAGATTGATGACCGACACAGCCAGCCTGTTGCTTGCCGCCTATCCCGCGTTGAGCGGCGTTCCTGCGTCGCGCTTCGCCGAGGCTGCCGCACGACTGCCGCTGCTCAGCGTCGAGGCTGGCGCGCCGTTGTTCGCCGAAGGCGAGAGCTGCCACGGCTTTCCGTGCGTGATCTCGGGACAGGTGCGAGTGGCCCGCGGCTCTCCGGATGGCCGCGAGCTGGAGCTCTATCGGGTCGGCCCCGGACAGGTCTGTGTGGTGTCGGCTGGGTGCCTGTTCGAGAAGAGGCCGATGACGGCTCACGGGAGCGCGCTGACACCGACCCGGCTGGCCCTCGTCGATCTGGATACGATGCTCGCATGGACCGACGCGCGCCCCTGGCGAGTGTTCCTGCTCGGCCTGATGGCGGAGCGGATCGCCGAACTGGCTGCGCTGGTCGAGGCAGTCGCATTCCAGCGACTGGATCAGCGGCTCGCACGGAGCCTTCTGGCGCACGGCCCCACCGTGCTGGCAACGCATCAGCGGCTCGCCGACGAACTCGGCACCTCCCGCGAGATCGTATCGCGCCTGCTCGGTCGCTTCGAAGATCAGGGGGTGGTTCGCCTCGGGCGCGAGCGCATCGAGGTCCTCGATTTGTCCGCGCTGCGGCAGCTGGCCGAAAGTCGGTAACCCGGGTCACAGACTGCGCACGCTCGTCCGGGGTTCAATGCGGGTCAAGGACATCCGGGCGCCGTCGCCCGCTCTGCTGGAGAAGCACGCAATGAAAGTGAATGTTGGCGGACTCGATCGCACGTTACGTATCGTCATCGGCCTCGTCCTGATTGGGCTGGCGCTCGCCGGTACGATCGGCGTCTGGGGCTGGATCGGTGTGTTGCCGTTGGCGAGCGGCCTGTTCGGGACATGCCCGGCGTATTCGCTGCTGGGCATGAACACGTGCCCGATGAAGAAGAGCAGCTGACCGGAGAACGGGGAGCCCCGAAGCGCCACGCCGACGCTCCGGGGCCGGGTCAGGCACGCGTCAGCGCAGGCGCGCAAGTGCCTGGGCCGGACTTCTCGGCCGCACGATGTGTGCCGAGTGATTCTCGGTCTGTCTGTGTGTTTCACGTGGAACATCGGCGAACGCGGTCAGACCTTCACCCGAAGATCATCACTCGACCGTCAGCCACGGGTCAGGCCGTGGCGTCCAATGCGTCGCGAACCCGAACAGCGATCGCCAGGCAGGCAGTCAACCCGGGGGATTCGATCCCGAACAGGTTGACCAGGCCGGTCACGCCGTGCACTGCGGCATCGTCGATCCGGAAGTCCGCCGCCGGTTCACCGGGGCCGACCAGTTTCGGGCGAATGCCGGAATACGCCGGCTGCAACGCCCCATCCGGCAGTGCCGCCCAATAACTGCGAATCTCCGCGTAGAAGCCGTCGGCGCGACGTGGATCGACCTGGTAGTCGATTTCATCGATCCATTCGACGTCGGGCCCGAAGCGCGCCTGCCCGGCCAGATCCAGAGTCAGATGCACGCCGAGTCCGGCTTCGTTCGGAACCGGATAGATCAGCCTCGAAAACGGCGACCGCCCCGCAAGCGAGAAGTAGTTGCCTTTGGCCAACCGCAGTGTCGGCACCCAGGCCTGTGCGAGGCCATCGATCCGCGCAGCGACGCGCTGTGCCGCGAGGCCCGCCGCATTGACGAGTTCGCGGCAGCCCAGCCGCATCGGCCCGTCGGTACCGGCCACCTCGAGTTCGAAACCGTCGCTGCGCACGACGCCGGCAACCACTTCGCCAAGCAAGGCAAGCATCGCCCCGTGATCCTGTGCCTCGCCGAGCAGTGCCAGCATCAACCCGTGGCTGTCGACGATCCCCGTGTCAGGCGACAGCAGCGCCTGGTGGCAGCGCAGCGCCGGTTCGAGGGAACAGGCCTCATTCCCACCCAGCCAGCGTAGCGACCCGACACCTGCGGCGCTGGCTCGCCGCTCGATCTTCTCCAGCCCGGCCGTTTCCGCCTCGCTGCACGCTACGATCAGCTTGCCACAGACGCGATGTGCGACCCCGTGACTGCGGCAGAACTCGACCAGTTGCCGCTGTCCGTCCACGCACAACCGCGCCTTCAGCGAACCGGGCTCGTAGTAGATGCCGGCATGCAGGACCTCGCTGTTGCGGGCGCTGGTTCCCGTGCCGAACGCATTCTCGCGCTCGAGGATCACCACCTCGCGCCCGCTGAGCGCAAGTTCGCGCGCGATCGCCAGCCCGACCGCACCGGCTCCGATCACCACCGTCTGCACCGTCTCCATCGCGCGGCTCCGCTCGTCGTCACCCTTTCAGTCCCGACGACGATCTTCGAGGATCATCGTCGCCGCCTTCTCCGCAATCATCAATCAGTTCTTCCTCGCTGCGATATGCGACGCCGGGCTTCAGCTTCCGCGGCTCGAAGCGGCGCAGCGCGTCGGCCGCGACGATGCGACGCGTCAGTGCCAGCGCGCCGCCACCGTCCGGTCACGATCGGTGGACAGGTAGTTCGGCGCGATGCGTGGCGCCGCGAACGGATCGGGCGAGGCGATGCGCACCTCGCCGCGAGACGAGGGTCGCAGGTGGCAGACCGAAGCAGTGAAGGCGGGGAACCGGTGCAGCGGCTCGCCGAAGCGATCGAGCGACAGCGGCTGGACGTGGTATTCGAGGTCGGGACTCGGTTCGTCGTCCCCCGAGCGCGCGAACGCGCCGAGCTGGCTCGGCGACATCGACATCGGCCCGCTGCGGAACAGCAGGTATTCCAGTCCGATGCCCGCCTTGCCGAACAGGCTGTTCGCCTGCTGGTTCAGCGTCCGGACCTTGCGGACCTCGTAGATCATCCGCAGCTGCAGGTGATCCTGCAGGTTCGCACCGACACCGGGCAACTCGGTCGCTGGCGTCACGCCGGCTTCGCTGAGCTGCGCGCCGGGGCCGATGCCTGCGCATCGAAGGATCTGCGGCGACCCGATCGCACCGGCCGCGAGGATCACCTCATCATTGCACAGTGTGCGCTTGCTTTCGCCACGAGCGCCGCCCAGCCGATATTCGACGCCCTCCACCCGCCCCGAGCCGTCGATGCGCCGGATCAGCCCGGTGACCTGGGCACTGCTCACCACCTTCAGGTTGGAACGCTGCCGCACCGGCCGCAGGAACGCCTTCGACGCATTCCAGCGCACCCCGCGCTTCTGGTTGACCTCGAAATAGCCGCAGCCGAAGTTGTCGCCGCGGTTGAAGTCGTCGCTCGGCGGAATGCCGGTCTGCGCAGCGGCGTCACGGAACGCGTCGAGGATCTCCCAGGTGACGCGCGCGCGCTCGACGCGCCATTCACCGCCATGGCCGTGCATCGGGTCGCTGGCGCCCGAGTCCAGCGTCTGATGGTCTTCGTGCTTCAGGAAGCGCGGCAGCACTTCGTCCCAGCCCCAGCCCGGATTGCCGGCGGCCGCCCAGCCGTCGTAATCGCCGCGCTGGCCGCGCATGGAGATCATCCCGTTGATCGACGACGAGCCGCCGGGCACCTTGCCGCGCGGGTAGCCGATCGACCGCCCTCCCAGGCCGGCCTCCTCGGCCGTGCGGAACAGCCAGTCGGTGCGCGGGTTGCCGATGCAGTACAGGTAGCCGACCGGGATGTGGATCCACAGATAGCGATCCTCGCCGCCGGCTTCGAGCAGCAACACGCGACTCGAAGGGTCGGCCGACAGCCGATTGGCGAGCAGGCAACCGGCCGTGCCGGCACCGACGACGATGTAGTCGAAGCGTTCCTCGCCCATCCATCCCCCCGTGGCCGATGCGCGACCGCGATGGCCGGGACGGCGCGATCGCAGGCAGCCCCGCGCCGCGCCCGTTCAAGCCATCATGACGACCTGCCGGATCGACTCGCCGCGGGCGAGCCGGTCGAGCGCCGGATTGATCTCGTCGAGCCCGATCCGCTCGGAAAGCAGTTCGTTCACCGGCAGAGAGCCGCGGCGATACATCGCGATGAAGCGCGGAATGTCGCGCGACGGCACGCACGAACCGACGTAGCTGCCCTTGATCGTGCGCTCCTCGGCGATCAGCGACACCGCCTGCAGCGGCCACAGCGCCTGCGGATTCGGCAGTCCCGCGGTGACCGTCGTGCCGCCGCGCGCAGTGACGCGGTAGGCGAGCTCGAGCGCGCTCACGCTGCCGGCCATCTCGAACGCGTAATCGACACCGCCGCCGGTGGCCTCCTTCACCTTCGCGATCACCTCCGGGTCGGCGGCATCGAAGCATTGGGTGGCGCCGAGCGCGCGCGCCTTCGCGAGCTTCGACGCGAGCATGTCGATCGCGACGATCTCGCGCGCGCCGATCGCGCGTGCTGCCAGCAGCGACGAAAAGCCGACGCCGCCGAGACCCACCACGGCGACTTTCGAACCCGCCTCGGCCTTCGCCGTGTTGAGCACCGCGCCTGCGCCGGTGATCACCGCGCAGCCGAACAGCGCCGCATCGTCCCAGGGCAACGCGGGATCGATCTTCACCGCCGAGCGCCGCGAGACCGTCGCATATTCGGCGAACGCGGCGCAGCCGAGGTGATGATGCAACGGCGAACCCGGCTTGCCGTCGATGCCGGGGCCGGCCACCGAACGCAATCGCTTGTAGCCGCCGAGCAGCGAACCGCGGGCGTTCGACACGCCACCCGGCTCGCACAGCGCAGGCCGCCCCGTGGCGCAGCTCGGGCAGGTGCCGCAGTTCGGGCGGAAGATCAGTGCGACGTGATCGCCGATCGCGAGATCGTCGACGCCCTCGCCGAGCTCGACCACTTCGGCGGCCGCCTCATGACCGACCACGATCGGCATCGGCCACGGCCGATCGCCGTTGATGGCCGAGAGATCGGAATGACACAGGCCCGCCGCGCGGATCCGGACCATGATCTCGCCGCGCCCCGGCGATTCGAGCGCGACCTCCTCGATCGACAGCGGCCGGCTCTGCGCATACGGCGCCGGCAGGCCGATCGCGCGCAGCACGGCGGCGCGCATCGTTCTCGTCATCGCCCCTCCCCTGCAGCCTTCGCGCGGGTCAGAGCCCCGCGAGGCAGACGTACTTCACTTCCAGGTATTCGTCGATGCCGTACTTCGAACCCTCACGCCCGAGGCCCGACTGCTTGACGCCGCCGAACGGCGCCTCGGCCGTGGAGATCAGCCCGGTGTTCACCCCGATCATGCCCGATTCGAGGCCCTCGGCGGCACGGAAGATTCGCCCGATGTCGCGCGAGTAGAAGTACGCCGCCAGGCCGAACTCGGTGTCGTTGGCCATCGCGATTGCCTCCTCGTCGGTGCGGAAGCGAAACAGCGGCGCCACCGGCCCGAAGGTCTCTTCGCGCGCGACGCGCATCTGCGAAGTGACATCGGTGAGGATCGTAGGCTCGAAGAACAGGCCCCCGCGCGCGTGCCGCTTGCCGCCGAGCACCAGCTTCGCGCCCTTGGCCAGCGCATCGGCCACGTGCTCTTCGACCTTGGCGATCGCCGCCGGCTCGATCAGCGGGCCGATCGTCACGCCCTCCTCGGTGCCCGCGCCCACGCGGAACTGCCCGACGCGCGCGGCGAGCTTCTTCGCGAACGCGTCGTAGACGCCGTCCTGCACGTAGAGCCGGTTCGCGCAGACGCAGGTCTGGCCCGCGTTGCGGTACTTCGACGCGAGCGCGCCCTCGACCGCCGCATCGAGGTCGGCGTCGTCGAACACGATGAACGGCGCGTTGCCGCCCAGCTCGAGCGACAGCTTCTTCACCGTGTCCGCACACTGGCGCAGCAGGATGCGCCCGACCTCGGTGGACCCGGTGAACGACACCTTGCGCACCACCGGGTTCGTGCACATCTCCAGCCCGATCTCCGGCGACTTGTCGCCGTTGCCGACGATGACGTTGAACACGCCCGGCGGAAACCCCGCCTGCTCGCCGAGCACCATCAGCGCCAGCGCCGACAGCGGCGTGGCCTCGGCGGGCTTGGCGACCACCGTGCATCCGGCCGCGAACGCCGGCGCGACCTTGCGCGTGATCATCGCGATCGGGAAGTTCCACGGCGTGATCGCCGCGCACACGCCGATGCCCTGCTTGATCGCGAGCAGCCGGCGATCGGCGGCGATCGTCGGAATCACGTCGCCGTAGGCGCGCCGCCCTTCTTCGGCGAACCACTCGACGAACGACGCACCGTAGGCGATCTCGCCGCGCGCCTCGGCCAGCGGCTTGCCCTGCTCGGTGGTCATCAGCAGCGCCAGGTCTTCGGCGTGCGCGAGGATCAGGTCGTACCACTTGCGCAGCACGGCGGCACGCTCCTTCGCCGGCTTCGCGCGCCACCCCGGCAGCGCGCGCTGTGCCGCCTCGATCGCGCGCCGCGTCTCGGCCGCGCCCATGTCGGCCACCTCGGCGATCGTCTCGCCACTGGCCGGGTCCGTCACGGCGAAGCGGCCGCCCGCGTCGGCGTCGACCCACTTTCCGTCGATGTAGCCCCTGTGGGCCAGCAATCGCATGTCCTTCAGTTGCAGCGCCATCACCTTCTCCCGATTCGAATCCGCCACGCCGGCATCACGATGCGTCGCCGGCGAACTTCAGCCCCAACACGCCCAGCACGATCAACGCGATGCAGCCCAGCCGCACCACGCTCGCCGATTCGCCGAGCAGCATGATTCCCGACAGCGCGGTGCCCGCGGCGCCGATGCCCGTCCACACCGCATACGCAGTCCCCGCCGGCAGCGAACGCATCGCCAGCGCCAGCAGCCAGAAGCTCACCGCCGCCCCCACGACCACCACCACCGACGGCCACAGCTTCGAGAACCCGTCGCTGTACTTCAGCCCCAACGCCCAGACGATCTCGAACAGCCCCGCCACCAACAGCACCGCCCAGGCCTGACCCACCGACAAGCTCATCGCCCGCTCCCCCCGTCGACCGACCCCACCCATCCCGTACTACGCCGACCATCGCCCAGCCATCGGATCCTCGCGCCAGTCGAAGCAGCCCGCTGGTGCTCGTTCATTCCAGCGGAGCGAAGGCAGGCACGGTGTGTGGGCCAGGGCGGCCGCCGGCGCAGCCGGGGCCTGCCGGCGACTCGCCGCATGCGCGCCCAGCCGGCGCGGCGCGCGTAGGCGCTGGCGCGGGAGCGCAGCGAAGACCGGACGCGCGAAGCGCGAGTCGGCCCCTGTCTGAGGGCCCCCGAAGGGGGACCGAGTTGGGGCCGACGGTCCGGGCTTCGCGTCCGCGCGACCAAGCGTTTCCGTAGGACAGCGCCTTCGCGCGCCGCGCCGGCTGGGCGCGCATGCGGCGAGTCGCCGGCAGGCCCCGGCTGCGCCGGCGGCCGCCCTGGCCCACACACCGTGCCTGCCTTCGCGGAGCTCACTTCATGGTGGGCATGACGAACTCGGCCCCCGCCCGAACCCCCGCCGGCCACCGCTGCGTCACCGCCTTCATCCGCGTATAGAACCGCACCCCCTCCGGCCCATGCATGTGGTGATCACCGAACAGCGAAGCCTTCCAGCCACCGAAAGAATGGAACGCCATCGGCACCGGAATCGGCACGTTCACGCCGACCATGCCGACCTGCACCCGGTGAGCGAACTCGCGCGCCGCGTCGCCGTCGCGCGTGAAGATCGCGCAGCCGTTGCCGTACTCGTGCTCGTTGACCAGCCGCAGCGCCGTCTCGAACGAATCGGTGCGCACGATCGACAGCACCGGCCCGAAGATCTCCTCGTCGTAGATCCGCATGCCCGGCCTCACGTCGTCGAACAGGCAGCCGCCGAGGAAGAAGCCCTGCTCGTGGCCTTCGACGCTGAGCTTGCGTCCGTCCACCACCAGCTTCGCGCCTTCGGCGACGCCGGCGTCCACGTAGCCGCGCACCTTGTCCAGGTGCGCACGCGTGACCAGCGGGCCCATTTCGGCAGCGCGGTCCATGCCCTGCGTGACGCGGATCTTCGGCACGCGCTCGGCCAGGCGCGCGACCAGACGATCGGCGATGTCGCCGACCACCACCGCCACCGACACCGCCATGCAGCGCTCGCCGGCCGAGCCGTAGGCCGCGCCGATCAGCGCGTCGACCGCCTGGTCGAGATCTGCATCGGGCATCACCACCATGTGGTTCTTCGCGCCGCCCAGTGCCTGCACGCGCTTGCCGTGGCGCGACGCGGTCTCGTGGATGTATTTCGCGATCGGCGTGGACCCGACGAAGCTCACCGCCGCCACCGACGGATGGGCGAGCAGCGCATCCACCGCCTCCTTGTCGCCCTGCACGACGCCGAAGACGCCGTCGGGAAGCCCCGCCTCGCGCAACAGGCGTGCGATCAGCAGCGAGGCCGAAGGATCGCGCTCGGACGGCTTGAGCACGAAGCTGTTGCCGCAGGCCAGCGCCACCGGGAACATCCACATCGGCACCATCACCGGGAAGTTGAACGGGGTGATGCCCGCGCACACGCCCAGCGGCTGGCGGATCGAGTACATGTCGATGCCGGTGCCGACCTGTTCGCTGAATTCGCCCTTGAGCAGTTGCGGGATGCCGCAAGCGAACTCGACCACCTCCAGCCCGCGCGTGACCTCGCCCATCGCGTCGCTGAACACCTTGCCGTGCTCGGCGACGATGCACGCGGCCAGTTCGTCGGCGTGCTGCTCCACCAGTTCGCGGAACCGGAACATCACGCGCGCGCGCCGCAACGGCGAGGTCGCCGCCCAGCCGGGGAAGGCAGCGGCCGCCGCGCGCACCGCGGCGTCGACCTCCTTTGCCGAGGCCAGCGCGACCTGCCCGGTCACCGCGCCGGTGGCCGGGTTGTACACCGGCGAGCGGCGGACGCCCTCGGACGGCGCGGCCACCTGCCCGCCGATCCAGTGCCCGATCGACAGCGGCGCGCCTGCGGGCGCGGACGAAGCGGTCTTCGTGGCGAGGCTCGTTTCGATGTTGCCCACTTGCGCCTCCTGCATTCCTGATGGACAATGAGTTCGTTCAACCTGTTGAACGTCTGTTCATGGACACGAATACGAGTGTAGCCCACGACGTCGCGATGTCAACCCGGTCGCCACGTGCAACGAAACCTCTCTGGCCGGAGCGCGCGCCCGTGCTGGTGCCCGCGGTCGAGCGTGCGGTGCGACTGGTCGATCACCTCGCCACGCTGCGCAGGCCGCAGCCGCTGGCCGAGCTGTCGAAAGTGCTGGGCTTGCCCAAGAGCAGCCTGCACGGGCTGCTGAACACGCTGGTCGCCCTGGGGTTGGCCACGCGCAACGAGCGCGGCGAATACGCGCTCGGCGCCAGGCCGGTGCAATGGGCCGGTGCGTTCGGCCAGCAATCGGGCGTGGTCGCAGCCTTCGACGCGGCCGCCGCCGCACTTCCGGCGCTGCGCGAGGAGGCGATCATGCTCGCGGTGCTCGACGGTGCCGAGGTGCTCTATCTTTCGTGCCGGCCAGGCACCCGTGCACTGGCCGTGAACTTTCGCGTCGGCGGGCGCTTTCCCGCCAGCTGCACCTCGTCGGGCAAGGTGATGCTGGCAACGCTGTCGGCCGATGGCGTCCGCGAGCGATTCGGCCGCGCCCCGCTTCCGCGGCTCACACGGCACAGCGTCGGCAGCGTGA
Organism: Burkholderiaceae bacterium; assembly: GCA_021463505.1. Lineage (GTDB taxonomy): Bacteria > Pseudomonadota > Gammaproteobacteria > Burkholderiales > Burkholderiaceae_E > Zeimonas. The sequence continues at coordinate 22,230 of JAJTYR010000025.1, read as the reverse complement.
CGACGCTGCTGCGCCAGCTCGCGCAGGTCCGCGCACAGGGTTACGCGATCGACGACGAGGAAACCGCGGAAGGCATGCACTGCTTCGGCGCGCCGGTCTTCGCCGCCGGCCGAAAAGAGGCGGTCGCCGCAGTCGCGGTCAGTCTGATCAAGGCCTCGACCAGTGCGCGCCGGCATGACGAAGTGGTGGCCGCGATCCGCGAACTCGCAGTACGCGTGTCGCAGCGGCTCGGTGGCTGACGGCGAGATCCCGATGGCCGGCCGTCGCCGAACCCGAAGCACGCAGAATCCGGCGCAGCTGGCCGGGCACGTCGTCGATCACGGCGCCGTGCGCGCGCCGGCCCCCCACGGCCACGACCCACGGCCGATCGCCATCACGCTCGGCGACGCCTGCGGCATCGGCCCCGAGATCGTCCTCGCAGCGTGCGCCGACCCCTCGCTGGCAATGCCGCTGCGCGTGGTCGGCGACGCGGCGCTGCTGGCGCGCGAGGCGGCGCGCCTTTCGCTACCGGTACCCACGCTGGTCGATTCGATCGTCGCACTGCCCACCGACCTCCCCGTCGGCCGCGTCGACGCCCGCGCCGGCGATGCCGCCTGGCGCTGCATCGTCCACGCCGCCAACCTTGCGTTGCGTGGCGAGGTACGCGCGATCGTCACCGCACCGATCGCCAAGGAAGCGATGCACGCTGCCGGACACCGCTTCCCGGGCCACACCGAGTTGCTCGCCGAACTCGCCGGCAGTGTCGAGGTGCGAATGATGCTGGCCAACCCCGAGCTGCGCACCGTGCTCGTCTCGATCCACCTGTCGCTGCGCGAGGCACTCGACCGGATTACCTACGACAACGTGCTGCAGACGATCGTCATCACTCACACTGCGCTGGAGCGCGCCGGTATCGACCGCCCGCGCATCGCGGTCGCCGGCGTCAATCCGCACGCCGGCGAGGCCGGAATGTTCGGGCACGAAGAAATCGAGGTGATCGCACCGGCGATCGTGGCAGCACGCGCACGGAACATCGATGCGAGCGGCCCCTTCGCGCCAGACACCGTATTCATGCGGGCACGGGGCCTGCAGGCGTTCGATGTCGTGGTCGCGATGTATCACGACCAGGGCCTGATTCCGGTGAAGTACCTGGGCATCGACGACGGCGTCAACGTCACCCTCGGCCTGCCCTTCGTACGCACCAGCCCCGACCACGGCACGGCGTTCGACATTGCCGGTCGCCTGGGGCCCGACGGGCACGGATTGGCGAGCGCGCGCAGCCTGGTCGCCGCAATTCGCCAGGCAGACGCGCTCAGCGCGGCAGGCCGGCTCGGCTCTTGACGAAGCGGGCGCCCACATGCCTGTGGATGGCCTACCTGCCTTCGTAGGCTGGCTCGCGATCCTGCTCGCGACGCTTGCCGTACTGGATGCCGCGCTACGTGCCGACTGGGGCGCCCCGGTTCGTGAACATGCAGTGTGGGCGCTCGCTACCGCCAGTGTCTTTCTCGCCCGGCAGATGACCGTCGCCATGCCGGGCGGCATGTCGCTGCAGTACATCGGCGCCGCCAGGCTCGCGATGCTCCTCGGCTACCCCCGGGCCGTGCTGTCGATGGGTCTGATCCAGCTGGCCCATGTCGCGCAGTTCGACCTCCCGCTCGCCGAGCGTGCGCTGCCTCTGCTGGTGCTCGGCGTCGCCCCGGCGTGGCTGATCTGGCTCATCACCCGCGCCTGTCGGCTCTGGCTACCGCCGAACCTCTTCGTGTTCCTGCTGGGCGCCGGCTTCATCGGCCTGTTCGTGGCCTACGCACTGCCGCTGCTGGCCGCCGCCGGGCTCGGCGCGTGGGCGCTGGCGGGCACCTCGGGGCCTCCGATTCAGAAGCAAGCGCTCGCTGACTATTGGTCGATGATGCTGCCGTACGCACTGCTGCTGGCCAGCGGCGAAGCATGGCTGGAGGGAATGCTCACGACGCTGCTGGTGGTCTTCGCACCGGGCAGCGTGCGCCTGTTCGACGAACGCCACTACCTGCGGCGCCGCTGAGCACCCTCTCAGGCCGCCAGCCGCTTCTCCAACTCCGCCTTCGTGAGGCTCAGTGCCTTGGGTAGTCGCGCCGCCAGCTTCTCGAACAGTTCGGCGTGCAGATCGAACTCCTTCTGCCAGGCCGCCCGGTCGATCGAAGTGATCGTCGCATAGTCGGCCGCGCCGAAATCGAGCCCGTTCCAGTTCAGGTCCTCGTGGCGCGGCGAGGTGCCGAACACATGCTCGATGCCTCCGGCGCGGCCCTCGATGCGACCGAGCATCCACTCGAGCACCCGCATGTTCTCGCCGAAGCCCGGCCAGACGAACCGACCCTGCTCGTCGGTGCGGAACCAGTTGACGCAGAAGATCTTCGGCAGCGTCGCGCCGCCGGCCTTCAGCCGGTGCCCGAGGTCGAGCCAGTGCGCGAAGTAGTCGGCCATGTGGTAGCCGCAGAACGGCAGCATCGCGAACGGGTCGCGCCGCACCACGCCCTGCTGGCCCGCGGCCGCGGCGGTGGTCTCCGAACCCATCGTCGCGGCCATGTAGACCCCTTCGACCCAGTCGCGCGCCTCGGTCACCAGCGGCACCGTCGTCGAGCGTCGGCCGCCGAAGATGAACGCGTCGATCGGCACGCCATCGACACTGTCCCAGTGCGGATCGATCGACGGGCACTGGGCAATCGACACGGTGAAGCGCGAATTCGGATGCGCCGCCTTGCGCCCGGCCTTGCCGTCGGCAGGCGTCCAGTCGCGGCCCTGCCAGTCGATCAGGTGCGCCGGCGGCTCGGACAACCCTTCCCACCAGACGTCGCCGTCGTCGGTGAGCGCCACGTTCGTGAAGATCGTGTTCTCGCGCAAGGTGGCGAGGCAGTTCGGGTTGGTTTTCTCGCTGGTGCCCGGCGCCACGCCGAAGAAGCCCGCCTCGGGGTTGATCGCGTAGAGGCGTCCGTCCGAATGCGGCTTGATCCACGCGATGTCGTCGCCGATGGTGGTGACCCTCCAGCCCTCGAAGCCCTTCGGCGGCACGAGCATCGCGAAGTTGGTCTTGCCGCAGGCCGACGGGAACGCCGCCGCGACGTGATACTTCTTGCCTTCCGGCGAGGTCACGCCGAGGATCAGCATGTGCTCGGCCAGCCAGCCGATGCCGCCGGCCTGCACGCCCTGGCGCCCCATGTTCGACGCGATGCGCAGCGCGAAGCACTTCTTGCCGAGCAGCGCGTTGCCGCCGTAGCCCGAGCCGAACGACCAGATCTCGCGCGTCTCGGGATAGTGGACGATGTACTTGGTCGGGTTGCAGGGCCAGGGCACGTCGGTCTCGCCCGGCGCCAGTGGCTTGCCCACCGAATGCACGCAGGGCACGAAGCCGCCGTCTTCGCCGAGGACATCGAACACCGCGCGGCCCATGCGGGTCATGATGCGCATGCTCGCCGCCACGTACGGGCTGTCGGTGATCTCGATCCCGATGTGCGCGATGTGGCTGCCGATCGGCCCCATCGAGAACGGCACGACGTACATCGTGCGTCCGCGCATGCACCCGTCGAACAGCTGCTGCATCGTCGCGCGCATTTCCTGCGGATCGACCCAGTTGTTGGTCGGGCCCGCGTCATCGCGCTTCTCCGAGCAGATGAAGGTGCGGTCCTCGACGCGGGCCACGTCGGTCGGGTCCGACAGCGCGAGGAACGAACCGGGCCGCTTCACCGGATCGAGTCTGCGCAGCGTGCCCGCGGCGACCATCTGCTCGCACAGCCGGTCGTATTCCTCCTGCGAGCCGTCGCACCAGAGCACCTGGTCGGGCCTGACCAGTGCGGCGATCGCGCCGACCCATTCGATCAGCCGGGGATGCCGCACCCAGTCGGGCGTCTGCAGCGACGCGACCGCACGGATGTTCGGAGCAGCGCCAAGGCGTCCGGTCGGGGTCATTGCCGCCTCGACACGAGCGTGGGACATGGAAGAACCTCCGTAACGTGAAATCGGCTGCGTCGGCGCGGAACCGGCCACACGCCTGCGCGCTGCGCGCGGCAACGAGACTGCGGTACGAATTGGCGCGACGGCATCGGCATCTCGGGCCCGCCAGCACAGAACCGGTTCGCGCGACACGGATTGCCTGCCGTGTGCGACGGCAGCGCGGCGCCGCTTGCTGTGGGGGCGGGGGTCCGAGTGTACACCCGACCCACGAGCGCTGGCGGTGACGAAAGGCGCGGAGCCGACGGACCATGCGGCAGACCGCGTGCGGCCGCGCGCTGTCCGGCGCGCGATAATCTCCGCCATGCCCGTGCCACTTTCCGCCGCCACGATCCTCGAAGCCTGCGACCACGGCCGCAGCCTCGATCGCGCGCGCTTCGCGTCGCTCGATGACCTGACCCAGGCCGAGGCCATCCAGGCGAGCATTCGGGTTGCACGACTGGCGCGCGGCGAGCGGCCCGTGGGCTACAAGATCGGCTTCACGAATCGCTCGATCTGGCCGCTCTATGGCGTCTTCCACCCGATCTGGGCCCCGGTCTGGGATGCCACGCTGATCCGCGCCTGCGCATCACAGGTCACACTGGAAGCCGCCGGATTCGCCGAACCGCGCATCGAACCCGAGATCGTCGTCGGCCTGCGCACGGCGCCAGTCGCCGACACCCCGCAGGCCGTGCTCGAAGCGGCCGACTGGATTGCCCACGGTCTGGAGATCGTGCACAGCCCGTTCCCGGGATGGCGCTTCACCGCCGCCGAGGCCTTTGCCGCGCAGGGCCTGCACGGCGCACTGGTACTCGGCCCGCCGCTGGCGGTGGCCAGCCTCGGACGGCCGGCCGGCCAGGCGCTCGCGCGACTTGCCGGGATCGAAGTCGAATTGGTGTGCGATGGCTGTGTGGTCGAGCGCGGTCGCGGCGCCAACGTGCTCGACGGCCCGATGCACGCCATCGCACACCTGTCGCACGAATTACGCCGCCGCGGCCGCTCGATCGAACCCGGCTCGGTGATCAGCACCGGTACGCTGACCGATGCCGGGCCGATCCGCGCCGGCCAGCGCTGGGAGACCCGCCTGCACGGCATCGAACTGCCGGGCCTGACGGTCGATGTCCGCTGATTGCTCCGCCGCTGTTGGCGACGCTTTCCCCGTCGTACGCACCCGATGTTCCGTGGCTGTCCCGTTCCTGCACACCCATGATCCAGCCGCTGTCCAGCTTTTGTCCCTGCCTTGTCCACCGCTTTTCCATCGGCACCATCGTCGCGTCGCCGCGCCGGGCGCCGCGCAGGACAGCCTCGGGCATGACCAGCGACCGAAGACCCGAGGGGCAGCGTCGCGCCGGTTTCTGGAGTAGATTAGTGCCATGTCCCAGCTCAGCCCCGCCCAGCGCACCGCCGGCACCGCGCGCATCGTGCTGACGGCGGGGATCCTGTTTGCCTTCGAAGCGCTGTGGCGCGGGTCGGTCACGCGCACGCTGATGGCGGCCGCACTGATGGTGTTCGGCGGCGGGCTGCTCTTCCTCGCCAAGCGGGCCGATTGAAAGAGGTCGAGTTCCTCGCGGTCGACGGCGTCCCGATCGACGAAGAGCTCCAGGACGCAGGCACGGTAGGCCCCGAACTCGCGTACCTGGCGCGCTGCTATCGCTCCAGCCCGCGCGCGCTGGTGTTCCGCAATCCGTCGTCCGACTGGCGGCTGTTCGTCGTGCAGCTGCCGCTGGCCTCGCGGCTGTCGCTGATGGCCAACCCGATCTTCGCGCAGCTCACGCGCGCCTGGGGCCTGAACGTTCGCTTCCTCGGCGTGGACCGCGACCGGCTCGTCTACGACTTTCGCGCACTGCTTTCCGACCGCACGCTGAAGCTGCTGGTCGACCTGCTCGCGCGCAGCGACGGCGCCGACGCCGCGCTCGACCTGCTGTTCGATTCGCTCGCCGAAGAGATGCTCACCGTGCTCGATCGCCGTCGCGGCGACTGGCACCGCCATCTCGACCGCGAGCACCGGCTCGAGCCCGGCGCGCCGGCGTCGCTGTTCGACCGCGCCGCCCGCTGCCCGGACTTCCTCGCGCAATTGCGCGGCGCGCTGCGCGACGACATCGTCGACGTCGAGTTCTATGGCCGCGCACTGCGCTCGATCGACCTGCGCGAAGGGGCGATCGACGCGCGCATCGCCGCCGTCGTCGAAGCGAGCCTCGACCCGGTCACGCTCGCCAAGCTCGCGCGCAGCGGCGCCGGCAAGCACCTGGGGTGCTACAACTGGCTGCGCCTCGATCCGCGCCATGCGATGCCGCGCGCGCACCTGCTGGCGCGGCTGCCGGCCTTCGCCACCTTCTTCGCCGAAACTCTGGTGCCGCTCGACGCCTGGGGCGCACCGCAGACCGACGAGGACGGCGATGCGGAGGTGCTCGACACGCCGGCCGACGCCGCGCGTCGCCGCGCGCAGCGACGCCAGCCGCCCACCTTCGACCTGCGCCCGCTCGCCGCGCGCCAGGACAGCGCTCACAGCCTGCGATGGGCCGGCGTGCTCGAGCGCGCGATCGACGCGGGCCAGGACCGCGCCGTCATCGAGGCGATCGCACAACGCTTCGCGGTGGGCGACAACGTCGTGCGTCGGCTCTGGCGCGACAGGCCTGCCGCACTCGGCCAGCCGCCCACCTGGCAGCTGGCGCAGATCCTTCGCCGGCTCGGCGAGCGCGGCGACCGCGACTGGCCGGCCGACGCGGCGGCCTGGGAATCGCTGATCGCCAGCGCGGTGCCGATCGAAGCGGGCTGAAGCGGGCCGGGCGGCGCGCCGGCGTCCGGGCATGATCGCCGCAGCGTCGGCGAACAGCCCCACTCACGGAGAGCCGCAGTAGACATCGACCGCTTCATGCAGGGATACCGGCAAGCCTGGGAGCAGCGGGACGAATCGCAGTTCTGCGCGCTCTTCGCACCCGATGGCGAATACCGCAACACGCCGTTCGCGGTGCAGCGCGGCCACGCGCAACTCGCCGGATACTGGCGTCGCGTGAAGCTGCAGGAAGACGTGCGCGTTGACTACGAGGTTCTGGCGCGCAGCGCGACAGGCGGCATCGCGCACTGGCACGTCAGCGACCGCGTGGCCTCCGAGGAGCTGTTCCGCATCTGGGCGAAGTCCACCGGCACGAATCTCGTCGAACGCAAGCCCGGCGATCCGTTACCGCGGATGATCCTCGACGGCGTGCTGCAGGCCGAGTTCGCCGGCGGCGCGTGTCGCACCTGCCGGATCTGGTGACATTCGCTGCCGCAGCCGGGCTGAGGCCCGGATCAGAGCGCGACGAGATGCCCGGCGGTTGCTCCCTCGACTGCATCCAGCGGCGCTGCACGGTCGAAGGTGACGAATCGCCCGCGGTTGCGTACCGCTAATGCCAGCAGATATGCGTCGGTGATCTGGCGCGAGCCGAGGATCGACGTCCAGCGCAACATGCGCCGCGGCCTGCGCCAGCCCGGTCCCGGGCGGATCGCCGGCGCGGCCGACGACGACCCCAGTGGCATCGCCACCTACTCGCAGGCCGGCGCGCAGTTCGGCTACTCGATGCTGTGGACCGTCGTGTTCACGCTGCCGCTGATGGCCGCGATCCAGGTGATCAGCGCGCGCATCGGTTACGTCACCGGGCGCGGCCTGTCCGCCAACATCCGCGAGCGGTTCCCGCGGCCGGTGCGGTACGCGACGGTCGGCATGCTGCTCGCGGCCAACACGCTGAACATCGCCGCCGACCTCGCCGCGATGGCCGAGGCCCTGTGGCTGATCCTCGGGGGCTCGACGCCCGTCTACGCGGCCACCGTCGGACTGCTGTGCCTGGTGCTGCAGGTGTTCCTGTCCTGCCGGCGCCACGTGCGCGTGCTGAAGTGGCTGTCGCTGACGCTGCTTGCCTGCGTGGCCGTCGCGTTCTCGATCCGGGTCGACTGGCTTCAGGTCGCGCGGGAAATCGCATGGCCGAAGCTCGCGCACCTGCCACTCAGCCGATCTGCAGCGACGTGTCGGACAGGAACCGGTATTCCGGCACTTCCAGGTTCGTCGGCGCCGGCACGTTCTTCACCACGCGGCCGGCCAGGTCGAAGCGCGAACCGTGACACGGGCAGTAGAAGCCGCCGGGCGCGTGCAACTCGGCGTTCAGCGCCGCATCGTCGAGCCGCAGCACCGGCGAGCAGCCCAGATGCGTGCAGATCCCCACCGCGACGAACAGGTCGGGATGCAGCGAACGCGTGGCGTTGGCGCACGCGTCCGGCTGCTCCGAGCGCTGCGAACCGGGGTCGGCCAGCACCGGGTTGGGCTCTTCGAGCGCGCGCACCATCGCAGCGGTGCGGCGCATCAGCCAGACCGGCTTGCCGCGCCACGACACGGTTCGCAGCTCGCCGGGCGCGAGGCCCGTCAAGTCGACCACGACCGGTCCGCCGACCGCCAATGCCCGTGCCGACGGTTCCATGCTGTCGACCAGCGGCCAGGCGGTGGCGAGCAGACCCACGCCGCCAATCACGCCGGTGGCGGCAACCAGCCATTGACGGCGCGGACCTCCCGGCGCAGCCGCGCCATCGGGCGCGCCGGCTTCCGGCCCGATGGCGCCGGCCACTGGCCGGATCGCGTCATCGAAGGTCCCCATGATGTCGCCTCACTTCGCGGCGCGCAGCCGCTTCAGCCGATCTTCACCGGCACGAAGATCCGGTTGCCGTCGCGCATGATCAGCAGTGCCGCCGACTTGTCGGACTTCGCGAGTGCGGCACGCACCTGCTCGATGCTCTTCACCGGCATCCCGTTCACGCCCACCAGCACGTCACCCGGGCGCACGCCGGCCATCGCCGCCGGGCCGCCCGTGCCTTCGACCAGCAGGCCACCTTCGACGCCGGCCTCGCGCTGCTCCTGCGGATCGAGCGGCCGCAACGCGAGCCCGACCCGGCCCTTGGCCGCCTTGTCATCGATCGCGGTCGCGTTGGCGACCTTGTCGCTGGCGTTGCCGAGCCGTGCGGTGATCTCCTCGCGCTTGCCGTGGCGCCAGACTTCCAGCGCCACCTTGTCACCTGGCGATGCTTCGCCGATCAACGCCGGCAGATCGCCCGAGGCGACGATCGGCTTGCCGTCGGCCTTCAGGATCACGTCGCCCGACTTCAGGCCGGCGTGGTCGGCCGGCCCGCCCTTCTCGACGCTCGCGACGAGCGCGCCTTCGGGCTTGTCGAGCTTGAACGAATCGGCCAGCGCCTGGTTCACCTCCTGCACGGTGACACCGAGCTTCGCGTGGCGCACGGTGCCGTGCGCGACGATCTGGTCGCGCACGCGCAACGCCACGTCGATCGGAATGGCGAACGACAACCCCTGGTAGCCGCCGGTGCGGCTGAAGATCTGCGAGTTGATGCCCACGACCTCGCCGCGAGCGTCGAACAGCGGCCCGCCCGAGTTGCCCGGATTCACCGCCACGTCGGTCTGGATGAACGGCACGTAGCTGTCGTCGGGCAGCGAGCGCCCCTTGGCGCTCACCACGCCGGCGGTCACCGAATTCTCGAAGCCGAACGGCGACCCGATCGCCAGCACCCATTCACCGACCTGCAGGTCGCGCGCGCTGCCCAACGGCACCACCGGCAGGTGGGTGGCGTCGATCTTCAGCACCGCGACGTCGGTCTTCGGGTCGGTACCGAGCACCCTGGCCTGGAACTCGCGCCGGTCGGTGAGCTTCACCGTGACGTCCTTCGCGTCCTGCACCACGTGCGCATTGGTCAGGATGATGCCGTCGGGATCGACGATGAAACCCGAGCCCTGACCGCGCATCGGCATCTCGCGCTGGCCCTGGCCGCCGGGTACCGCGAAACGCTTGAAGAATTCGTAGAACGGATCGTCGGGATCCAGCCCGGGGATGCCCTGACCGGCCACCTTCTTCATGCCGCTCACGCTGATGTTGACGACCGCCGCCCCGTGGCGCTGGACGATCTGCGTGAAGTCGGTCGGCGCGATCGCAGGCGCCGGCGCAGCCATGCCCGCAGTGGCGGCAGGCGCGCCCGCCACGCTGGCCGGAGCGGCCGCACGGGCGATCGATGCCGTCACGAAGCTCGCGCCTGCGCCGCCGATCACTCCGGCGGCAGCCAACGCCACGACAAGACGGGTGGGGGTCAACGAACGGGTACTCATGTGCTCTCCTTTGCAGGTGCCCTGCATGTCGATGCACGAGACTGTCGACCCGCTGTCTTAGGCGTCTCTTAAGCCCCTTGCGGCGACTCCGCCGGCACCGCGCGCCACTCGCAGCACGCCGGGCAACACCCGTACGGTGAATTGGCGCGCACCTGCGAGCGGCTCGCCGTCGGCGGCCAGCGGCAGTTCGACGTCGCTCTCGACCTGCAATTGCGTGAAACGCACGATGCGCACCTCGGGGTGGCCGAGGTGCCGGCCCGCGAGCAACCGCGGCAGCATCGCGAACGCACCGGCACGCCCGAAGCGGCCCGCCACCAGCAGGTCGAGCCGCCCGTCGTCGATGCGCGCGCCGGGCGCGGCCGGCATGCCGGCGCCGTAGCTCGGCGTATTCAGGCTGGAGGCGAACAGCGCCTCGCCATCGTGCACGAGCTCGCCGTCGACGAACACGCGCAGGCACCGCCGGCGCAGAGCGGCCAGTTCGCGCAACGTGGCCCACAGATAGCGCGGCAGGCCGCGCAGCCACTGGGGCCCAACGGAGGCACGTCGTGCGATCGCCGCATCGAAGCCGGCGGCCAGGCTGGACGCGAAGGGCTGCGCGTCGCCGCCGCTGCGCCACTCGCCGAGGTCGCACGACGCAGTCGGGCCGTGCAACGCACGCGACAGCGCAGCGTCCCAGGCCAGCCCGCGCAGGCCCAGCGCGCCTGCCAGGTCGTTGCCGCTGCCCACCGGCACCAGGCCCAGCACCAGATTTCGTTCGAGCAACGCCGGAAGCAGGCGGTGCACCGTGCCGTCACCGCCGACCAGCACCGCGCGCGCGCCTTCGGAGCAACCCCGCAGCAGTTCGTGCGCGCGGTCGACCTCGTCGGTCAGCGCGAACACCGCATCGGGCGCGCGCGCCGCCAGCCATTGCCGCACGGGATCGGCCAGGCGGCGCGCGCGCCCCCCGGCCGCGCGCGGGTTCAGCAGAACCAGCGAGGCTATTTCTTCCGCCCGTATTTGCCGACCAGCGTTGCCTTGCCGATCGCGTTCGCGTTCACCATGAACCCGACCAGCGACGCGCTCGCCCCGTCCGGAATCTCGAGCTTGTCGACCTTCAGTGCGTAGACGGTGAACACGTAGCGGTGCGGCTTGTCGCCCGGCGGCGGACACGGCCCGCCCCAGCCCGCTGCACCGAAGTCGGTCTTCTGCTGTACCGCACCGGCCGGCAGCTTGCCGCCGTCGGCCGATCCCGCTCCCTGCGACAGTGCGGCGGTGCCGGCAGGCAGGTTGTAGACGATCCAGTGCCACCAGCCCGCGCCGCCGGTGGGCGCGTCCGGATCGTGCACCAGTAGCGCAAAGCTCTTCGTGCCCGCGGGCGGCGCTTTCCACGCGAGCGCCGGCGAGACGTTCTCGCCTTCGCAGCCGAAGCCCTTGAACACGAACTTGTTGCCGATCGGCGCTTTCGGTCCGATGTCGGGACTGCTCAACTGGAATGCGAACGCACTGCTGCAGGCGAGCGCGAACGCGCCGGCGACAGCAACCCTGGACAGGACGGTCATGTTGGAGCTCCGGTGGAGGCGGAGTCGTCATGCTGGGCCGAACCGGCCGCGTTCGCAAGATCCGCACACCGGATCCGCGAACACGATTGCAGTACGATGGTCCGGCAGCGATCCCGCCGCGCCGCCGCGCTCCGGAGAACACGACTTGCCCGATACCACCCGCTACGGACGCTTCGGCAGCGGCCAGGCCGTCCGGCGCATCGAGGACGCCACGCTGGTCGCCGGCCGCGGCGCGTTCGTCGACGACTTTCACGCCGACGACGAGGCGCATCTGTGTTTTCTGCGCTCGCCGCACGCGCACTCGCGCATCGTCGCGATCGACGCGTCGGCGGCGCGCGCCCTGCCCGGCCTGCTCGCCATCCTGACCGGCGAGGACCTGGTGCGCGCCGGCGTCGGCGTCTTCCCCGGCCCGGCCGGCTTCAGGCGGCCCGACGGCTCGCACGGCGCGGCGCCGCCGCGGCGACCGCTCGCGCACGAGCGCGTGCGCTTCGTCGGCGAGGCGGTTGCCGCCATCGTTGCCGAATCGCCGCAGGCTGCGATCGATGCGCGCGACGCGATCCTGGTCGACTACGAAGACCTGCCCGCCGTCGTCGATGTCGACGACGCGATCGCCCCGAGCGCGCCGCTGGTCTGCGACGAGGCTCCCGGCAACCTCGCGGCCGCGATGCGCCACGGCGACGCGGCGGCCGCCGAGGCGGCCTTTCGCGCGGCCGCGCACGTGGTGTCGCTCGACCTCGTCAACCAGCGGCTCGCGCCGTCGGCGATGGAGCCGCGCGCGGTGCTGGCGACCTGGGACGCGTCCGCCGCGCGCCTCACGCTGCGGATGAGCACGCAGATGCCTTCGGGGGCGCGCGACACGCTCGCGCAAGACCTGTTAAAGATCCCGAAAGAGAGCGTACGCGTGGTCGTGGGCGATGTCGGCGGCGGCTTCGGCATGAAGACCGGCCTGTATCCCGAGGACGCCGCGGTCGCGTTCGCCGCGCGGCACCTGCAGCGGCCCGTCAAGTGGTGCGCCGAGCGCAGCGACGAGTTCCTCGGCGCGACGCACGGCCGCGACGTTCGCAGCCGCGCCGAGCTCGCGCTCGACGCGAGCGGGCGCATCCTCGCGATGCGCATCCGCGCGCTGGCCAACGTCGGCGCCTACGCCACGCCCACCGGCGTGGCGATCCAGCTGCTGATCGGGCCGTGGGTGCAGACCAGCGTCTACGACATCCCGGTGATCGACTTCGAGTTCCGCGCGATCCTCACGCACACCACGACCACCGGCGCGTATCGCGGCGCCGGCCGCCCCGAGGCGATCTACATCACCGAGCGGCTGATGGATGCGGCCGCGCGCAAGCTCGGCATCGGGCAGGCCGAACTGCGCCGGCGCAACATGATCCGGCCCGAACAGATGCCCTATCGCAACGCGATGGGCCAGACCTACGACAGCGGGCGCTTCGAGTCGATCATGGACCAGGCGCTGGCGCTGGCCGGCTGGGACGGCTTCGACGCACGCCTGGCCGGGTCGAAGGCGCGCGGGCGGCTGCGCGGCCGCGGCCTCGCCACCTTCCTCGAGTGGACCGGCGGCAACGCGTTCGAGGAGCGCGTCACCGTCGACGTCGCGGCCGACGGCTTCATCGAGATCTTCTCGGCCACGCAGGCGATGGGCCAGGGCATCGCGACCAGTTATGCGCAACTCGCGGTCGACGTGTTCCAGGTGCCGATCGAGCGGATCCGCATCGTGCAGGGCGACACCGACCGCGGCAGCGGTTTCGGCAGTGCGGGGTCGCGCTCGCTGTTCACCGGCGGCTCGGCGGTGCGCGTGGCTTCCGAGCGCACCGTGCGCAAGGCGCAGGACCTCGCCGCCGAGGCGCTCGAGGCTCCGGCGGCCGACATCGAATACGTCGACGGCGCCTTGCGCATCGTCGGCACCGACCGCTCGATCGGGCTGTTCGAGCTGGCCGCGCGCCAGCCCGAACGCAGGATCCGGATGGACTCGACCAGCTCGGTCGAGGGATCGAGCTGGCCCAACGGCTGCCACGTCTGCGAAGTCGAGATCGACCCCGACACCGGCGCAATCGAAGTGCTCGCGTATGCATCGGTCAACGACGTGGGCCGCGTGGTGAATCCCGACATCGTGCGCGGCCAGCTCGACGGCGGCGCGGTGCAGGGGCTGGGGCAGGCGCTGTGCGAGCAGGTGATCCACGACCGGGCGAGCGGCCAGTTGCTGTCGGCCAGCTTCCTCGACTATGCGATGCCGCGCGCCGATCTCGCGGGGTGCTTCTTCCGCACCGAAATGGACCCGTCGATCCCGTGCCTGACCAACCCGCTCGGCGTCAAGGGCGTCGGCGAGCTGGGCACGATCGGCGCAACGCCCTGCGTGGTCAATGCGGTCGTCGACGCGCTGTGGCGCGCCGGGCAGGGCGAGCACGCCCTGTCGGTGCAGATGCCGTTGACGCCCGAGCGCATCTGGACCCTGCTTCACGGCTGAACACCGGCTTTACATCTGCTTACCCGTGCGCCGGCCGCGCCACGTCGGCGCGAGCGCACGGTGGAGCGTTTCAGGCTCATGACATTCGCATCGACCGTGAGGTGGACAATGAAGCGACGCGGCCCGGCCGCCTGGCTGGTCTGCGCAGCCGCGGCCACGACGATCGCACTCGCACCGGCCGGGCCGGTGCAGGCGCAACAGACCTATGCCTCGACGCGGGCGCAGGCGCCCTTTGCGCAGGAACAGCTCGACCAGATGCTCGCACCGGTCGCGCTGTACCCCGACGCGCTGCTCGCGCAGGTGCTGATGGCCGCGACCTGGCCGCTCGAGGTCGTGCAAGCCGACCGCTTCATGCGGCAAAACCCCGGATTGAGCGGCGATGCGCTGGCCGACGCCGTCGAAGCCACCCCATGGGATCCGAGCGTGCGCGCGCTGACGCAGTTTCCGTCGGTCCTCGCGATGATGAGCGAGCAGCTCGAATGGACCCGGCAGCTTGGCGACGCCTTCGTCGCGCAACGCGAGCAGCTGATGGACACCGTGCAGACGCTGCGTGCGCGCGCCCGCGCCGCCGGCAACCTCGACTCGACCGACCAGCAGCGGGTGATCGTGCGCAACGAGGTGATCGTCATCGAGCCGGTCTACAGCGGCCTGCTCTGGGTGCCGTACTACGATCCGCGGGTGGTATTCGGTGTGTGGTGGCGGCCTGCCCATCGGCCGTTCTTCTGGGTACCTCCGGTCGTGTACCGACCGCCGCATTTCGCCGACGTGTACGCGCGCGGCTTCGTGCGCGGCCCCGTCGTGCCGCTGCGCCCGCGCCTGTGGATCGATGCGCAGCCGGTCTGGCGTGATCGCTACGTGGTGATCGACAACCGGCGCGTGAACAACGTGATCGTCACGCGGCCGGGGGCCCAGCGCCCCACCGTCTGGCGCCACGATCCCGAACGCGCACGCCACCTCGACCGTCGTCCGCCGCCGGCCGGCCACATCGCACCGCATCCGCCCGCCTTCGAATCACCCGGTCACGCCCGGCCACGTCCGCCCGCCTTCGAATCACCCGATCATGGCCGGCCGCGCCCCCCGGCCTTCGAATCCCCGGCACACACCCGGCCGCGTCCGCCGGTCTCCGAGCCCCCCGACCGTCTCCGGTCGCGGCCGCCACCTTCCGATCTGCCGGATCGCCTGCACCCGCGCCCGCCCGTCTCCGGACCGTCGGGCCGCCTCGACCCGCCGCGGCCCGAACCGCTGTCGCGATCCGAATCCCGGCCGCGGCGCGTGGAAAAACCGGTGCCGGTCCCGCATGCTGCGCCGCAGCCGCGGTTGGAGCCATCGCAGCGCCCATCCCGTCCGGTGCCCGTACCGACGCAACGCGAACCTGGCCAGCGCAGTCCGCACCAGTCCGGTCCGCAGCAACCTGGTCCGCAGCAGCGCTGGTCAGGCCGGTCCGACGGCCGGATCCAGTGACGGTGCGAACCCGGCGCGCAGCGACGGAAATCCGCGCAGGAACGCCTCGCCGTCCTCGCACCCCTGTCGCCAGGTCTGCTCGTACGCGTCCGGCGACGTGTAGTCCCAACTCGAAGCCGCGACCTTGCGCGACGGCTGCACGTAGACGCGCCCGGCGCGCACGAACACCGGTGCGTGCTGCGGATAGCGCCGCGTGGTCAGCACCAGCGTCGGGCCGCCGTCGGGATCGACCGCGTCCACCGGGACGTTGTCGACGAGCCCGCCGTCCATCGTCGGACGGCCGTCGCGGTATTCGATCGGCGTGAACGGTGGCGTGCAGCTCGACGCGATGATCAGCGACACCAGTTCCTCGTCGCTGCGGCAGTCCTGCACGCGCGCGATCTCGCTGCGAAAACCCACCGCACGCCCGAATGACGGATGCAACGAGCGCCGCGCGTACTTCTCGATGTTGTAACCGACGATGCCGAGGGTCACCGCGCTGCGCGGCCCGAGCCAGCGCGGAATGCGCGCGAACTGCACACGAATCTCGGGCGCATCGCGCATCAACCGCGCGAACCGCTCGCCGCCGAGCAGCGCCCGCAGCGCGTTGCGATAGATCGCGTTGTGCGGGAACACGCGCCGCCCGGGGCGCAGCAGGTTCATCGGGTAAACGTTGCGCGGGTTGTCCTTCAACGCCTCGCGGTAGTAGGCGAGCGCCGTGCGCGCGTCGTTCGCGAACAGCAGGCACGCGGTGGCAGCGCCGGCCGAGACGCCGGCAATCACGCGCGGACGCAAATCGGTCGCTGGCGCCACCACCTCCCAGAACCCTGCCTGCCACCAGCAACGATGCCCGCCGCCGGCAAAGACCACCTGTTCGAACATCGTCGATCCGTCACCCCCGACGTCACCTCCGACGTCACCCCCGACGTCGTCCATGCCGTCATCCGTGGCGTCGCCCATGACGTCGTCGGCATGCCGACGGTACACTGCGCGACGGTGAAGGCCACTGGCCCGCACCCGGGGATCGCAGCGATCCCTTGCAGACATACCTTGCCATGAACCTGCGCATCCTCGCCACCGGCGGCACCTTCGACAAGCGCTACGACCCGATCACCGGCGCCCTGGGTTTCGGCGAAACGCACCTGCACGAGATCCTCGCCCGCGCGCGCGTGCCCGGCCCGCTGGAGGTCGAGGTGCTGATGATGATCGACAGCCTCGACATGCACGACACGCATCGACAACGGGTGCTGGCCGCCTGCCGCGCCGCTCCGGAGCAGGCGCTGGTCGTCGTCCACGGCACCGACACGATGGTCGCGACCGCCGCGGTGCTCGGCGCAGCGGCGCTGCCGAAGACGATCGTCCTCACCGGCGCGATGGTGCCCTTTGCGCTGGCCGACTCGGATGCGAGCTTCAACCTGGGCGCCGCGATCGGCTTCGCGCACAGCCTGCCGGCGGGCGTCTGGGTCGCGATGAACGGCATCGCGCGCCCGTGGTCGAACGTGCACAAGAACCGCGAACGGGGCGTGTTCGAGCCGCTCGACCCGTGAATCGGCCGTGGGCGGGTGCTGCCGCTCGCCCGCGGTTGCCGCCGCCCGTCCCTCAGCGTGTCCGCACCACCAGTTGCGCCGCCGCTTCGGCGATCTTCGCCGCCGTGATCCGCACGTGCGCCTCCAGCGGCGGCGAATAGCCCACCGGTGCGCGCGGCGTACCCAGCCGGGCGAGCTTCGGTGCCGGACTCGGGGCCCACATCGCATCGCCGCGCTCGGCCAGCGTCGCGACGATCTCGGCGCCGAACCCCGCCACCTGCACCGCCTCGTGCGCGACCAGCACGCGCCCGGTACGCCGCGCCGAGGCCTCCACCGTCTCGCGGTCCCAGGGCCAGAGGGTGCGCAGGTCGATCACCTCGGCGTCGATGCCCTGCACGGCCAGCGTGCGCGCCGCATCGAGCGCATCGTGCACCGCGCGGCTCCAGGCGACGATCGTGAGGTCGCGCCCGGGCCGCGCGATGCGCGCGCGGCCGATCTCGATCGGCTGCGACGCATCCACTTCGCCTTCGAGCCCCCACAGTTCCTTGTGCTCGAAGTACGCCACCGGGTCGCCACTGGCCACCGCCGCCTTCAGCAGCGCGTAGTTGTCCTGCGGTGTGGCCGGACACACCACCGCGAGCCCCGGCACGTGCGCGAACCACGCCTCGAGCGACTGCGAGTGCTGCGCCGCCGACGCGCTCCAGATGCCGATCGGCATGCGGATCACCATCGACACGCGGCCCTGGCCGCCGAACATGAACCGGTTCTTCGCCGCCTGGTTGACGATCTCGTCCATCGCGCACAGCGCGAAGTCGACCACGCGCATCTCCACCACCGGCTTCAGTCCGGTGAGCGCCATGCCGACGGCCGAGCCGGCGATCGTGGCTTCGGAGATCGGCGTGTCGATCACGCGCCTTGCACCGAACTCCTCGAGCAGGCCGCGATACTGGCCGAAGATGCCGCCGCGCCCGAGATCCTCGCCGAGCGCGACCACCGACGCGTCGGCGCGCATCAGGTCGGCGAGCGCCGCCGCTGCCGCCGCCGCGTAAGTCATCGTCCGCGCGACGCCCGATGGCCCGGTGCCGCCCGATGGCTCCGCGCGACCGGATTGCCCGGCGTCGCCTGCGGGCGCTTGCGTCAGCTGAACCATCGTCCGCTCCCGGTGTCCTGCACGTCGTCGAACGCGCTCTGCCCGGCCGGCCACGCTGCCGCGTCGGCCGAAGCCAGCGCCGCGGCGACCTCGTCACGCGCCGCGCGCATCCGCGCCTCGATCGCCTCGCTGGCGACGCCGCGCTCGACCAGCCGGCGCTGCGCAAGCAACAGCGGATCGTCGTTCATCGCCGCCGCGAGTTCGCGCGGGTCGCGATACGCGGCCGGGTCCACCGAGACGTGCCCCTTGAACCGGTAGGTCTTCGCGTGCAGCAGTCGCGGGCCCTCCCCTGCACGCACCTGCGCCACCAGTTCGCGCGCCGCCGCCCAGACCGCCTCGACCTCCATGCCGTCGACCTCGACCGCCGGCACGCCGAAGCCGCGCGCACGCGCGGCCGCGCCCTCGCCGGCCGACATCGCCTCGGTACGCGTCGTGGCCGACCAGCGGTTGTCCTCGCAGACGAAGAGCACCGGCAATCCGAACGCCGCCGCCCAGTTCAGGCTCTCGGCGAACGGCCCGCGATTGAGCGCACCGTCGCCGAAGAACGTCACCGCGATCGCGTCGCGCCCCTGCACCCGCATCGACTGCGCCGCGCCCACCGCGATCGGAATGCCGGCGGCGACCACGCCGTTCGCACCCAGCATGCCCACCGAAAAGTCGGCGATGTGCATCGATCCGCCCTTGCCGCCGCAAAAGCCGCTCGCGCGTCCGAACAGCTCGTGCATCATTCGCTCGAGGTTCGCACCCTTGGCGATCGTGTGCCCGTGGCCGCGGTGGGTCGAAGTCAGCCAGTCGCTCGCGCGCAGGTGCGCGCACACGCCGGTGGCCACCGCCTCCTGCCCGGTCGACAGGTGCAGCGGCCCGCGCACCTGCGCGCGCCCGCTGCCCGCCTGCCCGAACGCGGTCACGCCGCCGCGACTGGCCTCTTCGGCCGCGTCCTCGAACGCGCGGATGCGGCACATCGTGTGGTAGAGCCCGAGCAGCCGGTCGGCGTCGAGCGTGGGGTCGTCGGTCATCTTGGCGAGGTGTCGGAGGTGGATTGCGCCCGGCGCGACCCGCTGGCGCCCCGGAATCCTACACGCTGTCTTCGCTCGAAGAGCACGCGCCCATGCCCGGCGCAACCACGGTCACTTCGATGCAAGAGCGCGTGAATCGCCGCGGAGCGTTGTGAATCAAGCCTCTGCCGATTCGTCGCGGCGAGTGTGTACTCGTGCGTGTACTCGCGGGCCGTCTGTCACGCGGCGCTGCCCGAAGCAGCGCGTGCCCGAGCTCCTGCGCACGCTGAAGCTCGCCGTTCGGCACTCAGCCACAGAACCACGAAAATCCGGCATGTCGTGCGGGACTTTCATGGGGCTGTTCGCGCGGACGGAGTAGACGTCGAGGATAAGCCGCGCCGCGAATCGGCCGGCTCCGCGCCAGGGGTGCACACCGGGCAGCCTAAAGCAGCGTCCGACGTTGATTTATCTTGATGCCTAAACCTAAAATAACGCCAGCCCTTGTTTTAGGTTCCTGCTCCCATGCACCGACCCTCGCCCGGCCGCTACGTCACCGTCACGACAGCGGGCGAGCCGTTCCGGGCCTTCGTGCCGGCGCCGCTGCCGCCGGACCCGCCGGTCGTATGGTCGCCGACCCTGCGGCGGCGCTTCGACGCGGCGCTGGTCGCGCTCGGGCGGCTGGACGCGGTCAGCGCGCTGCTGCCCAACGCGGCGCTGCTGCTCTACAGCTTCGTGCGCAAGGAGGCGGTGCTGTCCTCGCAGATCGAGGGCACCCAGTCCTCGCTGGCGGACCTGCTGCTGTACGAGATCGACGAGCAGCCGGGCGTGCCGGTGGACGATGCGCGCGAGGTCAGCCGCTGCGTGGCAGCGCTCGAACGCGGGCTGAAGAAGCTGCGCGGCGGGCTGCCGCTGTGCACGCGCCTGCTGTGCGAGATGCACAAGGTGCTGATGAGCCATCCCAGCGGTCGCGGCAAGACACCCGGTGAAGTGCGCCGTTCGCAGGTCTGGATCGGCGGCACCCGGCCCGGCAACGCGGTGTTTGTCCCGCCACCGGCCGATGCGGTGCCGGAGTGCCTGGCGTCGCTCGAGCGCTTCCTCAACGACGAGCCTGAGCCCGTGCCGCCGCTCATCAAGGCGGCGCTCGCCCACGTGCAGTTCGAGACCATCCACCCGTTTCTCGACGGCAACGGGCGCCTCGGGCGTCTGCTGATCGTGCTGCAACTGGTAGCCGACGGCGTGCTGCGCGAGCCGATGCTCTACCCGAGCCTGTTCTTCAAGACCCATCGGGCGCTGTACTACGAGCTGCTGAACGAAGTGCGCCTGCATGGGGACTGGGAGCGGTGGCTCGACTTCTTCGCCGAAGGCATCGAGGCGAGCGCGACCCAGGCCGTGGCGACGGCGAATGCGTTGCTCGCGCTCGTCAATGCGGATCGCGACCGCATTGCCGGGCTGGGGCGCGCGGCGGCCTCCGCGCTCGAAGTGCACCAGGCGCTGCAGCGCCAGCCCATTGCAACGTCTGCCACCCTGGTCAACGCCACCCGGCTCACGACGGCCACGGTCAACAAGTCGCTGGCGCACCTGGAACGCATCGGCATCGTGGTTGAACTCACGAACCGGCAGCGCGGCCGCGTGTTCAGCTATCGCAGGTATGTCGAGGAACTGGCAGCCGAGTTGGAGACCAGCGGATGAGTCCGCCGACAGTGGCGACCCGAAAGCACGCCGGCCTTGCCAATCCGCGTCGTGAATGAATATCATCCATGTCGTGAAGACCCTGCCCCGCCTGATCGATGACGCACTCGCCGCGCGCCTGCGCGTGATGCCGGCCGTCGTGCTCACCGGTGCCCGGCAGACCGGCAAGAGCACTCTGGTCGAGAAGCTGGTGCCGGGCGAACGGCGCTACCGGTCGCTCGACGACTTCGACGTACGCGATGCGGCGCGTCGCGACCCCGAGGCCCTGCTGGGCGGCGACGATCCACTCACGCTCGACGAGGTCCAGCGCGAGCCGGGCCTGCTGCCGGCGGTGAAGCGGGCCATCGACCGCGACCGCCGGCCCGGGCAGTTCCTCCTCACCGGCTCGGCCAACCTGCTGCTGATGCGGCAGGTGTCGGAGTCGCTGGCCGGCCGCGCGAGCTACTTCACGCTCTGGCCCATGACCCGGCGCGAGCAGCTCGGGCTCGGCCGCGCGGGGCGCTGGGACGAGCTGCTGGCGGCACCCGACAAAGCTTGGCGTGAACTCCTGGCGGCCGGCGACGACCCCGAGGAAGACTGGCAGGCGCTTGCGCTGCGCGGCGGCTTCCCCACGCCGGCACTGGAGCTCAAGACGCCGGCCGACCGCGCCATCTGGTTCGACGGCTACGTGCGCACCTGGCTCGAGCGCGACCTGCAGGACCTCGCCTCGATCAGCGCACTGCCGGACTTCCGCCGCCTGATGCAGGCGGCCTGCCTGCGGCTGGGGCAGCTGCTCAATCAGACCGAGCTAGGCCGCGACGTCGGCCTGCCGCAGCCGACGGTGCACCGCTGGCTCAACCTGCTGGAGACCTCGTATCTGCTCGTGCGCCTGCCGGCCTACGCGGTGAACCGGACCAAGCGGCTCGTCAAGTCGCCCAGAGTCTTCTGGGGCGATACCGGCGCCGCGCTGCACCTTGGCGCCACGGCGCCCGCGGGTGCGCACCTCGAAAACCTGGTGCTGCACGACCTGGTCGCGTGGCGCGATGCACGTGTGAACCGCGTGGAACTCGCGTACTGGCGCACCACGATCGGCGAGGAAGTGGACTTCGTGATCGAAGCCGGCGGCAAGCTGCTGCCCATCGAAGTGAAGGCCACCTCGAAGCCGCGCCTCGCCGACTGCGCGCACCTACGCACCTTCCGGCAGGAGTACGGGCGCAAGGCGCGCGCCGGGCTCCTGCTGCACACCGGTCGCACGGTCGAGTGGCTCACCCCCGACGTGCTGGCCGTACCTTGGTGGAGAGTGCTGTAGCTCATGGAACCGAGCCAACTCAACTGGATCGCCAACTTCATCTGGGGCATCGCCGACGA
>JAJTYR010000024.1 GCA_021463505.1 Burkholderiaceae bacterium | reverse complement strand
GCGCGCCCGCCCGGCCGACGCCCGTGATCCGCCTGCAGCAACTGACGCTGTCGCGCGGCGGCAGGGTCCTGCTCGATCGCGCCGACGCGAACATCGGCCCGGGCGAGCGCATCGCGCTGGTCGGCCAGAACGGCACCGGCAAGACCACGCTGCTCGCGGCGCTGGCCGGCGAGCTGCCGCCCGACGGCGGCGAGATCGTGCAGCCCTGGCGCGACGTGATCCGCCTCGAGCAGGGCCTGCCTCACAGCCCCCTGCCTGCCTGGCGCTTCATCGTCGCCGGCGATGCGCGGCTGTCGGCCGCGCGGCTCGCGCTCGGGAAGGCCGAGCGCGACGGCGACGGCATGGCGCTCGCGCATGCACACGATCACTGGCAGGAGGCGGGCGGGCTCACCGCCGAGGCGCGCAGCCGCAGCCTGCTCGCGGGGCTCGGTTTCGACGCCGCGCAGGCCGATCAGCCGGTCGATGCGTTGTCGGGCGGCTGGCGGATGCGGCTGAACCTTGCGCGCGCGTTGTTCGCTCCGGGTGAACTGCTGCTGCTCGACGAACCGACCAACCACCTGGACCTCGACGCGATCCTGTGGCTCGAGCGCTGGTTGCTGCGCTTCGCGGGCACCGCGCTGATCGTTTCGCACGATCGCGATTTCCTCGACCGCGTCGCCACCGCGACGCTGCACATCGACGGCGCGAAGCTGGTCCGCTACGCGGGCGGCTACAGCGAGTTCGAACGGCTGCGCGCCCAGCGACAGCTGCAGGCCGAGCGCGAACGCGCCGCCTGGGAAGCGCGCGTGACGCAGCTGAACGCCTTCATCACGCGCTTTCGCGCGCAGGCGAGCAAGGCACGACAGGCGCAGAGCCGGGTGAAGGCGCTCGAGCGGATGACCGAGGTCGCGCCGATCCGCGCGCTGCGCGGCGTCGAGTTCACGCTGCACGAAGTCGGCGACTGCCCCGATCCGCTGCTGCAGGCGCAGGGGCTCGCCTGCGGCCACCCCGGCCACCCGCCGGTGCTGCGCGGCGTCGAACTGTCGGTGCGACGCGGCTCGCGCATCGGCATTCTCGGTCGCAACGGCGCCGGCAAGAGCACGCTGGTGCGCACGCTCGTGGGCGAACTCGCGCCGCAGGCGGGCGAAGTGCGCGTCTCGCGCCCGGTGCGCATCGGCTACTTCGCGCAGCAGGGCATCGACCGGTTGCGCGGCGACGAGTCGGCGCTCGCGCAGCTGCAGCGCCTCGCGCCCGGCGCGCGCGAACAGGTGCTGCGCGACTACCTCGGCCGCTTCAGGTTTTCGGGCGACGCCGCGACGCGACCGGTCGGGCCGATGTCCGGCGGCGAGAAGGCACGGTTGTCGCTGGCGCTGATGCTGCACGACCGGCCGCAGTTGCTGGTGCTCGACGAGCCGACCAACCACCTCGACGCACAGGCGCGCGACGCCCTGGCCGATGCGCTCGCCGGCTTCGACGGCGCGGTCCTGCTCGTCTCGCACGATCGCTACCTGCTGCGCGCCACCGCCGACACGCTGATGCTGGTGGCCGACGGCGGCCTGCGCGAATTCGAAGGCGACCTCGACGACTATGCCGAATGGCTGATGCAGCGAACACCGGCCACGAGCACGACCGCAGCCGGCGCGCCGATGGGCGACGCTCTGCACCCTGACGTCCGGCTCGCCCCACGCGCCGCGCCGGACGCACGCGAGGACGCGGCTGGCGCGAGCCGTCGCGACGATCGCCGACTGGCAGCGCAGCGGCGCACGCGGCTCGCCGAGCGGCTTCAGCCGCTCGATCGCGAGATCGGCGCGCTCGAGCAGCGACTCGCGGCGATCGACGCGCGCCTGGCGCAGATCGAGGACAGCCTGGCCGATCCGGCCACCTACCGTGACGCGGCCAACGCAGCGACGCTGGGCCGCGAGCGCGCCGCACTGGGCCGCGAAAAGGACGAACTGGAGGAGCGCTGGCTCGAGCGCAGCACCGCGCGCGAGGCCTTCGCCCGCGATGCCGGGTGACGACGCCCCACTTCGCGCGCGACGCCGGGTGACGACGCGCTACTTCGCGCGCATCTTCGCCAGCAGCTCGGTGTGGGCCTTGCGATCGGCGTTCACCTTCTGCACCGTCGGGCGCTCGCCCAGCCGCTTCACGTAGTCGCGCACCGGCAGCGCGGCCAGCGGATCCTCGCCCCAGATCGCCTTGCCGGCCATCGAGATCACCGGCAGGTGCACGACCGCCGCGCAATCGGCCATCGTGAACCGGTCGCCGGCCAGAAACGGTGCGAACTTCACGAGCCGCGCGATGGCGGCCACGCCGCGCTCGAGGTCGCGACGCGTCGCGTCGATGGTGCCCTGCGAGACCGTGCCGCCGAAGAACGCCTGCGCGTAGACGCGGCGCGCGACCAGCTCGAGATGCAGCTCGGTGAACGCGACCAGTTCGCGCACCTTGGCCCGCTCGAACGGGTCGGCAGGCAGCAGGGGCACCTGGGGATACGCGTCCTCCAGGTATTCGAGGATCACCTGCGACTCGCACAGCGTGCCCTGCGGCGTGCGCAGGAACGGCACCTTGCCGAGCGGGCTGGCCCCGAGCGTAGGCTCGTCCTTGCTCGCCCAGTTCAGTTCCTCGGTGAACGCGACGCCCTTCTCCAGCATCGCGAGCTTGACCTTGTTGTAGTAGTTGCTGACGGCGAAGCCGGCCAGTACCAGCATGACGATGTCCTCCCGCGGATCGACACACCAGTGTATCGCGGCGCTCCAGTAGAATCCCCCGCATGAGCACACCACCCTTCCAGCGGATCGGCGTCGTCGGCAGCGGCGCCATGGGACGGGGCATCGCCCAGCTGTTCGTCCAGAGCGGCATCGCGGTGCGCCTGCATGACAACAACGCGGCGGCCGTCACCTCGGCGATCGCCGGCATCGCCGGCGTGTTCGCCCGGCAGGTCGAGAAGGGGCGCATGTCCGCCGAAGCCGCGGCGGCCGCGCGCGCGCGGCTCGAGCCGGCCGACGCGCTGTCCGCGCTCGCCGACTGCGACCTGGTCGTCGAGGCGATCGTCGAGCGGCTCGACGTCAAGCGCGAACTGTTCGGGCAGCTCGAGGCAATCGTCGCCGACGACGCGGTGCTCGCCACCAACACGTCGTCGCTGTCGGTCACTGCCATTGCCGCCGCCTGCCGTCGGCCGCAGCGCGTCGCCGGCCTGCACTTCTTCAACCCCGTGCCGCTGATGAAGGTGGTCGAGGTGATCGACGGCATGCGCAGCGATCCGTCCGTGGTCGAGCGCCTGGTCGCGCTCACGCGGCTCACCGGGCACCTGGCGGTGGTCGCGCAGGACACGCCCGGCTTCATCGTGAACCACGCGGGGCGCGCCTTCGGCACCGAGGCACTGAAGGCGCTCGGCGAGGGGGTTGCCGACACCACGACGATCGACCGCATCCTGCGCGAGCAGGTCGGTTTCGACGGCCAGGGCTTCAAGCTCGGACCGTTCGAACTGATGGACCTCACCGGCCTCGACGTCACGCACCCGGTCATGGAGTCGGTCTACCGCCAGTTCTATGACGAACCACGCTTCCGGCCCTCGGTCATCACGGCACAGCGTCTCGCTGCCGGCTTGATCGGGCGCAAGTCGGGTGAAGGCTTCTATCGGTACATCGACGGGCGCCAGCAGGCCTCGCCCGAAGCGGCGCCGCCGACGGTCGCGGTCAGGCCGCCGGTCTGGGTCGCGCCCGGGCCGCGCGCCGCGATGGTGCGCGAAGCGGTCGCCGCGCTGCAGGGCGTCGTGCACGACACCGAACAGCCAGGCGAGCACGCACTGGTGCTCGTGGCGCCGCTCGGGCTCGACGCCACCGCGGCCGCCGCTGCGGCCGGGCTGCCGGCCTCGCGTACCGTCGCGGTCGACACGCTGTTCCCGATCGCCCCGGGCCGCTGCAGGCGGCGCGTGCTGATGCCCACACCCGCCACGCGCGCCGACTACCGTGACGCCGCGCACGCGATCTTCGCCACCGACGGCACGCCGGTCTCGATGCTGCGCGACAGCCCGGGCTTCGTCGCGCAGCGGGTACTGACGATGATCGTCTCGATCGGCACCGAGATCGCACAGCAACGCATTGCCTCGCCTGCCGACATCGACACCGCGGTGCGCATCGGGCTGGGCTACCCGCTCGGGCCACTCGCGATGGGCGACGCGCTGGGCGCAGCGACGGTACTCGAGATCCTCGAGAACCTGCACCGGCTCACCGGCGATCCGCGTTACCGCCCCGGCGGCTGGCTGCGCCGGCGCGCGCAACTGGGCCTGTCGCTGCTGCACGAGGATTGACCCCATGGCGGCGCGCCTGCTGTCCGAGCGCCGCGGCGCAGTGCTGCTGCTGCGCATCTCGAATCCGCAGGCACGCAACGCGCTGCACCCCGACGTCTTCCGCGACGGCGCGGCCGCGCTGCGCGCCGCCGGCGAAGACCACGGCGTGCGCGCGGTCGTCCTCGCCGGCGAAGGCGAGCACTTCTGCGCCGGCGGCAACCTGCATCGGCTGCGCGAGAACCGCTCGGCCGACCCGTCGGTGCAGGCCGCCTCGATCGACCTGCTCGGCGAGTGGATCAGCGCGATTCGCGCCTGTCCGAAACCGGTCATCGCCGCCGTCGAAGGCGCCGCGGCCGGCGCGGGCTTCGCACTGGTTCTGGCCTGCGACCTCGTCTTCGCGGCCGAAGACGCACGCTTCGTCATGTCCTACGTGAAGGTCGGCCTCACCTGCGACGGCGGCGCCAGCCACTTCCTCGCCACGCGCCTGCCCTACCCGCTCGCCTACGAGCTGCTGGCCGGTGGCCAGCCGGTCGGCGCCGTCCGGTTGCACGCACTGGGCCTGGTCAATGCGGTGCTGCCCCGTGGCCAGGCGCTGGCCGGTGCGCTGGCGCGCGCCGCCGAACTCGCCGACGGGCCGGCCTTCGCGCTGGGCCGCATCAAGGCGCTGCTGTCGGCGCGCGAACACGAAACGCTCGCGCACCAGTTGGTGCGCGAGCGCGACGACTTCGTGGCCGCGCTGTTTCACGCGGATAGCGGCGAAGGCATCGACGCATTCCTCGCCCGGCGCGCGCCGCAGTTCAACCGCAACGCCGCCGGGCATTGACGCGCAGCCATCGTCCGCACGGAGAAGACGTGCCCGCAACGCCCGAGACCGGCAACGACGCTGTCCAGCCCGGCACCGTCGCGGTGCCCGAACGCCACCGGGTCGATGCCGATGCGCTGTCGGCCTGGCTGCGCGAGCACGTGCCCGGCTTCGCCGGGCCCCTGGCGATCGAGCTCTTCAGCGGCGGGCAGTCGAACCCCACCTACCGGCTGATCACGCCGCGCACCACGTGGGTGATGCGCGCCAAGCCCGGGCCGGTCGCGAGACTGCTGCCCTCGGCGCACGCGATCGAGCGCGAATACCGCGTGCTCGCGGCGCTCGCCGGCACCGGCCTGCCGGTGGCCCGCGTGCACGCGCTGTGCGAAGACGAAGCGGTGATCGGGCGCGCCTTCTACGTCATGGAATACGTCGAGGGCCGCGTGCTGTGGGAACAGTCGCTGCCGGGCCTGTCGAACTCCGGGCGCAGCGCGATCTACGACGAGATGAACCGGGTGATCGCGGCGCTGCACACAGTCGACTACGCGGCGATCGGGCTGGGCGACTTCGGCAGGCCGGGCAACTATTTCGCGCGCCAGATCGGCCGCTGGAGCAGGCAGTACCAGGCTTCGGAGACCGAACCGATCGAGGCGATGAACCGGCTGATCGAATGGTTGCCCGGGCACGTCCCCGACAGCGACGAAACCTCGATCGTGCACGGCGACTTCCGGCTGGACAACCTGATCTTCGATCCCGTGCAACCGCGCATCCGCGCCATCCTCGACTGGGAGCTGTCCACGCTCGGCCACCCGCTGGCCGACTTCTCCTATCACTGCATGACCTGGCACATCGCACCGGGGCAGTTTCGCGGCATCGCCGGGCTGGACCATGCGGCACTGGGCATTCCGTCGGAACGCGAGTACGTCGAGACCTACTGCCGGCGCACCGGCCGCGACGCGGCGCGCACGCTCGCACACTGGGATTTCTACCTCGCCTACAACATGTTCCGGCTCGCGGCGATCCTGCAGGGCATCATGAAGCGCGCGCTCGACGGCACCGCCTCGAGCGCGCAGGCGCTCGAGGCGGGGCGCCGCGCGCGCCCGCTGGCCGAGATGGGCTGGCAGATCGCACAGCGGTTGCGCTGAGCGTTGCGGCCCCGACACCACCACCCCCGGCTGCCCGGATCCGGGCCAAGGAGAGCCTGATGGAATTCGAATATTCGACACGCTGCGCCGACCTGCGCCAGCGCCTGCTCGCCTTCATGGACGAACACATCTATCCGAACGAGCGCCGCTTCTACCAGGAGGTGTCGGCGAACCGGCGCGCCGGCAACGCGTGGATCCCGACGAAGATCGTCGAGGAACTCAAGCCGAAGGCGCGCGCGGCCGGCCTGTGGAACCTGTTCCTGCCGAAGTCCGCGCGGGTCCCCGAAGGGCTGTCGAACCTCGACTACGCACCGCTGTGCGAGATCATGGGCCGCGTCACCTGGGCGCCGGAGGTCTTCAACTGCAGCGCGCCCGACACCGGCAACATGGAGACGCTCGAGCGCTACGCCAGCGAACCGATCAAGCGTGCCTGGCTCGACCCGCTGCTCGCCGGCGAGATCCGCTCGGCCTTCGCGATGACCGAGCCCGCGGTCGCCTCCTCCGACGCGACCAACATCGAGGCGCGCATCGAGCGCCAGGGCGATCACTACCTGGTCAACGGGCGCAAGTGGTGGACTTCGGGTGCGGGCGACCCGCGCTGCAAGGTCTACATCTTCATGGGCAAGACCGACCCCGAGGCCGGCCGCCACCAGCAGCAGTCGATGATCGTCGTGCCCGCCGACACCCCCGGCATCACCGTGGTGCGCCCGCTCAACGTGTTCGGCTATGACGACGCCCCGCACGGCCACTGCGAAGTCGCCTTCGAGAACGTGCGCGTGCCGGTGCAGAACATCCTGCTCGGCGAGGGGCGCGGCTTCGAGATCGCGCAGGGCCGGCTCGGCCCGGGGCGCATCCACCACTGCATGCGCTCGATCGGCGTGGCCGAGCGCGCCCTCGAATACATGTGCAGGCGGCTGTCCTCGCGCAGCGCCTTCGGCAAGCCGATCTCCGCGCACAACGTCTGGCACGAGCGGATCGCCGAGGCGCGCTGCCTGATCGACCAGGCGCGGCTTCTCACGCTGAAGGCCGCCTACATGATGGACACGGTCGGCAACAAGGTCGCGAGGGCCGAGATCGCGATGATCAAGGTGGTCGCGCCGAACATCGCCTGCCAGATCCTCGACTGGGCGATCCAGGCGCACGGTGGCGCGGGCGTCAGCGACGACTTCCCGCTCGCCTCGCAGTACGCGCACCAGCGCACGCTGCGGCTGGCCGACGGCCCCGACGAGGTTCACCGCAACGCGATTGCCAAGCTCGAACTCGCGAAGCACCTGCCGGTGCCCGGCGCCGCGAAGGCGCAGCCCGCGCGCGGCGCCTGAGGACGCACGTCATGATCGACCTCTACACCTGGCCGACGCCCAACGGTCACAAGGTCCAGATCATGCTCGAGGAGTGCGGCCTGCCGTACGCCGTGCATCCGGTGGACATCGGCGCCGGCGAGCAGTTCTCGACCCGGTTCCTCGAGATCAGCCCGAACAACAAGATCCCGGCGATCGTCGACAGCGACGGACCCGACGGCCGACCGATCCCGCTGTTCGAGTCCGGCGCGATCCTCGTCTACCTCGCCGGCAAGACCGGCAGGTTCCTGCCCCGCAGCACGCGCGGCAGGTACGAGGTCCTGCAGTGGCTGATGTTCCAGATGGGCGGCGTCGGCCCCATGCTCGGGCAGGCGCACCATTTCCGCATCTACGCGCCCGAGCCGATCCCCTACGCGATCGATCGCTACACGAAAGAGGCCGCGCGGCTGTATCGCGTCCTCGACCGCCGGCTCGCAGCCACCGGCGCCTTCCTCGGCGGGCGCCAGTATTCGATCGCCGACATCGCGACCTGGCCGTGGATACGCTCGCACGCCAGCCAGGGCATCGACCTGGCCGACTATCCCGGCGTGAAGCGCTGGTACGAGACGATCGGCAAGCGTGCCGCCGTGGTGCGCGCGCTCACCGTGCTGGCCGACCGGCGCAAGCCGATGGACGACAAGGCGCGCGAGAACCTGTTCGGCGCCACCCAGTACGCGCGGCGCTGAAGCCCTACTGCAGCGTTTCCTTGGCGGCGGCGGGCAGCGGGAACGAGAAGACGTCGATGCCCTCGTCCTCGAGTTCGGCGCGCTGCTCGCGCGTCGCCAGGCCACGGATGCCGCGCTCGGGCGCCTCGTTGTAGTGGATACGCCGTGCCTCGTCGGCGAACCGCTCGCCGACGTCCTCGGTGTTCTCGGCCAGGTGCCTGGCCATCTTCATCCACAGCGCCTGCAGCTGCTGCGGCGTCGGCATGGCCGCAGCGACCGGCTCGTGCCCCGGCTGCCGGGCCGGCTGTTTCGGCTCGGGCGCGGCCGACAGGTTCAGCCGTGGCGCGCTCGGCATCCGCTGTACCGCACGGCTGGTGCAGACCGGGCATTCGACGAATCCGCGCGCGAGTTGCTCGTC
The DNA here is from genome assembly GCA_021463505.1 of Burkholderiaceae bacterium. GTDB lineage: Bacteria > Pseudomonadota > Gammaproteobacteria > Burkholderiales > Burkholderiaceae_E > Zeimonas. The sequence continues at coordinate 45,867 of JAJTYR010000024.1, read as the reverse complement.
GAATGCCTGCGCCGATCCGAACCAGCCTTCGAAGCGGTGGTCGTGCTCACAGGCGAGATCGAAGACTTTCATCGTCATGTTCCCCGATCCGCATTGTACGTGGCCGCCGGCCCGGTTGCGGGCAAGGCCGCGATGGCGCGCCGCGCCGCGATCACGCGCCGCCCGGCGCTGATAGAATCGGCCGCACCGGCCAATCGGCCGCACCGGCCGCCTTCGACCGGTGCCCTGCGCGGGCGCCGGCGCCGTTTCGATGAAAGACCCCGTGCTGCTTCCGATCGACGAGGCGGTTGCGCGGCTCGACGGCTTCGACACCATCGTCGATGCGCGCAGCCCGTCCGAATTCGCCGAAGACCACCTGCCCGCGGCGCTCAACGCTCCAGTGCTCGACGACGCGCAACGTGCACAGGTGGGCACGATCCACAGGCAGCGCTCGGCTTTCGAGGCGCGGCGTGCCGGCGCGGCCATCGTCGCGCGCAATGTCGGGGCGCTGATCGACCAGTTGTTCGCCCGGCGCCCGCACGACTGGCGCCCGCTGGTCTACTGCTGGCGCGGCGGCAACCGCTCGGCGGCACTGGCGAGCGTGTTTGCGCGCATCGGCTGGCGCACTGCCGTGATCGACGGCGGCTATCGCGCATTCCGGCGCCGCGTGCTCGACGACCTCGGCCGCTGGCCTGCCGGGCTGCGCCTGTGCGTGCTCGCCGGTCGCACCGGCACCGGCAAGAGCCTCGTGCTGCAGCGACTGGCCGCCGCCGGCGCGCAGGTGCTCGACCTGGAGGCCATCGCGCGCCACCGCGGTTCGGTACTCGGGCCGATGCCCGACGCGCCACAGCCGACGCAGAAAGGCTTCGAGACCGGGCTGTGGGACGCGATCCGCCGCTTCGAGCCCGCGCGCCCGGTGTTCGTCGAATCGGAGAGTCGCCGCGTCGGGCGTTGCCACGTGCCCGACGCACTGATCGCGACGATGCGCTCGGCACCCTGCATCCGGCTCGACGCAGCGGTGCCGGTGCGCGCCGCGTTGCTGCTGCGCGAGTACCGTCATTTCGTCGACGACCCGGTGCTGCTGTTCGAACGCCTCGAGCGGCTCGCCGCGTTGCACGGACGCCGCCAGATCGACGCCTGGAGGGCGATGGCCGACGCCGGACAGTGGGACGGCTTCGTCGAGTCGATGCTGGCGCAGCACTACGATCCAGCCTACGATCGCTCGATGAAACGCAACTACCTGCGGATCGACGAGGCGCAGGCGGTGGAACTGGCCGGCGCCGACGAGCCTGCGCTCGACGAGGCGGCGCAGCGCATCCTGGCGATCGGCCTGGCCTGACCGGATCGCCGTCAGCGGCCCTCCGCGCCCGCCAGGCGTTCCGGATGGCGCTCGATCTTCGAGCGCGCCTTCAGCGATTCGAGGTAGTCGCTCAACGCCTGCTGCGCGTAGACCTGCTGCAACTGCCGGCGATAGGTGTCACGCCGCTGCGCGACGCGCGCCGCGTCGGGCAGGTTCACCTTCGTGACCTGGTAGACGACGTAGCCGCGATCGCCGAGGTCGGCGCCCACGAAGACCGGCAATGGCTCCGACGGTGCGCCGAACACGGCGACAATCGCGGCCGCCGGCATGGCTTCGCCCGGCGCACGCGTGACCGTGCGCGGCGCCGACATGCCATCCGGCGCCTCGCCGGCGCGCAGCGCCTTCAGTCGCGCCTGGCCCGCCTGTACCGCGAGCGCGTGCGCCTCCTCGCGCACCATCCGCTGGCGCACTTCGTCCTTGACCGACTCGAACGGCTTGCGCCGCGCCGGCCGGTGCTCGACGATGCGTGCCGAAACCAGCGTGTTGCCGCCGACGTCGACTGCCTCGGTGTTGCGTTTGCCGGCGATCGAATCGGCGCTGAACAGCGCCGCGAGCAGCCGCGGATTGTTCAGCGGATGCTCGCGCGGCAACTTCGCGCTTCCGGCGCGACCGACCTCGTCGGCGCTCTGCACCTGCAGGCCGAAGCGCTGCGCGGCCGGCGCCAGCGAGTCGGCCTGCTCGTAGACCAGGTTGCTGAAGGTTTCGGCCGCCTCGGCAAAACGCGCCCCCGCCTTCTGCGCGCGGATCTCGGCCTCGATCGACACGCGCACCGATTCGAAGTCACGCTGCGCGGCGGGCCGGATACCGGTGAGCCTGATGATGTGCAGACCGAACTCCGACTCCACGACGCCGCTGGTCTCGCCCTCCTTCAGCGCGAACGCGGCGTCGGCGAACGGCTTGACCATGGTGTCGCGCGTGAAGAAACCGAGATCGCCGCCCGCAGCCGCCGAGCCAGGATCCTGCGACTCGGCTTTCGCGAGCGTTGCGAATTCGGCGCCCGCCTTCAGTTTCGCGAGCAACTCCCCGGCCCGGGCACGCGCCGCGCTCTTCTGCCCGTCGCTCGCCCCGGGTTCGAGCTTCACCAGGATGTGGCTCGCGCGGCGCTCTTCCGGCGTGCCGTAGCGCGCCTTGTTCTGCTCGTAGTAGGCGCGCGCGTCGTGCTCCGGAACCTCGATCTGCTTCGCCACCGCCTCACCCGACAACACCAGGTATTCGACGCGCGCGTTCTCGGGCACCTCGAACACCTGGGCATTGCGCTCGTACCAGGCCAGCAGTTGCCCGTCGTCCGGTTTCGGCTGCGCGACGTAGTCCTCGGTGCGCGACGGCCATTCACGCACTTCGCGCGTCTGCTCGCCCAGCGCGATCATGCGATCCACCAGCGAAGCCGGAACGAACGCGCTCTGCGAGATCGCCTCGGGCAGCGTCTGCAGTGCCAGGTCGCCGCGCATCTCGCTCTCGAACATCTGCTCGCTCTTGCCCTGGGCGCGCAGCAGTTGCCGGTAACGTTCGAAGTCGAACTTGCCGTCGCCGCCAGTCAATCCGGGCACCGCCAGGATCGCGCGGCGCAACTGGTCGTCGGGCACCGCAATGCGCTTGTCGATCGCCTCGGCGAGCAGCACGCGCTGGGCGATCAGGCCATCGAGGATCTGGGCGCGCGCGGCGTCGTTGTCGAGCAGCGACGTATCGAAGCGATCGCCCATCATCTGGCGCAACTGCTCGATCTGGCGGCGGTGCGCGAGGTCGTAGTCCTGCCGGGTGATCCTGCTCGCGCCCACGGTGGCCACCGTGCCGTCGTCGGCAAAGAACTGGTCGTATCCCTGGATGCCGAAGAACGCGAATGCCGGAAAGATCAGCACGAGCAGCAGGAACTGCATCAGCCGTTGGTGTTTCCTGACCGTATCGAACATGCGCACCTGCCGGAAAAAAAAGGGCGAACTCTCGTTCGCCCTTCGGGTGTTGGCGGAGTGGACGGGACTCGAACCCGCGACCCCCGGCGTGACAGGCCGGTATTCTAACCGACTGAACTACCACTCCTGATGCTTCGAATGCGCGATCTCTTCGCTCGCCTTCGCCACGTGACCCGGCGGCTGGTGGGTGCTGAGAGGTTCGAACTCCCGACCTACGCCTTGTAAGGGCGCCGCTCTACCAGCTGAGCTAAGCACCCCCGATCAGGGCACGGCTCGCAGACCGGGCCACCGGGGTGCATTTCCCGGCTTGTCCGCCTGCGGCAATCGATGCGCAGCGAAGTCGACCATTATATACGCGCGGCAGCGCGCCGATCAACCGCAGGCGCCCGCGGCGCTTCAGTTGATCGCGTCTTTCAGCGCCTTGCCGGGCCGGAACTTCGGCACCTTCGCCGCCTTGATCCGGATCGTCGCGCCGGTGCGCGGATTGCGCCCGCTGCGCGCCGCGCGCTTGCCCACCGCAAAAGTGCCGAATCCGACCACCGTCACCGTGCCGCCCTTGCGCAGCGTCGTGCGCACCGCGCCGACGAGCGCATCGAGCGCGCGACCCGCAGCAGCCTTCGAAATGTCGGCCTGCTTTGCGATGTGGTCGATCAGTTCGGTCTTGTTCACGGAAAGCCCCCTCACTGCAGAATCGTGTTGGAATGGGCGCGCGGAACTGCGCGCTTCGAGCTGTTGGTGTTCGTGGCGGCCGCTGGCGCGGCAAGGCGGAGTCGTATTAAATCGCCGGGCCCGGTCAGTGTCAAGCCGAGCACCGGTGGAAAAACAGGGCGATTCTCCTCTGTGCGAGGGCTGCGTGGCCTGCGCGATTGCGGCGTCGCATCTTCAGTGCGTGACCACGTCGCCGCCGCCTCCGGAGACCGGTGCCGGTGTCGCCACCGGCGCTGCCGCGGCCTCTTCGGGAAGCGGCTGCGGCTGGCGCTCGAGGGCGATCTCGAGCACGCGATCGATCCACTTGACGGGCACGATCTCGAGCCGGTTCTTCACGTTGTCGGGGATTTCGGCAAGGTCCTTCACATTCTCCTCCGGGATCAGCACCGTGCGGATGCCGCCGCGATGCGCCGCGAGCAGCTTTTCCTTGAGCCCGCCGATCGCCAGCACCTCGCCGCGCAGCGTGATCTCGCCGGTCATCGCCACATCCGCGCGTACAGCAATGCCGCTCAACACCGACACCAGCGCCGTCGTCATCGCGATGCCCGCGCTCGGGCCGTCCTTCGGAGTCGCCCCTTCGGGCACGTGGATGTGGATGTCGCTCTTTTCGTGGAAGTCGTCCTTGATGCCCAGCCGCTGCGCGCGCCGGCGCACCACGGTCATCGCCGCCTTGATCGACTCCTGCATCACGTCGCCGAGCTTGCCGGTGAAGGTGGTCTTGCCCTTGCCGGGGACTGCCGCCGCCTCGATCGTGAGCAGTTCGCCGCCGACCTCGGTCCAGGCGAGTCCGGTGACCTGGCCGACCTGGTTTTCCTTCTCGGCAATGCCGAAGCTGAAGCGCCGCACACCCAGGAACCGGTCGAGATTCCTGTTCGTGACGACGACCTTCTTCTCCTGCTTCTTCAGCAGCAGCATCTTCACGACCTTGCGGCAGATCTTGCTGATCTCGCGTTCGAGCGAGCGCACGCCGGCTTCGCGCGTGTAGTAACGCACGATGTCGCGCAACGCACTCTCGGCGATCGAGACCTCGCTCGCCTTCAGCCCGGTGTTCTTCATCTGCTTGGGAAGCAGGTAGCGCTGGGCGATACTGACCTTCTCGTCCTCGGTGTACCCGGACAGGCGGATCACCTCCATCCGGTCGAGCAACGCCGGCGGGATGTTCAGCGTGTTGGCGGTGGCCACGAACATCACGTCGGAGAGGTCGTACTCGACCTCGACGTAGTGGTCGACGAAGGTGGAGTTCTGCTCGGGATCGAGCACCTCGAGCAGCGCCGACGACGGGTCGCCGCGGAAGTCCATCCCCATCTTGTCGACTTCGTCGAGCAGGTACAGCGGATTGCGCACGCCGATCTTCGCGAGGTTCTGCAGGATCTTGCCCGGCATCGAGCCGATGTAGGTGCGGCGGTGACCGCGAATCTCGGCTTCGTCGCGCACGCCGCCCAGCGCCATGCGCACGAACTTGCGGTTCGTGGCGCGCGCGATCGACTGACCCAGCGAGGTCTTGCCGACCCCCGGGGGCCCGACCAGGCACAGGATTGGCGCCTTGACCTTTTCCACCCGCTGCTGCACCGCCAGGTACTCGACGATGCGGTCCTTGACCCGCTCCAGGCCCCAGTGGTCTTCGTTGAGCACCTTCTCGGCGTTGGCGAGATCGTTGTTGATCCTGCTCTTCTTGCGCCAGGGCAGGCCGACCAGCGTGTCGATGTAGTTGCGAACCACCGTCGCCTCGGCCGACATCGGCGACATCAGCTTGAGCTTCTTGAGCTCCGCCTCGGCCTTCTTCAGCGCCTCCTTCGGCATGCGCGCGGCCTTGACCTTTTTCTCGAGCTCGTCCATGTCGGCGCCTTCCTCGCCCTCGCCGAGCTCCTTCTGGATCGCCTTGACCTGCTCGTTCAGGTAGTACTCGCGCTGACTCTTCTCCATCTGGCGCTTGACGCGCCCGCGGATGCGCTTTTCGACCTGCAGGATGTCGAGTTCGGTCTCGATCTGCGTGAGCAGCTTCTCGAGCCGCTCGGACACCGCGTTGGTCTCGAGGATGTTCTGCTTCTGCTCGATCTTGATCGGCAGGTGCGAGGCGATCGTGTCGGCCAGCCGGCCGGCGTCGTCGATGCCGGACAGTGACGCCAGGATCTCCGGCGGCACCTTCTTGTTCAGCTTCACGTACTGATCGAACTGCGCGAGGATCGCGCGGCGCAGCGCCTCGGTCTCGGGACTGTCGGTCACGGGCGGCTCGACCGGTGCGAGTTCGCAGCTGAAGTGCGCCCCGCCGTCGTCGATCTCCAGGATGCGCGCACGGCGCACGCCTTCGACCAGCACCTTCACCGTGCCGTCGGGCAGCTTGAGCATCTGCAGGATGTTCGAGACACAGCCGATCTCGTAGATGTCTTCGGCGACCGGCTCGTCCTTCGAGGCATTGCGTTGCGCCACCAGCATGATGCTCTTGCCCACTTCCATCGCGGCCTCCAGGGCCTTGATCGACTTCGGCCGGCCGACGAACAGCGGAATCACCATGTGGGGAAACACCACCACGTCGCGCAGGGGGAGCAGCGGCAGCGACTGGATGGCGGGGACCTGCTCTTCGGACATTCGGTTCTCCATGTGGACCTCCCGGCCGATGTGGCGCCGTCAGCGGGGATTTCAAGCGATGCCGCCCGAGGATACGACGTTTGACGCTCGCAGCCCGCGCCGCGCCCTTCGGGATGGGGCCAATCTGCAACGGCTGCAGCCTCCGCGATGCGGGCAGCGCCGCCGATCGTCGCACCAGAATCGGCGATCGTCGTCGAACAGGCGCCGATCGTCGGCGATACCGGCCGCGCAGCGGTCCTAGTTGGATCCCGAGACGCGCGGTGCGTCGGCGTAGATGACCAGCGGCTTGCCGTCGCCTTCGATCGCATTCTCGTCGACGGCCACCTTCTGCACGTTCTGCAGGCTGGGCAGGTCGAACATGATGTCGAGCAGCGTCTGCTCGAGGATCGAGCGCAGCCCGCGTGCGCCGGTCTTGCGTTTGAGTGCCTTGCGGGCAATGGCTTGCAGGGCGGCAGGGCGCAGCTCGAGGTCCACGCCTTCCATCGAGAACAGCCGCTGGTACTGCTTGACCAGCGCGTTCTTCGGTTCGATCAGGATCTGCACCAGTGCATCGGCATTGAGTTCGTCGAGCGTGGCCACCACCGGCAGCCGCCCGACCAGTTCGGGAATGAGGCCGAACTTGACGAGGTCTTCGGGTTCGACTTCGCGCAGCACCTCGCCGACCGCGCGCTCGCTGGCGCTGCGCACCTCGGCGCCGAAGCCGATCCCCGAGCGCTCCGAACGATTGCGGATGACCTTCTCGAGACCGTCGAAGGCACCGCCGCAGATGAACAGGATGTTGGTCGTGTCGATCTGGACGAAGTCCTGGTTCGGGTGCTTGCGTCCGCCCTGCGGCGGCACCGACGCGACCGTGCCCTCGATCAGCTTGAGCAGTGCCTGCTGCACCCCTTCGCCGGAAACGTCGCGGGTGATCGACGGGTTGTCGGACTTGCGCGAGATCTTGTCGATTTCGTCGATGTAGACGATGCCGCTCTGCGCCTTGTCGACTTCGTAGTTGCAGTTCTGGAGCAGCTTCTGGATGATGTTCTCGACATCCTCGCCGACGTAGCCGGCCTCGGTGAGCGTGGTGGCGTCGGCGATCACGAACGGCACGTTGAGCAGGCGCGCGAGCGTCTGCGCGAGCAGGGTCTTGCCGGAGCCGGTGGGCCCGACCAGCAGGATGTTGCTCTTGGCAAGCTCGACCTCGTCCTTCTTGCCCTTGTGGCGCAGCCGCTTGTAGTGGTTGTAGACAGCCACCGAGAGGATCTTCTTGGCGCTCTCCTGGCCGATCACGTACTGGTCGAGGATCCCGCAGATCTCGGCGGGCGTGGGCAGGCCGCCCTTCTGGGCGCCCGTCGCGCCGTCGGCCTGGGTTTCGTCACGGATGATGTCGTTGCACAGCTCGATGCATTCGTCGCAGATGAACACCGACGGACCGGCGATCAGCTTGCGCACCTCGTGCTGGCTCTTGCCGCAGAAGGAGCAGTAGAGCAGTTTCTCGGTGGAACCCTTCTTGTCCGTCATGTTCGCTCCGGTCTGGCGGACGGACGGGCGCACCGCGGCAGGCGTTGCCCGCTGAAGTGTCCGCCGGCACGCCGCCGGTCAGGCACCCTCGCCTCGACTTGACAGGACCCTGTCGATCAGTCCGTAGCTTACCGCATCTTCCGAGGACATGAAGTTGTCCCGATCGGTGTCGGCCGCGATGCGTTCGATCGGCTGCCCGGTCTTGTCGGCGAGGATGCGGTTCAGCCGCTCGCGCGTGTAGAGGATCTCGCGCGCGTGGATCTCGATGTCGGAGGCCTGGCCCTGCGCGCCACCCGAAGGCTGGTGGATCATGATGCGCGCGTTGGGCAGCGCGAAGCGCTTGCCTTTGCTGCCGGCGGCCAGCAGGAACGCGCCCATGCTCGCGGCGATGCCCAGGCACAGCGTGCTGACCGCCGGCTTGATGAATTGCATCGTGTCGTAGATCGCGAGCCCCGCCGACACCGACCCGCCGGGCGAGTTGATGTAAAAGGAGACGTCCTTGTCGGGGTTCTCGGATTCGAGGAACAGCAGTTGCGCGACGATCAGGTTCGCCGACTGGTCCATGACCGGCCCGACGAGAAAGATCACGTGCTCGCGCAGCAGGCGCGAATAGATGTCGTAGGCGCGTTCGCCGCGCCCGCTCTGTTCGATGACGATCGGGACCATGCCCAGCCCCTGCGTGTCCTGGCGCTGCGCCAGGTGGGCATTGACCAGGTCTTCCACCAGGCTGTTGAAGGTCATGACGTGCTCCGCTGGATCGGGTTCGTGAGTGTTCAGGCCGCCGACATCAGCTGGTCGAAGGCGAGTTCGCTGTCGGTGACCTGCGCCTTCGACGCCACCCAGTCGACCACGTTCTGCTCGACCACGATCGCCTCGACCTCGGCCAGCCGGTTGCGGTCGCTGAAGTAGTAGCGCACGACCTCGGCCGGGTTCTCGTAGGCGCGCGCGAACTCCTCGATCTGTCGGCGAATCTGGTCGGGTCTGGCCTGCAGACCATGCGCGCGGACGATCTCGGCCACGATCAGGCCCAGGCGCACACGCCGTTCGGCCTGCTCGCGAAACGTGTCCGGCGGGATCGGCGGCAGGTTCTTCGGGTCCATGCCGCGCTGGCGCAGGTCTTCGAGCGCGCGCTCGCCCAGCGCGCCGCTCTCGGCGTCGACCAGCGCCCTGGGCAGCTCGAAGTTCGCAAGCCCGGCAATCGCCTCCATGGTCGCCGCCTTGTTGCGCGCACGCACCCGTTGCGCAACCTCGCGCTCGAGGTTGGCGCGGATGTCGGCGCGCATTCGCGCGAGTTCGCCATCGGCCACGCCGAGTTCGCGCGCGAACGCCTCGTCGATCCGCGGCAGCTGCGCTGCCTCGACCTGCTTGACGCTGACTTCGAACTGCGCGGTCCTGCCGGCGAGTTCGACCGAGCCGTACTCGGCCGGGAAGGCGACCGGAAAGGTCTTCGTCGCGCCGGCGTCGGCGCCGCGCACACCCGCCTCGAAGTCGGGGAGCATCCGCCCTTCGCCCAGTACGAATGCGAAATCGGCGGCCGAGCCGCCCTGGAAGGCCACGCCCTCGATCGTGCCGGCGAAATCGATCGTGATGCGGTCACCATCGCGGGCTGCGCGCCCGGCCGGCGTCCAGGTGACGCGCTGCCTGCGCAGGATCTCGATCGTCTTGTCGACATCGGCGTCGCCGACCGGGCACGACACGCGCTCGAACCCGAGGGCGGCGGGATCGCCCAGCGCGATCTCGGGATAGACCTCGAAGACGGCGGTGAAGCCGAGTTCGTGTTCGGCGGCGCCTTCGCGCGATTCGATCCGCGGCTGTCCGGCCACACGCAGCTGGTGCTCGTCGACCGCGGCGCTGAACGCCTTCGAGACCGCGTCACCCAGCACCTCGGCGTGCACCTGCGGGCCGTAAGAGCGCTCGATCATCTTCATCGGCACCTTGCCGGGCCGGAAGCCGGGCATCTTGACGTTGCGCGAGAGCTTGCGCAGGCGCTCGACGACCTGCCGGTTGATCTCGGCCACCGGCACCGCCATGGCCAGCTTGCGCTCGAGTGCGCCGGTCGTTTCAAGTTGCGTTGCCATCTCGGATGATCCAGGGTCCTGGAAGTGTGGAAGGGGCGATCCGCGAACACTGCGGCGTGCCGTGGTGCGGCCGAAAGGACTCGAACCTTCACGCCTCGCGGCGCCAGGACCTAAACCTGGTGCGTCTACCCATTCCGCCACGGCCGCGAAAACGCGTCATTCTAAACGATGCGGGAGGCCGCCCTCGGGCGGCCGGGAGGTGGCCAGGCACTCGCAGCGGCGGTTGCGCGGGCGCACCAGCGCCTACAATCGCCGCCATGCCGCCCGCCCTGATCAGGTCCGTCGACCACTACGAGAACTTCCCGGTCGCCTCGGTGCTGCTGCCGGCGCGCCTGCGCCCGGCAGTCGTGGCCCTGTATCGCTTCGCACGCCATGCCGACGATCTCGCGGACGAGGGCGACGCGCCTGCAGCCGAACGGCTGGCCGCTCTCGAGGCGCTGGACCGCGCGCTGCGCGGCGAAGCCGACGATCCGCCGGCGCTCGCGCAATTGCGCCCGTTCCTCGAACCGCACGGGCTGCCGGCCGGCCCGCTGCGTGCGCTGCTCTCGGCCTTTGCGCAGGACGTCGGTCCGGTGCGCCACCCGTCGTGGCCGAGCCTGGCCGACTACTGCAGTCGCTCGGCCAATCCGGTGGGCGAACTGGTGCTGCGGCTGTTCGGCGCCTGGAACCCCGCGACGCGGATTCCTTCCGGCGAGATCTGCACCGCGCTGCAGTTGCTGAATTTCCTGCAGGACCTCGCGCAGGACTGGCGCCGCGACCGGCTCTACCTGCCGCTGGACGAACTGCACGATGCGGGTCTCTCGGAAGACGAGGTCGGGCGCTCGGTCGCACAGGGCCGCGCCGACCCCGCACTCGTGCAGTTCCTGGCCGGACAGGCCGGCCGTGCGCGAGCGCTGCTCGAATCGGGTGCCGCGCTCGCGCAGCGTGTCCCGTGGCGGCTGTCGCTGGAGGTGCGCGCCATCGTCGCGGGCGGACTGCGCCTGGCCGATCGCCTGCGCGCCGGCGGGCACGATCCGATCGCACGCCGGCCGACGCTCGGATGGCGCGACGCGCCGGCGCTCGCAAGGCTCTGGTGGAGCACTCCGAAGTGACGCCGGACGAATACTGCCAGGACAAGGCGGCACGCAGCGGCTCGAGCTTCTACTACAGCTTCCTGTTCCTGCCGCCGCAGCGCCGTCGCGCGATCACCGCCCTGTACGCGTTCTGCCGTGAAGTCGACGACACCGTCGACGAGCCCGGCGACCCGCAGGTGGCCCGCGCCCGGCTCGACTGGTGGCGCGGCGAAGTCGAGCGGCTGTACGTCGGCGATCCGCAGCACCCGGTCTCCCGTGCACTGGCCCCGCACCTGCACAGCTGCGCCATCGACCATGCGCGGCTGGTCGCGATCATCGACGGCATGCAGATGGATCTCGAGCAGGATCGCTACCCCGATTTCGCGGGACTGCGCCTGTATTGCCATCGCGTGGCAGGGGTGGTCGGCGTGCTGGCGGCGGGCATCTTCGGTGCGCGTGACAGCGCCACCCGCGAATACGCCGAACAGCTCGGGCTGGCATTCCAGCTCACCAACATCATCCGCGACGTCGGCGAGGACGCGCGCAGGGGCCGGATCTACCTGCCGATCGAGGATCTGCGACGCTTCGGCGTGACCGAGCACGAGATCCTCGCGGCACGCCCGAGCCCGCGCATGGTCGAACTGATGCGGTTCCAGGCCGCGCGCGCGCGCGCGCACTACCGGCAGGCGTTCGCGCGGCTCGCTGCGCAGGAGCGGCGTGCGCAGCGCCCCGGCCTGATGATGGCCGCGATCTACGCGCGGCTGCTCGACGAGATCGAGCGCGACGGCTTTCGGGTGCTGACGCATCGCACCTCGCTCACGCCGCTGCGCAAGCTCTGGCTGGCGTGGCAGACCTGGGTCACGGCGCGCCCGCCGCGGGTGTGAAGGTGTCGATGACGACCGGAAAGCACCTTGCCTGACGCGTCGGCATCGATGCACGGCGCACGGCCGGTGGCCGTCGTGGGTGCCGGATGGTCCGGGCTCGCGGCTGCGCTCGTGCTGGCGCGGGCCGGCGTCCGGGTCACCCTGTTCGACGCTGCCCCGCGCGCCGGCGGGCGCGCGCGCACGGTCGAACTCGCCACGCCGCTCGGGCGCATCGCGATCGACAACGGACAGCACCTGATCGTCGGCGCCTATCGCGCCACCCTGCAGCTGCTCGACGAACTCGGCGCGACGCCGCACCTGGCTCGCCACCCGATGCGCCTGGAGTCGGTCTCGGGCCTGTCGCTGCGCACCGCCCCGTTGCCGGCCCCTCTGCACCTGGCGTGGGGACTGTTGCGCGCCCGCGGGCTGCGCTGGAGCGAACGCCTCGCGGTGATCCGCCTGCTGCACGGGCTCGGGCGCGCAGACTGGCGCGCGCGCGAAGGCGAAACGGTGGCGGCGCTGCTCGCGCGCCACCGGCAACCGGTGGCGCTGGCTGCGCGACTCTGGGCGCCGCTCTGCGTGGCAACGCTGAACACCTTGCCGCAGCACGCCTGCGCGCGCACCTTCGCCACAGTGCTGCGCGACACGCTGGGTGCCACGCGCGCGGCGAGCGACTTCGTCGCGCCCGACGCACCGCTGGGCGCGCTGCTGCCGGATCGGGCCGTGGCGCAACTGCGCAAGCTCGGCGCCACGCTCAGGCTGCACACCACGGTTCGCGAACTGCAGCGCTCGGCAGACGGCTGGCATGTCGGTGCGCACGCCACCGGCTTCGCGACGGTGTTGCTCGCGCTGCCTCCCTGGTCGGCGGCACGCCTCGCCGCACCGCTCGGGCTCGACGTCGCCGCGCTGCAGGCGTTCGAGCCGGAACCGATTGCCACGGCGTGGGCCCTGTGGCCCGCCGGCGAGGCGCCGCGCGTGCCACGCTGGCTGATGCTCGACGAGGATCCGGCGCGCCAGCGTTTCGGCCAATGGGTGTTCGACCGTGGCGTGATCGGGGCGGCGCGGGTTGCCGGGGTCGTCGTCAGCGTCGCCAGCCGGATCGCCGGCGAACCTCCGGGTGCCGTCGCTGCCGGCATCGTCGACCAGTTGCGAGAAGCCATCGGCGGGCCGCCGGCGGCCGCATTGCGAATCGTGACCGAACGCCGCGCGACGTTCCGCTGCACGCCGCTGCGCCCGCGCCTGTCGTGCGATCACTTTCGCCACCCGGCGCCGGGCCTCTGGCTGGCCGGCGACTGGGTCTGGCCCGATTATCCGGCCACGCTCGAAGCGGCGGTTCGCAGTGGCCGGCACGCCGCCGCATGCATCCTTGCAGACCTCGCGGCGCAATCCGTCGGGCCGGGATCGGCCCGCTCGACACCACGCTCTCAACGCCAGGCCGCGTCGAGCGCCTGATCGATGCGCTCCAGCCCGATTGCCTCCAGCCCGTCGAACGCGCGCTTCGGTACGTTGGCGCGCGGGATCAGCACGCGCGAAAAGCCGAGCTTGGCTGCCTCGCGCAGCCTCTCCTGTCCGCGCGGCGCAGGCCGGATCTCGCCGGCCAGTCCGACTTCGCCGAACACCGCGAAGCCGCGCGGCAGCGCCCGGTTCTTCAGCGACGAGACGATCGCGAGCAGCACCGCCAGGTCGGCCGCCGGTTCGCCGATGCGCACCCCACCCACTGCGTTGACGAAGACGTCCTGGTCGTAGCAGGCGAGGCCCGCGTGCCGGTGCAACACCGCCAGCAACATCGCCAGCCGCGCCTGTTCGAGCCCCACCGACAGGCGCCTCGGGTTGGGCACGTGCGCGGTGTCGACCAGCGCCTGGATCTCGACCAGCAGCGGACGCGTGCCCTCCTGCGTGACCAGCACGCACGAACCCGGCACCCGCTCGGCGTGCTGCGACAGGAACAGCGCCGAGGGGTTGGCCACCCCGCGCAGGCCGCGGTCGGTCATCGCGAACACGCCCAACTCGTTGACCGCGCCGAACCGGTTCTTGAACGCGCGCACCAGCCGGTACGAGGAATGCGTGTCGCCCTCGAAATAGAGCACCGTGTCGACCATGTGCTCGAGCACCCGCGGACCGGCCAGCGTGCCCTCCTTCGTCACGTGGCCGATCATCACCATCGCCACGCCGAGTTGCTTGGACAGACGGGTGAGCTGCGCGGCGCACTCGCGCACCTGCGCGACCGAACCGGGCGCCGATTGAAGCTGCGACGAATACAGCGTCTGGATCGAATCGATCACCACCACTGCCGGCCGGCGCGTCTGCACCGCGGCGCAGATGCGCTCGAGTTCGGTCTCGGGCAGCAACGGCAGGCGCGCGTCGCCCGCGCCCAGCCGCCGCGCACGCAGCGCCACCTGCGAAGCCGACTCCTCGCCGGTGACGTAGAGCACCTCGAGCGATGCCGTCAGATGGGCCAGTGCCTGCAGCAGCAGCGTCGACTTGCCGATACCCGGATCGCCGCCGATCAGCACCACCGAGCCTTCGACCAGCCCGCCACCGAGCACGCGATCGAATTCGTCGCTGCCGGTGCCGACCCGCCCGGCCTCCTGCGCCGGCACGGCATCGAGCATCACGACCTCGTGGGCAGGCGCGAGCGCCTGGTACCGATGACTCCCGGCCGGGGCTGCCACCGGTGCCTCGGCGAGCGTGTTCCACGCCCCGCAGTGCGGGCACTGGCCCTGCCACTTCGCGGTGGTGCCGCCGCATTCGCCGCAGACCTGCTGTGTCTTCGCCCTGGCCATCGTCGACGCGGCGATCAGGCGCAGGTGCCGTCGTCGACGCGCATCGGCACCCGCTGCGCGAGCGCGCACATCAATTCGTAGCCGATGGTGCCGCTTGCCCGGGCGACGGCATCGATCGGCACGGTCTCGCCCCACAGTTCGACTGTCGATCCGGGACGTGCGTCCGGCACCGGGCCGAGATCGACCATCAGCATGTCCATCGCCACGCGTCCGACGGTGGCAGTGCGCACACCGTCGACCGCAACCGGCGTGCCGTTGGGCGCGTGCCGCGGATAGCCGTCGGCGTAGCCGCAGGCGACCACGCCGATGCGCATCGGCCGCGCGGCACGAAAGCCCGAGCCGTAGCCGACTGCGTCACCGGGCACCAGTTCCTGGACGGCAATCAGCCGCGATTCGAGCCGCATCGTCGGGCGCAGGCCGAGCGAACGCGCGTCGCCCTCGCCGAATGGCGTTGCACCGTAGAGCATCACGCCCGGCCGGATCGCATCGCCGTGGGCCTGCGACACCTGCAGCGTCGCCGCCGAATTCGCGAGCGAGCGCGGCGCCGGCAGTCCCGCCGCAGCGGCCTCGAAGCGACGCAGCGCCTGGTCGGCGCCACCGACGAGGTCGGCGTTGGCGAAATGCGTCATCAGTGTCAACCGGCCGACGCAGGCGAGCCGCACCAGCCGCCCGAAGGCCTCGCGAAACGCGTCGTGCCCGAAACCGAGGCGGTTCATGCCGCTGTTGAACTTCAGGAACACATCGATCGGCGCGTCCGCCGCCCGCGCCTCGAGCCATTCGACCTGGCGCACCTCATGCACCACCAGCGACAGTCGCTCGCGCACCGCCTGCGCAACGTCATCCGGATCGAATGCGCCTTCGAGCATCAGCACCGGGCCGCTCCATCCCGCGCGACGCAACTGCGCGGCGCCGTCGAACTCCACCAGCGCCATCCCGTCGGCGGCCGCGAAACCGCGTGCGGCGTTGGCCAGTCCGTGGCCATACCCGTTGGCCTTGACCACCGCCCAGACGAAGCGCCCCGGCGCCCGCTCGCGCGCGAGCGCCAGGTTGTGGCGCATCGCCGGAATCGAGACGGTGGCGACGATCGGACGGGGCATCGGAATCTGCGGGCGGGTGCGTGAACTATACACACGGACACGCAGGACGATCATGGTATAAACCGACCCGCGCTCAGCAGCGGGACCATCGGTCGCACGGGCGGCGCACCGGCAGACCGGCCAGCCGCCCGCAAGAGCGGGAAGCCGGCGCTCGAACGGAGACACGAGAGCCCCTCGCCGATGAAACGCGGCTTCTACACGATCATGGCGGCGCAGTTCTTCTCGTCGCTGGCCGACAACGCGCTGTTGATCGCCGCGATCGCGCTGCTCATCGAGATGCACGCGCCCGAATGGATGAAACCGCTGCTCAAGCTGTTCTTCACCGTCTCGTACGTGATGCTCGCCCCGTTCGTCGGTGCACTGGCCGACTCGATGCCCAAGGGCCGGGTCATGTTCGTGACCAACCTGGTGAAGATCGTCGGCTGCCTGCTGATGTTCTTCACGATCCACCCGCTGCTCGCCTATGCGGTGGTCGGCTTCGGCGCGGCAGCCTACTCGCCGGCCAAGTACGGCATCCTCACCGAACTGCTGCCGCCGGAGAAACTGGTCGCGGCCAACGGCTGGATCGAAGGCACCACCGTCGGCTCGATCATCCTGGGCACGGTACTCGGCGGTGCGCTGATCACCCCGACCGCTGCCGCCATGCTGCTGGCCGTCGACCTGCCACTGATCGACACCGGCATCGACACACCGGCGGAATCGGCGATCGTGGTGATCGCGGTGTTCTACGCGATCGCCGCCGCGGTCAACCTCGGCATTCCCGACACCGGCGCACGCTATCCGCAGCAGGCACGCAATCCGTTCACGCTGATGCGCGAGTTCCTCGGCTGCTGCCGCGTCCTGTGGAAAGACCGGCTCGGGCAGATCTCGCTGGCAGTCACCACGCTGTTCTGGGGCGCCGGGGCGACGCTGCAGTTCATCGTCCTCGACTGGGCGCACCACGCGCTCGGCCTGCCGCTGAGCCGCGCCGCGATCCTGCAGGGGGTGGTCGCGCTGGGTATCGCGCTCGGTGCGATGCTCGCCGCCCGCGTCGTGCGCCTGCGCGATTCATTGCGCGTGCTGCCGGTGGGCGTGGCGATGGGGCTGATCGTGCCGGCGATGACGCTGGTGTCCTCCGAATGGGCGGCGTTTCCGCTGCTGGTGCTCGTCGGCGCAATGGCCGGGTTCTTCGTCGTGCCGATGAACGCGCTGCTGCAGCACCGCGGCCACGTGCTGATGAGTGCCGGGCATTCGATCGCCGTGCAGAACTTCAACGAGAACCTGAACATCCTGTTGATGCTCGGGCTGTATTCACTGCTGCTGCGCCTGGAGCTCGGCGTGAACCTGGTGATCGTGCTCTTCGGCCTGTTCGTCGCGCTGACGATGGTCGCGGTGATCCGGTTGCACCACGCCAACCAGCGTGTTTTCGATTCGGTCGCGCTGATCGGTCAGAGCAAGCATTGACCCATCCGGTCTACGCCTGGCCCGCGTCGTGCACACGGCGCGCCAGGCACAGGTCGGCCCAGGCGCGCGCCTTGTCGGGCGGGCTGCGCAACAGATAGGCCGGATGGTAGGTAACCACCACCGGGACCGCTCTTTCGCCACTCCGGTAGTGGTGAACGTGCCCGCGAAGGCTGGCGATCGATGCCTCGGTGCCCAGCAGCGCCTGGGCGGCAATCCGTCCGACGACCACGATCACCCGCGGCGAGACCAGTTCGATCTGGCGCCTGAGATGCGGTTCGCAATGCCGGATCTCGTCGGGCGAAGGATCGCGGTTGTTGGGCGGGCGGCACTTGAGCACGTTGGCGACGAACACGTCGCGCTCGCGCCCCAGGCCGAGCGCCGCCAGCATCTGGTCGAGCAGGCGGCCGGCGTTGCCCACGAAAGGCTCCCCGCGGCGGTCTTCCTCGGCACCGGGTGCCTCGCCGATCACCATCCAGCTGGCGCGTTCGTCACCGACTCCGAACACCGGCTGGGTGCGCGTCTCGCAAAGCGTGCAGGCGCGACACCGGGCGACCGCGGCGCGCAGCTGCGGCCAGTCCATCGCTGCCGGCGCGGGCGCAGCGGGTGGCTCGGCAATGCGCCGACGCAGGCGCCAGGCAGGCCCGATTCCGAGCGCCTCCCACGCGCGGTGCTGCGATTCATTCATCGGCCAGTTCCCTGAACATCACCCACGCGTCCTCGCGGGCGCCCTGCGGTGCCGGGTAGTAGCGCCTGCGCACGCCGATCCGCGCAAAGCCGGCGCTGCGGTACAGCGCGATCGCCGGCAGGTTCGACGGCCTGACCTCGAGCATGAGGCCGCGCCCACCGCGGCCCCGCACATCGCGCATCAGCCATTCGAGCATCGCCCGACCGACACCGCGGCCGTGGATCGCGCCTCGCACGCCCAGATTGAGCAGATGCGCCTCGTCGGGGATCCACATCACCACGGCGTAGCCCAGCGGTGCGCATCGCGCTCCTTCGGTCGCTTCGCACGACTGCGTGGCCGCTTCGTCCGGCCCCTCGGGCACTTCGGTCGGCCCCGTGGCCGTCTCGAACACCCAGGCATCGTAGCCGGCACGCAGTGCATCGGCGAAGTTGCCGCGCGTCCATGGAAACGGATAGATGGCCGATTCGATCGCCATGACCGCGTCGAGATCGTCGACGCGCATGCCGCGAGCCCGCAACGCCCGGCACGACGCCGTGGGCGACGACGACCCGGGTGGCCTGGGCAACGCGCTCATCGATCCGCCCGGGCACCGGTACGCTGTGCGCGCCGCAGGCGCAGCGCACGCTGTTCGTCGCGATCGAGCGCGACCTTGTCGCGCACGTAGCGCGGCGCGGCCTCCGATGCGTCGATCGCCCGGCCCGCATGCCAGTCGCGCAGCGCGATCTCGGCCAACGCGTCCGCGCGCACGTACGCCTGCTCGCTCGCCGGGGCGGCTGGTACCGACGCGAGGCCGTGACGTGCCTTCCACTCATCGAGCAGGCCCAGCGAGCGCCAGGCATTTCCGCCAGGCAGGACCTGCGCCGGCAGCGGCTCGGCGGCAACCGGGTGTTCACCCACGCCGGCACCGGCCGCCGGCCAGCACGCCGCCAGCTCGGACACGAATCCGGCCCGCGCCAGCAGTCGTGGCTCGATCAGCGTCTGGCCCCAGTTGGCCGGTGCATCGAGCCGCAACCGGTACATCGCCACGTAGAGTTCGTCCATGCGTGCGTCGACCGCCACCAGCACGTCGCCGGCGACGCGCCTGCTGGCCCGCAGCCGCTGCCAGCCGAGCGCAGCCGGTGCCTCGACCGGGAGCACCGGGCGCTCCAGCGCGAAACCCAGTCCCTGCGCGACCGAGCAGCCGACGCGCAGGCTGGTGAACGAGCCCGGCCCCGCGTCGAAGGCGATCGCATCGATCTCGCCGAGCCCGACCCCGGCGTCGCCGCAGACGGTGCGAACCATCGCCAGGATGCGTTCCGACTGGCCAGCGCCCAGGCGTTCGGACAGGCATTCGCTCTCATCGACGCCGGCGTCGTGGCGGTGCAGTGCCACCGAACACCAGTCGCCCGAGGTTGCCAGCGCGAGCAGGCACACGCGCCCGCCGTCCGGGCGGGCGACGACGGGCGACACTCGGGCCGAAGCGGGCGCAGGAAGAGTCACACGACGGATTCTAGTGCCGGCGCCCGAACCGGGGCGCAATTCAGTCGCGCCGGCGTCCCCGCCCGCGGCGCTCGGCGGGACTTGCCTCGCGCAGTTGCCGGCGCAGTTGTTCGCGTTCGACCGGCGACATCCGCTCGCGGCGATATCCGGGCACGCCATCCTGGCGCCCGCGCTCCGGTTGCTGGCGCAATTCGCGACGCAACCGCTCGCGCTCCTCGGGGCTCATTCGCCCGGCGAAAAACGGCTGCGCTGCCGCCGCGCCGGCACCCAGTGCGAGCACGGTCGCCAGCAATGCGTTGCCCACGCGGCGGCGTGCGACCGACGGTCGGCCGCGCAGCGCGTCGCTGCGCACCACGCCAGCGGTGCGCGGCACTTTCAGCCATCGAATCTGCCTGAACATGCGGGCATTCTAGACAGCGCGCGCCGCGCACGCAGCGCCGTTCCGGGTAAACCGTGTAACAGCCGGTAACGAACGGCCGTGCAGGTTGCGGCGCGCGAGCGTGCGACGCACTGCGTGCGCCCCGCGGCTATCATTGCCACCATGAGCACTGCCAGCCGCAAACTGCTGGTCGTCGACGACGACCCGAGACTGCGCGAACTGCTGCGCCGCTACCTGAGCGAACACCAGTTCGAGGTCAGTCTCGCGCAGGACGCGCCGGCCATGAACCGGCTGTTGTTGCGCGAGTGCTTCGACCTGATCGTGCTCGACCTGATGCTGCCCGGCGAGGACGGCCTGTCGATCGTGCGCCGGTTGCGCGGCGCGAACGATCGCACCCCGATCGTCATGCTGACCGCCCGGGGCGACGACGTCGACCGCATCATCGGCCTGGAAGTCGGCGCTGACGACTACCTGCCGAAGCCGTTCAACCCGCGCGAACTGCTCGCACGCATCCACGCGGTGCTGCGCCGCCAGCCGCCCGCCGAACTTCCGGGCGCCCCGTCGGCCGAGCCGCTCGAAGTATGCTTCGGTCCGTTCAGGCTCGACCTGGCCACGCGCGCGTTCTCGCGCGACGGGGTACCGGTGGCGCTCACCACCGGCGAATTCTCGGTGCTCAAGGTCCTGGTGCAGCATCCACGTGCGCCGCTGTCGCGCGAGAAGCTGATGACGCTGGCGCGCGGCCGCGAATACGGCGCCTATGACCGCAGCCTCGACGTGCAGGTTTCGCGCCTGCGCAGGCTGATCGAGGCCGATCCCCAGCAGCCCCGATACATCCAGACCGTCTGGGGCGTCGGCTACGTGTTCGTCCCCGACGACAAATGAGCCCGCACACGGCCGACGCGGCGGGCGCGCGCGCGGCGCCGCAATGGCCACGCATCAGCCTGTTCTGGCGCACTTTCCTGCTGTTGGCGCTGCTGATCGGCGTCAGCCTTGGAACGACGCTGGGGATCGCCGGGTTGCTCGACCGCACGCCCCCCGAGCAACGCCTCGCCTGGGAAATCGCTTCGGTCGTCAACCTCACCCGCTCGGCGCTGGTCAGCGCCGAGCCCGATCGACGGCTCGACCTGGTCGAGCAACTCGCGCACGAAGAGGAGGTTCGCGTCCTGCCGAAGGAACCCGAGGATCGCATCGACGACGACGCGACCGGCCCGCGGCTGCGCGCACTGCAGCCGCGACTGCGGCAGCTGCTCGGCGCGGGCACCCACGTGGCCGGACGGGTCAACGGCATCGATGGGGTGTGGATCAGCTTCGAGATCGACGGTGACGACTACTGGCTGATCCTGCCGCGCGCACGGGTGGAGCGCCAGTTCGGGCCCGGGCTCGGTGTACTCGGTCTGATCGCGGCAGGCCTGGCGCTGCTCGGAGCGCTGCTGATCTCGCGACTGGTCAATCGGCCGCTCGCCGACCTGAACCGCGCGATCGCCCGACTGAGCCGCGGAGGCGTTCCGCCCCGGCTGGCCGAAGACGGTCCGACCGAAATCGCGGCACTCAACCGCCGTTTCAACCGGCTGGCACGCGACCTGGCCCGGCTCGATGCGGATCGTTCGCTCGCGCTGGCGGGGATCTCGCACGACATCCGCAGCCCGCTTGCCCGATTGCGCATGGAGATCGAACTGGCCGAACTCGGCGCCGGCCAGCGTGACGCGATGGCCGAGGACATCGAGCGCATCGACCGCATCGTCGGGCAGTTCGTGCAGTACGCGCGAATTGCCGAAGCGCCGCGCACCGAGCGGGTCGACGTGGCTGCGGTGCTCGCAGGCCTCGGGCACGACTATCGCGGCGCGATCGAGGCGGGCGAGCTGTCGCTCACGGTCGACGCCGGTGAGGCCGGGCACTGGGTCGGCGACCCGACCGACCTGCACCGGGCGGTTGTCAACCTGGTCGACAACTCGATGCGCTACGGCCGCGCTTCGAGCGGCGCGCCGGCACGCGTCGAACTGAGCGCGCGGCGCGCGGCCGACGGCCTGCTCGTCGAGGTGCGCGATCACGGTCACGGCGTACCCGCGGCAGACCTCGAGCGCCTGCTGCAGCCGTTCACACGGATGGATCAGGCGCGCGGTGAAAGCGGCGGTTCGGGCCTCGGGCTGGCGATCGTCGAGCGCCTGGCGCGCCGCTACGGCGGCACCCTGCGTCTTGCCAACCTGCAGGCCGCAGGCCTGTGCGCCAGCTTGACCTTGCCCGACTACCGGGGCATGGTTGAGCCCGGGCGCGGTTCCGCCCGATAGTCGAAGACAATCGATTGCATTTGAATCTCCAATTGGAGTTTCCGATCGAGCGTGGTTACATTCGTTCGGGTCGGCCACGACAGCGCGCGCGGCCGGGCGCATCGTCCCGCATACCCCTTCGAAAAGGAGACCTCCATGCCCAGCCTGAAGAGCACGAAAACCCACCAGAACCTGAAGGACGCGTTCGCCGGCGAGAGCCAGGCGAATCGCCGCTACCTGTACTTCGCGAACAAGGCCGACGTCGAGGGTCAGCCGGAAGTCGCCGCGCTGTTCCGTTCGACCGCGGAAGGCGAGACCGGCCACGCGCACGGCCACCTCGACTATCTGGCCGAAGTGGGCGATCCGGCGACCGACCTGCCGATCGGCAACTCGCAGGCCAACCTGAAGTCGGCGGTCGCCGGCGAGACGCACGAGTACACCGACATGTACCCGGGCATGGCCAGGACCGCCCGCGAGGAAGGCTTCGACGAAATCGCCGACTGGTTCGAAACCCTGGCCAAGGCCGAGCGCTCGCACGCGAACAAGTTCGCCAAGGCCCTCGAATCGCTGGCCTGAACCGCGCTGGCCGATCGACCGCAGGCCCGGCCGATCGGCTCGCGCAACGCGAGGGGAGCTCCGCATCCAGGAGCTCCCCTTTTCATTCACGCCGGCGCGCTGCGCGCCGGACACCTGCCGGGAACGACGATGACCGCACGTGAAGGTTCGCTCGAAGCCCCTACCCGTCACCCGCTCGACTGGAAGAATCCCGAGTTCCACGACCAGACGAAGGCGCTCGACGAAATGCAGCGCGTGTTCGACATCTGCCACGGCTGCAGGCGCTGCCTGAGCCTGTGCAACGCCTTCCCGACCCTGTTCGACCTGGTCGACGAGTCCGCCAGCGGCGAGGTCGACGGCGTCGACCGCAAGGATTACTGGAAGGTGGTCGACCAGTGCTACCTGTGCGACCTGTGCTTCATGACGAAGTGCCCGTACGTGCCGCCGCACACCTGGAACGTCGATTTCCCGCACCTGATGTTGCGCGGCAAGGCGATCCAGTTCCGCCAGGGCACGCCGACGCGATTTCGCGACGTGCAGCTGTCGTCGACCGACCGCAACGGCACGCTCGCCGGCATCCCGGTCGTGGTCCAGGCGGTCAATGCGCTGGCGCGCAACAAGACCGCGCGCAGGCTCGGCGAGAAGGCCATCGGCGTGCACCGTGACGCCTGGCTGCCGCCGTTCACCAGCGACCGGTTCCGTTCATACGTCGTGCCGTCGAAGGCGCATCCGGTGCGCGACGGCGAGCGCACCCCCGGCAAGGTGGCGATCTACGCCACCTGCTACGTCAACTACAACGAACCCGGCATCGGCCACGACCTGGCCCGCGTGCTTGAGCACAACGCGATCCCCTACGTGCTCGCCGAGAAGGAAGCCTGTTGCGGGATGCCGAAGCTCGAACTCGGCGACCTCGAGTCGGTGCACACGCTGAAGGAACGGAACATACCGGCACTGGCGAAGCTCGCGCGCGCCGGCTACGCGATCCTCGCCCCGATTCCGTCGTGCGCACTGATGTTCAAGCAGGAACTGCCGATGCTGTACCCGGACGACGCGGACGTGAGGGCGGTGCAGGACGCGATGTTCGACCCGTTCGAATACTTCGTGCTGCGCGCGAAGGACGGCTTGCTGAAGACCGACTTCGGCACCGCGCTGGGCAAGGTCTCCTATCACGTCGCCTGCCACCTGCGGGTGCAGAACGTCGGCCAGAAGACGCGCGAGATGCTGCAGATGGTGCCGGGCACGAGCCTGAACACGATCGAGCGCTGCTCGGGGCACGCCGGCACCTGGGGCGTGAAGAAGGAATTCCACGAGATCGCGATGAAGATCGGCAAGCCGGTGTTCCGCCAGATGGGCGAGCACCCCGACGGCGAGCCCGACTGGATCGCCTCCGACTGCCAGCTCGCCGGGCACCACATCGAGCAGGGAATGACCGAGGCCGGGCGGGCAACGGCGGGCAAGCTCGCGCATCCGCTTACGCTGCTGCGGATCGCGTACGGATTGAATCGTTGACAGGGAAGCAACGGAAATGGCGAAAGTGAGCCGTGAGTCGCTGATGACACTCGAGGCCTACGCGAAGGCGCGGCCCGAGTTCCGGCACAAGGTGATGGAGCACAAGAAGAACCGCAGCGTGGCGCTGGGCGGGCACGTCACGCTGCTGTTCGAGGACGAACTGACCGTGCGCTACCAGATCCAGGAGATGTTGCGCATCGAGAAGATCTTCGAGGAGCAGGGCATCGAGCACGAACTCGAGGCCTACAATCCGCTGATCCCCGACGGCCGCAACCTCAAGGCGACGATGCTGATCGAGTACGACGACGTCGACGTCCGGCGTCGCGAACTGGCGCGCCTGCGCGGCGTGGAAGACCGGCTCTGGGTGCAGGTGGAGGGGGCGCCGCGCGTGTACGCGATCGCCGACGAGGATCTCGAGCGCGAGAACGAGGAGAAGACTTCGGCGGTACACTTCGTGCGGTTCGAGCTCACCGACGACATGGCCGACGCGCTGGCGCGTGGCGCGGCGCTGTCGGTCGGTGTCGATCACGAGAACTACCGCGCCGAGGCGAATCCGCTGCCGGTCGCGGTGCGCGACGCCCTGGTGGCCGATCTCGACTGAAGGCGGGGAGGATCCGCCGCGCGATCACTGACCCATTCGACGGAATCCAGAGATGCCCGGCCTGCGTCCCGAAGTCGATCCAGACGGCCTGCTCGAATACTCGGTGGTCTACACCGATCGCACGCTGAACCACATGTCGCAGCGCTTCCAGGGCGTGATGCGCGACATCTCCGCGGTGCTCGAGGACGCCTATCGCGGCAGCGCGGCGGTCGTCGTCCCGGGCAGCGGCACCTTCGGCATGGAGGCGGTGGCGCGCCAGTTCGCGACCGGGCGCAAGGTACTGGTGGTGCGCAACGGCTGGTTCAGTTATCGCTGGACGCAGATGTTCGAGATGGGCGCGATTCCGTCGGCGGCCACCGTGCTCGGCGCGCGGCCCACGCAGCCGGGACGACAGGCGCCGTTTGCGCCCGCGCCACTGGACGAGGTGATTGCCACGATCGAGCGTGAACGGCCCGACGTGGTGTTCGCGCCACACGTCGAGACGGCCTCCGGCCTGATCCTTCCGGAATCCTGGTTGCGCGCGGTGACCACCGCCACGCGCGCCGCGGGCGGGCTGTTCGTCCTCGACTGTATCGCCTCGGGCGCGATCTGGGTCGACATGACCGCCCTGGGCGTCGACGTGCTGATCAGCGCACCGCAGAAAGGATGGAGCGGGCCGGCCTGCTGCGCACTGGTGATGCTGGGCGAACGCGCTCGCCAGCGCATCGAAGACACCCGTTCCACCAGTTTCGCCTGCGACCTGCGCAAGTGGCTGCAGATCATGCAGACCTACGAAGCGGGCGGCCACGGCTACCACGCGACGCTGCCCACCGAGGCGCTGGTGCGCGTACGCGACGCGATGCTCGAGACGCAGCGCTTCGGCTTCGGTCGGGCTCGCGACGCACAGCAGGAACTCGGCGACCGGGTGCGCGCGCTGCTCGCCACGCGCGGCTTCCCCAGCGTGGCCGCAGCTGGCTTCGAAGCACCGGGGGTCGTAGTGGCCTACACCGACGATCCCGACATCCACTCCGGGCGCAAGCTGGCCGAACAGGGCCTGCAGATCGCCGCAGGCGTTCCGCTGCAGTGCGGCGAGCCGGACGACTTCCGCACCTTCCGGATCGGACTCTTCGGGCTGGACAAGCTCCAGGACGTGGGGCGCACCGTGCGCACGCTCGACGAGGCGCTCGCGCGCGCGCTCTGACGCGATCAGGAAGCGAGGCGCTCGCGGCGCACCGTGGCCGGCGCCGTCAGCCGAGTGCGGCCCCGAGTGCCCGGTCGATCCGCTCGGCCCACCCACGCGCATCGAGCGCCGCCACACCGGACGCTTCGTTGCAGGCCCCGGTGAATCGATCCAGTGACGTCGCGTCGTCGGGTGCGCCCAGCGCTTCGCACAGCCATCGCCAGTCGGGCCGCGCGATCAGCGTCCCGGCCGAGAAGGCGACGCCACCGCGCCGGCGTTGCTGCGCCAGCCCGGTGAGTTTGCGGCCCGCCGCATCGGTCACTTCCCAGGGCGACAGCGAACCGAAGCAGGCCCAGCTGATTTCCCCGGCGGCCGCCTGCCGCGGCGCGTCCCGCAGCGGCCCGGGCGGCAGCGACCGGCGTTGCGGCACCACCGTACGCGCGTCGACGCCGGCCTTGCACATCACCTGCGCATGCAGTTCGCCCAGCCAGCGATAGCTGGCAACCAGTCCACCGGCGAGCAACCGATGGTCGGGTGGCACGACGATGCTGGCGCCGATCATCCACGGTCCTGCGAGCACTGCTCCGCCCCCGGAAGGCCGAACCGTGACCGGCATGCCGGCAGGGGCACGCCGTACCACTTCGGCCAGCAGCGCGCGTTGCGAGCAGCCGAGCACGATCTCGGCCGCCGGATAGAGCCAGACGCGCCACACCGCGTCGCGGATGTCGGTGTCGAGGATGCTCGCAACCCAGGCGTGCTCGTCGGCGACCGCCGCCTCGACCTGCATTCAGCCGGCGTCGCGCAGCGTGCCGATCGGCACGCCGCGTGCAAAGGTCTCGCCGGCGCCGACGAGAATGCGTTCGAGCACCCCATCAGCCGGCGCGGGCACATCGATCGTGGTCTTGACCAGCACCACGGACGCCACCGGCTGGCCAGCGTGCACCGTCGCGTGCTCGGCGACCAGCCAGCGATCGACCAGCGCCTCGGTGCCCTCCTCGACGTCTGTCCAGACCGCGTCGTCCAGCGTGATGGCGCTCACGCCGGCATCGCCTGGACAAGCGGCGCGCGGCACAGTGCACGAGCAGCCCCGACGATCGACTCGACCTGCGGAATCACGAATTGTTCGAGCGGGCGACTGTAGGGAATCGGCACGTCGGGCACCGCGAGTCGCCTCACGGGCGCACGCAGCCGCACCGTGTCGAGGTTCTCGGCGACGATCGCGGCGATCTCCCCGCTCAGGCCGAAGCTCAGGTAATCCTCGTCGACCACCAGCAGCCGGCCGGTCTTCGCGACCGATTTCAGCACCGCCTTGCGGTCGAGCGGCACCAGCGTGCGCAGGTCGATCACCTCGGCACTCACCCCTTCACGCCCGAGTTCCACGGCTGCCAGCGCCGCCTTGTGCACCATCTGGCTCAACGTGACGATGGTCAGGTCGGCGCCTTCGCGCACCGTGCGCGCCTGACCGAATGGCACCGTGTACGCCTCGCGCGGCACCTCGTTGGTGCTGCCCTCGAAGTGGGCCATCCACGGCAGTCCCATGATCCCCTTGTGGAACATGAACATCACCGGGTTGTCGTCGCGGATCGACTGGATCATCAGGCCCTTCGCGTCGTAGGCATTCGACGGCACCACCACCTTCAGTCCGGGCATGTGCGCGAAAGTGCCGAACAGGCACTGAGAGTGCTGCGCCGCGTCGTTGTAGCCCCCGCCGATCGCGGTCATCAAGACCACCGGCAGACGCAGGTTGCCCCCTGCCATGTAGGTGTTCTTCGCGAGATGGTTGTAGATCTGGTCCATGCACACGCCGAAGAAATCGACGAACATCAGTTCGGCGATTGGCCGCATGCCGGTCGCGGCGGCACCGGTTGCCGCGCCGATGAACGCGGTCTCGGAGATTGGCGTATCCATGATGCGCTCGGGGCCGAATTTCTCGAGCAGGCCGCCGGTGGCGCCGAAGATACCGCCGTAGCGGCCAATATCCTCGCCCATCACGAACACCGCGGGATCGCGCTCCATCTCCTGCGCAATCGCCTCGGCGATCGCCTGGGCCATCGTCAGTGAACGGGATTCGCTCATGGTCGGCCTCCTTCTCGTTGTCGCAAGCTCAGACGAACAGATCGGCCAGCGCGTCGGCCGGTGCCGGGTACCCGGCGCGGCGCGCGAACGCGTAGGCCTCGTCGACGCGGGTGCGGGTGCGCGCCTCGAGTCTGCCGCGCTGTTCGTCGTCGAGCAGGCCCTGCGCCTTCAACTGCGCGGCCAGCCGTGGAATCGGATCGTTGGCGCGCAGCTTCGCGACCTCGTCCTTCGGTCGATAGACCTCGGCGTCACCCTGGAAGTGCCCCAGGTAGCGGTCGGTGCGCACCTCGAGCAGCGTTGGCCCCTCGCCGCGACGCGCACGCGCGATCGCCGCACCCGCCGCCTCCCACACCTCGACCGCATCGTTGTTCGGCACGTGCACGCCCGGCATGCCGTAGGCCGCCGCGCGATCGGACACCTTCGGGATCGAGGTCGCCTGCGGCTTGGGCACCGAGATCGCCCAGTAATTGTCTTCGCAGACGAACAGCACCGGCAGCTTCCACAGCGCCGCGAGGTTCAGCGATTCGTGGAACGACCCCTGATTGGCCGCACCCTCGCCGAAAAATGCCACCGCCACCCAGTCACGGCCCAGCTTCTTCGCAGCCAGCGCCGCGCCGCACGCCGGCGGCAGGCTCGCACCAATGATGCCGCTGCAGCTGAACCGGTGTTCCGGGTCGAACAGGTGCATGTGCCCGCCCTTGCCCTTGCCCAGGCCGGCGGCCTTGCCGAACATCTCGGCGGTCATGCGGTCGAGCGGGACGCCCTTGGCGATCGCGAAATGGTGCGGCCGATGTGTGCCGACCACCGTGTCCTCCTTCTTCAGGTGCGCGCAGACCCCCACTGCCACCGGCTCCTGGCCAGCCGCGAGATGCATTTCGCCAGGAACCGGCCCGGAGCCGATGTCGAACGCGAGTCCCTTCTGGATCTTGGGCGGCAGCTTGCCCTCGAGATAGACGGCGGCCATCGTCTCTTCGTAGTGGCGGATCTCCACCATCTTCTCGTACATCCAGAGCAGCGATGCGTTGCGGTCGCCCATGGTCTCCCCTCCTTCGCCGGCACGATGCCTTCCAGAGACGGACTCATACGCTTCCTGCCCATCGGCCGGTTGATCCGGGTCAATGCGCAGGGCGTTGCTCGGGGAAAGTGAAGGAAACGCCGCCGGGGCGCCTTCGCCCCGGCGGGTGTCCGGCCCGTTCGGGCCGCTCCGGTCAGGCCGGCTCGGGAACGCTCGGCAGGCCGGCCAGTGCCATCGCGAGTTCCTGCTCGCTGTACGACTGGTCGGTGAGCGTGCCGGCGCTGTAGGCCATGTAGGCGGCCATGTCGAAGTGGCCGTGGCCGGAGAGGTTGAAGAGGATCGTCTCCGAACGGCCTTCACGCTTGCAGCGCAGCGCTTCGTCGATCGCAGCCTTGACCGCGTGGGTCGCCTCGGGTGCCGGAACGATCCCCTCGGTGCGCGCGAACTGGACACCGGCGGTAAAGCACTCGGTCTGCTGATAGGCCACGGCCTCGATCAACCCGAGGTCGAGCAGGTGCGAGATGAGCGGGCCCATGCCGTGATAGCGCAGACCGCCGGCGTGGAACCCCGGTGGCGTGAAGGTCGAGCCGAGCGTGTGCATCTTCACCAGCGGCGTCATGTGCCCGGTGTCGCCGAAGTCGTACGCCAGCTTTCCGCGAGTGAGCGTCGGGCACGCCGCGGGCTCGACCGCGACGACGCGCGACTTCCTGCCGCCGCGCAGGCCCTGACCGATGAACGGAAACACCAGCCCGGCGAAGTTCGACCCGCCGCCGGTGCAGCCGATGATCACGTCGGGAAACGCGTCGGCCATCTGCATCTGCTCGATCGCCTCCTGGCCGACGACCGTCTGGTGCAGCATCACGTGGTTGAGCACCGAGCCGAGCGCGTACTTGGTGTCGTCGTTCTTCGCGGCGACTTCCACAGCCTCGGAGATCGCGATGCCCAGACTGCCGGGGTGATCGGGGCGCTTCGCGAGCACCGCGCGCCCATACTCGGTTTCACTGGACGGCGACGCCACGCAGCGTGCGCCGTAGGTCTCCATCAGCGCGCGCCGGTACGGCTTCTGGTCATACGACACACGCACCTGGTACACGGTGACGTCGATGCCGAACAGTGCGCCGGCGAAGGCGAGCGACGAGCCCCACTGTCCGGCACCGGTCTCCGTCGTGAGCCGCGTGATGCCGGCCTCGCGGTTGTAGAACGCCTGCGCGACCGCGGTGTTGGGCTTGTGGCTGCCGGCGGGGCTGACACCCTCGTACTTGTAGAAGATCTTCGCCGGGGTGCCGAGTGCCTTCTCGAGTCGGTGGGCGCGGACCAGCGGGCTCGGACGCCACAAGCGGTAGATGTCGCGCACCGGCTCGGGGATGTCGATCTCGCGCTCGGTGGTGACCTCCTGCATGATGAGCGCCATCGGGAACAGCGGTGCGAGGTCGTCGGGCCCGATCGGCTGCAGCGTGCCCGGATGCAGCACCGGCGCCAGCGGTTTCGGCAGGTCGGCCTGGATGTTGTACCAGCGCTTCGGAATGCGGCTTTCGTCGAGCAGGTACTTGGTCTGTTCGCCCATTGTCGTCTCCCCTTTGTGGTTGGTGCGGGCCGCGGTGCTGCATGCTCGCCTTCGCGAAGCGACGCGGCTCGCGAACTGCTCAGTGTACCGAAACGCGCCGCTTGCGCCGCGTCCGGACGGCCGCGACCACCGGGCAGCGCTTGACCTGCCTCAAGCCCCCACCGAACGTGCCACCAGCAGGGCCACCGCCTGCGCCGCGATGCCCTCGCCGCGCCCCGTGAAACCGAGCCGCTCGCCGGTCTTGGCCTTGACCCCGACCTGCCCGGGGCCAACGGCGAGCGCCGCGGTGATCCGCTCGATCATCCGCGGCAGGTGTGCGGCGAGCTTCGGTGCCTGGGCGATCACCGTCGCGTCGACATTGCCGATCTCCCAGCCGGCAGCGCGCACGAGTCGCGCCGCCTCGGCCAGCAACACCGTACTGTCGGCGTCGCGCCAGCGCGCGTCGCTGTCGGGGAAGTGCCGGCCGATGTCGCCGAGTGCGGCCGCGCCGAGCAGCGCATCGGTGATCGCGTGCAGCAGGACGTCGGCGTCGGAGTGCCCGAGCAGGCCGTGGCCGTGCGGCACCTCGATCCCGCCGATCACCAGCCGGCGCCCCGGCACCAGCGCGTGCACGTCGTAGCCCTGCCCGACCCGGATGTTCATCTTCGCTCCAGCAGCGCACGCATCAGTTCGAGGTCTTCCGCAGTGGTCACCTTGAAATTCGCCCGCGCCCCTTCGACCAGCAGCGGCGCGTGCCCGGCACGTTCGACCGCCGCCGCTTCGTCGGTCACCTCGGGGTGCGCGAGCAGTGCATCGAGCAACAGCCGCAGCCGGAACATCTGTGGCGTCTGCGCCAGCCAGAGCCGTTCGCGCTCGACCGTCGCGGCGATCGACCGGCGATCGTCGGCGGTGCGCTTCACGGTGTCGCTGACCGGCAGCGAGAGCAGCCCGCCGATCGCCGACTGGCCGAGGCCGTCGCGCAAGCGCGCCAGAAGCGAAGGCGCGAGCCCCGGGCGCGCCGCGTCGTGCACCAGCACCCAATCGTCGTCGCGCGCGCCCGCCCCGGCGAGCGATCGCAGCCCGGCAAGCACCGAGTCGCGCCGGGTCGCGCCGCCCGCGGCGAGCACCTGCACCCGCGAAACCCCGGCCAGCAGTGCACCCGCCCGCTCATCGCCGGGTGCGGCCACGACCAGCACACGCTCGATCCACTGCACCGCCAGCAGCGCGTCGACGCTCCAGCGCAGCATCGGCTTGCCGGCCAGAGCCAGGTATTGCTTGGGCTGCGTCGCGCCCAGGCGGGTGCCGGCACCCGCGGCGGGAACGACGGCGAAGAAGCGGGCGGCGGGTCCGGACACGGCTTGCAGGTCTGCCGACGTCGACAGCGGCGAAAAGCTAGAATTGTAGTCTTGCCTGCGCCGATCGTTGCCTTGACCACCCACGCCCTGCCGTCCGCGCAGGCTGCCGCCGGCGCAGTCCGCACCCTGGCGCATGCCGCTGCGCCCCGCGCGCCGGCTGCGTTCGGTGCACTGCTCGACGCGCACCCTGCGCCCATGCCCGGCCAGGTGCGCACGTTGCCGCGCTGCCACGGATCGGCCGACGCGCTGCTGCTGGCCCGCCTGGCCACGCGCGAGGCGGGCGCCGGACGCACGCTGGCCATCGTCGCCGCGGGCGCTCCCGACGCGCAGCGGCTCGCCGACGAGATCCGCTGGTTCGCACCGCGGCTGCGCGTGTTGCTGCTGCCCGACTGGGAAACCCTGCCGTACGACGCCTTCTCCCCGCACCAGGACCTGGTCTCCGAACGCCTGTCGACGCTCTACGCGCTGCAGGGGGGCGACTGCGACGTACTCCTGGTGCCCGCGGCCACCGCACTGCACCGGCTGGCGCCGCCGTCGTTCATCGCCTCGCACACCTTCTTCTTTCACAAGGGGCAGCGGCTCGACGAGGCCAGACTGCGCGACCAGCTGATACGGGCCGGCTACGAGCACGTGGCGCAGGTGGTCCATCCGGGCGAGTACTGCGTACGCGGCGGCCTGCTCGACCTCTTTCCGACCGGTTCGCCGCTGCCCTTGCGGCTCGACCTGTTCGGCGACGAAATCGAATCGATCCGCACCTTCGACCCGGACAGCCAGCGCAGCCTCTATCCGATCGAGCGCGTGCGCCTGCTGCCGGCGCGCGAATTCCCGATGGACGAAGCCGCCCGCACCGCATTCCGCAGCCGCTGGCGCGAGCACTTCGAAGGTGATCCGTCACGCAGCACGCTCTATCGCGACGTCGGCAACGGCATCGCCCCGGCCGGCATCGAGTACTGGTTGCCGCTGTTTCACGAAAGCACCGCCACGCTGTTCGACTACCTGCCCAAGGCGGCGCTGGTGCTCACGCACGGCGACGTCGACGAGACCGCGCGCCGCTTCGCCGAGGAAGCCGGCCAGCGCTTCCGCTTCCTGTCGCACGACCCCGAGCGGCCGCTGCTCGCCCCCGGGCAGCTGTTCATCGACGCCGGCCAGTTCTTCGTCGAGGCGCGGCGCTTCGGGCGCTGGGCGATCGCCTGCGCCGACGCTGCCACCGGCGCGGTCAGCGCCGATGCCGGTGCGCCGGCGCCATCGCGCAACGGTGCGTCGTTCGGGTCCGCACTGCCCGACGTGTCGGTGGATCGCCGGGCCGCCAATCCGGTGGAGCGGCTGGGCGCGTTCGTCGCCTCGGGCACACTGCGCACACTGGTCGTGGCCGAATCGGTCGGGCGCCGGGAGACGCTCGCGCAACTGTTCGGCGAACACGGCCTGGCGCTGCCGGCGCTCGACGACTGGAGTGCTTTCGCCGACAGCGCGACCGCGGCGGCACTCGTCGTCGGCCCGCTGCAGGAGGGCTTCGCGCTGCCCACGGCCGGCGTCGCGGTACTCACCGAATCCGAGCTGTTCGCCGGCAGCGCGCACCGCGCACGCCGCAGCCGGCGCGAGTCGCAGACCGACGTCGACGCGATCATCCGCGACCTCTCCGAGCTGAAGATCGGCGACCCGGTGGTGCACGCCCAGCACGGTATCGGCCGTTATCAGGGGTTGGTGACGCTGGACCTCGGCGACGGGCCGACCGAGTTCCTGCATCTCGGCTACGCGAACCAGGCCACGCTGTACGTGCCGGTATCCCAACTGCACGTGATCGGCCGCTACAGCGGCGCGAGTCCCGAAGATGCGCCGCTGCACCAGTTGGGCTCGGATCAGTGGGAGAAGGCGCGCGCGCGCGCCGCACGCCGCGCGCGCGACGCCGCCGCCGAACTGCTGAACCTGTACGCGCGCCGTGCCGCACGCACCGGCCACGCGTTCGCCTTCGCCACGCGCGACTACGAGGCATTCGCCGACGGCTTTCCGTTCGAGGAGACGCCCGACCAGAACGCTGCCATTCACGCGGTGATCCAGGACATGGTGTCGGGCAAGCCGATGGACCGGCTGGTGTGCGGCGACGTCGGCTTCGGCAAGACCGAAGTGGCGCTGCGCGCCGCGTTCGTCGCGGTGTCCGATGGCAGGCAGGTCGCCATCCTGGC
Organism: Burkholderiaceae bacterium; assembly: GCA_021463505.1. Taxonomy (GTDB): domain Bacteria; phylum Pseudomonadota; class Gammaproteobacteria; order Burkholderiales; family Burkholderiaceae_E; genus Zeimonas. The sequence goes on along the minus strand of JAJTYR010000024.1, from coordinate 11,708 downwards.
CCCCACCACGCTTCTGGCCGAGCAGCACTTCCGCACCTTCGCCGAGCGCTTCGCCGAACTGCCGGTGAAGCTGGTCGAATTGTCGCGCTTCCGCTCCTCGAAGGAGAGCCGCGCGGCGATCGCCGACATCAAGGCGGGACGCGTCGACATCGTCATCGGCACGCACAAGCTGCTGTCGGCCGAAGTGGCGTTCCCGCGGCTCGGGCTGGTGATCATCGACGAGGAACACCGCTTCGGGGTGCGCCAGAAGGAGGCGCTGAAGGCGCTGCGCGCCGAAGTCGACGTGCTGACGCTGACGGCGACCCCGATTCCGCGCACGCTGGCCATGAGCCTCGAAGGCATCCGCGACTTCTCGGTGATCGCCACCGCGCCGCAAAAGCGGCTGGCGATCAAGACCTTCGTCCGGCGCGAATCGGAGGGCACGATCCGCGAAGCACTGCTGCGCGAGTTGAAGCGCGGCGGCCAGGCCTATTTCCTGCATAACGAGGTCGACACCATCGAGCATCGCCGCGCACGGCTCGCCGAGCTGGTGCCCGAAGCGCGCATCGCGGTCGCCCACGGCCAGATGCCCGAACGCGAACTCGAACGCGTGATGCGCGACTTCCACCAGCAGCGCTGCAACGTGCTGCTGTGCACCACGATCGTCGAAACCGGCATCGACGTGCCCACTGCGAACACGATCGTGATCCACCGCGCCGACCGTTTCGGGCTCGCCCAGCTGCACCAGCTGCGCGGTCGCGTCGGCCGCTCGCACCACCAGGCCTACGCCTACCTGATGATTCCCGACGAAGCGGCGATCACACGCGACGCGGTCAAGCGGCTCGAAGCCATCCAGGCCATGGAAGAACTCGGCGCGGGCTTCTACCTGGCGATGCACGACCTGGAGATCCGCGGCGCCGGCGAAGTGCTCGGCGAATCACAGTCGGGCGACATGCAGGAGGTGGGTTTCGCCCTCTACGCCGAGATGCTGAACGAGGCGGTGCGCGCGCTGAAGGCAGGGCGCGAACCCGACGTCTCGGCGCCGCTCGCGGCGACCATCGAGATCAGGTTGCACGTGCCGGCACTGCTGCCGGCCGACTATTGCCACGACGTGCACGAGCGGCTCGCCCTCTACAAGAGAATGGCCCACTGCGGCTCCGCCGAGGCGCTCGACGCGTTGCGCGAGGAACTGGTCGACCGTTTCGGCAAGTTGCCCGAGGCGACCCGCGCGCTCGTCGAGACGCACCGGCTGCGCATTGCATCGCAACCGCTCGGAATTGCGCGCATCGACGCCGCGGCCGAAGCGATCGTGTTGCAGTTCGTCCCCGACCCGCCGATCGAGCCCGCGGCCATCGTGCGCCTGATCCAGCAGCGGCGCGACGTGAAGCTCGCAGGCCCGGATCGCCTGCGCTTCACGATCGCGACGCCCGATCTGGACGCGCGGCTGAGCCGCATCCGGGAGATCCTCGCCGGCCTCCGCAGCAAGGCGGCCGCCGCATGATGCTGCCGGTGGCGACGGGCCTTTCGGCCGCCCGGGCTGCGCGGAGCGCGCCGCCATGAGCCGGCTGGTGGTCCAGCACCCGCAGCTCTGCGAAGCCGCGGTCGACGCGTTCCGCGCTGCCCTCGGACGCGCGCCCACGCTGCACCTGCCCCAGCTCGCCACCTGGGAGCCGGTGACCATCGACGGCGATCAGGTCGGCGAGATCGCCGATGCCGTTGGCGTCGATGCCGAAATCGTGCCGCTGGCGACACGCTTGTCCGATTACCGGCTGATCGCCTTCGACATGGACTCGACGCTGATCACGATCGAGTGCATCGACGAACTCGCCGACTTCGCGGGCCGCAAGGCCGAGGTGGCGGCGATCACCGAGGCGGCGATGCGTGGCGAGATTCCCGACTACGACGAGAGTCTGCGCCGGCGCGTGGCGCTGCTCGCCGACCTGCCCGAATCGGCGTTGCAGCGCGTCTACGACGAGCGCGTGCGGCTGTCGCCCGGCGCCGAGGCGCTGATCGTCGCGGCACGCGCGGCGGGCCTGAAGATCCTGCTGGTTTCGGGTGGTTTCCGGTTCTTCACCGAGCGGCTGGCCGCACGCCTGCACCTGGACTTCACGCGCTCGAACACGCTCGAGACCGCCGGCGGCCGACTCACCGGGCGCGTGCTCGGCGAGATCGTCAACGCCAGCGTCAAGCGACGCACGGTCGAGGAGACCTGCGCGGCGATCGGTTGCACGCCGGCGCAGGCGATCGTCGTCGGCGACGGCGCCAACGACCTGCAGATGATGTCGATCGCCGGCGTCTCGGTGGCCTACCGCGCCAGGCCGATCGTGCGCTCGGAGACCACCCACGCGATCAACCACTGCGGGCTCGATGCAATCCTGAACTGGTTCGTCGACCAGTTGCCGACTGCGCCGTGAGTCGTGACGCGGCAGGCGGCGGCCACGCCCCGGTTCTGGCGGTCACGGGCCTCGGCGTGGCCAGCGCTGGCGCCTGTGCCCTGGCGATGGCCATGGGCATCGGGCGCTTCGCCTATACGCCGATGCTGCCGCCGATGCTCGAGGAATCCGGCATCGGGCTGTCGGCAGCGGGGCTGATCGCGTCGGCCAACTTCCTCGGCTACCTGCTCGGCGCGCTGCTGGCCACACACGCGGCATTCGCACGGCGACGCGTCGGCTGGCTGCGCGTCGGTCTGGCGGCGAGCGCGCTCACCACCGCGGCGATGGCGCTGGACGTCGGTGCGGGCGGCTGGGCGGCGGTGCGCCTCGCCTCGGGGCTCGCCAGTGCCTTCGTGCTGGTGTTCACCTCGGCGGTCGTGTTCGAGGTGATCGCGCGCGAAGGGCGTCCGATGCTTGGCAGCCTGCTCTACGCCGGCGTCGGCATCGGCATCGCAGCCTCCGCGCTGCTGGTCTATGTGGGCCTCGAGGCAGGCGCGAGCGCAGCACTGTTGTGGTGGTCGCTGGCCGGGCTGTCGGTGCTGCTGGCGATCGCCCCCTGGCGCAGCCTCGATCGTCCGCCGGGCACCGTGCCGCCACCGCACGCCGATCCTGGCCGCTCGGCGGCGCAGCGGCGCACGCTCTCGCGGCTGGTCTGGTCCTACGGGTGCCTGGGGTTCGGCTACGTGATCACCGCCACTTTCCTCGTCGTCATGGTGCGCCGGCTACCCGACGCCCGGGCGCTGGAATTCTGGACCTGGGCGGTGGTGGGACTGGCCGGGGCGCCGTCGAACTGGCTGTGGGCGAAGGTTGCCGCGCGCACCGGCAGTTATGCGGCGATCGTCGCGGCGTTCGCGCTCGAGGCGATCGGCGTTGCGCTGGCGGCAGCCGGACAGGGACCCGCGGCACTGCTCGTCGGGGCTGCCCTGCTCGGCGGCACCTTCATGGCAATCACCGCGCTCGGTCTGGCCACCGCGCGCGAACTCGCCCCCGATCGCCCCGATCAGACGATCGCGCGAATGACCGTCGCCTTCAGTCTCGGCCAGATCGCCGGCCCCGCGATCGGCGGCTGGCTCGCCGAACGCAGCGGTTCGTTTGCCGCGCCGTCATGGCTGGCGGCGGCGGTACTGTTGGTGGGCGCGGCACTGGCCGCTGCCGCTGCACGCGACGGGTAGCGCCGGTTCAGGCCGGGACGGCGAACAGGTCGTGCTCGTCGGCGTCGACGATCTGCACCGCAAGTTCGCTGCCTGGCGGCAGGGCGCGCGCCTGCGCCTCGCCGTCGAGCGCGACGTAGACCAGGCCGTCGATCTCCGGCGCTTCACCGGCCGAGCGCGCCGCCGCGCGCCACCCTGCGGCCCCGGGGTCGTGTTCGATCGCATCGACCAGCACGGTGCAACGGGTGCCGACGCGGTTACGCAGGCGACGCGCGCTGATTGCGGCCTGCGCTTCCATGAATCGGGCGCGTCGCGCCTCGCGCACCTCGAGCGCCAGTTGGCCCGGCAGCGCGTTCGCCGCGGCACCATCCACCGGGGAATAGGCGAAGCAGCCGACGCGGTCGAGCTCGGCCTCGCGCAGGAACGCGAGCAGGTGCTCGAACTCGGCATCGGTTTCGCCGGGAAAGCCTGCAATGAAGGTGCTGCGGATCGTCAGGTCGGGGACGATCGTGCGCCAGGCGCGGATCCGCTCGAGGTTCTTCTCGCCGCTGGCCGGCCGCTTCATCAGCTTCAGGATGCGCGGATGCGAGTGCTGGAATGGCACGTCGAGATAGGGCAGCACCCTGCCTTCGGCCATCAGCGGCAGCACTTCATCGACGTGCGGATACGGATAGACGTAATGCAGCCGCACCCTCGCCCCCAGGCCGGCGAGTTCGCGCACCAGCGCAGCCATCCGCGTGCGCACCGGCCGGCCATCGACGAAGCCGGTCCGGTGGCGGACGTCGACCCCGTAGGCGCCGGTGTCCTGCGAAACCACCAGCAACTCCTTCACGCCGGCGCGCACCAGCGCGGCGGCCTCGCGCACCACGTCGCCGATCGGCCGGCTGACCAGATCGCCGCGCATCGACGGAATGATGCAGAAGGTGCAGCGATGGTTGCAGCCTTCGGAGATCTTCAGGTACGCGTAGTGGCGCGGGGTGAGCTTCACGCCACCCGGCGGCACCAGATCGGCGAACGGGTCGTGCGGCCTGGGCAGGTGCGCGTGGATGTGCGCCATCACCGCGTCGGCCGCATGCGGTCCGGTGACCGCAAGCACTTTCGGATGTACTTCGCCCACCAGCGCGCCACCGCTGCTGCCGCGTCGCGCGCCCAGGCAACCGGTGACGATCACCCTGCCGTTGCCGGCCAGCGCCTCGCCAATCGCGTCGAGCGACTCGCGCACCGCCTCGTCGATGAAGCCGCAGGTGTTCACCACCACCAGGTCAGAGCCGCCGTAGTCGCCAGCGATCTCGTAGCCCTCGGCGCGCAGCTGCGTGAGGATGCGCTCGGAATCGACCATCGCCTTGGGGCAGCCGAGCGAGACGAACCCCACCTTCGGCGGCGACTTGCGGCTGCGCCGCGGGGCGGATCTGTCGACGGGACTCATCGGCGATGGGGGTGGCCCGCGGGCGCGCACGTGCCGGCAGAAGACGGGTGGCGGGCGCCCGGAAAGAGCGCCGCCGTCGCCGCGACCACGGCAGCAACCGCTACTTCTTCTCGGAAGTCGACGGGCCGGCGCCTGCGCCAGGCGCCCCCGGGAACGGGAAGTTCTGGAACATGTTGCGCGTCTGGGCCTGCATCTGCTCCTGCATCTGCACGAACAGGTTCTTGCTCTGCTCGATGTAGTTGCCCATCATCGTCTGGATCATCGGTGCCTGCACCGACATGAACTGCGCCCACATCTCGGGGTTCGGCATCGCCTTGGCGTCGTAGAAACCCTTCGACTGCTCCTGCATCTTGTTCTGGATCTCGACGAAGGCCTGCATCGTCTTCTCGAGGTATGCGCCCATCATCCCCTGCATCGCGTGGCCGTAGAAACGGATGATCTGCGCGAGCATTCCGGACGAGAACAGCGGCGCTCCGCCTGCTTCCTCCTCGAGGATGATCTGCAGCAGGATGCTGCGGGTCAGGTCGTCGTTGCTCTTGGCGTCGATGACCCTGAAGTCCTCGTTCTCCAGTACCAGTTGCTTGACGTCGGCGAGCGTGATGTAGGCGCTCGTCTGGGTGTCGTACAGGCGTCGGTTGGGATACTTCTTGATCAACCGGGTGGCGTTCGCCATCGTGTGCTCTCCATCAGCCCATGTGCAGGCCGCCGTTGCACGAGAACTCGGCCCCGGTGGTAAAGCCGGCCTCGTCGCTCGCGAGCCAGCCGACGATCGAACCGATCTCCTCGGCCCGGCCGAGTCGCCGGACCGGGATCTGCTGGATGATCTTCTCGCGCACGTCCTCGCGCACCGCCATCACCATCTCCGTGGCGATGTAGCCCGGTGCGACGGTATTGACCGTCACGCCCTTGCTCGCCACTTCCTGGGCCAGCGACATCGTGAAGCCGTGCATGCCGGCCTTGGCGGCCGAATAGTTCGACTGGCCGAACTGCCCCTTCTCACCGTTCACCGACGAGATGTTGATGACCCGGCCCCAGCCGCGATCGAGCATCCCGTCGATGACCTGCTTCGTCACGTTGAACAGCGAGTTCAGGTTGGTGTCGATCACCGAGCGCCAGTCCTCCAGCGACATCTTGCGGAACACGCCGTCGCGGGTGATGCCGGCGTTGTTCACGACGATGTCGACCTCGCCGACCTCGGCCTTCACCTTCGCGAAGGCCGCGCGTGTCGATTCCCAGTCGGCGACGTTGCCGACCGACGCGTGAAAGGTGTAGCCGGCTGCCTTCTGCCCGGCCAGCCATTTCGCGTGATCACGGGTCGGCCCGCAGCCGGCGATCACGGTAATACCCATGTCGTGGAAGCGCCGGCAGATCGCGGTGCCGATTCCACCCATGCCGCCGGTGACGTAGGCAATTCTCGTGCTCATGTCATGGTCTCCCTCTCGTTCCCTGCTGATGTCGCGGGTCGTGCCACTGCCGGCCCGACCGGTTTTCGCACACTGGACGCTGGACTCCGCTGCAGCCTCTGCCTAGTCGGCCTTCTCCTTCACGTAACTGCCGGGGGCGGGTTCGAGCGGCCGGTGACGCGCGTCACCGGGTTGCTTCGGCGCAGGGCTGCGCTCGCCGGCGAAACCGGCCAGCCACTTCGCCCAGTCGGGCCACCAGCTTCCCGGGTACTCGGTGGCTGCCGCCAGCCAGTCGTCGGCGCGCTCGGGCAGCCCGCTGCCGATCCAGTGGCTGCGCTTGCCCTTTGCCGCCGGATTGATGACACCGGCGATGTGCCCGCTCGCGCCGAGAACGAAGCGCAACGGCCCCGACAACAGCTTCGTCGATTCGTAGGCGCCGATCCACGGCACGATGTGGTCTTCGCGCGAACCGTAGATGTAGGCCGGCACGCCGATCTCGCCGAGATCCACCGGCACGCCGCAGCAGATCAGCCGGCCGGGCTCGCGCAGCTCGTTCTGCAGGTAGGTGTGGCGCAGGTACCAGCTGTACATCGGCCCCGGCAGGTTGGTGCTGTCGGCGTTCCAGTACAGCAGGTCGAACGCCGGCGGCGGCTCGCCCTTCAGGTAGTTGCTGACGACGTAGTTCCAGACCAGGTCGTTGGGACGCAGGAAATTGAAGGTCACCGCCAGTTCGCGCCCGTGGACCAGGCCGCCGCGTCCGATGGTCGACTCGCGGTAGGCGACGAAGTTCTCGTCGATGAACACGCCGAGCACGCCGGGTTCGGAAAAATCGAGGAAGGTGGTGAGCAGCGTCAGCGATTCGATCCACGGCTCGCCGCGCGCCGCGAGCACCGCGGCCGCGGTGCCGAGCAGTGTGCCGCCGACGCAGAACCCGAGCACGTTGATACGCGGCTGCGCCGTGATCTCGCGTACCACGCGTATCGCTTCGATCACGCCGGTCTCGATGTAGTCGTCCCAGGTGAGGTGCCCGAGATCGGCCTTGACGTTGCGCCACGACACCATGAACACCGTGTGGCCCTGCGCCACCGCGTAGGCGACCAGCGAATTCCCGGGCTGCAGGTCGAGGATGTAGAACTTGTTGATGCACGGCGGCACCATCAGCAGCGGCCGGCTGCCCACCGTCGGTGTGGACGGCGCGTACTGGATGATCTGGATCAGCGCGTTCTGATAGACGACCGATCCCGGCGAGGTCGCCACATTGACCCCGACCTCGAAGGCGCTCTCGTCGGTCTGCGAGATGCGTCCCTTGTTCAGATCGCCAAGCAGGTTGCGCATGCCCGATCGAAGACTCTCGCCACGCGTATCCACGAGCCGCTGCTGGGCCTCCGGGTTGGTGGCGAGGAAATTCGCCGGAGACATCGCATCGACCCACTGCTGGGTGGCGAAGCGGATCCGGTTGCGCACCTGCCGCTCGCCTTCGACCGCATCGGCGAGCTTGTGCATGAACTCGGCATTGAGCTGATAGAGCCCGGCCGCCCACGCAAACGGCCCCTGCTTCCACGCATCGCCGGCGAAGCGGCGGTCGCGAGACTCCGGAAGCGACGCGCCACGCAGCAAGGCACCCAGTCGCTGCAGGTATTCGGCCTGGATCTGCCCGAGTCTTTCGCCCGACAGATGCACCGGCGCCGCAGGTGCCGGCGCGCCGCTCGGCCTGGCCGCAGGCTTGGCAGTCGGCTTGTCGGCGGGCTTGCCAGCCGGCCTGGCCGCGGGCTTGCCGGCTGGTCTGGCGGTCGGCCTGGCCGCCGGCTTCGCAGCGGGCTTTCTGGCGCTCCTGGCGACCGCCTTCGCAGTCGTCCGGATCCCCGATCCGGCGATCGGCTTGCCAGGCGCCGACCCCCCGGCCGGCGACTCAGGCATCGGCGTCGCGAGGGCGTGGGGAATCGACGCCTTCGTGCTGCGGCGCCGCGAACCTGCGACGGTCTTCCTTCGCGATGCGTCCGGCATCCTTGTCTCCGCTTCGATTCTGCCGATCTTCCGGGGTCATTCTGCACCGCGAAACGATTTTGTCAACGCAGTGCAGCGAAAGCGCAGAGTCTCCGGCAAGGTCGACGCGCAGAGGCGTTCAAGCCGGGTCGAGCCAGATCAGCGAGGCCATGCGCCCGCCACCCCGATCACGCCGATGCGAATAGAAGCGCCCGGGGTCCCCGACGGTGCAGTGCCCGCCGCCGCCGACCTGATGCACGTCGACGCGTGCGAGGCAGATCCGCGCCAGGTGGTACAGATCGGCGAACCACTTGCCGTCACGCACGCCGGGCACGAACGCGGCGGCGCATCGCCGGTCCGTGTCGCAGAATGCGCGCAGGACGTCTTCACCGACCTCGAATGCACGCGGCCCGATCGCCGGCCCCAGCCACGCGATCACCTGCGCGCCCGGACCGGCCAGGCCATGCAACGCCTCGACGCTGCGCTCGAGCACACCCAGTGCCAGCCCGCGCCATCCCGCGTGCGCCACGGCCACCGCCTTGCCACCGGTATCGGTCAGCAGCACCGGCAGACAGTCGGCGCTCAGCACCGCCAGCACCACGCCGGGCGTGGCGGTCGCGGCGGCATCGGCGCGCGGTTCGATCACCGTGCCGGACCGGTGCGCGGCCGCCACGTGCACGGCTGCGCCGTGCACCTGTTCGAGCCAGTGCGGCGGCGACGGCAGGCACGCCCCGAGCCGCGCACGGTTGCGCGCGACGTCGCGTGCATCGTCGCCGCAACGCATGCCCAGGTTCAGTCCGCCACGACTGCCGTCGGCGAGTCCCCAGGGGCCTGCGCTGGTTCCGCCATGGCGCCCGGTGACGAACGCCCTGACCTGCGGTGGTGCGTCCCAGTCGGGCACCAGTTCGGCCAGGGTGGCCCCGGGCGGCGACGAAGCTGTCGATGCGCTCAACGCTCCCCCGGGTGATCGAACGGCGCCGCCACCGTCGATTGCGCGGCGGCAGCATCGATGCCGGCAGCCGTGCACAGCTTGACCAGGTCGGACGGCATCGGAGCGCTCCAGCGGACCAGTCGCCGGTCGGCCGGATGACGCAGCTGCAGCTGCCAGGCGTGCAGGGCCTGCCGCGTGCAGCCCGCCAGCACCGGGCCGCCATAGAGCGTGTCCCCGACCAGCGGATGGCCGATGCTGCGCATGTGAACGCGAATCTGGTGGGTGCGCCCGCTCTCCAGGCGACACTCGATCAGGCTCACCTCGCGCGCGCCGATGGCTCCCCGGGCCAGCGTGCGAAACCAGGTGCGCGCGGCGCGACCACGTCCGGCCGACACCACCGCCATGCGCACCCGCGACGCCTCGTCACGTGCGATCGCGCCATCGATGCAACCGTGCTCCGGACAACGACCGTCGGCCAGCGCCAGGTAACGCCGCCCCATGCTGCGGTCGGCCAGTTGCGCCGCCAGCGAGGCCAGCGCCGATTCGGTGCGAGCCACTACCAGCAGGCCGCTGGTGTCGCGGTCGAGCCGGTGAACGATGCCGGCGCGCGGCAGGGCAGCGAGCTCCGGGCGATGGAACAGCAACCCGTTCATCAGCGTGCCATGCCAGTTGCCCGCGGCGGGGTGCACCACCAGGCCAGCCGGTTTGCAGAGCACCATCAGCTGTTCGTCTTCGTGGACCACGTCGATCGGGACAGGCTCCGGGCCGAACGCGCTGTCGGCCTCGCGCGGCTGCGGTTCGACCACGATCGTCTCGATCCCGCGCAGTCGCGTCCGGGCCGGCAGCACGCGGTCGTCGCAGCGCACCGCCCCGAGCGCGATCCAGCGCTGCAGGCGCGTACGCGACACCCCGGGCAAGCGTGCGACCACGAAACGGTCGAGACGCTCACCGGTGGCGCCGGTCGCGTCGAGTTCGATGACTGCCGTCGCAGGCGCATCGGACACAACGGGGTCGATGGAGGGCTTGGCTATAATCGGTTGCATGAAAGGATTCGTGCCCTGGCTTCGCGCACTGGCCGTGCTCGCCGTCGCGTCGCTCGCCGCCTGCGGCACCACCGACGGGCCCGACGAGACACTCGCCTGGACGCCCGACAAATTATATGCAGAGGCCCGCGACGAGATGGCCTCAGGCAATCGCCAGGCGGCCATCAAGCTGCTGGAGAAGCTCGAGGCGCGTTATCCGTTCGGTCAGTGGGCCGAACAGGCGCAGCTCGACATCGCCTGGGCGCACTTCAAGGAGGGCGAGCGCGAGCTGTCGCTGGCCGCCATCGACCGCTTCATGAAGTTGCACCCGAATCACGCGGCGTTCGACTACGCGCTCTACCTGAAGGGCCTGGTCAATTTCAACGAGCAACAGGGGCTCATGGCGCGCCTGGGCAGCCAGGATCTCTCCGAGCGCGATCCCGCGGCGCTGCGCGAATCGTTCGACGCCTTCAAGGAACTGCTGAACCGGTTTCCGGACAGCCGGTACGCGCCCGACGCCGGGGCGCGGATGCGCTATCTGGTCAACTCGATGGCGCGTGGCAAGGTGCACATTGCGCGCTACTACTTCAACCGCGGCGCCTATGTGGCCGCGGCCAATCGCGCGCAGGAGGTGATCCGCGACTACCAGGAGGCGCCAGCGCTCGAAGAGGCGCTCTACCTGCTGGTGCGTTCCTACGAGAGGCTGGGGCTCGACGACCTGCGCGCCGACGCCGAGCGCGTGATGCGGCGCAGCTTTCCCGACAGCGAGTTGCTCAGGAACGGCCTGCCGCAGGACGATCGTCGCTGGTGGCAGGTGTGGCGCTGAACCCGCACGAGCCAGCGGCGCAGAACGCCAGCGCCTCGTCCTCGTCGCGCGTGATCCGGAACGGTGGCAGGCTGGCCACCAGAGTGCGGCCGTAAGATCTGCCGAGCAGACGTTCGTCGCAGATCGCCAGCACGCCGCGGTCGTTCTCGGAACGGATCAGGCGGCCCGCACCCTGCTTCAAGGCCATCGCGGCGGCCGGCAACTGGATCTCGCGGAAGGGATCGCCGCCGGCGCGGCGCAGCGCTTCGATGCGCGCGCGCAGGATCGGATCGTCGGGCGCTGCGAACGGCAGCTTGTCGATGATCACCAGCGACAGCTGCGATCCGACCACGTCCACGCCCTCCCAGAAGCTGGCGCTGCCCACCAGCACCGGGTTGCGCAGCGCGCGGAAGCGCTGCATCAGCACCGCCCGCGAGGCGTGACCCTGGACCAGCAACTCGATTCCGCTCCCGGACTCGCGGATTCGCTCGCCCAGCAGTGCGGCCTGCTGTTCGACCATCCGCAGGCTGGTGCACAGTACGAACGCCCGGCCACGGTTGGCCTCGATCAGCGGCC
>JAJTYR010000023.1 GCA_021463505.1 Burkholderiaceae bacterium | reverse complement strand
GCACCGGACTTCCTCGGCGATCGTTCGACTCGGGGCAGCGCCTCGAACAATTCGTCCTCGCGCGGCTGCGACCCAACTTCGTCTTCGTGTCTCGTGTGCTTGGACACTCAACGCTACTCAACTCGATTCGTGCACATGCGCGGCGAAAAATTCACAGACTCTCCGTGCCGTTGCGGGCGGCGGCAGGCAGATAAAGGCTGCCGAGGAAGCTGCCGATGTAGCCGCCTCCGGAGACGGTGGACAGGTAGTCGACGTGCCGCAGACGCCCGTGCCGTGCCAGCGCCTGCAGCACGCCGAGGGCGAAGGTGGCACTGCGGATGCCGCCCCCCGAGATCGAGAGCCCTGCGCGGCCGGTGGTCTCGCATGCGGAGAACGGCAGTCCGAGGGCGACGCGGCGGGCGCGCACCCCATCGAGTTCGCGCCGGGCGAACTCGGCCGGGTAAGCGGACGCCGCCGGGGAAGCGGACGCGACCGCCGCGCTCGGCCGCGATGGGGCTGGGGCCGCTGCATCGCGGGCCGGCGAGGCATGCTCTTCGGGGACGCTCATCGTCGGTCCTTGCAGTCACCGTGCGGCGAGCGGCTACACTGCCGACGATGCGCACACGGATCAAGTTCTGCGGAGTGGTTCGCCCCGACGATATTCGCACGGCTGCAGCCCTCGGTGTCGATGCCGTCGGCTTCGTCTTCTACCCCGGGAGCCCCCGGGTGCTCGGGGTTGCGCAGGCCGCCGGGCTGCGCCGGCTGCTGCCTTCGTGGATGGCCGCGGTCGGGCTCTTCGTCAACGCGCCCGAGGGCACGATCCGGCGCGTGGCTGGCGCAGCAGGGCTCGACGTCATCCAGTTCCATGGCGACGAGGACCGGCGCGCCTGCGAGCACGAATGCCCGGCAGGTCTCGCGTACTGGCGTGCGGTGCGCATGCGTGCGCGGGACGATTTGATAGAATCATTCGGGCGTTACCCCAGCGCCGAAGCGTTGCTGCTCGATTCGCACGGCCCCGGATACGGCGGCAGCGGCCGGCGCTTCGACTGGTCGGAGGTGCCGCGCGAGCGGCCGATGCCGATCGTGCTGTCGGGGGGCCTTGCGCCGGAGAACGTTGCCGCGGCGATCGCGCAGTTGCACCCGCCGATGGTCGACGTGTCCACCGGCATTCAGGCCGGAGGGTCCAGGCCCGACCCGCGCGCGAAGTCGCGCGAGCGCATGGAACGGTTCGTCGCCGAAGTGCTGCGGGCCGACTCGGCACGACAGGATTCCCGATGAAGCCGTACGATCTTCCGGATGCCCGGGGCCACTTCGGTCCCTATGGCGGCGTCTTCGTTGCCGAAACGCTCGTGCACGCGCTCGAAGAACTGCGCCTTGCCTACGAGCAATACCGCAGCGATCCGGCGTTCGTCGCCGAGTTCGACGACGAACTCGCGCATTTCGTCGGCCGGCCCAGCCCCGTCTATCACGCGAAGCGCTGGTCGGACATGCTCGGTGGCGCGCAGATCTGGTTCAAGCGCGAAGACCTGAACCACACGGGGGCGCACAAGATCAACAACACCATCGGCCAGGCACTGCTCGCCCGGCGCATGGGCAAACCGCGCGTCATCGCCGAGACCGGTGCCGGCCAGCACGGCGTGGCCACCGCGACGGTCGCCGCCCGCTACGGCATGAGTTGCGTCGTCTACATGGGTGCGGAGGACGTCGTGCGGCAGGCGCAGAACGTCTACCGGATGAAATTGCTGGGCGCCGAGGTGGTGCCGGTCGACGCCGGTTCGAAGACACTGAAAGACGCGCTGAACGAGGCGATGCGCGACTGGGTCGCCCACGTCGAGGACACCTTCTACATCATCGGCACGGTGGCCGGCCCGCATCCGTACCCGATGATGGTGCGCGACTTCCAGTCGGTGATCGGCAACGAGTGCAGGCGGCAGATGCCGGTCGATGCCGGGCGCCAGCCCGACTTCGTGGTGGCCTGCGTGGGCGGAGGTTCGAACGCGATCGGCATCTTCCATCCGTACATCGACATGCCCGGGGTGCAGCTGGTCGGCGTGGAGGCGGGCGGCGAGGGGCTGGACACCGGCCGGCACGCCGCCTCGCTCACCGCCGGCACGCCGGGCGTGCTGCACGGCAACCGCACCTACCTGCTGCAGGACGACAACGGCCAGATCCTCGACACGCATTCGGTGTCGGCCGGACTCGACTATCCCGGTGTCGGCCCGGAGCACGCATGGCTGAAGGACACCGGGCGCGCCCGCTACGAGGTGGTCGACGACGCCGCCGCGCTCGGGGCATTCCACGACTGCTGCCGCATCGAGGGCATCATCCCGGCGCTCGAATCGAGCCACGCGCTGGCCTGCGCGGCGCGCCTGGCGCCCACGCTGCCGAAGGACGGCATCATCCTGGTGAATCTCTCGGGGCGCGGCGACAAGGACATGCACACGGTGGCGCAACGCGCGGGGATCCGGTTCTGATGTCGCGCCTGGCGGCCACCTTCGAGCGGCTCGCCGCAGCGCGCCGCAAGGCCCTGATTCCCTATGTGACTGCGGGTTTCCCGACACCCGCGCAGACCGTGCCGGTCATGCACGCACTGGTGGCCGGTGGGGCCGATGCGATCGAACTCGGCGTACCGTTCTCCGATCCGATGGCCGACGGCCCGGTGATCCAGCGCGCCAACGAACGCGCGCTGGCACTCGGCGTCGGTGTGCGTGACGTGCTCGCCTTCGCGCGCGAGTTTCGCGGCCGCGATGCCAGGACGCCGGTGGTGCTGATGGGTTACGCCAATCCGGTCGAACGCATGGGCGTGGAGCGCTTCCTCGACGAGGCGGCAGGCGCGGGGGTGGACGGCGTGATCGTCGTCGACTACCCGCCCGAGGAGTGCGCGGCGTTCGCGGCCGCTGCGCGCGCGCGTGCGATCGACCCGATTCTGCTGCTCGCGCCGACCACGAGCGACGAGCGTATCGGGCACGTGCTCGCGATCGCCAGCGGCTACGTCTACTATGTGTCGCTCAAGGGCATTACCGGCGGCAACCTCGACGCGGCCGACGTGGTGCGCCGCGTCGGCGCGATCCGCCGTCGCACCGCGTTGCCGGTGGGAGTGGGTTTCGGGATCCGCGACGGTGCCACTGCGCGTGCAGTGGCCGAAGTTGCCGACGCGGTAATCATCGGTACCCGCACCGTCCAGTGGCTCGACGACGGACCGCCCGGCGAGGCGCCCGCGCGTGCCCGTGCGTTCATGGCCGAAATCCGCGCCGCCCTCGACGGTGCGCCTGATCGGGAGGTGACTGCATGACCTGGCTCGACAAGCTGCTGCCCCCGCGCGTCAAGCGTTCGACCGCTGGCGGCAAGAAGGTGCCCGAGGGCGTCTGGGTGAAGTGCCCGTCGTGCGACGCGGTGCTCTATTCGGCCGACCTCGAGGCCAACCTGAACGTCTGCCCGAAGTGCACGCACCACATGCGTCTGTCGGCGCGCAAGCGGCTCGACCTGCTGCTCGATGCCGAAGGCCGCTACGAGATCGGCCACGAAGTGCTGCCGGTGGACGCGCTGAAATTCAAGGACAGCCGCAAGTATCCCGACCGGATGCAGGAGGCGATCGACGACACCGGCGAAACCGACGCACTGGTGGTGATGGGCGGCGCGATCCGCACGATCCCGGTGGTGGTGGCCTGCTTCGAGTTCGACTTCATGGGCGGCTCGATGGGATCGGTGGTGGGCGAACGTTTTGCGCGCGGCGTGCAGGGCGCGATCGAGCAGAAGGTGCCCTTCGTGTCGATCGCCGCGTCGGGCGGGGCGCGGATGCAGGAGGGCCTGCTGTCGCTGATGCAGATGGCCAAGACCACCGCGATGCTCACGAAGCTCGCGGACAAGCGCCTGCCGTACGTCTCGGTGCTCACCGATCCGACGATGGGCGGCGTGTCGGCGAGCTTCTGCTTCCTGGGCGACCTGGTGATCGCCGAGCCCCGGGCGTTGATCGGTTTTGCCGGTCCGCGCGTGATCGAGCAGACGGTGCGCGAGAAGCTGCCCGAGGGTTTCCAGCGCGCCGAATTCCTGCTGGAGAAGGGCGCGATCGACATGATCGTCGATCGGCGGGCATTGCGCGACGAGATCGCGCGACTGCTCGCGCTGCTGCTCAGGCAGTCGAGCGAGGCGCTCTCCTGACGCGCGCATGAGCGTTGCCGATTCGCCGGCGCTGCGCGACTGGCTGGGCCGCATCGAGCGGCTGCACCCGAAGGAGATCGAACTCGGACTCGACCGGGTGCGCGAGGTCGCCGCGCGCCTGTCCCTGACGTTCGCCTGCCCGGTGATCACCGTGGGCGGCACCAACGGCAAGGGCTCGACCTGCGCGATGCTCGAATCGATCCTGCTGGCCGCCGGCTACCGGGTGGGGCTCTACACCTCGCCGCACCTGGTGCGCTTTGCCGAGCGTGCGCGCGTCGGCGGCGCACCGGCAGACGACGCGGACCTGGTCGCGCAATTCGAGGTGGTGGAGGCTGCGCGCGGCGCGGTCGCGCTCACCTGGTTCGAGTTCACCACGCTCGCGGTGCTGCGGCTGTTCGGGCAACGCGCGCTGGATGCGGTGATCCTGGAGGTCGGACTGGGCGGACGGCTCGATGCGGTCAACCTGATCGACGCCGACTGCGCGATCGTCACCAGCGTCGACGTCGACCACACCGAATACCTGGGTGACAGCCGCGAGCGCATCGGTCGCGAGAAGGCGTACATCTTCCGTGCGGCCCGTCCGGCGATCTGCAGCGATCCGTCGCCCCCGGTGTCGCTGGTCGACCACGCGCAGTCGATCGGCGCCGACCTCTGGCTGCTCGGCCGTGACTTCAACCACACTGGGGATCGCCAGCAGTGGGCCTGGGCCGGACGCGTGCAGCGTCGCAGCGGGCTGGCGTATCCGGCGCTGCGTGGGGCCAACCAGTTGCAGAACGCCGCCGGCGCGCTGGCGGCGCTCGAGGCGCTGCGCGAGCGCCTGCCGGTGCCGCAGCAGGCGGTGCGCCAGGGACTGGCGGCAGTGTCACTGCCCGGCCGGTTCCAGGTGTTGCCCGGACAGCCGGTGGTGATCCTCGACGTTGCCCACAACCCGCATGCGGCGGCGCACCTGGCAGTCAACCTCGACGCGATGGGCGGCTTCGGGCGCACCTTCGCGGTGTTCGGCGTCATGCGCGACAAGGACGTCGACGGCGTGATCGCCGCGCTGAAACACCGGGTCGACCACTGGCTGGCCGTCGGCCTGCCCGGGCCACGCGCGGCCGGCCCCGAGTGGATTGCCGCGCGGCTCGCAGCCGCCGGCATTGCGCGCGCCGACGCCAGGACGAGCATCGAATGCCACCCGGATCCGTCTTCGGCGCTCGCAGCCGCGCGAGAGCGCGCGAGTGCCAATGATAGAATCGTCGTCTTCGGATCCTTCCTGACTGTCGCCGACATCCTCGCCCGTGCCACGTAGCGTTTGCTTTCAGGGCTCCAGCGCCGATGCGCGCGCAGTGGCGTGTGTGCCGGGCACGGCGATCACGGGCGTGCATGGCCAGGCGTGATGCAAGCGGCGGTGACGATGTGGCGCTCGATCCGGCGCTGACGCAGAAGAAGCGCGCCCGACGCCGGCTGCTCGGCGCGCTGGTGCTGGGCGTCGTCGCCGCGGTCGTGCTGCCGCTGGTGCTCGATTCCGAGCCGCGCCAGGCGATCACCGACGTGCAGGTCGAGATTCCACCGCGCGACGCCCCGATCCCGGCGAAGGCCGACGAGGCACCGGCACGTGGCGCCGACGTGGCGGTGGTGCCGCCGATCGAACCCGCGCCGCCGACGCCGGAGAAAGGCGCTCCCGGCGCGCCGCCGGCGAAGTCGCCATCGCGGCCTGCAGAGGCTCCGAAACCCGCCACCGAGGCACCGAAGCCTGCAACCGAGGTGCCGAAGCCCGATGTCGCACCCGCACCGTCGGGCCCGACGAGCGCCGCCGCACATTTCGCGGTGCAGGTCGGCGCATTCGCCAATGCCGGCAGCGCGCGCGCCCAGGCCGACAAGGCGCGCAAGGCGGGCGTGCGCGTCTACACCGAAGCCGTCAAGACCGCCCAGGGCGAGCGCACGCGCGTGCGCGTCGGGCCGTTCACCAGCCGCGAGGCCGCCGACCAGGCGCGCACCAGGCTGAAAGCGATCGGCATCGATTCCAGCGTGGTCCCGCTGTAGCGATGTCGGTGAACATCGCCGCGCTGACCGGCTGGGACTATTTCGTGATCGCCACCTTGTTCATCTCGGTCGCGCTCGGCCTGCTGCGCGGCCTCGTGCGCACGGTGTTCGCGCTTGCCGGCTGGGTGGTGGCACTGGTGGGCGCGCCGCTGGTCAGTGGCCCGCTGCTGGCCGTCACCGGCTGGTCGCTGCATCCGTTGTTCGTCGGAGTGCTGGTGTTCTTCGCGCTGCTGGTTTCGGTGCGCCTGCTCGGTGCCCTGATCGCGCGCGCGCTCGCGAAAGTCGGCCTCGGCATGGCCGACCGATCGCTGGGCGCGCTGCTGGGCGTGGCGCGCGCGCTGATCATCGTCGCCGTGGTGGCGCTGGTCGGGCGGCATCTGGGGGCCGATCGCGAGCCCGCCTGGCAGCAGGCGCTCTCGCAGCCCCTGCTCGACGAACTGGTATCGTGGGTGATGCCGTATCTGCCCGCGCGTTCGGAACCGGCCAGGCAGGTCTGAACGCGGAATCTGGGAACCTGTCATGTGCGGAATCCTCGGTGTCGTCGCGCGCTCCCCGGTCAACCAGTTGTTGTACGACGGCCTGCTGCTGCTGCAGCATCGCGGCCAGGATGCCGCCGGCATCGCCACTGCGATGGGCAAGGCGTTCCACATGCAGAAGGGCAACGGACTGGTGCGCGACGTCTTTCGCACGCGCAACATGCGCTCGCTGCTCGGCAACAGCGGCATCGCGCACGTGCGCTATCCCACCGCCGGCTCGGCAGGCAACTCCGAGGAGGCGCAGCCGTTCTACGTGAACGCGCCGTTCGGGATCATGCTCGCGCACAACGGCAACCTCACCAACTGGGAGCAGCTCAAGGACGAGATGTTCCGGCGCGATCGGCGCCACATCAACACCGACTCCGATTCCGAAGTGCTGCTGAACGTGCTGGCGAATTCCCTGCAGGCGGCCGCGCGCGGCGTCTCGCTCGAACCCGACACGATCTTCGCGGCGGTGGGCGAAGTGCACGCGCGGGCGCGCGGTGCGTACGCCTGCGTGGCCCAGATCGCCGGTTACGGCATCCTCGCGTTTCGCGATCCGCACGGCATCCGGCCGCTGTGCTACGGCGTGGCCGAAACCGACCAGGGCGTGGAATACCTGATCGCGTCGGAGTCGGTGGCGCTCGAGGGGCTGGGCTTCAGGATGGTGCGCGACATCGCGCCCGGCGAAGCGGTCTTCATCGACCTCGATGGCAACTTCCATTCGCGCCAGTGCGCGACGGCAACCTCGCTCGATCCCTGCGTGTTCGAGTACGTCTACTTCGCGCGACCCGACTCGATCCTCGACGGCGCCTCGGTCTACTCGGCGCGGTTGCGCATGGGCGAGTACCTGGCCGAGCGTCTGGCCGCCGAACTGTGGCGCGGCGACGTCGACGTCGTGATGCCGATTCCCGACACGTCGCGGCCGTCGGCGATGCAGCTGGCGATGAAGCTGGGGCTGAATTACCGCGAAGGGTTCCTGAAGAACCGCTACGTCGGGCGCACCTTCATCATGCCGGGTCAGGCGGTGCGCAGGAAATCGGTGCGCCAGAAGCTCAATGCGATGAGCGTGGAGTTCAAGGGCAAGAACGTGCTGCTGGTCGACGACTCGATCGTGCGCGGCACGACTTCGCGCGAAATCGTGCAGATGGCGCGCGACTCGGGGGCGAACAAGGTGTTCTTCGCGTCGGCCGCGCCGCCGGTACGCTTTCCGAACGTCTACGGCATCGACATGCCCACGCGCAGCGAACTGATTGCGCACGGCCGCACCGACGGGGAAATCCGCACGGCGATCGGCGCCGACGCGCTGATCTACCAGACGGTGGAGGCGATGAAGCAGTCGGTGCGCGACGTGAACCCGCGACTGCGCGATTTCGAGGCCTCCTGCTTCGACGGCGTCTACATTGCGGGCGACGTGACGTCCGAATACCTCGACCGCATCGAGCGTGACCGGTTGCTCGGGCCGGTGAACGTCTACGACGAGGACGCGCCGAAGAACCAGATGAACCTGCAGTTCCCGGTGGCAGCCGATTGAGCCGGCGCAACGGATCGGGGCAGCCTCGATGAGCGAAGGCGCGGCGCGCCCGCCGGGGGAAGGCGACGAATTCGGCTTCGACACGCGCGCGGTGCGCGCGGGCTTCGAGCGCACGCCGTTCGGCGAGCACACCGAGCCGGTGTTCCTCGCGTCGAGCTTCGTGCACGACAGCGCCGCCCACGCCGCGGCCAAGTTCGCCGGCGAGGCGCCGGGCTACATCTACTCGCGCTTCGGCAACCCCACCGTGCGCCTGTTCGAGCAGCGACTGGCCGCGCTCGAAGGCGCCGAGGACTGCCGCGCCACCGCCTCGGGCATGTCGGCGATCATGTCGGTGCTCGTCAGCCTCACCCGTGCGGGCGACCACGTGGTCTGCTCGCAGGGGGTGTTCGGCACCACGATCCAGCTGTTCGCACTGTTCGCGCGCTACGGCATCGAGACCAGCTACGTGGCCATCGATGATCCGGCCGCCTGGGAAGCGGCGATCCGGCCGAACACGAAAATGCTGTTCCTCGAAACGCCATCAAACCCGCTCACCGGCGTCGGCGACGTGCGCGCGCTGGCGGCGATCGCGCGCGCGCGTGGCGTCGCGCTGGTGGTCGACAACTGCTTCTGCACGCCGGCGCTGCAGCAGCCGTTCGCGCTGGGCGCCGACATCGTCGTGCACTCGGCCACCAAGTACCTCGACGGGCAAGGGCGCGTGCTCGGCGGCGCGGTGCTCGGCTCGCGCAAGTACGTTGACGAACTGCTGCAGCCGGTGGTGCGCTACTGCGGGCCGACGCTGTCGGCGTTCAACGCCTGGGTGCTCGCCAAGGGGCTCGAGACGCTGTCGGTGCGCATGGCCCGACACTCGGAGAACGCGCTCGCGGTGGCGCGCTGGCTCGAGGCGCGCCCCGAGGTGGAGCGGGTGTACTATCCGTGGCTGCCGTCGCATCCGCAGCATGCGCTGGCGCGCGCGCAACAGCGCGCGGGCGGTGCGGTGCTCGCCTTCGACGTGAAGGGTGCCGACGAGGTCGTGCGCAAGGCGGCGGCCTGGCGCATCGTCGACGGCTGCCGGCTGCTGTCGATCACGGCCAACCTCGGCGACGTGAAGTCGACGATCACGCATCCGGCCAGCACCACGCACGGACGCATGCCGATCGAGGCGCGACGCGAGGCCGGCATCGGCGAAGGCATGCTGCGCGTGGCGGTGGGGCTGGAGGATCCGGCCGACATCTGCGCCGATCTGGCGCGCGGGCTGGGCGGGTAGCGGCGCCTTAGCGGAAATCGCGGCTGCCGACGACCAGTTCGCCCAGCAGCGCGCTGTGGTCGACGATGCGCTGCGCCACCAGGTGGCTGACCTGGCCGCCGGTGCCGGTGTCGCACTGCCAGGTGCCGTAGACGGTCATCAGTCGCGCGCCGAGCACCTCACGGCGCTGGCGCTCGAACACGCGCGACCAGACGATGACGTTGACCGCGCCGGTCTCGTCTTCCAGCGTGACGAAGATCGTGCCATTCGCAGTTTCCGGGCGCTGGCGATGCGTGACCAGACCGCTGGCGCGCGCGGATCGTCCATCGGGGAATGCGCGCAGCGCCTCGGCGGTGGACACGTGCAGGCGCGCCAGCCGTGGGCGCAGCAGCGCCAGTGGATGGCGGCCCATCGGGATGCCCAGGCCGCGGTAGTCGGCGACGATCTCGCGGCCCTCGGACGGTGCGGGCAGGCGCGCCGGCACTTCGTCGAAGCGCGTATCGGCCAGCAGCGCGGGCATCGGGCGGATCGCGCTCGCCTCCCAGTGCGCCTGCGCGCGGTGTCCCGCGAGCTGGCACAACGCGTCGGCCTGCGCCAGCGCCTGCAATTCACGGGCGTCCAGGCGCGCCTCGCGGGCCAGGTCTTCGACGCTGTCGAACGCGAAGTCGTCGCCACGCTCGCGCCGGCGCGCGGCGCGGGCATCGAGCAGCCGTTGCGCGCCGGCTTGCGACAGGCCGCGCACGCGGTTCAGGCCCAGGCGTACCGCGGGCTGTGGGCGCCAGTCGACCGCGCTGCCGTCGGCGGGGGCGACCCAGGTCGGTGCGCACGGCGCAGCGTCGCCGGCCGCGGCATCGCCGGTCAGGGTGTCGATCGACGACCGTTCCTCGAGCGTGCTGTCCCAGTCGCTGACGAGCACGTCGACGCCGCGCACTTCGATGCCGTGCTCGCGCGCATCGCGCACCAGTTGCGCCGGCGCGTAGAAACCCATCGGCTGGCTGTTCAGCAACGCGGCGAGGAAGGCCGCCGGCTCGTGCCGCTTGATCCAGGCCGACACGTAGACCAGCAGCGCGAAGCTGGCTGCGTGGCTCTCGGGGAAGCCGTACTCGCCGAAGCCCCGGATCTGCCGGAAGATCGCCTCGGCGAACTCGCGCCGGTAACCACGTGCGAGCATGCCGTCGATGACGCGCTGCTCGAACGGCTCGAGTCCGCCCTTGCGCCGCCAGGCCGCCATTGCGCGGCGCAGCGCGTCGGCCTCGCCGCCCGAGAAGCCGGCCGCGAGCATCGCCACCTGCATCACCTGCTCCTGGAAGATCGGCACGCCGAGCGTGCGCTCGAGCGCGGGGCGGATCTCGTCGCGCGGATAGACGACCGGCTCGAGGCCCATGCGGCGGCGCAGGTACGGGTGCACCATGCCGCCCTGGATCGGGCCGGGACGCACGATCGCGACCTCGATCACCAGGTCGTGGAAGCGGCGCGGACGCAGCCTGGGCAGCATGCTCATCTGCGCGCGCGACTCGATCTGGAACACGCCGATCGTGTCGGCGCGCGAGATCATCTCGTAAGTGGCCGGGTCTTCGGCCGGGATGTCCTGGATGCGAAACGGCTGTCCGCGCCGTTGCCCGACGAGGTCGAGTGCACGGCGGATCGCGCTGAGCATGCCCAGCGCCAGCACGTCGACCTTGAGCAGGCCGAGCGCGTCGAGGTCGTCCTTGTCCCACTCGATCACGCTGCGCCCGGGCATCGCTGCGTTCTCCACCGGCACCAGCCGGGTGAGCGCATCGCGCGCGATCACGAAGCCGCCGGTGTGCTGCGACAGGTGGCGCGGAAAGCCGCGCAGCGCGCCGGCCAGTTCGAGCCACTGGCGTGCAACGATCGACGAAGGATCGAAACCGGCTTCGCGCAGCCGCTCGGTCTGCACGCTGCGGTCCCACCACTGGTGTGCGCGCGCCAGTGGCTCGATGCGCTGCGCGTCGATGCCCAGCGCTCGCCCGACGTCGCGCAATGCCGAGCGCGAGCGGTAGCTGATCACGGTGGCGGTGAGCGCGGCGCGGTGGCGGCCATATTTCTCGTACAGGTACTGGATGACCTCCTCGCGGCGCTGGTGCTCGAAGTCGACGTCGATGTCCGGAGGCTCGTTGCGTTCGCGGCTGATGAAGCGCTCGAACAGCACGCTGGCGCGCGCCGGGTCGACCTCGGTGATGCCCAGGCAGTAGCAGACCGCGGAGTTGGCCGCCGAGCCGCGGCCCTGGCACAGGATGCCGCGGCCGCGCGCGAACTGCACGATGTCGGCGACGGTGAGGAAGTAGGGCTCGTACTTCAGTTCGGCGATCAGCGCCAGCTCGTGTTCGAGCTGCACGGCCACCGCCGGCGGCAGGCCGTCGGGGTAGCGCCCCGGCACGCCGTCGAAGACCAGCGTGCGCAGCCAGCTCGCCGGCGAGTGACCGGGCGGGACGATCTCCTCGGGATACTCGTAGCGCAGTTCGTCGAGCGAGAAGCGGCAGCGCGCGGCGACTTCGAGCGTTTCTTCGAGCAGCGTCGCCGGATGCAGGCGCGCGAGCCGCAGCCGGCTGCGCAGGTGCTGTTCGGCGTTGGACGCCAGCGCGTAGCCGAGCGCGGCCAGCGGCGTGCTCAGGCGGATGGCGGTGAGCGTGTCCTGCAGCGCCTTGCGCGAGCGCAGGTGATAGAGGACGTCGCCCACCGCCACCCGCGACAGGCCGGTGGCGGCGGCGATGCGTCGCGTGCTCTCGAGCAGCGCCGCGTCGTGGCCGCGCATCAGCTGCGGCACGCCGAGCCAGCAGCGGCCGTCGAAGCGCTCGCGCAGGAAGCGCGTATCGCGCAGCAGTTGCGCGCACGGCGAATCGGGCGGCGGCGCGGGCGATGCGACTGCCGGATCGACGGCGATGGCCGGCGAGGGCACCAGCAGCGCGAGGCAGTCGTCGAGCCCCTCGGCGAGGTCGTCGGCGAGCAGGCGGTAGCGCCCCTTGTCGGCGCGCATGCGCGCGCGGGTGATCAGTTCCGAGAGGTTGCCGTAGCCGTTGCGCGAGGCGGCGATCAGCACCAGCCGCGAATCGCCGCCGAAGGCCTCGTTCAGCGAGAACTGCGCGCCGACGAGCAGCGGCAGGCCGACTTCGCGCGCGCGCAGGTGCGCGCGCACCACGCCGGCGAGCGAGCATTCGTCGGTGATCGCGAGTGCAGCGTAGCCGAGCGCGTGGGCGCGATCGACCAGTTCCTCGGGGTGCGAAGCGCCGTGAAGGAACGAGAAGTTGCTGGCGCAGAGCAGCTCGGCGTAGGGGGGCAGCATCAGGCATGAACTGTATGAAAAACCAGTATACGCCTGAACATCGGCCGGGGCGCGTTGGCCCCTGCGCGTGCGGCACAGCGCGCCCCGGCCAACGCCTCCGGCCGATGTTCAGGCGCGGTTCA
This sequence comes from Burkholderiaceae bacterium, assembly GCA_021463505.1. Taxonomy (GTDB): domain Bacteria; phylum Pseudomonadota; class Gammaproteobacteria; order Burkholderiales; family Burkholderiaceae_E; genus Zeimonas. The sequence continues at coordinate 44,053 of JAJTYR010000023.1, read as the reverse complement.
CGAGGACGATGCCGGTGGCGATCAGCGCGAGGGCGGCGATCAGCGTGGGGCTGACCGGTTCGCCGAGCAGCAGTGCGCCGGCCAGCACGCCGAACAGCGGGGTGAGGAACGTGAAGGCGTGCAGCGTCGTGGCCCGATAGCGCGCGACGAGCCAGAACCAGACGGTGTAGCTGGCCCAGGCGATGACCACGGTCTGGAACGCGAGTGCGGCCCAGACGATCGGGGTGGGCGCGAAGATGCCCGGTTCGCCGAACGCGTACGACAGCGCCACCATCAGCACCGCCGAGATCGCGAGCTGGTAGAGGAGCGTGGTTTCGGGCGGGGCGCGGCGTAGTGCGCTGGCCTTGATCAGCACCGTGGTCGCGCCCCACATGAATGCGGCGCCCAGGCACAGCAGGTCGCCCACCAGTGCATGTCCGTCGGGCAGCGTGAGACGGTCGCCGAATGCCAGCAGCAGACCGGCGAAGGCCGCTGACAGGCCGAGCAGCTTGTTGCGCGTGATGCGGTCGCCGGGCACGAAGAAGTGTGCGCCCAGCGCAACGAAGAACGGTGCGGCGTACAGCAGCAGCACCGCGCGCACCGCAGTGGTGTAGACCAGTCCGACGAACAGGAACACGAATTCGAGGCCGAACAGCAGCCCGGCGATGACGCCGGGCACCAGCGTCTCGTTGCGTTCGCCCAGCGGGATGCGCCGCCACGCGATCCAGCCTGCCAGCAGCAGCGTTGCGCCGATCGAGCGCAGCGCGGCCTGCCAGATCGGCGAGATGCCGGAGTTGCCCACTTTCGTGGCGACCTGGCCGAGGCCCCAGATCGTGCAAAGCAGCAGCTGGGCCACGGCTGCCGAGGGCGGGAGAGTGCGGGCGTCGTTCATCGTCGCGTTTATACCCGTGTTCTACCCGGTTGCGGGAGCGCCACTTTGACCGGCGTTCGCCGCCCGGGGGCGCTTGACCGGCGTCAAGGCGGGCTTCGGGGTCGGCCGTACGATGGCCGGATTGCCCTCGGGAGACCGGAATGCCGTTGTCGGACGCCCAGCTCGGCGAGCTGCTCAGCCAGATCCGGCAACGGCTCGCAGTGCTCGAAGAAGAAATCGCGCGCAAGCTCGGCCAGGCGTCGGAGGAATTCTCGGCGTTCGAGCGCATCGGCGACAGCGGCGACCTGTCGTCGATTCTCGTCGAAGGCGAGATCGAGATGTCCGAGGCGTTGCGCGACATCGACGAATGGCGCGGACTGCGCGGTGCGCTGCGCCGGGCCGAAGAGGGCACCTACGGCGTGTGCATCGATTGCGGCGTGGAGGTTCCGTTCGAACGGCTGCGTGCCAGCCCGATGGCACTGCGCTGCGTCGATTGCCAGGTGCGTGCGGAGCGGCGCGACGGATTGCGTCACTCGACGCTGTGAACAGGGTCTAACCGAATCGCCCGTGCACGAACCAGCCGTGGCGCGCATCGTCGGGTGCCAGGCGTTCGCGGTAGATCCAGTACAACGCGTGATGCTCGTCTTCGGCGATGAAGTAGTCGCGCTGCACCAGCGAAGCGTCCCACCAGCCGCCTTCGATCCGTTCCGGACCGGCCAGCAGGGTGAACGCCGAATGCCACCAGGGTCGATTGTGGCGCTCACCGATCGCCATCGGTTGGTGCAGCAGCCACAAGGGCCTGGGCAGGCAGGCCACCGGAGCGTTGGCGATCGGCCCGGGCTCGCGGGGGCGGCGCGCGGGCAGGGCCGGGCGAGCCGCGGCAGCCGGCGGCCGCACGCTCGCTGACGGTTGCTGTGCGGGCGCGTCGGCCACTTCGATCCGGTAGGCGATCTCGGGGCGATGATCGGCCACCGGCGTCAGACGTTGCACCTGGCGCGAGCCGAGCCGTGCCTGCAGCCGCTCGACCAGTCGTGACAGGCTTTCGGGCGCAGTGTCGGTGCCCGGGAAAAGCAGGGCGCTCGTTGCGGGCAGCGGCACGATCTCGTCGCAGCACAGACACAGCGCGCGTACCGGTGCCGCCAGCCGGGTGACCGCCAGCCGCTCGCGCAGCAGCGCGCACAGCCGCCCGGTATCGCGGCTCGGCTCGGCGAGCCGGATGATCAGCAGCGTATCGGTGTGTTGCCCGCTTGCGCCATGTCGCTCGTGCTCGGCGTGCAGTTCGAACCCGCGTACCGCGCAGTGACGCGCCGCCAGCCATCCGGCGAGCCGTTCGAGCAGGCGCCGCGCGGCGAACAGCAGCATCTCGGCGTGTTCCACGCGGGCCAGCAGCTCGAGGCGCGTCTCGAAGCGCGCAGGCGCCTCGAACCAGCGGCGCGGCTCGGGCTGGCGCCCGAGCGCGCGGTCGAGTTCGTCGAGCAGCGCGCGCCCGCAGCGGCGCGCGAGGCCGGCGCGCGGCAGCGCGAGCAGGTCGTCGACGCGATATGCGCCGATCGCTTCGAGCATTTCGCGCTGCGCCCGGCTGCGCGCCAGAAGCGCTGCCGGCAACTTGCGCAAGGCAGCTTCGAGTCGGGTCTGGCCGGCTTGCAGACCGTCGCGATGGCGTGCAAACAGCCAGGCTGCTGCAGCATTCGGCGCTGCACCGATGCGTGCCTGAAACCCGAGCGACTGCAGACCGTGGCGCAATTGCGCGAGCAAGGCGCCGGCTCCGCCGAAGCAGCGCAGGCTGGGTGCCACTTCGAGCAGCAGGCCGCATGGACAGGGCGTGTCGTCGAGCTCGCCGAACGGCAGATCGGGCTGCAAACTGACCGCGGGTGTGAACTGCAGTGCCCAGGCAGCCAGCGAGTCAAGGGCTGCCTGCTCCCCCGCGTGATCACGCTCGCACACGAGCAGGGTGGGAGCGAGTGCCAGTGCGGTGACGCGCTTCATGCCGGGCATGACTCCCAGCGTGCGGGCATGGTCATCGGCGTCGAGGATCAGCAGCCGGTTGCAGATCGCCAGCGGCTGGGACCCGGAGGCCGGCGCCCCGCAGCGGACGGCATCGAGCGAGAGCCGGTCGAAGAACAGGCCGAACCACCACATGGTCCTGGGACGGATGCCGCCGGGAATGCGTGTTCTAATTGAGCGTGCCCACGCGCGAGGGGTCGTGACAGGCGTGGATCGTGCGCATCGGATGGGGCTCGTGGGTTGCCGCGAGCGTGCTGACGCGCGGGCGGATCGTTGCAACTGGCTGCGGAAGGTCGACCAGGATCGGATCGGCCATCACCGGGCCGCGACGCTTGAGGATCTGTACCGACAGCCGCTGGTCGGGGCGCGGCAGCAGCAGCAGGCGCAGCGGCGCGGGCGAGGCTTCGAACTGTGCCGCCAGTGGCCGGAAGAGAAACACCGGGCCGCTGGCGGGCCGGGCAGCCGACTGCATGCGGCGCAGATGCTCGGGGCGGGTGCGCTCCTGCGGCAGCCAGGCAAGCAGGGCACCGAAGGCGGCGCTCTTCAGCGTTTGCTCGACGGCCCACAGGCGATCGGCGGCGTTGGGCGCCTGCACGATCAGCAGGTAATCGAGGTCGATACCGTGGCTGGCGAGTGCCGGGGCATAGGGCTGCAGCGGCGGCGCCAGCAGCACGACGAAGCGGTGCTCGCGGGTGAGCTGGCGCAGCAGCGGCACCAGCAGGCGCAGTTCGCCGATGCCCGATTCGCGACCGATCAGCTCGGTGAGCATGCTTGCCGGCCAGCCTGCACCGGGCAGTTCGGCGTCGAGCGCCGGGAACCCGCTGGACACGGCGGCGATGCCGGCATGGCCGAGTTGGCTGGCACGCCAGACCGCCGCGGGCAGGACCGATGACATCGTTGCCTCACAAGGCCTTGCCGCCGCGCAACAGGCCGACCGCGATGCCTTCGAGCGTGAAGGCGTCGCTGCGGCTGTCGATGACGATGGGTTCGAAATCGGGATTTTCGGGCAGCAATTCGATCGTGTGGCCCTTGCGGCGCCAGCGCTTGACGGTGACGTCGTCGCCGACGCGGGCGACGACGACCTGGCCGTTGCGCGCTTCGGCGGCGCGGCGCACCGCGAGCAGGTCGCCGTCGAAGATGCCGGCGTCGCGCATGCTCATGCCGCGCACCTTCAACAGGTAGTCGGGTTTGTCGTGGAACAGGTCCGGATCGATCGCGTAGCTGGCCTCGATGTGTTCTTGCGCGAGGATCGGACTGCCGGCAGCCACCCGCCCGACCAGCGGCAGGCTGAGCGCGATCTGCACCGCTCGCGGGGTCTCGTCGACCGAATCGGGGAGCAGCTTCAGGCGAATGCCGCGCGAGGCGCCCGAGGCGAGTTCGATCACGCCCTTGCGCGCCAGCGCCTTCAAGTGTTCTTCGGCAGCGTTGGGCGAACGAAAGCCCAGTTGCGCGGCGATTTCGGCGCGAGTCGGCGGAAAGCCGGTGTCGGCGATGTGTTGCCTGATCAGCGCCAGGATCTGTTGCTGGCGCGCGGTGAGATCCCGCATCGGGGGCTCCGGGCTGGTGGATTCGGAATCTGTATTTTTATACAGTATCCGGATCTTTTCAAGCCATGTGCGCCACTGTGCATTTGAGGACGTTTGTGGCAAAGTCGAAAAACGGACTGGTGAGCCGGTCCGCGGTATTGCATTTCCCGGTTTGCTCGCTCAGGTGTCCCTCGAAATGCAATGAGTCCAACGGTCCGAGGAACGAGTTTCGATGGGAACCAAGATCTACGTGGGCAACCTGCCGTGGCGCGCCACCGACGCGCAGCTGTCGCAGCTATTCGGCAATCACGGTGAAGTGATCGACGCCAAGATCGTCACCGACCGCGAAACCGGCCGTTCGCGCGGTTTCGGCTTCGTCACCATGGCTTCCGACGAAGCCGCGCAGGCCGCCATTCGCGCCCTGAACGGCCATTCGCTCGAAGGCCGCAGCCTGGTCGTGAACGAGGCGCGCGAACAATCCGGCGGCGGCGGTTTCGGCCGCGGTGGCGGTGGTGGCGGCGGCTATGGCGGCAGTGGCCGCAGCGGTGGCGGTGGCTACGGTGGCGGTGGCGGTGGCCGCAGCGGTGGCGGTGGCTACGGTGGCGGTGGTGGCGGCGGCTACGGCGGCGACCGCGAAGGTGGCGGGGGGCGCGGCGGCCAGCGGCGTGCGCGCCAGTTCGGCCAGTAGATTCCTCTCCCGTCCTGTCCCGATCGTTTCGCGCCGGCAACACCGGCGCGAAACGTTTCTGCCGGACGACACTCCCTGGGGTACGCGACCCCTACCCCTCAATGGTTATAGACGGGGCGGCGCGAACTGCGCCCAATACGCGCGAGCGCCCGGGAACGGGCGCTCGTCCAATGTCGCCACCGAGGAGGAAATCCCGATGAAGCACCCGGTGTCCTTTGCCATGCCCGCGCTGGCTGCGTTGCTGCTCGCCGGATGCGCGGCTCCGCCGGGCACGCCGGCTGCCGCGCCGCCCGGTTACCTGGAGCAGGCGCGCAACCTGGCTGCCACGGTGCCGGCCAACCTGCTGACCGTGCTCACCGACGAGTTGAACCGTAGCGGGCCAGCCGGTGCGATCGAGGTCTGTCGCGAGAAGGCGCCGCAGATGGCGCGCGCGGCCTCCGAGCGCTCGGGCTGGAACGTGCGTCGCGCGAGCCTGCGCAATCGCAACCCGAAGGGCGTGCCCGATGCCTGGGAGCGCAATGCCCTCGAGCGCTTCGATGCGCAGGCGGCTGCCGGCGCTGCTGCCTCGGCGCTGGAGACGTGGCAGGTGGTCGACGAAGGCGGCCGGCAGGTCTTCCGCTATGCCCGGGCCCTGCCTACGCAGGCGCTTTGCGTGCAGTGCCACGGCAGCGTCGACAGGCTGAGCGAGCCGGTCAGGGCGAAGCTGCACGCGCTGTATCCGGCCGACCGCGCAACCGGCTACGAGCCCGGGCAGATCCGTGGCGCGTTGTTCCTGAAGAAGCCGATCTGAGCAGGCTGCGCGGCGGGCGGGCGGCCTGGCTGCGCGTGCCTTTGCGGCTTCACGGACGCCCGGCGCAGCGCCTCTGTCACATGCCGGCGTAGTTCGGCCCGCCGCCGCCCTCGGGTGCGACCCAGACGATGTTCTGGGTCGGATCCTTGATGTCGCAGGTCTTGCAGTGCACGCAGTTCTGCGCGTTGATCTGCAGGCGGTCGGTGCCGTCGTCGTCGCGCACGAATTCGTAGACGCCGGCCGGGCAGTAGCGCTGCTCGGGCCCGGCATAGCGCGCCAGGTTCACCCTGACCGGCACCGAAGGATCCTTCAGCGTCAGGTGGATCGGCTGGTTCTCCTCGTGGTTGGTGTTCGAGATGAACACCGACGAGAGGCGATCGAAGCTGAGCCTGCCGTCCGGCTTCGGATACGGGATCGGCTGGCAGTCGGCGGCGGGCAGCAGGTACGTGTGGTCGGGTTTCGTCGTGTGCAGCGTGAACGGCGCCTTGCCGCGGAACAGCACCTGGTCGATGCCCACCAGCAGCGTGCCGAGCCACAGACCCTTGCCCATCGCCGGCTTGAAGTTGCGCGCACGATGCAGTTCGTCGTGCAGCCACGAGCCACGGAAGGCCTCGGTCAAGGCGGTCAACGCGTCGCCCGAGCGTCCGGCGACGAGGGCCTCGAAGGCGGCTTCGGCGGCGAGCATGCCCGTGGCGATGGCGGCGTGGCTGCCCTTGATCCGCGAGCCGTTCAGGAATCCGGCGTCGCACCCGATCAGGCAGCCGCCCGGGAAGACGAACTTCGGCAGTGCGTTCAGGCCGCCCGCGGTGATCGCACGCGCGCCGTATGCGAGTCGCTTGCCGCCTTCGAGGAAGCCGCGGATCGCCGGGTGGGTCTTGTAGCGCTGGAATTCCTCGTACGGCGACAGGTACGGATTGCGGTAGTTCAACCCCACCACGTAGCCGATCGCCACCTTGTTGTCGGCCAGGTGGTAGAGAAACGAGCCGCCGTAGGTGGCGTTGTCCAGCGGCCAGCCCGCGGTGTGGATCACGAGCCCGGGCTTCGACTTCGACGGCTCGACTTCCCACAACTCCTTCAGGCCGATGCCGTAGCTCTGCGGATCGCGCCCGGCGTCGAGCGCGAACCTGGCGATCAACTGCTTGCCCAGGTGGCCGCGCGAGCCCTCGGCGAAGAAGGTGTATTTCGCGTGCAGTTCCATGCCCGGCTGGAAACTGCCGGTGGGCTGGCCGTCGCGGCCGACGCCCATGTTGCCGGTGGCCACACCCTTGACCGAGCCGTCGGCGTGGTAGAGCACTTCGGCGGCGGCGAAGCCGGGGAAGATCTCCACCCCCAGCGCCTCGGCCTGCTCGCCCAGCCAGCGCACCACGTCGCCCAGGCGCACCACGTAGTTGCCATGGTTCGTGAAGCACGCCGGCAGCATCCAGTTCGGCACCTGCCGCGCGCCGGTCTCCGACAGGAACATGAAGCGGTCTTCGGTCACCGCGGTGTTCAGCGGCGCGCCGCGCTCGCGCCAGTCGGGCAGCAACTCGTCGATGGCGCGCGGGTCCATGACTGCACCCGACAGGATGTGCGCGCCGATCTCCGAACCCTTTTCGATGACGCACACGCCGATCTCGCTGCCCTTTCCGGCGGCGAGCTGTTTCAGACGGATTGCGGCTGCGAGGCCGGCGGGTCCGCCGCCGACGATCACGACGTCGAACTCCATCGACTCGCGTTCGATGTCCATGAAATGGGCTCTCCGGATGTCTTCGATGAATCGTGCAGCGGCCACGATTGTCCCGGAAACCGGCAATGCCGTGCAAACGGCGCGCGGTGCGCCGGCGCGTTCTACACAGGGCGGCGGCGAGTGCTGCGCGGCATCGGCTAACATCGTGGCCGAGCCGCCCCCGCCTCGAACAGGAGAGTCCATCGTGCCCACCCGCTTCGATCTCGACGGCAAGACCGCACTCGTCACCGGCGCCTCCAGCGGGCTGGGCGCGCGCTTCGCGCGCGTGCTCGCCGACAACGGCGCGCAGGTGGTGCTCGCCTCGCGGCGCGTCGAACGCCTGAAGGAGTTGCGCGCCGAGATCGAGGCTGCTGGCGGCGATGCGCACGTGGTGGCGCTCGACGTGACCGACGCGGCGAGCATCCGGGCGGCGGTCGAGCAGGCCGAGAACGACGCCGGCCCGATCGACATCCTGGTGAACAACTCGGGCGTGAGCACGACGCAGCGGCTGGTCGACGTGACGCCCGAAGACTTCGACTTCGTCTTCGGCACCAACACGCGCGGCGCGTTCTTCGTCGCGCAGGAGGTCGGACGCCGGATGATCGCGCGCTCCAGGTCCGATCCGCACCGCCAGGCACGCATCGTCAACATCGCGTCGATGGCGGCGCTGCGCGTGCTCGCGCAGATCGGCGTCTATTGCATGAGCAAGGCCGCGGTGGTGCAGATGACGAAGGCGATGGCCCTCGAGTGGGGGCGCCACAACATCAACGTCAACGCGATCTGCCCCGGCTACATCGAGACCGAGATCAACACGCACCACTGGCAGACCGAGGCCGGGCAGAAACTGATTCGCATGCTGCCGCGCCGACGCGTCGGCAAACCCGAGGACCTCGACGGCGTGCTGCTGCTGCTCGCCTCGGACCGGTCGGGGTTCGTCAACGGCGCGGTGATCGCCGCCGACGACGGCTTCGGGGTGTAGCGCGGCGTGATGCGCCGGCGCACTCGGGGTGGCGGGCGGCGAACCGGCGCGGCCGTCTATGCGCCGCCGAGCCGCCTGCGGATGCCTGCGCGGATGTGACGCACGCCGAGTGTCACCGCGATGGCGATCGGGACGATCGCCAGCCCCGTGGCCAGTTCCGGGTCCACCGGCCAGCCGACGGTCCTCGCCGCGACGAACAGGTAGTGGGCAATGCCGGCACCGTAATAGGTGATCGCCGCCACCGACAGGCCCTCGACCGTCTGCTGCAGGTGCAGCTGCAGTCTGGCGCGCCGGTTCATCGTCGCGAGCAGCTCCTGGTTGTGGCGTTCGCGCTCGATCTCGACGCGGGTGCGCAACAGCGCGCTGGCGCGAGCGATGCGCTCGGCCACCGACTCGATGCGCCGCCCGACGCTCTCGCAGAACGCCATCGCGGGATCGAAGCGACGCTCGAGGAACGCGGTGAGCGTCTGCAGGCCCGGCAGGCGCTGCTGGCGCAACTCGGTACCACGCTGGCGCACCAGCGCGTGGTAGGCACGCGCCGCACCGAAGCGAAAGCCCACCGAGGCCGCGATGCGCTCCACGGTGCCGGCGAGCCGGCTCACCTCACCGAGCAGCGCCGGTTCCTCCTGCACGGGCGCCGCCTCGAGTCTCGCGACCAGCGTGCCGAGTGCGGCCTCCACCCGGTCGAGTTCGGCGGCGCTCGTGTGCGCCAGCGGAAACGCGAGCATCGCCACCATCCGGTAGACCTCCACCTCGATCAGGCGTTGCACCACGCGGCCGGCGTGGGCAGGGGTGAGCGCGCTGTCGATCACCAGAACGCGCGTGAAGCCGCGCTCGTCGACGCGAAAGTCGGTGAAGGCGCGAGCCGCTCCGTCGGCGATCGATGCGCCGGCGAATTCGTTCGCGCCGAACGCGGCCGCTGCAGCGGCCGTGCCGTCGGGCATCTCGCGCGCCGGCAACAGCGCGATGTGGACCGCGGCGATCAGCAGGCCGGGCAGCGTGTCGAGCCAGCCCGCGGGGAGCGCGTCGATGGCAGGGCGCGCGAACGGCGCGCGCGCGTCGACGTCGTCGCAGTAGACGGTGTAGTCATCGAACTCGCCGTGGCGCTCGCGCTTGAGGCGAAACGTGCCGAAGTCGGCGAAGAAGTGTCCGCCGCGCGTGTCGGGCGCTGCGACTCCGGCGCTGGCACACAGTGGTCCGAGCGGATCGGGCAGCACGGTGGCGTCGCCGTGCGCCGTTCGCATCAACGCGATGTGCGACACTCGCTGAGGCGTGGCCAGCGGCTGGCGCGGCCGCGCATGGATTTCGTTCTGCAGCGCGTCCCGGTCGGGATGGGTGATCATGGCGAAGCGCCGGCGTGGCGGTCGAACCGGCCGCGCCGGCCGATCGATTGGTGAGGCAAACAGGTGAGCGAGCGCATCCTGGTCTTCGAACTCGAAATGCCGATCCGCTGGGGCGACATGGACGCGATGGGCCACGTGAATAATACGGTCTATTTCCGCTACATGGAGCAGCTGCGCATCAGCTGGTTCGTCACGCTGGGCTTTGCGCCGGACCCGGCCGGGCAGGGGCCGCTGATCATCAATGCGAGCTGCACGTTCCTGCGCCAGCTCGAATACCCCGGCACGGTGCTCGCGCGCCAGTACGTCGGTGCAGTGGGCCGTTCGAGTTTCGAGACCTTCGTCGACATGATGCGCACCGACGATCCGGGCGCCGTGTGCGCGCAGGGCGCGGCGAAGGTGGTCTGGGTCGACCATTCCCGGCGCAAGTCGGTGCCTCTGCCCGAGCACGCGCGACAGGCCATCGTCACGCCGCGGCTGCGTTGATTGCCCGGTGTCGGCGCACCGACGCGCGGGCGCGTCGGTGCAGGGTTACTGCAGGCCCGACACGTCGATCGGGCAGGCGGTCTTCGCGACGACCTCTTCCTTCGTCACGCCGGGCGCGAGTTCGCGCAGCCTCAGGCCGTCGGCCGTCACGTCGATCACGCCAAGGTCGGTGATGATCATGTCGACCACGCCCACGCCGGTGAGCGGCAGCGTGCAGGTCTTCAGGATCTTCTGCTCTTCGACGCCGTCCTTCTTCTTCGCGGTGTGTTCCATCAGCACGATGACGCGACCGACGCCGGCGACGAGATCCATCGCGCCACCCATCCCCTTGACCATCTTGCCGGGGATCATCCAGTTGGCGAGGTCGCCCGTCTCGCTGACCTGCATCGCACCGAGAATCGCGAGGTTGATCTTGCCGCCGCGGATCATCGCGAACGAGTCGGCCGACGAGAAGATCGACGAGCCGGGCAGCGTGGTCACCGTCTGCTTGCCGGCGTTGATCAGGTCGGCGTCGACTTCGTCGTCAGTGGGGAAGGGGCCGATGCCGAGCAGGCCGTTCTCGGACTGCAGCCACACTTCGATGTCGGCCGGCACGTGGTTGGCCACCAGCGTGGGCAGGCCGATGCCGAGGTTGACGTAGAAGCCGTCACGCAGCTCGCGGGCCGCGCGCGCGGCCATCTGGTCACGATTCCAGGGCATGTCGGTTCTCCTTATCGCGGCCGCGTGGTGCGCTGCTCGATGCGTTTCTCCGGCGTCGGGTTGTGCACGATGCGGTGCACGTAGATGCCGGGCAGATGGACCTGGTCGGGATCGATCTCTCCGGTGGGCACGATGACCTCCACCTCGGCCACCGTGAGGCGGCCGGCCATCGCGACGTTGGGGTTGAAATTGCGCGCGGTGCGCCGGAAGACGAGGTTGCCGGCGCGGTCGGCCATCCAGGCCTTCACCAGCGAGACGTCGGGCACCAGTGAGCGCTCCATGACGTAAGTGTGGCCGTCGAACGCGCGCAGCTCCTTGCCTTCGGCGACGATCGTGCCCACGCCGGTGCGGGTGTAGAACGCGGGGATGCCGGCGCCGCCGGCGCGCAGTTTCTCGGCGAGCGTGCCCTGCGGGGTGAATTCGAGTTCGAGCTCGCCTGCCAGGTACTGGCGCTCGAACTCCCTGTTCTCGCCGACGTACGAGGCGATCATCTTGCGGATCTGGCGCGTCGCGAGCAGCTTGCCGAGGCCGAAGCCGTCGACGCCGGCATTGTTCGAGATGCAGGTCAGGTTCTTCACCCCGGAGTCGCGCAGCGCGGTGATCAGCGTCTCGGGAATGCCGCACAGGCCGAATCCGCCGACCGCGATCGTCTGGCCGTCGGCGACCACGCCCGCAAGGGCCGCCGCGGCGCCCGGGAATACCTTGCTCATCGATGTCCTCGCCTGGATCGTTTGCGCTCCGGCTGCGATTATAAGGGCCGCTACAATCCAGCAATGACCGACCCGCGCGCGGCGCACGCCGCCCACTCCCACGCGCGCCAGGCGCAGCCGCACGACGACCACGGCCATCCGCATCAGCGCGTACCGGCGCCGTCGCGCCCGCTCGGCTGGTCAGTGGTGATCGTGCTCGGCTTCGGTGTGCTGGAAATCGTGGTCGGCCTGGCCAGCGGCTCGCTGGCGCTGGCCTCCGACGGCGTGCACATGCTGACCGATGCGGCCGCGCTCGGCCTGGCCTGGGCCGCCCAATGGGTGTCGCGGCGCAGACCGGTACCCGGCATGAGCTTCGGCTACGGGCGCATCGAGCCGCTGGCAGCGCTGGTGAACGGGCTGTTCTACCTGGCAGTGCTGGGCTTCATCGTGCATGAGGCGATCGAGCGGATGCACACGCCGCATCTGATCGACCCGACGGTGGCGCTGCCGGTGGCGGTCGCCGGGCTGCTGGTGAATGCCGCGGTGTGGCGCCTGCTGCACGGTGGTCGCCACGAGCTGAACACCCGCGCCGCGCTGCTGCACGTCATCGGCGACTTCGCCGGATCCCTGATCGCGATCGTGGCGCTGGCGACGGTCTGGTTCACTGGCTGGGCGCTGGTCGACCCGATCCTGACGCTGGCGATCGCGGCCCTGCTGCTGGTCTCGACCGTGCGCTTGCTGCACGCGAGCGGCCGGGTACTGATGAATGCCGCCCCCGAAGGGATCGACCCGGCGGCGGTCGAGGCGTCGCTACGCCGTCCGGCCGGGGTCGGGTCGGTGCACGATCTGCACCTGTGGTCGCTCGGCGACGGGCGGGCGGCGCTGGCGGCGCACCTGGCGATCGACGACGTCGCGCACTGGCCACGCATTCTCGAGGAGCTGAGGCGAACCATGGACGAAAGACACGGCATCCGGCATCTGACGTTGCAGCCGGAGGCTCCGCTCGACGCCGCGCGTGCACGCCTGCGCGAGGTGGAGGCGGAGCGCGACCTGCAGCGCGACATGGCGCTGCGCTTCGAGCGCGAGCTCGAAGCGCAGCGGCGCGAGCTCGGTTCGGCGATGCAGCGCGAGCTGGGCGAGCCGCTGGCGGGATTGCGCGCGATGACCGAGACCCTGGCGGCGCGACTTGCTCCGCGTGAGCCCTCGCTGGCCGAGCTGGCGCAGCTCGTGCGCCGCAGCGCCGACACGATGGCGGCGTCGATCCGCGCGCTGCTGGCGCGGCTGCGCAGCCACGAATTGCAGGGCGAATCGCTGCCCGATGGCCTGCGCGCACTGGTGGCCGACTGGCGGCTGCGCCATCCGGGCGCGCGCATCGAACTGATGCTCGAACCGGGCGAAGATCGCGACTTCGGCCTGGGCGAGCCCGCGGTCGAGACGCTCGCCTGGCGCATCGCCGATGGCGCGCTCGAACAGGCACTGGGCGAGCGTGGCGCCGCGCTGGTGATCGTTTCGGCAATCCGCGAGGACGACGAGCTGCGGCTGCAGGTGAGCGACGACGGCAGGCCATGGAGCCCCGGCGACGACCGGGGTCCCGCGGCGGTGTTCGACGAATTCGCCCGCAGTGCCACCGCCTGCGGCGGCGGCTGCACGATCGGCGGCGGCGAGGGAGGCGGCGCCGAAGTGCGCCTGCGATTGCCGTGGCCGGGGCGCCGCGGCGGCCGGGAACCCGGCGCTTCGCCTGTATAATCGCGGTTTGCCGGCCGAGCCTCATGACCAAATTCGTCTTCGTCACCGGTGGCGTGGTGTCCTCGCTGGGCAAGGGGATCGCCGCTGCGTCGATCGCTGCGCTGTTCGAGTCGCGCGGCATCCGGGTCACGCTTCTCAAGCTCGATCCCTACATCAACGTCGATCCGGGCACGATGAGCCCGTTCCAGCACGGCGAGGTGTTCGTCACCGAGGACGGCGCCGAAACCGACCTCGACCTGGGGCACTACGAGCGCTTCGTGTCGGCGCGGATGCGTCGCACGAACAACTTCACGACCGGGCAGATCTACGAATCGGTCATCAAGAAGGAGCGCCGCGGCGAATACCTCGGGCGCACGGTGCAGGTCATCCCGCACATCACCAACGAGATCCAGGCGTTCATCGAGCGCGGCGCGGGTGTGGGTACCGACGCGGCCGCGCAGGTGGCGATCGTCGAGATCGGCGGCACGGTGGGCGACATCGAGTCGCTGCCGTTTCTCGAGGCGGCACGGCAGATGAGTCTGAAGCTCGGGCGCGGCAACGCCTGCTTCGTGCATCTCACGCTGGTGCCGTTCATCCCGTCGGCGGGCGAGCTCAAGACCAAGCCCACGCAGCACTCGGTGCAGAAGCTGCGTGAAATCGGCATCCAGGCCGACATGCTGATGTGCCGCGCAGACCGCCGCATTCCCGACGACGAGCGCGCGAAGATTTCGCTGTTCTCCAACGTGCCGCTCGACTCGGTGATCTCGGTCTGGGACGCCACCAGCATCTACAGGATCCCGCGCATGCTGCACGAGCAGGGCGTCGATCGCACGCTGTGCGAGATCCTGCGGCTCGACACGAAGCCGGCCGACCTCGGCGTCTGGGACCGCCTCGTGCACTCGCTCGAAAACCCGAAGCACGAGGTGCGCATCGCGATGGTCGGCAAGTACGTCGACCTCACCGAGTCGTACAAGTCGCTCAGCGAGGCGCTGGTGCACGCGGGGATCCACACCGAGAGCCGCATCGGAATCGAGTACATCGACTCCGAGCGCATCGAGGTCGAGGGGCCTGCGCTGCTGGGCGGCTTCGACGCGATCCTCGTGCCCGGCGGGTTCGGCCGCCGTGGTGTCGAAGGCAAGATCCGCGCGATCGGCTACGCGCGCGAGAACGGCGTGCCCTATCTCGGCATCTGCCTGGGCATGCAGCTGGCGGTGATCGAGTTCGCCCGCGACGTCTGCGGCCTCGAAGGCGCCAACAGCACCGAGTTCGACCCGGCCACGCCGCATCCGGTGGTGGGGCTGATCACCGAATGGCTCGACCGCGAAGGGCGCGTCGAGAAGCGCGACGCGCGCACCGGACTCGGCGGCACGATGCGGCTGGGCGCGCAGCGCTGCCCGGTGCAGCCGGGCACGCTGGCGGCCTCGATCTACGGCGACGACGTCAACGAGCGTCACCGCCACCGCTACGAGGTCAACAACCACTACGTCGGGCGCCTCGAGCAGGCGGGGCTGGTGGTCGCGGCGCGCACGCCCGCCGAAGGGCTCACCGAGATCGTCGAGCTGCCGCGCAGCGGCCCGATGGCGCACCCGTGGTTCGTCGGCGTGCAGTTCCATCCCGAGTTCACCTCCACGCCGCGCAACGGCCATCCGCTGTTCCGCTCCTACATCGAGGCGGCGCTCGCGCGTGCCGCACAGCGGCCGGCGCGCAGCGAGCCGGGCGTGGTCAGGCTGGCCTGAGGAACGCGCGCATGCGCCTGTGCGGATTCGAAGCCGGACTCGACCGCCCGTTCTTCCTGATCGCAGGGCCCTGCGCGATCGAATCGCGCGAGCTGGCTCTCGAGACCGCCGCGCAGTTGAAGGAGATCACCGGCTCGCTGGGCATCCCGTTCATCTACAAGTCGTCGTTCGACAAGGCCAACCGCAGTTCGGGCGGATCGTTCCGCGGCCCGGGGCTCGAAGAAGGCCTGAAGATTCTCGCCGAGGTGCGCCGCCAGGTCGGCGTGCCGGTGCTCACCGACGTGCACGGGATCGACCAGGTGGCGCCGGTGGCCGAAGTGGTCGACGTGCTGCAGACGCCGGCCTTCCTGGTGCGACAGACCGACTTCATTCGCGCGGTGGCGTCGGCCGGCCGTCCGGTGAACATCAAGAAGGGCCAGTTTCTCGCGCCGCACGACATGAAGAACGTGGTCGACAAGGCCCGTGCGGCGGCGATCGAGACGGGCGGCGACGGCGACAACATCCTCGTCTGCGAGCGCGGCGCCTCGTTCGGCTACAACAACCTCGTCTCCGACATGCGCGCGCTGGCGATCATGCGCGAGACCGGCTGCCCGGTGGTGTTCGATGCCACGCATTCGGTGCAGTTGCCAGGCGGGCAGGGCACTTCCTCGGGCGGCCAGCGCGAGTTCGTGCCGGTATTGGCGCGCGCGGCGGTCGGCGCCGGCGTCTCGGGCCTGTTCATGGAGACGCATCCCGATCCGGCGCGCGCACGGTCCGATGGACCCAACGCGTGGCCGCTCGCCCGCATGGCCGGGTTGCTGGCCACGCTGAAGGCGCTCGACGACGTCGTCAAGCGCGACGGCTTCGCCGAACAGGCGATCCATGCACGGCAACCGTAAGGAACGAATCGCATGCCCGCCTACGTGATCGCCGACATCAAGGTGACCGACTCCGGGAAGTACCGGCAATACATGGCGCTGACGCCTGCGGCGATCGAGGCCGCCGGCGGGCGTTTCCTGGTGCGCGGTGGCGAGCACGAGGTGTTCGAGGGCGACTGGCAGCCGAATCGCATGGTGATGCTCGAGTTCCCCGATCTTGCCGCCGCGCGTGCGTTCTATGGTTCGGCCCGGTATCGCGAGGCACGTGCCAGGCGCGCCGGCGCCACCGAGTTCTTCAACATGGTGGTGGTGCAGGGAGTGGAGCCGGCATGAGCGCGATCGTCGACATCATCGGGCGCGAGATCATCGATTCGCGCGGCAATCCCACCGTCGAGTGCGACGTGCTGCTCGAGTCGGGCGTCATGGGCCGCGCGGCGGTGCCTTCGGGCGCCTCCACCGGCTCGCATGAAGCCATCGAGTTGCGCGACGGCGACCCGGGGCGCTACCTCGGCAAGGGCGTGCTCAGGGCCGTGGAGCACATCAACACCGAGATCTCCGAAGCGATCATGGGACTCGACGCGGCCGAGCAGGCCTACATCGACCGCACGCTGATCGAGCTCGACGGCACCGCGAACAAGGGGCGGCTCGGCGCCAACGCAATGCTCGCGGTGTCGATGGCCGTGGCCAAGGCAGCGGCCGAGGAGTCGGGGCTGCCGCTGTACCGCTACTTCGGAGGTTCGGGCGCGATGTCGCTGCCGGTGCCGATGATGAACGTCATCAACGGCGGCGCGCACGCCAACAACAACCTCGACCTGCAGGAGTTCATGATCCTGCCGGTGGGCGCACCCAGTCTGCGCGAGGCGCTGCGCTACGGCGCCGAGGTGTTCCACGCGTTGAAGAAGCTGATCAACGAGCGCGGCATGTCGACCGCGGTCGGCGACGAAGGCGGCTTCGCTCCCAGCGTGGAAAACCACGAAGCGGCCATCCGCCTGATCCTCGAGGCGATCGAGAAGGCGGGCTACGAGCCCGGCCGGCAGATTGCGCTCGGCCTCGACTGCGCCAGTTCGGAGTTCTTCCGCGACGGACACTACCACCTCGACGGCGAGGGCATGGTGCTCTCTGCCGGCGACTTCACCAACCTGCTGGCCACCTGGTGCGATCGCTACCCGATCCTCTCGATCGAGGACGGCATGGCCGAGAACGACTGGGACGGCTGGAAACTGCTCACCGACGTCCTCGGCGACCGCGTGCAGCTGGTGGGGGATGACCTGTTCGTCACCAACACGCGGTTGTTGCAGCGCGGAATCGACGAAGGCATCGCCAATTCGATCCTGGTGAAGATCAACCAGATCGGCACGCTCACCGAGACCTTCGCGGCCATCGAGCTGGCCAAGCGCTACAACTACACCGCCGTCATCTCGCACCGCTCGGGCGAGACCGAGGACACCACGATCGCCGACATCGCCGTGGCGACCAACGCGCTGCAGATCAAGACCGGCTCGATGAGCCGCACCGACCGGATGGCCAAGTACAACCAGCTGTTGCGCATCGAGGAAGACCTCGGCGACGTCGCTGCGTATCCGGGCCGTTCGGCGTTCTACAATCTGGGCTGAAGGCGCGCGCGGTGCGCCTCGACGTGGGAGGTCGATCCCCGATGCGCACCCTGGGCGTCGTTCTGGCCTTGCTGCTGGTGCTGATCCAGTATCCGCTGTGGCTCGGCAAGGGCGGCTGGCTGCGCGTCTGGGAACTCGACCGCCAGCTGAGCGCGCAGCAGGAGGTCAACGCGCGGCTGGCTTCGCGCAACCGTGCGCTGCAGGCCGAGGTCGGCGACCTGCGTGCCGGCAAGCAGGCGCTCGAGGAGCGTGCCCGCTACGAGCTCGGCATGGTCATGCCGGGAGAGATCTTCGTGCAGATCAACGAGGCCGGTGCGCGACGCTCCGAAGAGCGGATACGCACCGCCGCGATGTCCGCGCCACCGCCTCGCTGAGCGGCTGCGGCCCTCTCAGTGTCGCTTCGGAGCGCCTTCGGGCGCGGGTGCCACCGGGTGGAACAGCGCGATGCTGTCGACCAGGTCGAAGCGGTACGCCTGGTTGCAGTACTCGCAGCGCACTTCGATCTCGCCACGTTCGGCCAGGATCGCCTCGACTTCGTCGCTGCCCAGCATCCGCAGCATCTCGCCCACTTTTTCGCGGGTACAGCGACATGCGAAGCGGCACGGCCGATGGTCGAACGCGTGCAGCGACTCCTGCCAGAACAGTCGCCTGAGCAGTTCGTCGGCCGACAGCGTCAACAGCTCTTCGGGGGCCACGGTCTCCGCGAGCTGCTGCAGGCGGTTCCAGCCGTCGATGTCGGGCTCCGGCCGGCCGCCCTCGTCGGGCAGGCGCTGCAGCAGCAGGCCGACGGCCCGTTCGCCGTCGGCGGCCAGCCACAGCCGCGTGGGAATCTGCTCGGAGCGCTGCATGTAGCGCTCGAGCACGCCCGCGACCGTGGTGCCTTCGAGGGGCACGACGCCCTGCCACGCGGGCCTGTCGGGCGCGCGCCCGTGCGGATCGAGCGTGACCACGAAGCGGCCGCCCCGCTGCGTGTCGACCAGCGCCGGCAGTGGCGTATCGGGCGGAATCGACGCCCCTTCGCGCAGCTTCGCGGTGGCCCGGTAGCTGCCGTCGGAACGGTACTCGACCACGAACAGCACCACCGGGCCGTCGCCGTGGATCTGCAGCACCAGCGAGCCGTCGAATTTCAGCGTTGCGCCCAGCAACGCCGCGGCTGCGGACAGCTCGCCGAGCCGATCGCGCACCGGTGCGGGCAGCGCGTGGCGTGCAATCACCTCGCGCCAGGCGCGATCGAGCACCACGACTTCGCCGCGTACCGAGGCACCACGCAGGAGGAAACGCAGCACGCCGTCGCGCACCGGCCTCGGGATCGTCATGCGCGCGGCTGGCAAGCCAGCGTCTCGCGAAACAGGCGTGCGCGCTGCACGTAGCGCTCGGTGCCGGCCAGCAGGTCCGCCACTTCGGCGTCGGTCAGTTGGCGCACGACGCGGCCCGGCGCGCCCAGTACGAGGCTGCGCTCGGGGATGACCTTGCCTTCGGCCACCAGCGCACCCGCGCCGATCAGGCAGTGGCGACCGATGCGTGCGCCGTTCAGCACGATTGCCTGGATGCCCACCAGCGCTTCGTCGTCGATCGTGCAGCCGTGCAGCATCGCCTGGTGGCCGACGGTGACGCGCTCGCCGATTCTCAGCGGGTAGCCGGGGTCGGTGTGCAGGACACAGTTGTCCTGGACGTTGCTGCGCGCACCGATGCGGATCGGCTCGTTGTCACCGCGCAGCGTGCAGTTGAACCAGACACTCGACTCGGCGGCGAGCTCGACCTGCCCGATCAGGTCGGCCGACGCGGCGACCCAGGCGGACGCGTCGATGCGCGGAATGCGATTGCCAAGACGGTAAATCGACATGGGCAGGAATTCCTGAAGTGCGAAAGAAAGACGGTGTCGGGCGGCGCGCCCTGCGCGATTCGAGACTCCCCGGTCTGTTCACTGCCCGCCTGCTGCCGCCTGTTCGCGCTCGCGCAGCACGCGTCGCTGCACCTTGCCGGTGGTGGTCATCGGCAGCTCGTCGATGAACTCGATCACCTTCGGATACTCGTAGGGCGCAAGTTTGCCGCGCACGTGCTGCTGCAGCTGCTCGACCAGCGCCGGCGACGCGACATGGCCCGGCGCGAGCACCACGAAGGCCTTGATCACGTTGCCGCGCTCGGCGTCGGGCCTGGGCACCACCGCTGCGTTGGCCACCGCCGGGTGGCGCACCAGGCAGCTCTCGATTTCGCCGGGCCCGATCCGGTAGCCGGCGGCCTTGAACATGTCGTCGGCGCGCCCGCCGTACCAGAGATAGCCGTCGGGATCGGCGGTGGCGAGGTCACCGGTTCGGCACCAGTCGCCGCTGAACTTCGCCTGCGTGGCCGTGTCGTTGCCCCAGTAGCCGAGAAAGAACACCGGATCGGGATGGCCGTGGCGGTCGAGGCGGTGCACCGCGATCTCGCCGAGCTGGCCTGGCGGCAGTTCGTGCCCGTCGTCGTCGAGGATCGCGACCCGGTGCCCCGGGTAGGCACGGCCGATCGAACCGGGGCGCGCCGGCCAGCGCTGCGCGGAGTTGCCGACCACGTAGTTGACTTCCGTCTGCCCGAACATCTCGTTGACGGTGACGCCGAGTGCATCGCGGCACCAGTCGAACAGCGTTTCACCGACCGCCTCGCCCGCGCTCATGACCGCGCGCAGTGCGAGCCGGTGGCGCGCGCGTGGCTCGGGTGCGTGCTTCATCATCATCTTCAGCGCGGTGGGAAACAGGAAGGTATTGGTGACGTGATGGCGCTCGAGCAGGGCGAACGCGCGCTCGGGCGAGAAGCGGGCGCGCTGGGCGACGATCGGGTGGCCGAAATAGAGCGCCGGCAGCAAGGCGTCCATCAGTCCCCCGGTCCAGGCCCAGTCCGCCGGCGACCAGAACACGTCGCGCGGCCGCGGGAACCAGTTCTGCGACGCGACGAAGCCGCTCAGGTTGCCGATCAGCGCGCAATGCGGGATCAGCGCGCCCTTGGGCGCTCCGGTGGTGCCGCTGGTGTAGATCAGCACCGCCGGGTCGGCGGCCCGTGTGTCCACTGCGCCGCAGCGGTCACGCGCGCGCGCGAGCAGTGCGACATAGTCGTGCTCGCCGCCGTGCAGCGCCGGGCACTCGCCGGGGGCGGGCACCACCACTACGTGCCGTACCGATTCACCGCGCGCGGCGCGCAGGTTGCCCAGATATTCCGCGTCGACGATCGCCGCCACCGCCGCACTGTCGTCGAGCCGGAAGCGCAGCGCATCGGGGCCGAACAGGATCGACAGCGGCATTGCCACCGCACCGAGGCGGTAGATCGCCATGTGCGCGACCGCGGTCTCCGGGCGTTGCGGCAGCACCACCGCGACGCGGTCGCCACGGTGCACGCCGAGCGCGGCGAGCGCGTTGGCCAGCCGGTTCGCGTCGTCGTGGATCCGCCGATACGCCACGCGCTCGATGCGGCCATCGCCGTGGTCGACCACGATGGCGGTCCGTCGCGCCTTGCCCGCCCAGCGCGCACAGCAGGCTTCGGCGATGTTGAAGCGCTCGGGAACGAGCCATCGGAAGGTGCCGTGCAACTCGTCATAGTCGTCGCGTGCCGCAATCCTCATCGATGACCCCCCGGGTTCCTATAATGTCGGCAGGACTCCATCTGGTGTGTATTGTGCCCGTTTCCACTGCGTCGTCGTCCCGTCCCGCTGCAGCGCCGCCGGCATCGGCAGGCGCGCCCGCAAGCGCGCCGGGCGCGGCGACCGACGCGTACCGGCCGCGGCGCGAGAGCCGCTCGCTGTTCGTCGAGGCGCGGGGCCTGCGTCATCACGTCCGCTGCTGGGAGCCGCAGCACCCGCTCGCGCCCGGCACGACGACGGTGGTCCTGCTGCACGGCTGGATGGACGTGTCCGCGTCGTTCCAGTTCGTGGTCGATCTGCTGCCTGCCCACTGGCGATTGATCGCTCCCGACTGGCGCGGCTTCGGCCTGACCGGACGCAGCGGTGCCGACGCCTACTGGTTCCCGGACTACCTCGGCGACCTCGATGCGCTGCTCGATGCACTCGCGCCGGGGCAGGCGGTCGACCTCGTCGGCCACAGCATGGGTGGCAACGTCGCGGCGCTCTATGCCGGGGTGCGGCCGCGGCGGGTGCGCCGGTTGGTGAACCTCGATGGCGTGGGTCTGAGGGCGACGCGGCCTGCGCAGGCGCCTGGCCGCTACGCGCGCTGGCTCGACGAGCTGCGCGACGGTGCGGCGCTGCGCGACTATGCCTCGCGCGAACAGGTGGCCGCGCGGCTGATCCGCGGCAATCCACGCCTGCGCGCCGATTTTGCGCGCTTCCTCGCATTGCACTGGGCGCGCGAGAACGCCGCCGGCCGCTTCGAGCTGCTGGCAGACCCGGCTCACCGGATCTCCTCGCCGGTTCTGTACCGTGTGCCCGAGGTCCTCGCCTGCTGGCGGGCGATCACCGCGCCGGTGCTGTGGGTACTGGCGGAGCACGCCAGCGGCTCGATGTCGTTCGTGCACGAGCCCGAGTACCGACGGCGCCTGCGGGCGATCCGCTCGCTGCGCCAGGTGACGGTCGCGGGCGCCGGGCACATGCTCCACCACGATCGTCCAGACGCCGTGGCACGGCTGATCGTCGAGCACCTGGCGGCGTCGGACTCATGAGCGTGCCCGCGGACGTACTGCGGCTCAACGCCGACCTGCACGCGCATTCGCGCGTCTCCGACGGCGTGCTCGCGCCGGCCGAAGTTGCGCGGCGCGCGCACGCACGCGGCGTGCAGCTGTTCGCGCTCACCGACCACGACGAGCTCGGTGGGCTGACGGAGGCAGGTGCGGCCGCCGCCGCGCTCGGCCTTGCCTTCGTGCCGGGCGTCGAGATCTCGGTCAGCTGGGGCGGGGAGACGATCCACGTGCTCGGCCTGCGCATCGACCCCGGTTGCGCGCCACTGCGCGACGGGTTGGCGCGCACGCGCAGCGGCCGCGACGCGCGCGCGCGGGAGATGGGCGAGGACCTGGCGCGCGCCGGGATCGCCGGCGCCTATCAGGGCGCCTTGCGCTTCGTCGGCAACCCGGCGATGGTGGGGCGCACGCATTTCGCGCGTCACATCGTCGAACGCGGCGTGTGTCGCGACGTCGCGGAGGTCTTCCAGCGTTATCTGTCGGAAGGCAGGCCGGGGTTCGTCGCGCATCGCTGGGCGGGCCTGGCCGACGCGGTACAGTGGATCCGTGCCGCCGGCGGTGTCGCGGTGCTCGCGCATCCGGGCCGTTACCGGCTCGGCGAGACCGCGCTGTGGGCACTGGTGGGCGCGTTTCGCGAAGCCGGCGGCGAGGCGATCGAAGTCGTCTGCGGCTCGCACACGCGCGACCAGTATCGGCGCTTCGCGCAGGTCGCGCACGAATTCGGGCTGCGCGCCTCGCGCGGATCCGATTTCCACGGACCCGACGAAAGCCGCGTCGAACTGGGCAGCCTGCCGGCGTTGCCCGATGCGCTGGTGCCGGTGTGGCTCGACTGGCCCGAGGCCGCGTGGGCGGCGGCGTGTGCGCGGTCTGCGCGTGCCCCGAGCGGCGCGACCACGGCGGCGCGGGCATGACGCAGCGCTTAACGCTGCATCCGAAGAACCCGCAGGCGCGCCTGCTGCGGCAGGCCGCCGATGTGCTGGGTGCCGGCGGCCTCGTGGCGCTGCCCACCGACGCCTGCTACGTGCTCGCCTGCCGGCTTGGCGACAAGAGCGCGGTCGACCGGCTGCGCGCGATTCGCGGGCTCGACGAGCGTCACCTGCTCACGCTGATGTGTCGCGACCTCTCCGAACTGTCCACCCATGCGATGGTCGACAGCCGGCAGTATCGCTTCCTCAAGGAGTGGGCGCCGGGTCCCTACACGTTCGTGCTCGACGCCACGAAGGAGGTGCCACGACGTCTGTGGCACCCGTCACGACGGACGATCGGGCTGAGGGTTCCCGACGCGGCGGTTGCCCAGGGTCTGCTCGAAGCGCACGGCGAGCCGATGCTGTGTTCGAGCCTGATCCTGCCGGGCGAGGACGACCCTCTGAACGACGCCGACGCAATCGTCGCACGCCTGTCGCGGCGCATCGAACTGGTGATCGACGCGGGCGGGCAGGGCTTCGTGCCCACGACGGTGATCGACCTCACCGGCCCGGAGCCCCTGGTGGTTCGCATGGGCTGCGGCAGCATCGAAGGCATGGTCGCGCGTGGTGCCGGGAAGTCGGCGCTGCGGGTGCGCTTCTGAGCGGCTGGTGGCGAGGGCGTCGGTGCGCGAGCCGCGGCGCGACGGGGCCGGCTGCTACAATCGCCGTCATGGATTTGAGCCTTCCGCAGCTGATCGCGGTCTATGCAATTCCGGTGATATTCGCGATCACGCTGCACGAGGCCGCGCACGGCCTCGTTGCCGCGCGCCTGGGCGACCGCACTGCGCAGTTGCAGGGCCGCGTGAGCCTCAATCCGCTGCGCCACATCGACCCGGTCGGCACGCTGCTGGTGCCGGCGTTGATCCTTCTCGCCAGCAAGGCGGCGGGTGAAGCGATGCTCTTCGGGTGGGCCAGGCCGGTTCCGGTCGTGCCCTCGAACCTGCGCTCGCCGGGTCGCGACATGGGCATCGTCGCCGCGGCCGGGCCGTTGGCCAACCTTGCGATGGCTCTTGGCTGGGGTCTTGCCCTGAAGCTGACGGGCGTTCTCGGCAGCGACGTCGAGTTCTTCGCGCGCATGGCGATCGCGGGCATCTTCGTCAACCTGGCCCTGGCAGTGCTCAATCTGGTGCCGGTGCCTCCGCTCGACGGCGGGCGCATCGTCACCAGCCTGCTGCCGGTGCGCATGGCTGCGGGGTTCTCGCGGCTCGAACCCTACGGGCTGTTCATCCTGCTCGCGCTGCTGGCCACCGGCGCGCTGGGTTTCATCGTCGCACCGCTGATCGACATCGGGGTCGGCGTGCTCGCGGCGCTCCTTTCGCTGACCGATTGACCGACCGACCATGTTCACCGAGCGAGTCGTATCCGGCATGCGCCCCACCGGCGCCCTGCACCTGGGTCACTATCACGGCGCGCTGAAGAACTGGGTGCGGCTGCAGTCCGAGCATCCCTGCCTGTTCTTCGTGGCCGACTGGCACGCGCTCACCACGCACTACGATTCGCCGGAAGTGATCGGCGACAACGTCTGGGAGATGGTCATCGACTGGCTGGCGGCGGGCATCGATCCGCAGCAGTCGGTGCTGTTCATCCAGTCGCGCGTGCCCGAGCACGCCGAGCTGCACCTGCTGCTGTCGATGGTCACGCCGCTGGGCTGGCTCGAGCGCGTGCCCACCTACAAGGACCAGCAGGAAAAACTCTCCGATCGCGACCTGTCCACCTACGGCTTCCTCGGCTATCCGCTGCTGCAGGCCGCCGACATCCTGATGTACCGGGCTGCGTGGGTGCCGGTCGGCGAAGACCAGGTGCCACACGTCGAGTTCACCCGCGAGATCGCGCGTCGCTTCAATCACCTGTTCGGCCGCGAGCCAGGGTTCGAGGACAAGGCGCGCGAGGCGGTGAAGAAGCTGGGCAGCAAGCGTGCCAGGCTCTACGAGCAGATGCGCACGCGCTACCAGGAGCAGGG
The DNA here is from genome assembly GCA_021463505.1 of Burkholderiaceae bacterium. GTDB lineage: Bacteria > Pseudomonadota > Gammaproteobacteria > Burkholderiales > Burkholderiaceae_E > Zeimonas. The sequence goes on along the minus strand of JAJTYR010000023.1, from coordinate 18,788 downwards.
CGACGACACCGCCCTGCAGCGGGGCCGCGAACTGCTCGAGCTGGCGCAGAACCTGAGCATGGGCGACCGCGAGCGGCTGTTCGGTTACCTCGAAGGCAGCCGGCGGATCATCCTCGCCGAGCCGCAGGCGCTGCTCACCGAGGCGTCGCGAATGCCCGGCATCGACGGGCAGAAGATGTCCAAGAGCTACGGCAATGCGATCGCGATGCGCGAAGACCCCGAGTCGGTGCGCAGGAAGATCCGCACGATGCCCACCGATCCGGCGCGTGTGCGGCGCACCGATCCGGGCGAGCCCGAGCGCTGCCCGGTCTGGCAGCTGCACCTCGTCTATTCCGACGAGGCGACGCGCGAATGGGTGCAGACGGGTTGCCGCAGTGCGGGCATCGGTTGCCTCGAGTGCAAGCAGCCGGTGATCGACGCGATCCTCGCCGAGCAGCAGGTCTTCCATCAGCGGGCGCAGCCCTACGTCGACGACCCGAGCCTTCTGCGCAACATCGTTGCCGACGGTTGCGAGCAGGCACGCAAGATCGCGCAGGAGACGATGCGCGAGGTTCGCGAGGCGATGGGACTCGATCTCGACTGAGTCGACGATCCCCGCGCCGCGGCCCGCTCCGGGGGCGGTACGGGTCCGATTCGACGCCGACGGTCGCCTTCTACGCTGCGCTGTCGCGCGCGTCGCGCACCAGGTGCATCCGGCGCAGCGTCGGCAGCGCCTCGAGGAACTCCTTCAGCTGCGCGAACGGCAACGGCTCGGCAATCAGCGCGCCCTGCACCCGATGGCAGTCGAGCGAACGCAGGCCGCGCAGTTCAGCCGCAGTCTCCACGCCCTCGGCCATGGCCTGCAGCCCCAGTTTCGCGGCCATCGTCGTGATCGCCTGAACGATCGCGGCGTTGCCGCGATCGGTGGGCAGGTCCTGCACGAAGGCGTGGTCGATCTTGATGCCGTCGACCGGCAGGTTCTTCAGGTACGACAGCGACGCGTAGCCGGTGCCGAAGTTGTCGATGAACACGCGCACGCCCAGCCGGCGCAGTTCGCCGATCAGCGCGACGATGCGCTCGGGGTTCTCGATGAACGCACTTTCGGTGAGCTCGAGCTGCAGCAGGCGCGGCGGGAAGTCGCGCTCCTGCATCAGGTCGGACAGTGTCGCGAGGAAGCCGTCCTCGGAGAGCTGGCGCGCCGAGACGTTCACCGACACCGCGAGATCGGGCCACGCTTCGATGCCCAGTCGCACGCGGTCGTCGAGCGCGCGCCGGATCACCCACAGCCCGATCTCGCGGATCAGGTTGCTCTGCTCGGCGGCCGGCAGGAAGCGCTCGGGCAGCAGCTGGCCGTGCGTCGGGTGGCGCCAGCGCAGCAGCCCTTCGTAGCCGATCACGGTGCGCTCGTCGATGTTCATCACCGGCTGGTAATGGAGGTCGACCTCGCCGCGATGGATCGCGGCGGGCAGCTCGGCCGCCAGTTGCAGCCGCTCGGTGCGCTCGTCGGAGAGGCCGCCGGCGAAGAAGCGCACGTCGCTGCGGCCATCGGACTTCACCTGATACATCGCGCTGTCGGCGCAGCGGATCAGCGTTTCCGCGTCCCGGGCATCGTCGGGTGCCAGCGCCACGCCGATGCTCGCCGACAGGAAGTAGGCCCGGTTGGCCAGCACCAGCGGCTTTTCGATGGCCTCGAGTGCGCGACGCGCGCAGCGCCCGATCTCCTCGCGCGTGCCCGGGCGCACCAGCAGCGCGACGAACTCGTCGCCGCCCATGCGCCCGACGACGTCGTCGGCGCCCAGCGCGGCGCGCAGCCGTCGCGCGACCTCGATCAGCGCCTGGTCGCCGGCGGCGTGCCCCAGCGTGTCGTTGATCAGTTTGTAGCGGTCGAGGTCGACGTAGAGCAGCGCCGCGCGTTCACCCGATTTCAGCCGTGCCTCGAGCTGCTGCAGCAGGAACGCGCGGTTCGGCAGGCCGGTGAGCGCGTCATGCATCGAGGCGAGCAGCAGCCGCCGCTCGGCGGCCTTGCGCTGCAGGTACAGCGACAGCGTGCGCGACAGGATCTCGGCCGCCTGGCCGAGAAACGCTTCACCCTGGAACGCGACCGGGCCGAGGAACAGCAGCAGGCCCAGCGTGCGCCCCTGCTCGTCGCCGATCGGCGCGAGAAACGCCGCCTTCGCGCCCAGCGCGCCGGTGCGATAGCGCTCGACGAAGGACGGATGCACCGCCAGGTCGGTGATCCAGGCGTGGCGACCGTCGCGCCAGCAGTTGCCTTCGACGCTGTCCCGGGCGAGCCCGATTTCCGCGGGCAGGTCGGAGACCATCCGCGTGAACGCCGGGTAGCCCCAGCGCTCGCGCGCGGCCAGTCCGCGATCGGTGCGCACCAGGTGCACGCCGCCCAGCCAGCCGAGCTTGCCGCACAGCGTGATGATGATCGCGGTGATCACGCGCGCGGGCTCGGTCTGCTCGCGCATGATGCCGGCCACGTCGCCTTCGATCTCGAGCAGCATGCGCTGCTGCTTCTCGCGCGTGATGCTGCGGCCGGTGCCGCGGTAGCCGGCAAGCCGGCCGGCCTCGTCGAACACCGGATGGCCGCTCAGTGACAGGTGGTGGACGTTTCCCTGCGGATCGATCTGGCCGAACTCGAAGTTCTCGAACGGCTTGTGCGCCTCGCAGGTCGTGCGGTGGCTGTCCCAGTCGGGTCGCAGGAAATCGGCGTCGGGCATCTCCCAGCGTCGCCGCCCGATCAGCGCGCGCCGCCACGGACCGAGCACCGCGTCGATCGAGTCCGACAGGAACGAGACGCGGTGTTGCGCATCGGTCTCCCACACCCAGTCGGAGCTCAGGTGCGTGAGGTCACGGAACTTCGCTTCGCTGGCGGCGAGTTGCTGCTGCATCGCGCGCATGCCGGTGATGTCCTGCACGACGCCGGCCACGCGCAGCGTGCGGCCGGACGTGTCGCGTTCGGGGCGCGCGACGCTGCGGATCCACGCGAGGTCGCCACCCGGGCGCACCCAGCGGAATTCGACGCGCGCCTCGCGGCCGTCGCGCAGCGCGCGACGGTGTGTCTCCTGCCAGCGCGCCCGGTCGTCGGGATGGATGTGCGACAGGAATTGATCCGGCGGCGGCACGCCCGCCGCCGGATCGATGCCGAACAGGCGGAACGCTCCGTCGCTCCACTGCTGCGCATTGCGGCGCGGGTCGTGGACCCACGAGCCGAGGGCTGCCAGTTGCTCTGCCGCGCGGCGGTGCTCGTCGAGGTCGCGCAGCAGGTCGTCGGAGCGGCGCGCAACGCGCAGCGTGCGGCGCAGGGCCAGGTACAGTCCGCCGAACGCAGCGAGCGCGATCAGTGCCGCACCCGTGAGCAACGCCTGTGGCGGCACGGGCAACGGCACGATCCACGCCGCCAGCACCAGCGCCAGCGCCGCCGCGAACGCCACCGCCATGGCGACAGCCGCGCGGGCAGACGGGCTGTGCGAGGGCAGTCGGGAACTCGGCAATGCGGCCAGCGGTTCGATCGTCGCTCTCCGGATGTGATCCGTCGTAATGTAGCGGATCGCCCCGCATGGAGCCGAGGAATATGTCCACGTTGCCCGAGTCCGGCTTGCCGGCGCGGCCGCATCCTGCCGCACCCACGGCGCCTTCGCCGTGGGTGCGGCGCTGGCTCGCCGCATTGCCTGCCGGTGCGGGCGTGCTCGACTTTGCGGCCGGTTCGGGTCGACACGCACTGGAAGCGCACCGCCTCGGGCTGCGCGCGACCGCGATCGACCGCGATGCGGCGGCGCTCGCTGGTCTCGGCGATGGCATCGCCGTGCGCGTGGCCGACCTGGAGGCCGGCGCCTGGCCGTTCGGGCGCGAGCGCTTCGATGCGGTGGTGGTGGCGAACTACCTGTTTCGGGCGCGTTTCGCGTTGCTGGCGGCGCTGGTCGCGCCCGGTGGCCTGCTCGTCTACGAAACCTTCGCGCAGGGCAACGAGCGCTACGGCAAGCCATCGAACCCGGCATTCCTGCTCGCACCGGGTGAACTGCTGCGGCGCTGCCGCAACGCCGGGCTCGCCGTCGTGGCCTACGAGCACGGGTTGCTCGCGCAGCCACGCCCGGCGGTCGTGCAGCGCATCTGTGCCGCCCGCGCGGCGGGTGCGGCCGGTGCGGGGGGCCTGCGCGCGCTCGGATAGAATGCGGTTTTTTGCAAGCGACCCGCCATGATCAAGGGCAGCATTGTCGCGATCGTCAGTCCGATGCACGAAGACGGCAGCCTCGATCTTGAGAGCTACCGCCGGCTGATCGACTGGCACGTCGCAGAGGGCACTGCGGCGATCGTCGCCGTCGGCACCACCGGCGAGTCGCCGACCGTCGACGTCGAAGAGCACGCAACACTGGTGCGCGTGGCCGTCGAGCATGCGGCCGGGCGTGTGCCGGTGATCGCCGGCACCGGCGGCAACTCCACGCGCGAGGCGATCGAACTCACCCGGTACGCGCGCGAGCACGGCGCGCAGGCTTCCCTGCAGGTCGTCCCGTACTACAACAAGCCGACGCAGGAGGGCATGTACCGGCACTTCCGCGCGGTGGCCGAAGCGGTCGACCTGCCGATCGTGCTCTACAACGTGCCGGGGCGCACGGTGGCCGATCTGTCCAATGCCACCGTGCTGCGACTGGCCGGGGTGCCCGGCATCGTCGGCCTGAAGGACGCCACCGGCGACATCCCGCGCGGCTCGGTGCTGCTGGCGCAGGCACCCGCCGACTTCGCGGTTTACAGTGGCAACGACGACTCCGCCCTGGCGCTGATGGCGATGGGCGCGCACGGCGTGATCTCGGTCACCGCCAACCTCGCGCCCGGCCCGATGGCCCGGATGTGCGAGCGTGCACTGGCCGGCGACTGGGCGCAGGCGCTGGCGATCAATCGCCGGTTGCTGCCGCTGCACACCGACCTGTACGGCGAGGCGAACCCGATTCCTGTCAAGTGGGCGCTGGCCCGGATGGGCCGCATCGGCCCCGGCATCCGTCTGCCGCTCACGCCGCTGTCGCCGGAACGCCAGGAACCCGTGCGCGCTGCGCTCGAACGCTCGGGAGTGCTCAATTGATGATGCGATGCCGACCAGACGTTGCGCGCGCGCTGCGTGCGGTCGCGATCCCGGCGCTGGCGGCCGCGCTGGGTGCCTGTGCGATCGGCGAGAAGATCGACGAAGCGAGTCGCATCGAATACAAGTCGGCCACCAAGGGGCCGGCGCTCGACGTTCCGCCCGATCTCACCAGGCCGGCGGCCGACAGCCGCTATTCGATCCCCGAGCGCAGCAAGCGCACCGCCTCCACCTACGAGAGCGCGCGTGCGGCCGAGCGCGCGGCACCGGCCGCGACAGACGCGGGCACAGTGCTGCCCGGCGTGCAGGGCGCGCACATCGAGCGCGATGGTTCTCAACGCTGGCTGGTCGTCGACCTGCCGCCCGAGCGGGTGTGGCCGGTCCTGCGCGACTTCTGGCAGGAGTCCGGCTTCGTGATCAAGACCGCCTCGCCCGAGACCGGCATCATGGAGACCGACTGGGCCGAGAACCACGCGAAACTGCCGCTGGACTTCATCCGCTCGACCATCGGCCGGGCGTTCGACAGCCTGTACTCCACCGGCGAGCGCGACAAGTTCCGCACGCGGCTCGAACCGGCCCATGGCAAGACCGAGGTCTTCATCAGCCACCGCGGCATGATCGAGGTCTACACCACGTCGGCGCGCGAGAGCACCGCCTGGCAGCCACGGCCGAGCGATCCCGGACTCGAAGCCGAGTTCCTGCGCAGGCTGATGCTGAAATTCGCGCCCTCCGAAACCGCGTCGACCGCCACGGCGGCCGTGGGCACCAGCGAACGGGCACGGCTCACCGGCAACGGCGCGTCGCAGGCGCTCGACGTGCTCGAAGGCTTCGATCGCGCCTGGCGCCGTGTGGGGCTGGCGCTCGATCGCGGCGGCTTCACCGTCGAAGACCGCGATCGCGCGCAGGGCCTGTACTTCGTCCGCTACATCGATCCCGAGGTCGAGGGTGGCCGCATTGCGGAAAAACCGGGTTTCCTCGCGCGCATTTTCGGGTCGTCGAAGCCGCGTGCCGATGCGAGCCAGCAGTTCCGCATCCGTGTCGAGGGTACCGACGCCAGCAGCCGCGTGAGCGTGCTCGGTGCCGACGGCAAGCCGGTCGGTGAAGTCGACCAGCGCACCGCCGCGCGCATCCTGGCGCTGTTGCACGAGCAGTTGCGGTGACGTCGCGGTGCGCTTCGCGAGCCTGGGCAGCGGCAGCGAAGGCAACGCGCTGCTGATCGAAAGCAGCCCTGGCATCCGCGCCACCCGGGTGCTGATCGACTGCGGTTTCGGCCGGCGCGAGGCCGAGCGCCGGCTGCGTGCCGCGGGCGTCGAACCCGACAGCCTCGACGCGATCCTGGTGACTCACGAGCACGCCGACCACATCGGCGGCGTCTTCCGGCTGGCGCGCGCGCACGGCATCGCGGTGTACCTCACGCATGGCACGTTGCGCGCAGCCGCCCCGATGATCGCGGCAGCGGGCGCGATCGAGCCGCTGCTGCGGGTGTTCGATTCGCATCGGGACTTCGACTGCGCCGGCCTGGGTATCGAACCGGTGCCGGTGCCACACGATGCGCGCGAGCCGGTGCAGTATGTGATCGACGACGGACGGCGCCGCCTGGGTGTGCTCACCGATCTCGGGCAGGGCACGCCGCACGTGGTACGCGCGCTCGCGCGCCTGGACGCGCTGGTGCTCGAGTGCAACCACGACCGGGAGTTGCTCGCCGGGAACCCGCGCTACCCGCCAGCGCTGAAGCGGCGCATCACCGGTCCCTGGGGTCACCTGGACAATCGCGAGGCGGCGCGCATCCTCGCGGCAATCGACCGTTCGCGGCTGCACACCGTCGTGGCCGCCCACCTGAGCCGCCACAACAACCGGCCCGAGCTGGCGCGCGCGGCGCTTGCCGCCGTGCTGCACGCCGACGCCGACGCGATGATCAGGGTGGCCGACCAGGACAGCGGGATCGGCTGGGTGGCGATCTGAAGAAAAAACCGGCCGCGAAGGCCGGTTTGTGCCGATCGGCGGCTCAGGCCCGATGTCGCGCGATCACTTCTTCGCGGCTTCCGCGGCCTTGTCAGCGGCTTCCTTCGCGGCTTCGACGGCCTTGTCGGCGGCTTCCTTGGCCGCATCGACGGTGGCGCTGGCCGCGTCCTTGGTCGCTTCGACCGCGGCGGTCGCGCCTTCCTTCACGGCTTCGCCGGTCTTCTCGGCGGCTTCCTTGGCAGCTTCGACGGCGGCGCCGGCGGCTTCCTTGGCAGCCTCGGCCGGAGCCGGTGCGGTCGTGGCCGGCGCGGGCGCAGGCGCCGGGGCCGGGGCTTCTTCCTTCTTGCCGCAGGCGGCCAGGGTGACGACGATGATCGAGGCGAGGAGCAGCGACTTCTTCATGATGTGGTGTGTTCCTGGGAGACATTCACGGAGGGGTTCAGCTTCATCGGCCGGTATCCCGTCAGCGGGCCCGACCCCTGGCCCGGAGCGGGCTCGCAAGGGTCGACCGCGTCTGGCGGCGCGGATCGAAGCGCGAATTCTAGCAAATTCGTGGCAGATGGCTGGCTATGCCTTGGCCGCGCCCCCGGCCGGAATGAACGCATCGGAGTAGCACGCGCCCTCGTGCAGGCCCTGTGCGACGAACGCCGGACGTGCCGCCTCGACCATGCGCACCGAGCCGCAGGCATAGACCGAGAAGCCCGACAGATCCGGGAAGTCGGCGAGGATCGCTTCGTGAACCAGCCCGGTGCGGCCGCTCCATTCGTCTTCGGCGGGGGCGTCGGAGAGCACCGGCACGAAGTGGAAGTTCGGGTGCTCGCGGGCCCACTGCTGCGGCAGTTCGGTCAGGTACAGGTCGCGGCGCTGCCGCACCCCCCAGTACAGGTGCAGTGGCCGCTGGATGCCCATGCGGAAGGCCTGCTCGAGCAGGCTCTTGACGGGCGCGAAGCCGGTAGCGCCAGCCACGAAGATCAGCGGCTTGTCGCTTGGCTCGTGCAGCACGAACGAGCCGACCGGCCCTTCGAACGCGATGGGGTCGCCGACCTTCATCGATTCGAACACGCGCGTGGTGAAGCGCCCGCCCGGCATCCGTCGCACGTGCAACTCCACCAGGTCGGTCGATCCCGAAGGGGTGGTGAACGAATAGCTGCGTCGCGCGCCGTCTTCGAGCACCACGTTCAGGTACTGGCCGGCCTCGAATTCGATCCTGCGACCTTCGGGCAACCGCAGCGCAAGCAGCATCACGTCGTGCGCGAGCCGTTCGAGGCGCTCCACGCGGGCCTCGTAGGCGGCCACCTCGGTGCCGCGGGCCGCGGCGTTCTCCTCGTACTCGAACTCCACGTCCGAGAGTGCGCGTGCGCAGCACAGCAGGATGCGCCCGGCGCTGCGCTCTTCGTCGGACAGTGCGCTGGGCTGGTAGCCGGACATCTCGACCTGGCCGCCGATCATGGTTGCCTTGCACACGCCACAGCCGCCCGAGCGGCATTCGTAGGGCAGCGCGATGCTGGCGCGCAGCCCGGCGTCGAGCAGCGTTTCGCCGGGGCGCACCGGGGCGCTTTGGCGGCCCGGATGGGCGGTCAGGTGATAGGTCTGGCCACGGCCGGTGCGCGCCGGCGGCAGCCACGGCATTGCCAGCAGCAGCACGGTGACGCCGGCGCAGGCGAGCCACAGCTTCAGCGGATCCCAGGCATAGATCAGCGGGTACACCGTCAGATAGAACCAGTCGAATTCGAGCGTCGTGGGCACCGTGCCGAAGTCGGCCGGGGCCTGGCTCACCACCGGCTTGGCCAGCGACAGCACCAGCAGCATCGCCAGCAGGCCCCAGGCGAGCGGGCGTGGCGGCATCTGCGCGGCGCGCGGTACCCGCTGCGTGTGCACCCACAGCGCCAGCATCACCACCAGCGGGATGCCGATGTGCAGGAACGACAGCAGCGAGAACAGCCGGTCGGTGATCGCCTCGGGGGTGATGAAGTTGCGCGTCAGGATGCCGTTGAATACCGGCAGCGAGTCGAGCCATTCGGTGGTGCCGATCACCACGAACTGGGCCAGCTTGTCCCAGGGGAGCATGAAGCCGTTGACGCCCGAGGCATAGACCAGCCACAGCACGATCACGCCGGTGACCCACGAGAACGCGCGGAAGCTGCGATAGCGGTCGAAGGCGAAGTGGCGCACCAGGTGCAGCAGCATGGTGAGCACCATCGCGTCGGACGCGTAACGGTGCACGCTGCGCATGATGCCGCCGGCCCACCACTGGCCGTGGGTGATCGACTCCATCGATGCGTAGGTCTTGTCGACGCCGGTCTCGTAGAAGACGTAGACGTACAGGCCGCTCGCGACCACGATCCAGAACATCCAGTAGCTGGTCGCGCCGAGGTAGTACATCGGGTTCAGCCGGTCGCCGAACACGCGGTTGCCGACGGCCTCCATCCGCAGGAAGAACCACTGCAGGAAGCCCTGGAGTCTCTTGAGCAACGTCTGTCTCCGTGACGCCCGGCGCCGCGCCGGGCACAGCGCAAATCACGCCCGGCAGTGTGCGCGTGGCGCGAAACATGCGGAAGCTAGCGGCAACGCAGCGCCATTGCAAGGATGGGGCGACGCGGAAGCGACAGTTCCACCGCCGGGGCGGGTGCCTCCCCCGGTTTGTGGATTGCCGCAACGCCACATCCGGGTTACCTTTGATGCGCGTCAAGGCGGGAGCACGTCGCCGCCAACCATGATGACCGGCGTTATCGATTTCGTTACCAATCCATTCGACAGGGAAGGGGGTTGCCATGGCTGACCAGCCGCAATCGCAGGAAAAGGAAGAGCGCGTACCGGTGATGCAGCAGATTCTCGACAACCCGTTCCTGCTGCTGTTCCTCGGCATCACGATTCCGACCGTGTTCTACATCCTGTGGGGCGTGATGGAGATCGCCACGGTTCCGGTCACCCCGCTGGCCAAGTAAGCGATCGCACGGAGAACGACGATGAGCGCGATACTGCCCCCGCAGCACCGGATCTGGTGGAAGCAACCCGTCGACAAGATCGAGATCCTCTGGGTCGTGATCGCGTTCGTCTGGTGCATGATCATGTTCTTCATGATGCCGTACTGGCACGTGTTCGGTAAGCAGAACCTCTCGCCGGAAACCTACAAGGTCAAGCCCGAGCTCTTCGCGAAGGCCGCCCAGGACATGGTCGACAAGTACACCGTGCGCACCGAGGGCGAGAACAAGGTGCCGGTGGTCGCGCCGCCGGCGGGCAGCGACGTCTACCTGGTCGCACGGCTCTGGGACTGGTGGCCGATTCTCGAACTCGAGAAGGGCAAGACCTACCGGCTGAACCTCACCGCGATGGACTACCAGCACGGCTTCTCGCTGCAGCCCGAGAACATCAACATCCAGGTGTTGCCCGGCTATCAGCACGTGGTGACGGTCACGCCGAACCGTTCGGGGCAATACGCGATCGTCTGTAACGAATTCTGCGGCATCGGCCATCACAAGATGGTCTCGCGGCTCTACGTCAAGTGATCGGGGGGAACATGGCAACCGCTCAAGCGCAGTACCGGATCTGCCCCCGCACGGGGCTGCAGTTCCACAAGTCCGCGGAGTCGCTGATCAAGCTCAACGCGGTCGCAGCCGTCGTGGCGCTGCTGATCGGCGGCATTCTCGCGCTGCTGATCACGCTCACCCGCTGGCAGGCGATCCACCTGATCGACGCCGACAACTTCTACCTGTACCTGACCGCGCACGGCCTCGACATGCTCGTGGTCTGGATCATCTTCTTCGAGATCGCGGTCCTGTACTTCTGTTCGTCCACGCTGCTGCGATGCCGGCTGGCCATGCCCAGGGTGGCGTGGCTCGCCTGGGCGCTGATGGTGATCGGCACGCTGACGTTCAACGTGGCGATCTTCAGCGGCAACGCGACGGTGATGATGACCTCGTACGTGCCGATGCCCGCGCACCCGGCGTTCTACCTCGGGCTGATCCTGTTCGCGGTGGGCGCACTCGTCGGCTGCTTCATCTTCCTGGGCACGCTGGTCGTGGCCAGGGCCGAGAAGACCTACGAGGGGTCGGTGCCGCTGGTCACCTTCGGGGCGCTCACGGCCTGCATCATCGCGATCTTCACGATCGCCTCGGGCGCGATCATCCTGATCCCGACCTTCCTGTGGTCGGTGGGCTACATCAAACACATCGATCCGGCGATGTACCGGGTGATCTGGTGGGCCTTCGGCCACTCGTCGCAGCAGATCAACGTGTCGGCGCACATCGCGGTCTGGTATGCGATCGCCGCGATCGTCTTCGGCGCCAAGCCGATGTCCGAGCGTGTCAGCCGCTCGGCGTTCCTGCTGTACATCCTGTTCCTGCAGCTGGCCTCGGCGCACCACATCCTGGCCGACCCGGCGGTGGGCACCGAGTGGAAGATCTTCAACACCAGCTATGCGATGTACCTGGCGGTGCTCGCCTCGATGCTGCACGGCCTGACGGTGCCGGGCGCCATCGAAGCCGCCCAGCGCGAGAAGGGCTACACCAAGGGCCTGTTCGAGTGGCTGCGCAAGGCGCCGTGGGGCAATCCGGTGTTCTCCGGAATGTTCATCTCGCTGATCGGCTTCGGCTTCCTCGGCGGCATCTCGGGCGTGATGATGGGTACCGAGCAGCTGAACATGATCATCCACAACACGATCTACGTGCCGGGGCACTTCCACGCCACGGTCGTGATCGGCACGACGCTGGCGTTCATGTCGCTCACCTACTTCCTGCTGCCCACGCTGTTCAATCGCGAACTGATCCTGCCGGGATGGGCGAAGTTGCAGCCGTACTTCTTCGGCCTGGGCATGGGCGTGTTCACGCTGGCGATGATGGGCGCCGGCACCCTCGGCGTGCCGCGGCGCCACTGGGACATCACTTTCGCGGGCGCCGCGCTGCCCTACGAGTACCCGGGCACCGCGTTGCTGATGATCGCGATCTTTGGCGTGGGTGGCGTGATCGCGGTCGTGGGCGGGGCGATGTACATCGTGGTCACGGTCGGCACGATCCTGTTCGGCAAGCGGCTCGACGCAGGCGCCTATTCCACCCGGGTCGTCCCGTTGCGCCTGCCGGTGCAGGCGGCGCTCACCGGTCACGGGGGCCACGGCGGGGGCTTCGGCGTACCGGGCACCTTCGTGTTCGCGCTGGTGTTCCTGGGCGCCTTCGTCCTGTACTACTTCGTCAACTGGAAGTACCTGTCCACCGTCTGGGGCCTGAGCTGAGCCCGGCACCGTGCGCCTGAGCGACAAACGAACATGGCCGGGCCGCCGCGTGCGGCCCGGCCATGGAGGCCGGTCATGAAGGCGTTGCTGAACCTGTTCAAGCTGCGCATCGGCGTGGCGATCGCGCTCACCGCGGTCGCCGGGCTGATGGTCTCGCCCGGTGCCGCGCCCGAGCCGTGGCAGGGCGCAGTGCTCACGCTCGCGGTGCTGCTGTCCTCGGCGGCGGCAGGCGCCTTCAACCAGTTCTACGAGGTCGACCTCGACGCGCGGATGGCGCGTACGCGGCGCCGGCCGTTCGTGAGCGGGCGCATGCGCCGCCACGGGGGCTGGCTTGCACTGATCGCCGCGCTCTCGGGCATCGCGGTGGCCGCCGCCTGGCTGGCCACGAATGCCAGCGCTGCACTCTTCACCTTCCTCGGTGCGTTTTTCTACGCGATCGTCTACACCGTCTGGTTGAAGCGGCGTACCGCCTGGAACATCGTGATCGGCGGACTGGCGGGCAGCTTTGCAGTGCTGGCCGGGGCTGCCGCGGTTTCGCCGCAGTTGTCCCGCGAGGCGCTGCTGCTCGCGCTGGTGCTGTTTCTCTGGACGCCGCCGCACTTCTGGAGCCTGTCGATCGCTTTCCGCGACGACTACGCCGGTGCCGGCGTGCCGATGCTGCCGGTCGTCCGGGGCGAGCGCTTTGCCGCCTGGGCGATCTTCTGGCATGCGGTCGTCATGGTTGGCTGCTCGCTGGCACTGGCGCTGCTCGGCCCCGGCTGGCTCTATCTGACCTGCGCAGCGCTGGGCGGCGGCCTGCTGATCCAGCGGGCCTGGCGTCTCGCCCTCGCACCGGATCGCGCCAACGCGATGGCGAGTTTTCACGCTTCGCTGATTCAGCTCTCGCTGCTGCTGCTCGGAATCATTGCCGACGGGTGGATGAGGGCTTCGCCGGGTGCCTGAGGCGGCGTCGGTGCGCGGGCGACGCCACGGGCTTGCCGTCGGGTTGCGGCGTGTGTTGCTGATTGCCGGTGCGCTGGCCGCTGCGGGCGTGACGCCGGCCTGGGCCGGCGCGTCGGGGGCCGCGAACCCGAGCCGGGTGCCCGACTACCGCCAGGTGATCGCGAGCAGCCAGGCCGCGATCGGCCGCCCGCTCGCCGACGTCCGGATGCGCGACAGCAACGGCAAGGATGTCCGTTTCAGCGACTACCAGGGCCGCCCGCTGCTGATCAGCCTGGTCTACACCGGTTGCTTCCAGGCCTGCCCGGTGGCGACGCAGTTCCTCGCCGAGGCCGTGCGCGAGGCGCGCCGCGCCCTGGGCCACGACAGGTTTACCGTCGTCTCGATCGGCTTCAACCAGCCGTTCGACAGTCCGGCGGCGATGGCCACCTTCAAGCGCCAGAACCGCATCGACGAGCCCGACTGGCATTTCCTCAGTCCCGATCCGACTCAGGTCGACGCGCTCACCGCCAACCTCGGCTTCGTCTACGAGGCCACGCCGAAGGGGTTCGATCACGTCACGCAGGTCACGATCGTCGACGCCGACGGCGTGGTCTACCGGCAGGTCTACGGCGAGAACTTCGATCTGCCGATGCTGGTGCAGCCGTTGAAGGAGTTGCTCTCGGGACAGGCCTCACGCGAGGTGACGCTCGAAAACATCTGGGAGAAAGTGATCCTGTACTGCACCGTGTACGATCCGCAGACTGGTGGCTACCGGGCCAACTATTCACTGTTCTTCGAGATCTTCGCCGGTCTGACCACGCTGGGGGCCATCGCCTGGTACACGTTGCGGGAGCTGCGGCGGGCCAGGCGCGCCTGAGCGCACGGCCCCTCCAGGCTGTACCCCGCCCGAGCATGCCGCTGTTCCTGTCCACGCGTCCCGGCGATGCGCCGTTGTCCGGCGGTGGGGCGGCCGCGCGCGCCTGGCGTGCCGCCGAGCACGCCTTCGACCGGCTCTGCGGCGTGGACGACAATCCGCTGCGCCAGCTGGGCGGACTGGGCTTCTATCTGTTCTGGCTGATCGCGGTCACCGGCATCTACCTGTACATCTTCTACGACACCAGCGTCGAGGGTGCGCACGCATCGGTGGAGGCACTCACGCACGCGCAGTGGTGGGCCGGCGGCATGATGCGCAGCCTGCACCGTTACGCCTCCGATGCGTTCGTCGCGGTGATCGTGCTGCACCTGGTGCGCGAACTGATGCTCGGGCGCTTTCGCGGTTTTCGATGGTATTCGTGGGTCAGTGGAGTGCCCGCACTGTGGCTGGCGGTGGCCGCCGGCGTGGTCGGCTACTGGATGGTCTGGGATACGGTGGCGCTGTTCGTGGCGACCGCCACTGCCGAATGGTTCGGCGCCTTGCCCGGTTTCGGACCGGCGCTGGTGCGCAACTTCGTCACCGAGGGCGCGGTCTCGGACCGCTTCTTCTCGCTGGTGGTGTTTCTGCACATCGGTCTGCCGCTGGTGTTGCTGCTGGCGATGTGGGCACACGTGCAGCGGCTGACGCACCCGCAGACGGGAGCGAGCCGCGCGGTGACGTTGTGGAGCCTGGGCGCGATGCTGGCGCTGTCGCTGGCGCTGCCCGCGTTCTCCGGGCCGCCGGCCGACCTCGTACGGCTGCCGGCGTCGGTGCCGATCGACTGGTTCTACCTGGCGCCGCTGCCGGCGATCTACGCCGCTTCGCCCGGACTGGTCTGGGCGACGAGCGTCGGTGTGACGCTGCTGCTGGCCGTCGCGCCGTGGCTCGGAGGCTGGCGCCGGCCGCCGGCGGCCGAGGTCGTTGCCGACCATTGCACCGGCTGCCGGCGCTGCTTCGCCGATTGCCCGTTCGCGGCAATCGCAATGGCGCCGCATCCGGGCGGCGAGGGCGAGATCGCGGTCGTCGATGCGGATCGTTGTGCCTCGTGCGGCATCTGCGCGGGCTCGTGCCCGTCGTCGGTGCCGTTTCGGCCGGGGGCGCAACTGGTGAGTGGGATCGACCTGCCGGATCTCACGGTTGGCGCGTTACGCGACGAGATCGACGCGGTGTTCCGGGAGCAGGCGGCCGCTGGCTCGACGCTCGTGTTCGCATGCCTGCGCGGCGCGATGCCAGCGCCACGATCGGGGCGGGTGGTCTTCGGCTTGCCCTGCGCCGGCATGCTGCCGCCGTCGTTCGTCGAGTACGGGTTGCGGGCCGGTGCGGCGGGCGTCGTGGTGGTCACTTGCGCGAGCGGGGATTGCGAGTACCGCTTCGGGGTACGATGGACACTCGAGCGGCTCGCGGGGCAGCGCGAGCCGCGCTTGCGTCGCGGCGTCGATCGCGCGCGGCTTGCGGTGTTCCAGATGGGCCGCGAGCAGTGCGCGGCACTCGAGGCGCACATCGAATCGTTCGGCGCGCGGCTTGCTGCAGGCGCGACAGGATCGGCAGCCGGCGGCGTGCGCCGACGCACTTTCGGAGGCAACCGACATGACTAACCCGGTGTTGCGCTACGGCGGACAGGCCGTGCTCTACCTGTTGTTCGCGGCGTTCATCGGCTACTTTTCCACCGCACCGGCCTACCAGCACCTGGCGCCCGACGAGGGATTGCTGCGGCTGTCGTTCCGGCACCCGGGCGAATTCGTCACCGATTGCCGCGCGCGTACCCCCGAGGAACTGGCAAAGCTGCCGCCGCAACTGCGGGCGCAGATGGAGTGCCCGCGCGAGCGCTCGGCGGTGCACGTGCGTGTCGAGCTCGACGGCAGGATGCTGTACGACGAAACCTTCCCCCCGGCGGGTCTGCGTCGTGACGGGGCGGCCAGCGGCTATCACCGGCTGCCGATTCCGGCGGGCGAGCATCTGCT
Source organism: Burkholderiaceae bacterium (assembly GCA_021463505.1). Lineage (GTDB taxonomy): Bacteria > Pseudomonadota > Gammaproteobacteria > Burkholderiales > Burkholderiaceae_E > Zeimonas. The sequence goes on along the minus strand of JAJTYR010000023.1, from coordinate 2,754 downwards.
GCGCGTACAGTTCAACGACAACGTTCGCGTCAAGGGCTTCAACCATCAGGGCGAGCGGCGGATGACCGTCGCACCCGGCCAGGTGGTACTGATCGACTTCATTCCGGATCAGGGCGGCGTGGTGATCCGATGAGGAGCGCGCACACGGCCGGCCTGCCGCGCGCGCGGCTCCACGTGCCGGCCAGGCCGCGCGACGATCGCTTCGACATCGGCGTTCCCGCCACCGAGCAGCGTTCGATCGCCGCCGGCTGGCTCATGCTGGGTGTGGCCGCGCTGATCGGCGCCGGCGTGTTCTCGATTCTGCTGGTGCTGGCGCGCACGCCGTTCGTGGCCGGTCTTGTGCCCGCCGGCGACTTCTTCCGCGTCGCACTGGTGGTGCACGTCGACCTGTCGGTGCTCGTCTGGTTCGTCTCGATGGCGGGCATGCTGTGGACGATCGACACGTCGCCGCGGCTGTTGTGGCTGGGCTGGCTCGCGCTGTTCGCCGCAGCGCTCGGGACGGCCTTCATGGCGGTGGCGCCGTTCACCGGCCCGGCTGCGCCGGTGATGGCGAACTACGTTCCGGTGCTCGACAATCCGGCCTTTCTGTACGGGCTGGCCGTGCTCGGTGCCGGCTTCCTGCTGCTCACGCTACGCTCGTTCGCCGCCCCGGCGCGCATGAGCCTGCAGCTCGATGGCGCCGACGCGCTGCGCTTCGGCCTGAAGGCCGCCGCGGTGTCGAGCGCGGTCGCACTGCTGGCCGTGGCCTGGTCGATCGTCGAGGTGCCGCGCGAACTCGATGCGCCGACCTACTACGAGTTGTTGTTCTGGGGGCCGGGCCACGTGATCCAGTTCACCTGGACGCTGCTGATGCTGGTCGCCTGGGCCTGGCTGGCCACGCTCGGCGGTTCGCCGTTGCCGCTGAGCCCGCGCGTGGTGGTGCTGGTCTACGCGATCGGGCTGGTTTCGGTGTTCTTCGCGCCGCTCATCTATCTGAACTGGACCGTTCCGTCGGTCGAGCATCGCAAGATGATGACCTGGCTGATGCGCTTCGGCGGCGGCCTGGCGATCCTGCCGATGGCGCTGGCGCTCGCGGTCGCGCTGGTGCGTCGCACGGCGTCGACGCCGGCGGCGCGGCCACTGCGCGCGGCGCTGATCACGTCGCTGTTGCTGTTCTCGGCCGGCGGTGTGCTGGGTTTTCTCATCCAGGGGTCGGACGTCCGGGTGCCGGCGCACTATCACGGTTCGATCGTCGGCGTGACGCTGGCGCTGATGGGCCTGTCGTATGCGCTGTTGCCGCGCTTCGGATATCGCGAGGCCTCCGGGCGCATCGCGAACTGGCAACCGTGGCTGTACGGCGGCGGCCAGTTGCTGCACATCATCGGTCTGATGTGGTCGGGCGGCTACGGCGTGCAGCGCAAGGTCGCCGGCGCCGAGCAGACATTGCGCACCACGCAGGAGATCTTCGGCATGGGACTGATGGGCTTCGGCGGATTGCTGGCGATCGTTGGCGGCATGCTGTTCGTCTGGGTGGTGCTCGGCAGCGTACTCGCTGCGCGCCGGGCGCGATGATTCGCGCGTTTGCGCTGTTCGCCTGCCTGCTCACGGTGTGCATCACCGCGTCGAGCGCATTCATCCGTCACGCGCAGCATGGCGTCGGCTGCGATGGCTGGCCGGCCTGCTACCGTGCGGCGCAGGTCGCCGTCCCCATCGTGACTGCGGCGCCGACCGCCGAGGCGCCGGGGGCGGTGCGGGTCGCGCGCTCGCTGCATCGGGTGAGTGCGACGCTGGTCGGCGTGCTGGTGCTGTTCGTCACGCTGTTCGGCTGGTCGTCGATGCGCGCGGCCCAGCGGGTCGTGACCGCACTCGCGCTGCTCGACACCGCCTTTCTCGCCTGGCTGGGGCGGTACACCCCGCACGAGCTGCCGCTGGTCACGCTGGGCAACCTGATCGGCGGGCTGCTGCTGGTCGCGGCACTTGCGTGGATCGTGGCCGCGCGCCGCGGCGCGGGCGCCAGGCCCGGTGCGACCGGTGCGACCGGTGCGACTGGCGCCACCGCAGCGTCTGGTGCTGCACGCATCGCGGTGGCGGGGTTCGTGCTGCTCGGCGCGCTCGCGTGGAGCGGCACGATGACCGGTGCGCGGCATGTGATCGACGCCTGCGGCACGCTGTGGTGCGCCGATGCGCACCTTGACTGGGCCGCGATGGATCCTGTGCGCGTGATGGTTGCGCTCGACGCAGCGGCGGCGCGCGGCATCCATCTGGGACATCGTCTGGTCGCGCTGCTGTTCGTCGCGCTGGTCGCTGCGCTCGCGCTGCGGCTGCGCGGCGCACGGCCGGCGCTGGCCGCATCGCTGGCCGTGCTCGCGCTGGCGCAGGCCCTGCTCGGCGCGGGCACCGCACTGGGCGTGCAACCGCTGGCGAGTGCCACGCTGCACAACGTGGTGGCTGCGCTGCTCGCGGCGCTGCTGGCAGTGGTGGCGGCCCCGGCTCAGCCGGGGCGTGGCGGCGCGCCAGCCTGAGCGTGCAGGTCGTAGAGCCGTTCGAGCGCCTCGCGCGCGCTCAACGCGTCCGGGTCGATCGCGCGAAGCTGCTCGATCAGTTCTCGTGCGAGGTCGGTCTCGCGCCGCTCGCCGGCATCGGTGTCGCCGCGAGGAAGTCCGGCAGCCCCCGATGCCTGCGTGGGCATCGTGAACAGGTCGAGCTGGTCTTCCTGGCTGCGCGCGCGCGCCTCCAGTTCGCCCAGCAGCTGGCTGGCCGCGCGCACCACCGGTG
>JAJTYR010000022.1 GCA_021463505.1 Burkholderiaceae bacterium | reverse complement strand
CGGAAGTTCGCGCCGATGTGACCGCCGTAATGGCGGTTGACCCCTTGTGAATCAACAGGATAGGCACAATAGCGACCTGGGAGTTGTAGGCATGTAAATTTCTTGATATAGCATTAGAGTTACTGTATAAAGTAGACATGCACATTCACATCGTCCCCAACCGCGACTCGCCCCCCACCGTGCTGCTGCGCGAGTCCTATCGCGAAGGGGCGAAAGTGCGCAAACGAACGCTCGCCAACTTGTCGAGCCTCCCCGGCTCGCAGATCGCAGCGATCCGCGCCGTGCTCGCGGGCCAGGACATGCAGCCCGTTGCGCAGTCGTTCGAGATCACTGCCTCGCGCCCGCACGGCCATGTGCAGGCCGTCAGCGCCGCGATGCAGCGCCTGAACTTCGCCTCGCTGCTGGGGGCCAAGTCCTCGCCCGAGCGCGAACGGGTGCTGGCGATGATCGCCTCGCGCATCGTCGCGCCTTCACCGAAGCTGGCGACTACGCGCTGGTGGCACACGACGACGCTGGCCGAGGACTTCGGCGTCGTCGACGCCAACGAGAACGACCTGTACGCGGCGATGGACTGGCTGCTCGCGCGCCAGGAGGCGATCCAGAACAAGCTCGCCGCGCGCCACCTGCGCGAGGATGGCCTGGTGCTCTACGACCTCTCGTCGAGCTACTTCGAGGGCACGACCTGCCCGCTGGCCAGGCTCGGCTACAGTCGCGATGGCAAGAAGGGACTGCTGCAGGTCAACTACGGGCTGCTCACCGACGCGCGCGGCTGTCCGGTGGCCGTCTCCGTGCACGAGGGCAACGTCGCCGACAGCGCCACGTTCGCCGCCGAGGTGCAACGCGTGCGCGAGAGCTTCGGCATCGAGCAACTCGTGATGGTGGGCGATCGCGGCATGATCGGCCACAAGGCAATCGCCGAGCTGCGCGAGATGCAAGGCGTTGGCTGGATCACGGCGTTGAAGACCTCGTCGATTCGCGCGCTGCTCGAGAACGGCCAGCTGCAGCTGGGGCTGTTCGATGAGCGCAATCTCATCGAGCTCACCTCACCCGACTACCCCGGTGAGCGACTCGTCGTGTGCCGCAATCCGCAGCTGGCGAAGCTGCGCGCGCACAAGCGCGAGGATCTGTTGGCGGCCACCGAGAAGAGCCTGCAAACAATCCGGGCGCGCGTGCAGGCGGGCAGGCTGCGCGGAATGGATGCGATCGGGCTGCGCGTGGGTCGCGTCGTCAATCAGTACAAGGTTGCCAAGCACTTCGAACTGACGATCGAGGAGGACTCCTTCACGTTCGAGCGCAAGCACGGGGCGATCGCCGAGGAAGCTGCGCTCGACGGGATCTACGTCATCCGCACTTCGGTCGAGGCGCAGCGCATGGATGCGCCGGAGTGCGTGCGCAACTACAAGGCGCTGGCCAACGTCGAGCGGGCCTTCCGTTCATTGAAGACGGTGGACCTGAAGGTGCGTCCGATCCATCACCGCACGGCCGACCGCGTGCGTGCGCACATCCTGCTGTGCATGCTCGCCTACTACGTCGAGTGGCACATGCGCGAGGCGTGGCGTGAGCTGATGTTCGCTGATCCCGATCAGGCGGCCAAGGCCGTGCGCGATCCGGTGGCGCCCGCGCAGCGCTCGCAGCAGGCGTTGGACAAGGTGGCCGTCCGCACCTTCGAGGACGGCACGCCCGTGCACAGCTTCTCGACGCTGATGGCCGAGATGGCCACCATCGTGCGCAACACCTGCCGCACGCCCAGCGCCGGGCCCGATGCGCCGACATTCGATATCGTCACCACGCCGAACGCCACGCAGCGGCGCGCGCTCGATCTGATCCAGCAGATCCGGCTGTAGACAGAACCCGGAACCCCGATCTCACGCCAAGTGTCGGGCGTACAAGGGAAAATGCGGCCGGCGGACGATGGAACTTCCGGCTAGAACTCGATGGAAAGCAACATTGAGCGCGCTCAACGGTTCGCCACACTCTGCGGTCGTGGTTCACAGCGCCCGCGGCTTTGTGCCGCCTAACGTTTGAGTTCAGGGGCGCGCCGCCGATAGGCGGAGCGTCCCCTGCAACGAAGGGTTAGGTTGCTTCATGGATTAGTCGCGAGTTTCTTGGCCTCTTGTAGGTCAATGCGTGCCTGGTGACCATGTTTCTCTAGCATGTGCAAGAGATTTGCACCACTGAGCAATACCAAAGGCTTGCCATTGGCAAAGGCGTAAGAGTCGGGGCCGTAGTCGGATGTCGTTACCAGAACACCCTTTGTTGCCCCTTCGTTCAATACAGTCCCGTAGAGGTCTCGGACGGCTCCAACGCCAACAGTATTGGTATATCGCTTGGCTTGGATAACGATCTTCCCGCCCCTGATTGGGTCAGGATCGAAAGCAATGGCATCAACGCCCCCATCGCGACTTGCTTGAGTGACCTTGACTTCACCGCCAGATGACGAAAACTCATTTTCAAAAATTTCGCGGATCAGGTGCTCGAAGTCTTCCCAATCCATTGCGGCAAGATTGACGCTCCCGTCAAGGGTGTTGGCAATCTCGTATGCCGAAACAAAGCGCCCATCATCGCGACGAAGCTGCATGATGGGCGGAACAGGCGACAAGCCGTGAAGCTTCGAACTGCCGACCCCCTTGAGAGACTTGAAACATGCTCTTGGTTCAACCTGGGTAAGATTGATTTCAAGAAATTCCGGCCGACTTGCGCGCAGCGAGAGTACGCAGGATGTAACCGGCTTTCCTGTTGTGCGATCTACGGCAGTAACGATGCCGTTGAATACAACGGCATCTAGCGCAGAAATGGTATCAGCCTCAAACAGTTCATGAACTGTTCGAAGGACGATCTGATACAACACGTCGTCGTAGAGCTTCGACACCTGAGACTCGCTGAGGAATTGATCTTCGAGGTCATCGCGGCTGGCAACGTACTTGACACCTTTCAAGCGGGGAAGATCGTCTGGTGCGGGTAGCTGGTAATCAACGATGAGCGTCTTTGCGGCAGGGTCGTAGTCGAGATCAAACTCCTGTGGGAAGTAGTCTGGATAGCGCGACGAGGAAAGGACCAAGTCGCAATACTCAACGATTGAGTCTGGGTCAGCGGATTCGTAGGCGGCGCGTCTTGCATCAACTGCCGCGTGCCCTGCGGTTTGGTTCGCGATGTAGTCGTCGCGCCGCACGGACCATTCGGTGACTTGCTTTTCGTGGTCTTGGCGCGCTGCAGCGACTGATTTTTCATGGGTTTGAATGGCTGCGGCGTGCGTGCGTTTGATTGCTGCTATTTGTTCCTGCCATGCCTTATGCTCGGACGCGAATAGAGCCTGTTTTTCCGCAATCGCCCGTTCTCTTCGGGACGATAGCAGCCTATCCAAAATGCTTAATGATGGAACGTACCTTGCGTCGAGACTGTTTGGCTCGCGAGGCAGTGGCGGCAACATAGGCTCAGGCGGCGACGGACGGAGGGTAGGCTTTTTTTCGGGGAAAGGCGTCTTGTCTTTCAGACCCTCCCAATTGATGGTGTCGTCAACGCTCAACGTTGCATTCAAGAGCGAAGACAGTCCGTCGAGTTCTTGTTGGGCCTCGACACTCTGCTCGGCTGCGAGTGCTTTCCGCTCCTCCTGCTGTCGCTTTCCGGCGGCTCTCTGTGATCGCTCTTGGTCCCTGGCGTCAACAACGGCCCAACGCTCCTCCCATTCCTCAAGCTGTAATGTTGCTTTCAACTTGACGATGGACTCGGATTCGCCACGAATGAGGCGGTGCTTCTTCAATCCGTCGTGCCAGAGTTCAAGGCTGTAGGTCGGGATGCCGCGGGCACTGTACTTCACAGACAATTGGCCAAGGCGTGTTTTCATTCTCTTGTCTCCCTTGAAACTGGATCAAAGCGGCGACAAAGCAACCTAACGTAATTTGGTTCGTATCAAGAAGCGGCGTAACTCCGAGCCCATCTGCGCAACCTGTGCACATCAGCGCCGGGATGTGCTTGTCTCCGCACGGGTTTCGCCGCCGGAACTCCCTCGGGTCGAACATATCCTGAACACAGAGTCGTCGGCTCGGATGTGTCGGCAGACGCAGCGTCCACAAGGCCCATTGTCGGCGCCGGGCGCCATCGGCTTCGGATGAGCGTGTTGGGCCGTCGCCTGCAAACACCCGTCCGCGTCGGTCGATTCATTCTGCATCGTTTCCCGGTGCGCAGCCAGTCGCGCTCGCGGCCGCGGCGGTCACCGCCGACATCGACCTCAGCGCGAGCGCATCCGGTCTCTGCACGTCAACCCCGCACCGAGCAGCCCTGACACTCCGGACAGAGCGATGAGGCCCCTGGTCACCCTGCAGCGACTCCGGGCAGCCGGTGACTGCCATTTGAATCGCCCCGGCCCGCGACACCGCGCGGGCCTGCTGCTTCCACGGCCGACCGCACTATCAGGCGCGGTGCGAGCCCGCCACCACGTCCCGCGGCGCACCCACCCCCGAGTCCTGCTGCGCCAGCAGTCCGCGCACCACTTCCGACACCACCGGCACCACCCCGAGCCGTTCGGCCAGCGCCACTTCGCGACGCTTTGCTTCACGCAGGTTGCGCAGCTTCACGTGCCCGAACCCGCGGATCGAGGACGGCACGTCGGCGAGCTGTACAGCCAGCGCCAGGCGCCCCGCATCCAGCCTCGGCAACAGCGCTTCGATCGTCGCCGCATAGTCGGCCGGCAGCGCGCGCTCGATGCGACGCTCGCGCGTATAGCCGAAGACGTCGAACGGCGTGCCGCGCGCGCGCCGCACCGCGGCGAGCACGCGCAGCACCGGGAAGATCCAGCGGCCGAAGCGCATCTTGCGCGGCAGTCCATCCGGCCCGCGGCGCGCCAGCAGTGGCGGCGCGAGCAGGACGCTCAATGCGTAGTCGCCCTCGAACTGCGCCTCGAGCTCGCGCCGGAACCGTGGCAACGAGTACAGGCGCGCCACTTCGTATTCGTCCTTCACCATCAGCAGCTTCGCGTAATTGCGCGCCACCGTGGCGGCCAACTCGGGCGCCGCTCCGCTCGGGCGCAGCGCGCTTTCGGCGACCGCCACGGCGTCGACCAGTCGACGCAGCCGCGTCGCGTGTCCGGCCCCGTGGTAGTCCGTCAGTTCGGCACTCAGCCAATCGACCAGTTCGGTGAGCGACTGTTCGTCGCGAGCCGTCGCGTTGATCGCCGCTTCCGCCGCGCCGCCGAGCACCACTTCGAGCGCCCGCGTATCGTGCGCAGCCAGCCGCCCGATGCGGAACGCCCGCAGGTTCGCCTCGACCGCCACGCCGTTCAGTTCCAGCGCGCGCTCGATCGCCGCGCGCGACAGGGGCACGATGCCCTGCTGCCACGCGTAACCGAGCATCACGATGTTGGTGGCTATCGTGTCGCCGAGCGCGCGCTCGGCGATCGCGTGCGCATCGCACACCGAGAGCCGGTCTTCGCCCGCCGCGGCGGCGAGTTTTTCCAGCAGCGCCGGCACCGGCAGCGGTGCATCGGGGTCGCTCACCTGCGCCGCCACCGGCAGCACGTGCCGGTTGGCCACGATACGCGTGCGTCCGTGGCTCACCGACTGCAGCGCATCGTCGCTCGCGGCCACCACCGCGTCGCAGGCCAGTACCGCGTCGGCCTGCTGCGTGTCGATGCGCGCCTGGTTCAGCGCATCGGCGCTCGCCGCCAGGCGCACGTGCGAGAGCACGCTGCCGCCCTTTTGCGCGAAGCCCATGAAGTCGAGCACCGATGCGTGCTTGCCTTCCAGGTGCGCGGCCATCGCGATCACCGCGCCCACGGTGACCACGCCGGTACCGCCCACGCCGGTGACCAGCAGGTCGTACGGCCCGCGCCAGTTCGCCGGCTCGACCTCGGGCACCGACTCGAGCGCATGCGCGAGCCGCTCGGCGTCGAGCGTCGCCGCCGGCCGGCGCAGGCTTCCGCCCGTCACCGACACGAAGCTCGGACAGAAGCCGTCGGCGCAACGGTAGTCCTTGTTGCACGACGACTGGTCGATTTGCCGCTTGCGCCCCTGCGGCGTCTCCACCGGCACCACCGACAGGCAGTTCGACTTCGCGGCGCAGTCGCCGCAGCCATCGCACACCGCCTCGTTGATGAACAGCCGGCGCGGCGGATCGGCCAGCGTGCCGCGCTTGCGCCGGCGCCGCTTCTCGGCGGCACAGGCCTGGTCGTACAGCAGCACGGTGACGCCCGGTGTCTCGCGCAGCTCGCGCTGCACCGCGTCGAGCGCGTCGCGACCGTGAAAGCTCGTGGCCGGCGGAAACGACGCTTCGCGCCCGGCGTGCCTGCGCGGGTCGTCCGACACCAGCGCGATCCGCTGCACGCCCTCGGCGCGCACCTGCCGTGCGATCGAGTCGACGGTGGCCACGCCGTCGGCCGGCTGGCCGCCGGTCATCGCGACCGCGTCGTTGACCAGGATCTTGTAGGTGATCGTCGTGCCGGCGGCGATCGCCTGGCGGATCGCGAGACAGCCCGAGTGGAAGTAGGTGCCGTCGCCGAGGTTCTGGAACACGTGCGGCGCGCGCGTGAACTGCGCGTGCGAGATCCAGTCGACGCCCTCGCCGCCCATCTGGATCAGCCCGCTCGTGTCGCGGTCCATCCACATCGCCATCGCGTGGCAGCCGATGCCCGACAGCGCGCGCGAGCCCGCCGGCACCACGGTCGACGTGTTGTGCGGACAGCCCGAACAGAAGTACGGCACGCGGCGCACGCGGTCGGCCGCATTCGACGGCAACGGCGGACGGACGAATTCGACGACGCGATCGCGCCGGTCGAGCGCCGGCCGGTGGCGTGCGAGCCATTCGGCGAGCACCGGCAGCACGCGCGACGGGCGCAACTCGCCCACGTCGGGCAGCAGCGGCGCGCCGTCGGGGCCGCGCTTGCCGAGGATGCGCGGGCGACAGTCGGCCGGCGCGCCGTACAGCAGCGCCTGCATCTGCTGCTCGACCACCGGCCCCTTCTCCTCGACCACCAGCACCTCGTCGAGCCCGCGCGCGAACGCGAGCATCCGCGCCGGCTCGATCGGGTACGCGAGCCCGACCTTGTAGAAGCGGACGCCGGCGCGCGCGAGGTCGGCGAGGTCGATGTCGATGCGACGCAGCGCCTCGAGCAGATCGAAGTGCGCCTTGCCGCAGGTGACGATGCCCAGTCGCGCATCGCGTGGCGCGCAGATCGTCCGGTCGATCGAGTGCAGACGCGCGAACTCGCGCACCGCATCGAGCCGCTGCGCCATCCGCGTCTCGATCGCCGCGCCCGGCACGTCGTCGGGACGATAGTGCAGGGCCGGGGGGCGCCGCGCCTCCCGGACAGCACCATCGGCCGCGCCCGTGATCCCGGTCGCGCCGGCCGTGCCCACCGGGTCGAAGTGCGTCTGCAACGCATCGAGATCGACGGTCGCCGCGCTCTCGACCACCTCCGAGATCGCCTTGATGCCCACCCAGGCGCCGGACCAGCGCGACAGCGCCCAGCCGTACAGGCCGAACTCGATCAGCTCGGCGATGTTCGCCGGGCTGAGCACCGGCATGCGCCACGAGACCATCGTGAAGTCGCTCTGGTGCGCCATCGACGAGGACACGCAGCCGTGGTCGTCACCGGCCACCACCAGCACGCCGCCGTTGGGCGAGGCGCCGCGCGCGTGGCCGTGCTTGAGCGCGTCGGCCGCGCGATCCACGCCCGGGCCCTTGCCGTACCAGAGCCCGAAGGCCGCGGCCACCGTGCGCTGCGCATCGCACTCGACCTGCTGCGAACCGAGCACTGCGGTCGCCGCCAGCTCCTCGTTGATCGCCGGCAGGAAACGCACGTTCGCCGCGTCGAGCTGCGCGCGGGCGCGCCACAACTGCTGGTCGTAGGCGCCCAGCGGCGAGCCCCGATAACCGCTGACGAAACCGGCGCTGTCCAGCCCGCGGGCCGCATCGAGCGCGCGCTGCATCAGCGGCAGGCGCACCAGTGCCTGCGTGCCGGTGAGGAAGATCGGCCCGGAGGTCGCGGCCAGGTTGTCCTCCAGCCGGTAATCGACGCGCAGCGGCGCAGACGGAACGAGCAGCCGATCGGGTGCATTCATGGCAGGGAGCCGGCGTCGAGCCGGGGCCGGGTTCGATGTGCCCCATGCTAGGCGCGACACCGCGCAAGGTCCGCGCGACTTTGGCGTTCGATCTCGCAGTTTGCGCACGGTTCGTGCATCATCAGGCCAGACCGGGACCGGAATCGTGCTCGAACTCGACAAAATCGACCTTCAGCTGCTTGCTGCGCTGCAGCGTGATGGCCACACCACCAACCCGCAACTCGGCGAGCGCGTGCACCTGTCGGCGTCGCAGGTCAGCCGCCGCATCCAGCGGCTGCAGGACGCAGGCTTGATCGACCGTTGCGTCACGCTGTTGCGGCCCGCGAAGGTCGGCCTCACCGTGACGGCCTTCACCCGCGTGTCGCTGCAGCGGCACGGCGAAGCGCACAACGACGCGTTCGACCGTGCAGTGGCGGCGATGCCCGAGGTGCTCGAGTGCTACTCGGTCACCGGCCCCTACGACTACCAGCTGCGCATCGTCGCCGCCGACCTCGAGGCGTTCGCCCAGTTCATGATGCACCGGCTGATGCGGCTGCCCGGCGTGCGCAGCGTCGAGTCGAGCGTCGTGCTGCAGGAAACCAAGCGGACGACCGAATTGCCGCTCGAACATCTGAAAGGGATCTGATCCCGATCCGTGAAGCCGCCGCCGAAGTGACGCTCGCCAGCTACGACGGGAACACCTGATCAGCGATCCGCCAGCAGACTGCGCACCAACGCGCGGGTGAACGCACCGAAGTCGGCCAGCCGCGGCGCGAGCGCACGCGCCAGCGCGTCGCGCCCGGCGGGATCGTCGCGCGACAGCGCCGCGTAGAGGTCGATGCCGTGCCCGGAGGCGCCGAACTCGAACGACGGGTCGCTGACGTAGCGTGCGGGCAGCGACGCGGCGATCGTGCGGTCGAGCGCATCGGCAGCCCCCGAGGCACGCATCGCCACCGCCGCGCGCGGGGTGCGGTCGTCGTAGTTCGGGTCGGCCGCCGCGCCGGTACCCGCCAGCGCGTCGAACAGCATCGCTGCGCGTGCGCGCTCGCGCAGGCCCGCGAGCAGCGCGGTGCGCTGGAAGTTCTCGAAGGCGAGGTGCCGGTTCGACACCAGCGTCACCGCCCGGTTGCGCGCGTCCGGCCAGCCGGCCATGTACAGCGTGTTGATCCACAACATGCGCACGGTGCTCACGTCGGGCAGCACGCGCGCGTGGTACGGCTGCGTGAGATCCTGCAGGTAGTGCATCGCCCAGCCCGCGAAGCGCCAGCCCCAGTAGTCGTGGCCGGTGCGCAGCGCGTGCCGCGCCAGCGCCAGCCAGAGGTGAATGCGGTACTCCGGGAAGGTACGTTTCAGGAAACCCGCCGCCGCGTAGACGATCGCCGACTCGTGGAAGAACCCCATGTGAAACGGCGCCTGGGTGCCGAAGTCGAGCGCCGGGTTGCCGAACGGCTGCCTGCCGAAGCCGTAGACACGGCCCTGCGTGGTGCCGTTGTCCTCCCACAGGCCGATGTCCAGGCCGTAGTCGGGTTCGTCGGACGCGCTCGCCACCACCTCGATCGGCGACACCGGCTCACCCTCGCGAAGGGCTGCGAACTTCACTGCCTCGATCGCGTCGTCGCGCGGCAGCATGGTCACATCGCGCTCCGGCATCGGCGCGCGGCCGTCTTCGGCGCGCGCTCCGGGGGCGCGCTGCACGAACAGGCTGAGCGGCAGGTCGGGCGAAATGCGCAACGCCGCGACGAAGCGGCGCCGCAAGTCGACCGCATCGGTGGCATCGGCCTTGCCGGCGGCCACGAAGCGCAGCGCGTCGGGCCGCGGCGGATACATGGGTACGTGCTCGCGCGCCCAGCGCTCCTCGTCGTCGAGCAACTGCTCCAGGCTCGCACCCTGCGCGGCGAGAAACGATTCGAGCGTCTCGACCCTGACCGGGGCCAGGCCGGCGAATTCGCGCAGGGCCTCCAGCGCAGGCCGGGTGACCAGCGCGTGGTTGCTCCACGCAAACGCGGGCGCGGCGCACAGTGCAGCGGCGGCGAGCAGCGCACCGCGCGCGAACTGCCGCAAGAGGCCGGCCGCACAACGCCTGTCGTCGTGCGCGCAGTGGATGGGAATGTTCATCGGTCGGAATTCATCGGTGAAGCATGGCGCGCACCGTCAGCAGCGCGCGAAGCGCCCGTGCCCATCGGTCTGCACGCGCCTCGCGGCGAGCAGTTCGTCGAGGTGCTGCGCGATCGTGCGCCGCTCCGCATCGTCGATCCAGACCTCTTCGTAGTCGGACGGATAGATCAGGCGCATCGCCACCAGCTCGTCGAGCGTCTTCGGGCCATCGGCCAGCATCGACAGCAGCCGCTCGCTGCGCTTGTCGAGCTTTGCGGCGAAGGCGGCCAGCGCCTTCAGAAACGCCGCGCGGTCGGTGTAAACGCCACGATGGTGCGACGTGACCCAGACGGTAGCGGGCACGTCGGCCACGCGCGCCAGCGTGTCGCGAAACGCCGCCAGGCTCGACGTGGCGTCGCCGTAGTACGGGCCGAAACCGCTCAGGTCGATGTCGCCGAGGAAGGCCACGCCTTCGGACTCGACCAGCAGCACGCTGTGGCCCGAGGTGTGGCCCGGCATGTGGATCGCGCGCACCCGCGCGCCACCCAGGTCCCACAGCGCACCGTCGCGATAGCCGCTGGCGTCGGGCCGTGGCACATAGAAGAACTCGCGCCGGATCTTCGCGAGCATCGACGCACCCGCGGATGGCGACAGGCCGTAGTGTCGCTGCAGGCCTTCCCAGCTGCGCACTGCTTCGAGATCGCGTTCGTGCGCCTGCACCCTCGCCCGGGGCAGCCGGTGCAGCCCCGCCATGTGGTCTTCGTGCGCGTGCCCGAGCACGACCAGTTCGGCATCGTCGAGTTCGGCGCCGATGCGATTGGCCACCAGTGGCGTGTCGAACGCGGCACGCGTGTCGCTGCCGCGCACGATCACCTGGTTGCCGTCGGGATACTTGCCCGACTTCTCCCCGAGGAAGACCGAGACCCGGCCGAAATCGAGGCGATGGACGGATTCGGTCATCGGGAAACGAAACCGGTTGCTGGCGCTCCTGCATTCGAGTCTATCAGCAGATCACCGGTATCCGGCCGCCCACCCGGTGCCTGCGTGTACCATCCGGCGTTCCCCGACGAGGCGCGTCGCTCGCGCCATCCGACAACGTGACGCTCCTGTACATGACCCGCCGCGCGCTGTCCGCCATCGTTGTGACAGCAGCACTGGCCGGCTGCGCGAGCGGGCCCGATTTCCACGCGCCCCCGGGGCCCCGGACCGAGCGCTACACCGCCGAAGCGCTGGACGCCGAGACGGTCGCGGCGCCGGTGCTGGCCGGCAACGCGCAGCGCTTCGTGACCGGCGCGGACATCCCCGCCCAGTGGTCGGCGCTGTTTGGCTCCGGGTCGCTCGACCGGCTGATCCGGCAGGCGCTCGCCGACAGCCCGACGCTGGCGGCGGCCCAGGCGACGCTGCGCCAGGCGCAGGAAGACCTGCGCGCGGGCTCGGGCGCGCTGATGCCACGCGTCGACGTCGGCGCGGGCGTCGCGCGCCAGCGCGCCCGCGCACCCACGGCCGCCGATCCGTCCGCCACGGCCGTGTACGACCTCTACAACGCGTCGGTACAGGTGTCGTACACGCTCGACACTTTCGGCGGCGTACGCAGGCAGATCGAAGCCCTGCAGGCCCAGGTCGACTTCCACACCGAGCAGCTCGAGGCCGCTCACCTGGCGCTGACCGCCAACCTGGTGACCACCGCCGTGCAGGAGGCTGCGCTGCGCGCGCAGCGCGCCGCCACGCTCGAACTCGTCGCCATCCAGCAACGGCAATTCGACCTGCTCGAGCGACGCTGGCAACTCGGCGGCATCGCGCGCGGCGAGGTGCTCGCGCAACAGGCGCTGCTCGCGCAGACGCGCGCGTCGCTGCCCGGACTCGACCTCGACCTGGCGCGTACGCGCCATCGACTGGCGGTGCTCGCCGGACGGCGGCCGGACGCCGGTGACCTGCCCGAGTTCACGCTCGAAGCGCTGCAACTGCCGGTGCAACTGCCGGTGAGCGTGCCCTCGGCGCTGGTGCGCCAGCGCCCCGACATCCGCGCCGCCGAGGCGCTGCTGCACTCGGCCAACGCGCTGGTCGGCGTGACCACCGCCAACCTGTACCCGCAGATCACGCTGTCGGGCAGCTACGGCTTTGCCGCGACCAGCCCGGGCCGCCTGCTCGACGGCCGTTCGCTGCTGTGGAGTGCCGGTGCATCATTGCTGCAACCGCTGTTCGACGCCGGCAGGCTCGATGCGCAGCGTGCCGCCGCCGTGGCGGCACACGACGCCGCCGCGGCGCAGTACCGCTCCACCGTGCTGCTGGCCTTCCAGAACGTCGCCGACACCTTGCGCGCGCTCCAGGCCGACGCCCTCGCGCTGCAGGCGCAGGCCGAGGCCGAGGCGAGTGCCCGCGCGAGCCTCGATCTCGCCACGCGCCAATACCAGCTCGGCGCCGTGAGCTCGCTCGCGGTGCTCGACGCCCAGCGCCAGTACCAGCAGGCGCGCATCGCCCTGGTGGGGGCGCAGGCGGCGCGCCACGCCGACACCGCCGCCCTGTTCCAGGCGATGGGTGGCGGCTGGTGGAACCGTCCCGATCGCGCCGACATCGCACTCGATCGGGACGTCTCCGACGCGCGTCACCCGAACGAACCCGCGATCGACCGCAAGCCATGAACCCCGACACCTCGACCCCGGCGAAGAAGAAGCCCTCCGTGACGAAGCGGATGATCGTCATGCTGGTCCTGGTGGCCGTTGCGGCGGGCGCGATCGTCGGCTTCAACGTTTTCAAGGCGCGCATGATCCGGCAGTTCATGGCGAGCAACGCCACGCCGACGGCCACCGTGACCACGATGGTGGCCGGGCTGCAGCCCTGGCAGCCACAGCTGGCCGCAATCGGCAGCCTGCGCGCGGTACGCGGCGTCGAGGTGACTACCGAGATCGCCGGCATGGTGCGCAGCCTGCATTTCCGGTCGGGCGACGAGGCCAGGGCCGGACAGCTGCTGGTGCAGCTCAATGCCGATGCGGACGCCGCCCAGTTGCGCGCGCTGCAGGCCGCCGCCGAGCTGGCGGCGCGCGTACTCGAACGCGATCGCGCGCAACTCGCCGCCCAGACCATCAGCCAGGCGCAGGTGGACGCCGACGTGGCCGACCTCGCAGCCAAACGCGCGCTGGTGGCCCAGCAGCAGGCCGTCGTCGAGAAGAAGTCGATCCGTGCGCCGTTCGCCGGCAAGCTCGGCATCACCACCGTGAACCCGGGGCAGTACCTCGATCCGGGCGCGCGGATCGTCACGCTGCAGGCACTCGATCCGGTGTACGCCGACTTCGGCCTGCCGCAGCGCCAGGCTGCCGAGATCGCCGTCGGACAGGCGATCAGCATCACCAGCGACGCGCATCCGCAGCAGCCTTTCCCCGGGCGCATCACCGCCATCGATCCGCGCATCGACCCCGCCACGCGCAACCTGATGATCGCGGCCAGCGTACCCAATCCGCAGCGCGCGCTGGTGCCGGGCATGTTCGTCGACGTGCGCATCGACACCGGCGAAGCGCAGCGCCACGTCACCGTGCCGCAGACGGCGATCACCTTCAATCCCTATGGCGCGACGGTGTTTCTGGCCCAGGACGGCGGCCGCAAGGACGCGCAGGGCAACCCGGTGCTCGAAGCGCGGCAGGTCTTCGTCAAGCCGGGGCCCACGCGCGGCGACCAGATCGCGATCCTCGAAGGGCTCGAGCCAGGCGCCACCGTGGTCACCAGTGGCCAGCTCAAACTGAAGAACGGCACGCCGCTGGTCGTGAACAACACCGTGCGCCCGGCCAACGACCCCGACCCGCAGCCGCGCGACGAGTGACGGCGGCGCCGCCATGCACTTCACCGATCTGTTCATCCGCAAACCGGTCATCGCCGGCGTGATCAGCCTGCTGATCCTGGTTCTCGGGCTGAGGTCGCTGTTCGGGCTGCCGGTGGGCCAGTTTCCGAAGACCGAAAACGCGGTCGTCACGATCACCACGACCTGGTTCGGCGCCGATGCACAGACCGTCGCCGGTTTCGTCACCCAGCCTCTCGAGGCGGCGATCGCACAGGCCCAGGGCATCGACTACCTGTCGTCGACCAGCGTGAGTGGCGTCTCCACCATCACGGCGACGCTGCGCCTGAACTACGACGCCAGCCGCGCGCTCACCCAGATCAACACCCAGGTCGCGTCGGTGCGCAACCAGTTGCCGCCACAGGCCGAACAGCCGGTGCTCGAAGTGAAGGTCGGGGAGACCACGGACGCGATGTACCTGGGCTTCTACAGCACCGTGCTGCCGTCGAACAACGTCACCGATTACCTGGTGCGGGTGGTCAAGCCCCGGCTCGACGCGCTGCCCGGCGTACAGACTGCCGAGATCCTCGGGGCGCGCCAGTTCGCGCTGCGCGCCTGGCTCGACCCCGGCCGCATGGCGGCGCACGGCGTCACCGCCACCGACGTCCACGCGGCGCTGGCGGCGAACAACTACCTCGCGGCGCTCGGCAGCACCCGCGGGCAGATGGTCACCGTGGCACTCACCGCCGGCACCGACCTGCACACGCTGGAAGACTTCCGCCAGCTGGCGATCCGCCACGGCGACAACGCGATCGTGCGCCTGCAGGACGTCGCCAACGTGACGCTGGGTGCGGAGAACTACGACTTCGGCGTCGCCTTCGACGGCAAGGAATCGGTGTTCATCGGCGTCAAGGTGGCGCCCGACGCCAACATCCTCGACGTGGCGGCCAGCGTGCGCGACGTCTTCCCGTCGATCCAGGCGCAGTTGCCGGCCGGGCTGACCGCGCGGATCGCCTACGACGCCACCGACTTCATCAACACCTCGATCACCGAGGTGGTCAAGACGCTGCTCGAGGCGCTCTTGATCGTCACCGTCGTGATCTACCTGTTCCTGGGCACGCTGCGCGCGGTCGTCGTGCCGTTGATCGCGATGCCGCTGTCGCTGATCGGCGCCTTTTTCGTGATGCTGGTGCTGGGCTACACGATCAACCTGCTCACGCTGCTGGCGCTGGTGCTCGCCATCGGGCTGGTGGTCGACGACGCCATCATCGTCGTCGAGAACGTCGACCGCCACATGAAGGAGGAGGGCAGGACGCCGCTGCAGGCGGCGCTGCTGGCGGCGCGCGAACTGGGCGGGCCGATCCTCGCGATGACCATCGTGCTGGTGGCCGTGTACGTGCCGATCGGTTTCCAGGGCGGACTCACCGGCGCGCTGTTCACCGAGTTCGCCTTCACGCTGGCGGCCGCCATCACCGTATCGGCGGTGATCGCGCTCACCCTGTCGCCGATGATGTGCTCGCGCTTCTTCAGTGCCGAACAGGAGAGCGGGCGTTTCGTGCGCTTCATCGACCGCCGGTTCGACCGCGTGCGCCGGGGCTACGAGCGCGTGCTGCACGGCACGCTCGACACCTGGCCGGTGCCGGTGGTGATGGGGGCGCTGCTGCTCGGGGTGCTGGTCTACCTGTTCCAGACTTCCCCGTCGGAGCTGGCGCCCGAAGAGGACCAGGGCATCGTGCTCGCACAGATCCAGGGGGCGCCCGACGCGACACCGCAACAGATGCAGGCCTACGCGCGCCAGGTCTTCGAGGTCGCCAAGGCGCTGCCCGAGTACGAGCACATGTTCCAGCTCACCGGCGTACCGGCGGTCAACGCCGGCATCGCCGGCGCGGTCTTCAAGCCGTGGGACCAGCGCAGCCGCAGCGCCGCAGCGTTGCAGCACGAATTGCAGCAGCAGTGGAATTCGATTGCCGGAGCGCGCGTCGCCGCGTTCCAGTTCCCGCCGCTGCCCGGTTCCAGCGGACTGCCGGTGCAACTGGTCATCAACACCACCGAGGACTTCACCGCGCTCGACGAGGTGGCGCAGGCGGTGGTGCGCAAGGCCGGCGAGAGCGGCATGTTCTTCTTCGTCGACTCCGACCTGAAAGTCGACAAGCCGCAGGTCACCGTGGTGCCCGAGCGCGACAAGATCACCGCGCTCGGGCTCACGCAACAGGACGTCGGCAACGCCCTCGGTACAGCGCTGGGCGGCGGCTACGTCAACTACTTCTCGATCGCCGGCCGCTCGTACAAGGTGATCCCGCAGGTGCGCCAGGTCGATCGCCTGAACCCCGACCAGGTGCTCGACTACTACGTCCGCACGCCGGGCGGGAAGGTCATCACCGCGGCCACCGTGGCCACGCTGCGCCACGACGTGGTGCCGCAGTCGATCAACCACTTCCAGCAACTGAATTCGGCCACGATCTCGGGCGTGAGCGCTCCCGGCATCTCGCAGGGCGAGGTGCTGGCCTTCCTGCGCGAGGCGGTGCGCGAGGCGGCGCCCAGCGGCTACTCGGTGGACTATGCGGGGCCGTCGCGCCAGTTCATGCAGGAGTCGGGCGGCTTCCTGGTCACGTTGCTGTTCGCGTTGATCATCGTGTTCCTGGCGCTCGCCGCGCTGTTCAACAGTTTCCGCGACCCGGTAGTGATTCTGGTGTCGGTGCCGATGGCCCTGTTCGGCGCGATGCTCTTCATCAACCTCGGCTTCTCGTCGCTGAACATCTACACCCAGGTGGGGCTGGTCACGCTGATGGGCCTGATCAGCAAGCACGGGATCCTGATCGTGCAGTTCGCCAACGACATGCAGCACCGCGGCATGCCCAGGCGCGAAGCGATCGAGCACGCCTGCGCAGTGCGCCTGCGCCCGATCCTGATGACCACCGCAGCCATGGTGCTCGGCGTGGTGCCCCTGGTGATCGCCGCGGGTGCCGGCGCGGCAGGGCGCCACGCGATGGGCCTGGTGATCTTCACCGGGTTGTCGATCGGCACGCTGTTCACGCTGTTCGTGGTGCCGGCGATGTACATGTTCCTCGCCGCCGACCACTCGCGCGAGCGCATCGGACCGGAGTTGCTCGTCCCCGACGCGGCCCGGCAGGCGGGCGACTGATCCGGATCGGCGGATCCGGATGAACGGATCGGGATGACGCGATGGCGCGCCCGGCTGGGATCGAACCAGCGACCCCTGGCTTCGGAGGCCAGTACTCTATCCGCTGAGCTACGGGCGCGAAGCCGCGATTGTAGCGCGGCGGCCGCGTGCGTCCGGAGACGCGGCAGCGGCCGCCGCAAGCCCGAGACTCAGGCCTTGCGCACGAAGTACCGCAGGACCTTGTCCTGCTCGGTCATCGACAGCAGGGTGTTTCCCGAGCGCTCGCACCACGAGGGAATGTCGCGGCGCGTCCCGATGTCGGTCGCGACGATCTCCAGGATCTCGCCGGGCGCGAGATCCTTGATGGCCTTCGTCGTCTCGACCATCGGCATCGGACAGCACTTGCCCGAGGTATCCAGCGTCGTCGTCGCCTTGATGTCGTCCATCGCGTTCCCCTTCAGAAGTACTGGTAGTGCTCGGCCTTCGCGGCCTTCTCGTTGAGGAACCACGACGCACCGACGATGCCTTCGGCCTCCGGGACGAGGTTCTTCTCGTCGACGCCGAAGATCGCGCCGGCCAGGCTGCAGGCGTAGAAGTTCACGTTGCCCGTGCCTTTCAGGGCCTTGATGATGTCGTAGATGTCGGGCGGCAATCCGGCCTTGGCGACCCGCTCGCGAACCCAGGCGTCCTGCTCCGCGTGGCGGCCGTCGACCTTCAGCGACTCGGCGCCGTCTTTCGTGAGCGCCTTCACGGCCCAGTTCACGAACAGCATATCGACTTTGGTGCCTTCGGCGGCGGCGAGATAGGCGAACGCCAGTGGCGTGAGAATCTTGTCGTACGCGTCGTCCCGGACGACGATGGCCATGCTCTCCATGTGCTCCTCCTGTGGTGGTGTTGGCGGTCGGGAAGGTCGGAAAGGGCTGGCTTCAGGCCGCCACGGCCCGCCACGAGGCTTCCCAGACTTCGTCGAGGTATTCCGGCAGCGGCTTCGGCAGTACGCCATCGAGGCGCGCCGTGATCATCCGCAGCGCGCCGCCGAACAGGCTGGTGGAGGCCACCATCACGTCGACCGGCCGGATCTCGCCGCGCGCGATGCCCTCGACGACGATCCGGCGCATCGCCTCGAACGGTTTCGACGAGCAGACGGGCTTTTCGTCGGGGATGAACTCCCGGTGCTTGACGTGCAGCATGAATTCCATCGCGACCGGGTCGTCTTCGGTCAGGCGGAACAGCGCCTCGACGATGGCCCGGCAACGCGCGGCGGCGCCCGGGTGTCGCCCGGCGATGCCGGCGATCAGCGCGTCCATCCGCGCGGTCTGGGCGGCGTAGAGCGCGCGCGCGATCCCCGCCTTGTCGCCGAAGTGGTGGTAGATCGACCCGATGCTGACGTTCGACGCCCGTACGATGTCGTGCACGGAGGTGCCGAAGTAGCCGCGCTCGACGAAGAGCGCCATCGCGGCCGCGAGCACCGCTTCCTGCGCCGGGAGTCGCGCCTGCTGGCTTCGCTGGGGTGTCAATGGAGCCTCTAGAACGAATGTTCGTTCTAATCTAATCTATCGACCCGGCTCTCGCGAGTCAATACCCGTCGAACTTCACGGCGCGCGCCTCATCGACCGCGCCAGGGCCAGCCGGCGCGATCAGGCGTAGCGGCGATAGACCGAAGCGCTGCCGTCGGCCCTGAGCAGCAGCACGTCGTATTCGTCCTTGCGGCCACGGTATTCCGGTCCGTCCATCCCCGGCGAACCGATCGGCATCCCCGGCACGGCCAGCCCGATCGCTTTTGGGCGTTCCTTCAGGAGCCGGCGGACATCGCTCGCAGGCACGTGCCCCTCGATCGCATAACCATCGACCACGGCCGTGTGGCAGGAGCCGAAACGCTCGGCGATCTTCAGTCGCGCCCGGACCGCCGTATTGCCCGTCTCGTTGACCTTCACGCGGAAGCCGTTGGCCTGCATGTGCGCGATCCAGTCCTTGCAGCAGCCGCAGGTCGGGCTCTTCCACACCTCGACCAGCGGCCCCTGCGCGAACTGAGCAAGCGCCCAGCCCGGCGCGCTGACCGCCAGTGCGCCGAGCAGCAACGTCCGACGCCTCGTCATGCCACGCGGAACCTTCACGTCGTTTCTCCTCGATCTCGTGTCCCGACGGCCCGGACCCGGGCCGCCGGTTGCAGCCTACCCGAACATCCCCGCAGGCGCGCCGACGACGCGGCACGCCGCGAGGGATCTAATGGCGTGCGCGCTGCCCGGGCGTGAACCGCGCCTGCGCGGACGGCTGGCCGGGCAAGGTGATCGTGACTGCGACCTTCATGTCCGGCGTCGACGCATAGCGGCCCGCCCCCTTCATCCGGTTCTCGCCGTCCGGCACCAGCGTCACGACCGTCTTGCCCTTGCCCGACAGGATCGTGGCCGATCCGGTCGCGCCGGCGCTCTGAACCTTTGCCTCGGCATGGTCGTACAGGTAGACCACGACGGCGCTTTCGCTCGCCCCGGTCGCGCCGCCATCGATCACCAGCTCGAAATGATGGGGGCCCGCCATCCGCAGCTGCCCGCCGTGAGGCGCCCTGGTCGCATCGAGCGTTCTGTCGTCGTGCGCGGCCGTGGGCTGCGCTGCCAGCAGTGCCGCGGCGAACACGGCGGAAATTTTCAGGGCGATACCCATCAGGCACTCCTTTCCAGAGGTCGTCAGAAACTTTCGGTTGCCCGCGCGTCGAGCAGGCGTTCCAGCGGCCGGCGGCCCCAGCGCCGGAACATCACCGGCGTGAGCAGCGTGTCGAGCAGCGTGGAGCTGACCAGCCCGCCGAAGATCACCACCGCCACCGGATGCAGCACTTCCTTGCCGGGCGCATCCGCCGAGAGCAGCAGCGGCACCAGCGCGAAAGCCGCCACCAGCGCGGTCATCAGCACCGGCGTCAGCCGTTCGAGCGAGCCGCGCACGATCATCGCGTCGCCGAAGCGCTCGCCCTCGAACGCGCAAAGGTTGACGTAATGCGAGATCTTCAGGATGCCGTTGCGGGTGGCGATGCCGGTCAGCGTCACGAAGCCCACCAACGCGGCCACCGACAGCGGTTGCCCGGATAGCCACAGCGCGAACACGCTGCCGACCAGCGCCAGCGGAATGTTGCCCATGATGATCAGCGTCAGCACCGCGGACCGATAGCGGCTGTACAGAACGAGGAAGATCATCGACAGCGACACGAGCGCGAGCACGGCGATCAGCCGCGCCGACTGCTCCTGTGCCTGGAACTGGCCCTCGAGCGCCGTGAAGTAGCCTTCGGGCAGCGCCTGCGCGGCGAGCTCGCTGCGAATCGCGCGAATCACGCCTGCCATGTCGCGGCCGTCCGTGTTGGCCGAGACGACGATGCGCCGGCGCGCGTTCTCGCGGCCGATCTGGTTCGGTCCGTCGCTGTCCTCGATGCTCGCCAGCCGCGACAGCGGGACATGCCCGGCGGGTGTTTCGACGAGCAGGTCGGACAGCCGCTGCAGGCCGCGCGCGGGCTCCGGCAGGCGCACCACCAGGTCGAAGCGGCGATTGCCGTCGACGAGCTGCGTGATGCGCTCGCCCTCGATCATCTGCTGCAGGGAACGCAGCAACGCGCCCGGCGCGACACCGTATCGCGCGGCCTGCTCGTAGTCGACACGGATCTTGACCTGCGGGATCAGCACCTGCTTCTCGATCTGCAGGTCGGTGATGCCGGCGATGTTCCCGAGCCGGTCGCGCAGGTCGGCCGCCAGCCCGCGCAGCGTGTCCAGGTCGTCGCCATAGACCTTCAGCGCGATCTGCGCGCGCACGCCCGACAACAGGTGGTCGAGCCGGTGCGCGATCGGTTGCCCCACGTTGCTGACCGCCGGGAGCACCGCGAGCCGCGTGCGGATGTCCTCGATGACCTGCTCGCGGCTGCGCGCCGAGCCCCCGAGATCGACGTCGATTTCGGTGTAATGCACGCCTTCCGCGTGCTCGTCGAACTCGGCGCGGCCGGTGCGCCGGCCGACCTGGGTGACCTCCGGCACCTGCGCGATCAGGCGTTCGGCCAGCGCGCCGACCCGGTTCGACTCCGCAAGCGAAGTACCGGGGTCGAGCAGCACGTTGACGGTGAGCGTGCCCTCGTTGAACGGCGGCAGGAACGAGCGCGGAAAGTACGCGATACTCGCAGCAGCCAGCGCCACGAGCGCCGCCGCAGTCGCGAGCAGCACGCGGTCGTGCCGGAACGACCAGCCGAGCAGTCTCGCGTCCAGTGCCTTGAGGCGGGCGACGAGCGGGCTGTCGCCGTGGTCCAACTGCGTCGTGTCGCGAAGCAGGTAGTACGCCATCACCGGCGTCACCGTCACCGAGACCACCATGCTGGCGAGGATCGACACGATGTAGGCGAGCCCGAGCGGCGTGAACAGGCGCCCCTCGATGCCCGGCAGCATGAACAGCGGCACGAACACCAGCACGATGATGCCGGTGGCGTAGACGATCGCCGTGCGCACTTCGAGGGTCGCCTTCCCGATGACCTCGATCGCCGGCCTCGGCTCGGGCAGCGCCCGGTTCAGCTTCAGGCGACGCAGCACGTTCTCGACGCCGACCACCGCATCGTCGACCAGTTCGCCGATGGCGATCGCAAGGCCCCCGAGCGTCATCGTGTTGATCGACAGGCCGAAGTAGCGGAACACCAGCGCGGTCACCAGCAGCGACAGGGGGATCGCGGCCAGCGAGATCAGCGTGGTGCGCAGGTTGAGCAGGAACAGGAACAGCACGATGGCGACCAGGATCGCGCCATCGCGCAGCGCCTCCACGACGTTGCCGACCGAATGCTCGATGAAGTTCGATTGCCGGAACAGGAACTGCGGGGCCTGCACGCCCTCCGGTCGTCCCCTGGCGAGTTCGGCGACCGCTGCCTCGACCGCCCGGGTCAGCGTCACGCTGTCGGCGCCGGGCTGCTTCTGCACCGACAGGATCACCGCCGGCTCGCCGGCGTAGCCGCCGTCGCCGCGCTTGATCGCGGGCGCGATCCGCACGTCGGCCACCTGCTTCAGCAGGATCGGCTGGCCGTTCCTCACCGCCACGACCAGGTTGCGAAGATCCTCGATGCGGGTCGTGCGCCCGATCTGCCGGATCAGGTACTCATGGCCCTGTGCCTCGAGAAAGCCGCCGCTGGTGTTGGCGCCGAAGCCGCGAAGCGCGGCGTCTACGCTCTCGCGCCCGACCGCGAGCGCCCTGAGCTGCGCGGGATCGATCTCGACCCGGTACTGGCGCACCTCGCCGCCGATCGCGATCACCTGCGCGATGCCGGGGATCGTGAGCAACCTCGGCCGCACCACCCAGTCCGCATACTCGCGCACCTGCATCGCGCTCGCTGTGGCCGGGTCGACCGGCAGCGCAAGCAGCAGGATCTCGCCCATGATCGACGAGATCGGCCCGAGCTGCGGCACGATGCCCTCTGGCAATTGCTCGCGCACCAGGTTCAGGCGCTCGGCGATCTGTTGCCGGTTCCGGTAGATGTCCGAGCCCCAGTCGAACTCGACGTAGACGATCGAAAGGCCGACGCCCGACACCGAGCGCACGCGCGTGACGCCGGGCATGCCGTTCATGCTCGACTCGATCGGGAAGGTGACCAGCTGCTCGACCTCCTCGGGTGCCATGCCGCCGGCCTCGGTCATCAGCGTGACCGTCGGCTTGTTCAGGTCGGGAAAGACGTCGACCGGCATCTGCCGCAGCGTGATCGCCCCGTACGCCACCAGCAGCAGCGAGGCGGCCAGGACGATCAGCCGGTTCTTCAGGCTCGCGCCGACGATCGCGGCGAACATCTCAGCGGACCTGCCCCAGAAGAGTCGCGCCGGCGACGACGATGCGCTCGCCCTCCTCGATGCCCGAGGTCAGCACCACGGTCTCGGCGTCGAGCGGCTGCACGCGAACGTCGCGGCGCACGAAGCGCTCGGGCTCGACGTGGATCCACACCGCCGACTCGCCGGTGGCGCCGCGCACCAGCGCGGCGCGGGACACCGCGACACCCTTGGTCCGCCGGGCCGTCTTCGCCACCACCTCGACCGGCTGCCCGACCGCGACCGGCGTTCCCCCCGGCACCACGCGAAACAGCAGCGGCACCGCCTGTTCGCGCAACTGACGTCCGCCGCCGACGAACCGGAGATCGAGCGCCCCGCCCGGCACCCGTCCGCTGGCCGACGAGAAGCCGTCGAGCAGCGCCGCATCGTAGGCGAGCGCCTCGACCGCGATCCTGTTCGGATCGATCACGCCGAACAGCAACTCCTTCGCGTCGACCACCTGGCCCGGCACAACCGCCGCGACGCTGATCACGCCCGCCACCGGTGAACGAAGCGGCTCGCGGGCCGACAGCCCCGCACCGACCGCGGCACGTCGCCTGGCCAGCGCATCGCGCTCGATGCCGGCCGCATCGACGTCCTTGCGCGGCACCGCGCCGTCGAGCTGCTGCAGTCGCGCGAAGCGACGCTCGGCGATCGCAAGCTGCGCATCGAGCTCCGCGAGCTGCGCCCGCTGGTTGCCGAGCTCGATGCTGCCCGGGGTCGGGCGCAACCACGCGAGGATCTGCCCCTTGGCGACCTTGCTGCCGAGCGTGGGCATGCCGGCTGCAGGCGCCTCGATCCGGCCGGGCTGGCTGGCCTGCACCTGCCCGCCGGCCCCGGGGTCGGCCACCACCTTGCCGTTCAGGCTGGCCGTCGCCGGATGTTCGGCCGGCACCGCGACGACCGTGCGGACGCCGATCTGCCGCTGTACCGCCTTCGCGGCGAAGAGGCTGCCGTCCGGGAGACGCTGCGCCGCGACGCTGCCGGCCTGCAGGCCCAGCGATACCGCGATCGCCCCGGCCACCATCGGAAACTTGCGCATTCGACCTCCCGTCAGCGTCGATCGCCGCGATCGCCGCGTCGGCGGCGGGCCACGACGGCGACGACGGCGACGACGGCGAGCACTGCCGCAGCCGACGCCCCCCAGATCACGGATGGCGGCAGCGACGCCCGGCCACTCGCCACGGTCGGTGCGCCGGTGCCGGGCCCCGGCGGCGAGCCGGAGGCCGTCGGCACGTCCAGCGTGGTCATCAGCAGGTCGGACACGTCGCCGGCCTGCACCGATACCGTCAGCGCATGGCTGCCAGGTGCCGCCGAACGCGCGCCGGGCACGCGGTAGACGCCTGGCGCGACCTGCGGCGCGGCGATCGCGCCGGCGCCTTCGTCGACCTCGACCTGCGCGTCGGCCACCGGTTCGTTGGTCGCGAAGCGGTCGAGGTAGATCGTCAGTTGCCCGTCTTCGAGCGCGGCGACCAGCTCGAAATCGTCCGTCTGGGCGCTCGCGCGCGGCGCGACCGCGACGCTCGGGACGGGCGCGTCGGCGTGATCGTGCCCTTCGTGGGCGAGTGCCGCACCCGGCAGGCCGGCTGCGAAAGACACGACGACCGCGACCAGGAATGCGCAGAGGGCTCTCAAGGCATGACTCCGAGCGCCTGGTTCAGGCGCGAGCGTGCGGCAGCGCGCGCGATCCGCTGGCGATCGAGGAAGGCTTCGGCCTCGAAAGCCTGGGCGCGTGCGCGCAGCAGCGTGAACAGCGCGCTCTCCCCGAGCGCGAACGACCTCTCCGCGAGTCGCAGATTGTCTGCGGTGATCGCGCGACGCTGCGAGGCCATCCCGAGCTGACGTTCGGCCGCGTCGAGGTCCGAGCGCGCACGCTGCTCGTCGAGCCGCGCCTGCACGCGCGCGCGCGCCAGTTCGGCCTCGGCCTGCGCAGCCTCTGCCCGGCCCGCCGCGCCCAGCTGGCGCGTGCGCGGACCGGCTGCGAACGGGATCGTGAGCTTCACGCCCACCGCGTTTCCGAACGGCTCCGCGAAATCGCCGCGCACGCGCGCCACCCGCACCGCGAGCTCCGGCGCGGCGCGGCCACTCGCTTCCACCATCGTCAGGCGCGCGCGCGCCACGCGAGCGATCGCCTCCAGCGATTCGACCCTCGGGTGAACGCCATGCGCCTGCGCCGAATCAGCCGCTGCATCCTCCTCGGACAACGCCGCCGGCGCCTCGCTGCCGGTCAGCACGCGATAGGCGGTCTCGGCGCGCGCGACGCCGGCCGCCGCTTCGAGCTGATCCGCCTCGGCGGCAATTCGCTCGTCGCGGGCGAGGTTGGCGTCGATCCGCGACAGGTCGCCCGCCTCGAAGCGGCGCACGACATCCGACTCCAGCAAGCGGGCGCTGGCCGCGCGACGCCCGGCAAGCGCCAGTGCGTTGCGCGCCGCTGCGACGGCCCACCATGCCTGGCGCAACTCGCCCGCAAGCTGCCAGCGCAATGCGTTGCGGCGCGCGGACACCTCTTCGATCGCGGCCCGGGCATGCTCGCCCTGAGCGGATTTCTGCCCCGGCAGCCATAACGGGACCGCCAGCTCGACTTCCAGTTCGCGCCTGCCGCGGTCGCTGCCCAGGCGATCGTCCATCGTCGACATCGAGACCGCCGGCGGCCCCGGCGTGATGCCGGTGGCGATTTCCGCGCGCGCCTGCGCCTCGGCGGCGCGGTCGTCCCAGGTGCCGGCCTGCGGATGGTTCGCCCACGCGCGCTCGAACGCTTCGGCCAAGGCCTGCGCGCTGGCGGGGAGCGCGCCAGCCAGCAAGGCCGCCAGCGCGATGCCTGCACGGCAGCAGCCGCTTCGCAAACGCGTTGCCCCCCAGCGCTGCGCGGCGCTACTGCGCGATGTCACGCCTCTTTTCCTCGAACTCCGCCTTGTCGATCTCGCCTTTCGCGTAGCGCTTCTTCAGCACCTCGAGAGCCGTCTCGCCGGGCATCCCGGCCGGTCCCGAGCCCGGATTGCCACTGCGCCCGAGAAGGCGTACGAGCACGATGATTCCGAGGATCACCAATACCCACCAGAGCAGGCCGTGGACCATGCCCATGCCCCACGTCCAGCCCCACCCGTCATATCCGCCCCACATCATTGCGGTCCCCTGTCGAGCTGCAACTGATGGCACGATGATGCGACCCGGTTCCCCACCGGAAGCTGACCTCCCGATTACATCTTCGTAATCCGCCGCCGTCGGGCCGCGGCGCCGTGCACAATGGCCGCAACAAGGACGCGAACCCGGAAACGTCGATGAAGATCCTCATCGTCGAGGACGAGCACAAGACGGGCGACTACCTGAGCCAGGGGCTTTCCGAGGCCGGGTTCGTCGCCGATCTCGTTCGCGACGGCATCGAAGGCCGGCACGCAGCACTCAACGGCGACTACGATCTCGTCGTGCTCGACGTCATGCTGCCCGGCCTCGACGGATGGCAGGTGCTGCGCGACATCCGCAGCGCAGGCAAGGACGTCCCGGTCCTGTTTCTCACGGCGCGCGATCGCGTCGAGGATCGCGTCAGGGGTCTCGAGCAGGGCGCCGACGACTACCTCGTCAAGCCGTTCGCCTTCTCCGAACTGCTCGCACGGATGCGTACTCTGCTGCGCCGGGGCAAGCCCAGGGAATCGACCAGCCTGCGAATCGCGGATCTCGAACTCGACCTGCTGCGCCGCCGCGTGACGCGTTCGGGCCGCCGCATCGACCTGACCGCCAAGGAGTTCGCCCTGCTCGAACTCCTGTTGCGCCGGCAGGGGGAAATCCTGCCGCGCTCGCTGATCGCCTCCCAGGTCTGGGACATGAACTTCGACAGCGACACCAACGTGGTCGAAGTCGCGATTCGGCGCCTGCGCGCGAAGATCGACGACGACTTCGAGCCGAAGCTGGTTCGCACCGTACGGGGGATGGGTTACGTTCTCGAGGCGCCCGAGCTCCCGTGATCCGCACCGTCTCGATCACCGCCCGCCTGACGATCCTCTTCTCCGCAGTGGCAGTGGCGGTGCTGCTGGCGTTCGGCCACGTGGTCGGCCTGCTCGTCTCCGGTCATTTCGAGATGCTCGACCAGGCCGAACTCGACGGGAAGCTGCAACTGGTTCGGCATGCGCTTGCGAAACCCGGCGCGATCGGCAATCTCGCCGCCACGCGAGCCGAACTTGCGGACGCGCTGGTCGGGCATCCGGGGCTCTCGGTCGTCGTCACCGGACTCGACGGCGCGACGCTGTTCGCTTCGGACACGGACGACGTCGCTGCGCCCCTCGCGCGGCTCGCGGCCCGGAAGGGGCCGCCTCATGACGCCTCCACGCGGGTCGTCGAGGTCGGCGAACACGTCTATCGGGCGATCGTCGCGTCGCTCGGGGACGGATCGACACGAGCGCCGGCGGCGATCGTGGCGATCGCACTCGACATCAGCCATCACCGCGATTTCCTGGCCCGGTTCCACGCGCAGCTCTGGTGGGCCACCGGCGCCGGCGTCGGATTCGCGGCGCTGCTCGGCTGGCTCGCCGCCCGGCGCGGCCTCGCGCCGCTTCATCGGATGGCGCGCGTCACCCAGGGCATTTCCGCGCGGCGCCTGGGCGAACGGATTCCGGTGGAATCGTTCCCCGGGGAACTGGCCGAACTGGCCACGGCCTACAACGGGATGCTGGAGCGGCTGGAGGACTCGTTCCGCCGCCTGTCCGAATTCTCGTCGGATCTTGCGCATGAGTTGCGCACACCGATCGGCAACCTGATGATGGAGACGCAGGTCGTCCTGTCGAAGACGCGCTCCGCCGACGAATACCGGGAGGTGCTGTACTCGAACCTCGAGGAGCATGAGCGCCTCGCCCGGACCATCACCGACATGCTCTACCTCGCGCACGCCGACCACGGACTGCTCGTTCCCGACAGCCAGCCAGTGGCGCTGGCCGACGAAGTCCGCGAGCTGTTCGCCTACTACGACGTGCTCGCCGACGAACGCGGCGTTGGCCTCTCGCTGTCCGGGGAGGGCGTCGTCCAGGGCGACAAGCTGATGATCCGGCGCGCGCTGAGCAACCTGCTGTCGAACGCCATCCGCCACACGCCGGCGAACGGCACGGTGCGTGTGACGATCGCCGACAGCGACGACGCGGCGGTCCGGGTCAGCGTGGAAAACCCCGGCCCGGCGATCGACGCCGCGCACCTGCCGCGGCTGTTCGACCGCTTCTACCGCGTCGACGCCTCGCGCGCCCAGGGCAGCGACGGTGCCGGCCTCGGTCTTGCGATCACGAAGTCGATCGTCGACGCACATCGCGGGACGATCGGCGTGTCGTCGACCGACGGCTGCACCCGCTTCGAGATCGGTTTCCCCCGCGCGGACCGCGCCAGCGCGTCGTGACGCCTCAGGACAGCGACCGGCCAGGCCCTGCTTCGCCGCCGGCGCGTTCCCGACGCAGCCGCAGCGCGTTGGACACCACCGACACCGAACTCAGGCTCATCGCGAGCGCCGCGATCATCGGCGACAGCAGCAAGCCGAATGCCGGGTAGAGCACGCCCGCGGCAATCGGTACGCCGAGCGCGTTGTAGACGAGCGCGAAGCCCAGGTTCTCGCGCATGTTGCGCACCGTCCGTTCCGAGATGTCCCGCGCCCGCGCGATGGCCCGCAAGTCGCCCTTGACCAGCGTGACGTGCCCGGCGTTCATCGCGACGTCGGTGCCGGTGCCCATCGCGATGCCGATGTCGGCCTGCGCGAGTGCGGGCGCGTCGTTGATGCCGTCACCGGCCATCGCGACCTTGCGCCCCTCGGCCTGCAGGCGTCGCACGATGGCCACCTTGTCGGCAGGCGCAACCTCGCCGATCACCTCTTCGATGCCCAGCCTGGCGGCGACCGCGCGTGCCGTCGTCCAGCCGTCGCCGGTGGCCATCACGATCCGGATCGACACGTCGCGCAGATGCGCCAGGGCCTCCGGCGTGCTTGCCTTGACCGGGTCGGACACCGCGAGCAGCCCCGCGAGGCGGCCGTCGACCGCGAGGTGCATCACGCTGGCACCCGTGCCGCGCAGTGCCTCGGCCTGATCCGAGAGCGATTGCCAGGCGATCCCGTCGGCCTGCATCAGCCCGGTGTTCCCCAGCGCCAGGCGGCGACCGTCGACGATTCCGCGCACGCCGATTCCGCTCGCCGATTCGAACGCATCCACCTTGCCGAGTTCGAGGCCGCGCCGCCGCGCCTCGGCGACGATCGCCTCGGCCAGCGGGTGCTCGGAGCCTTGGTCGAGGCTCGCGGCCAGCGCCAGCACCTCGTCCTCGCGAAAGCCGGGAGCCGGCACGACGGAGTCGAACGCCGGCCGGCCCTCGGTCAGCGTTCCGGTCTTGTCGACGACCAGCGTGTCGATCCTGCGGAAACCCTCGATCGCCGCCGCGTCGCGGAACAGGATCCCCTGCGTCGCCGCCTTGCCGGTGGCCACCATGATCGACATCGGCGTCGCCAGACCCAGCGCGCACGGGCACGCGATGATCAGCACGGCCAGCGAATTGATCGTCGCGAACACCCAGCTGGGCTGTGGACCGAACAGGCCCCAGACGAGGAAGGTCGCGACGGCGGCCGCGATCACGGCCAGTACGAACCAGCCGGCCACGCGGTCGGCCATCCGCTGCATCGGCGCGCGCGAGCGCTGCGCCTGCGCGACCATGTTCACGATCTGCGACAGCATCGTTTCGGAACCCACGCGCTCGGCACGCATCACCAGCGCGCCGCTGGTGTTCAACGTCGCCCCGATCAACCGGTCGCCGACCCGCTTGCCGACCGGAATCGGTTCGCCGGTGAGCATCGATTCGTCGACCGGGCTCTCGCCGTCGAGCACGATGCCGTCGACTGGAATCTTCTCGCCGGGGCGCACGCGCAGCCGGTCTCCGACGTGGACGTGCGATAGCGGCACGTCCTGCTCGGTGCCGTCGTCGTTCAGGCGTCGCGCGGTCTTCGGCGCGAGCCCCAGCAGCGCCTTGATCGCGGCAGAAGTCTGCCCCCGGGCCCTGAGTTCGAGCACCTGGCCGAGCAGCGTGAGCGAGACGATCACGGCTGCCGCCTCGAAATAGACGGCGACTCGGCCGTGAGCCATGAACGACGCCGGGAACCACTGGGGCGCCAGCGTCGCCGCGACGCTGTAGACGAAGGCCGCGCCAACGCCCAGGCCGATCAGCGTCCACATGTTCGGGCTGGCGTTGCGGACCGACTGCACCATCCGCACGAAGAACGGCCAGCCGCCCCACAGCACGACCGGCGCCGACAGCACGAGTTCGACCCAGGACTGCGCGCGCGGCGAGAGCCAGCCGAGCAGGTGCCCGGCCATGGCCAGCACGAGCACGACGACGCTGGCGGGCAGGGTCCACCAGAAGCGCCGGGTGAAATCGCGCAACTCGGGATTCTCGTCGTCGCCGAGGCCGGGCATCAGCGGTTCGAGCGCCATGCCGCAGATGGGGCAGTTCCCTGGCGCGGTGCGGCGAATCTCCGGGTGCATCGGACAG
This sequence comes from Burkholderiaceae bacterium, assembly GCA_021463505.1. GTDB lineage: Bacteria > Pseudomonadota > Gammaproteobacteria > Burkholderiales > Burkholderiaceae_E > Zeimonas. The sequence goes on along the minus strand of JAJTYR010000022.1, from coordinate 27,118 downwards.
GTATAGATCGTGCCCTCCGGAATCACCGCCCCGGACAGGGGCGACGGCGGCGCAGCCACGGGGCGCCCCGGGCGTTCGCCGCCTCCCTGATGCTCATGTCCGTGATGCTCGTATCCGTGATGCCCGTGATCCGCTCTACTCGCCGGATGCGGGTCGTCATGACGTGCGTCCATATCGATCACTGATGACCGTGGTGCATCTCGCGAACCAGGGCGGTGGCACGCCGCCCCATGTAGGCGATGCCGAGCGCGTTCGCGATGAGCCCGACCCAGAACAGTGCGATCTGGTACTGCGACACGAAGGTGACGACTCCTGCGGCACCCAGCGCCGGCAACAGGTTGACCAGGTAGTGCGCGCAACACGACACCATGGCCGCGCCCGATGTCGTGCCGGTCGCGGCGACGATCTTGCCCGAGCCGTGCGCGGCATGGACCGCGCGGTGCAGCCACGTGAAGATACCTGCCTGCGTTCCGAATCCTGCTGCGAGCGCGACGACGAACGGCCAGAACTCCGCGAACTGCCCGAGCGCGTAGCCGAAGCCGGACACCGCACCGAGCACGCCGAAATAGAGCAGCAGCAGCCCGAGCATGCCGAGAATGCCCCATGCGGCAGCGCGCGCCCATTCACGCCGCCGCGCCCCGTCCCGGGCCGTCGAGTGATCCGCGGTTGCCATGGGATGTCCCTCCGAACGGCCTCGATCGGGTTACCGCGTCCAGCGGAAGACGCGAACCTTCCATTCGCCGGCGCGCGAGATGCGCAATTCGAACGCACCCGGCTGCGGCTCCGGCATGGCGAAGTGGAGCACCCCTTCGCGATGATGTCCTCCGGGACCGGAACCGGACCACGCCGTCGGCTTCAGGCTTCGGCCGTCGTCGGTGACCAGCGTGGCCGTCCGTGTCAGGTCGTCGACCAGTGCCTGCGAATGGGTCTCCAGGACGACCTTGAAGTCCCAGGTGGCTGCGCCCGGCACCCGCGGCATCGGCGTGACCTTCACGGTCACGCCGTCCTGGCTGAGCGACTGGGTGGACGGTGGGGACGGCGCCTGCGCCCAGCTCGCCCAGGGCATTCCGCCGAGCGACAGGACCAGCGCCCAGGCCGCGATGCGGCCACGGCTTCTTCGGGCGCCCGCAGCATCGATGTTCCGCGCCATGACGAACTCCTTGCCTCGACGACCCGGCGCGATCGGCGCGATTCGCCTGAGCGCCGCGGCGTTCGGCTACGACCGCGACGTCGATCCATTCCGGAGCAGCCTGTGTCCGCGATTCGTGCCTTGTCCGCATCGGCCCACAGGCTCCGGAAGCCTGTCGGCGTCGCGTTCACGGTCCTTGCCGTGGCCGCCTGCGCATCAGCTGAAGTGCCTTGTCGTTCCCTCGCCTCGGGCGAACAGGTCTACCGGCAGGTATGCATGGCCTGCCATGCCACTGGCGTCGAGAACGCGCCGCGACTGGGCGACCGCCAGGCCTGGAAACCGCTGGTCGACGAGGGGCAGGATACGCTCACCGCGCATGCGTGGGTCGACGTGCGCGGCATGCCTGCGCGCGGCGGCCAACCCGGCCTCTCGCTCGAGGAATTCGCGCGTGCCACCGCCTACATGGCGCGCGCGGCAGGCGGCGACTGGCCAGACCCCGATGCCGACATGCTCGCGGAGATCGAGGAAGAAATCGCGGAACGGCTCGAGAGCCTGAAGCGGGAGAAGTAGCGGATATAATTGCGCGCTTCGTTCCACCAACCGGCTGCGGAACAATGAGCGACGAACACCAAGGATTCATCAAGACTCCCCGGCAGCTGATCACCGTGATCGTGCTGGCGTTCGTGGTGCCGATCACGATCATCACGCTGATCGTCAAGTTCGTCGGCAGCGGCACCCGTACCGGCGCCGGGGCCGACGCGATGACGCCGGAGGCGATCGAAGCGCGCATCCGGCCGGTGGCCGGCTTCGAACTGCGCGACGCGAACACCCCAACCGTGGCGAAGACCGGCGAGCAGGTCTACAACGCTCAATGCTCGGCCTGCCACGCCGCTGGCGTGGCAGGCGCGCCGAAGCTCGGCGACGCAGCTGCCTGGGCGGCACGCATCAAGGCCGGTCTGAAGGCGCTCACGACGTCGTCGCTCCAGGGCAAGGGCGCGATGCCTGCACAGGGCGGTGGCGACTTCAGCGACAGCGAGATCACGCGCGCCGTGGTCTACATGGCCAACAAGTCCGGCGGCAGGTTCGAGGAGCCGAAGGCCGAGGTGTCGAAGACTGCCGAGGCGCAGCCAGCCGCGGCGGCCCCGGCCGCTGCGGCAGCGGCCCCCGCTTCGGCCACTGCTCCAGCCCCGAGTGCTGCCACTGCGCCGGCCCCGGCGGCAGCGGCCTCTGCGCCTGCCGTCAGCGCGGCTTCCTCCGCGGAGGGCAAGAAGGTCTACGACGCGACCTGCATGGTCTGCCACGGCACCGGCGTGGCCGGCGCGCCGAAACTGGGAGACAAGGGCGCGTGGGCGCCGCGCGCAGCCGCTGGCGAAGACACGATGGTCAAGCACGCCATCGACGGCATCCGCGCGATGCCGCCGCGTGGCGGCAATGCCAACCTGTCCGACGCGCAGGTGCGCGCCGCCGTCGAGCACATGCTCGCCGCGCTGAAGTAGGCCAGCGCGGGCTTGTCCGGACGATGCTGCGCCTGCCGGTGCAACCCGTCGACGACGTACAGGCTCGCTCGCTGACCGATTGAAGGGCAGCTTGGCAGCGCCCCTCCGCATCACGACCGACCCGATCGCATCGACCACGTGGCCGAAGCGTTGACCCGGTGCGGCAAAGCTGCGGAGACTCGACGGCGCACGCCCTACAGCTGCATCTCGCAGCGCTCGACCTCGATCACCAGCGCCCCGCGCGCCCACGGGAACACCGCCTTCGCACGCGCGGCGAATTCACCGTCGACCTGCACGCTGCCCTTGCCGTGGATGACGCCGCCCTGTCCGGGGGTGCGCGCCCCGCGTACCGCGCGTGACGCCACCATCAGCTGGATCCGGCTGTCGCGCTTCAGGTTCTCCTCGGTGCGCTTGTAGCGACCCGCCGGCAAGACGATGCGCTCGTCGTCGAGGCCGATCCGCTGCGCATAGTCGCACCAGTTCCCGACCAGATGCGGGCCATCCGTCCCTTGCGTGACGATGGCGATGAACTCCGCCTTCTCGAGGAGCTCGCGGGCGGTGGGGTCGAGCGCGGTCATGGCGTTTCCCTGGTGTGTTTCGTTCGGAGGAAGCGACGAGGATCGCGCCGGGCCGAGACGCGCGAAATGATGTGGCTCAACCCGATGGCGCGGCGCAACGGGCGGCGCCGATCCCGCGTTGACGCGGCGGGCAGGTCTGCGCGATCTGCCTGTTGCAGTGCGATATCGATGCAGTTCGAGCAAAACCGCTTCTCGGGGACCGGCGCGATCGCCGACTCGATCGTCCCTCTGCCGGGAGGGTCAGCGACCAGACCCGCTTCAGCCGTGCCTTCCGCAGGCGCTTCGGGCAGTTCCCGCGCGAAACCAGGCGTGCCGGCCGTCGCATGGCGGCGCCGCACGTCGACACCGCGACATCGATGCCTGCGGTGAACGCCGGAGCGTCTCCGCATGGCGCGTTCGATCAAGAAAGACGTCACATCGAAGCAATACGACGAGTGCAGGTTCTCCGCATACTGGCCTCGTCGGGAGATGGCGGACAAGCCGGCAAGGGGCGCGATGACCCCATGGGAGTCGAGACGTCATGAAGAGTGCACAACCTGTCGGCGCGCTGCGCGCGCTCATGGCAGCCACGGCTGCGTTCCTCGCGTTCGGTGCCCCCGCCCTGGCCGATACCGCCGCGAACGCGGAGTACGTCGGGGAGAAGACCTGTCTCGGGTGCCACGGACAGGAGAATCAGCACTTCAAGGACACCCTTCACGCAAAGGTCTTCCGGCTCAACCCGAAGAATCAGCATGAGGCGCGCGTCTGTGAGTCGTGCCACGGCCCCGGCGCGGCCCACGCGAAGAAGGCGGAGGACAAGAGCCTCATCATCGGCTTCACGAAATACTGGGGCACGCCCATCGAAGTCCAGAACAGCCAGTGCCTGAGCTGCCACCAGGGCGGCAACCGCCTGCACTGGCCGGGATCGACGCATGCCGACAACAAGGTCGGCTGCGCCGACTGCCACAACCCGATGGAGAAGGTCTCCGTCAACAGTCTGCTGGTCAAGCAGACGATCTCCGAGACCTGCTACCAATGCCACCAGCAGCAGCGTGCCGAGTTCCGCAAGCGCTCGCACATGCCGCTTCCCGAAGGCAAGATGTCCTGCGCCGATTGCCACAACCCACACGGTTCGTCGACGAAACCGCTGCTCAAGGCCGACAGCGTGAACGAAGTCTGCTATGCCTGCCACGCCGAACGGCGCGGCCCGTTCATCTGGGAACACGCTCCGGTGCGCGAGAGCTGCCTGAACTGCCATCAGCCACACGGATCGAATCACGACAAGCTGCTGCAGGTCGCCCGGCCGATGCTCTGCCAGCAATGCCACAATCCGCCGGGCTTTCACCCGAACACGTTCTATCGGAACGATCAGACCGCCGCTTCCGCGCTCCTCGGGGGCGTGCCAAGCCAGAGGGTGATCGGACGCTCCTGCCAGAACTGCCATTCGCAGATCCACGGTAGCAATCACCCCGCGGGCGCGCGGTTCCAGCGCTGATCGGGGCAGAGGGAGGGTCGAGACATGAACACGAATCAAAGCCCGTACCGGGCGCGGCTCGAACTCCGGCCGAAGACGATCGTTTCGGTCCTGGGCACGGCGCTGATGCAGATGGCCGCCGGCGCCGCGTGGGCGGATTCAGGCGTCGGGGTGGATACGCAGTTGGGCAACGCGTTGAACCCTGCCACCTTCAGTTCGGCGCGAGAGCGCGATCCGGAAGGCATGGGCGAGGGACAGAACGAGCGCACCCCCACCGGTTTCCTGTACGGCGCCCCCTTCATCGATCCCGAGCCGACCAGGACGCCATCGGGTTGGGAGTACTCGGGTTCGATCGAGGCAGGAGTGATCGGCGGCTCGGGCAACGAGCGAGCCGCCGGCTTCCGCGCCTACAAGGACGTGGACAACGGCCTGTACCTCAACAATTTCCGCGTGCAGGCCGAAAAACCCGATGCGGCCCGCTTCCTCGAGATCTTCGGCGGCGGCACGACGTTCGACGACCAGTTCTACGGGCTGCGTTTCGGGCGCTACAACGACTGGAGAGTGAGGGCGTTCTACAACGAGAGCCCGCACGTCTTCACGAGCACCTATCGGAACCTCTGGAACGGGACGGGCACCTCCAGCCTCACGCTGAACGGCCTGGCGCCGGGCGGCACCACCAGCGCTGCAGTCACGAACACCAATCTTCGGGCGGCGGCGCTCGCGACGCCATACTCGGAGCTCGGGATCGTGCGCAAGAAGGGCGGCGTGCGGTTCGACATGAACCTGCCCTCCGACTGGAAGCTGTTCGCCAGCTATACGAACGAGAAGCGCGAAGGCGCGCGGCCGTTCGGGATGGTCATGGGGGGCGGCGGCGGCACCGGCGGCCTCGAGTTACCCGAGTCCGTCGACAGCGACACCCACGACATGGTCGCCGGCGTGCAGTGGTCCGACCGGCTGAGCAGCTTCAACGGACAGATCTCGGCCTCGTTCTTCCGCAACAACATCGATACGCTGTCGTTCGAGAACCCGATGTTCCTGCCGGCCGCCAACGGTGTGCCGGTCGGCGCGGGCACTGGCGCTTTCCCCCGCGGCCGTTTCGATCTGCATCCCGACAACGACTACCTGAACCTGAAGGGCGAATACGCGCGCGCCTTCCCGCAGTTCTACGATGCCCGTTTCACCGCCCTGGTCTCCGCCAGCAGGCTGCGCCAGAACGACGACCTGCTGGCATCGACCACGTATCCGGGGGTCATCGTCAACGGCGTGGCGGGTGGAGCCTGGGACACCACCGCGTCGCTGAGCAGGCAGAGCGCCGACGCGAAGATCGACACCCAGCTGGTCGATCTGGGGCTGAGCCTGAAGCCGGTGAAGGATCTCGACCTGAAAGGCAAGGTCCGCCGGTACGATACCGGGAATTCCACCCAATACTGGGCCTGCAATCCACTGAACGGACAATGGGGGCGACTGCTCAACGACGGCAGCGGAGCATCGATGGTCGCCACGCCGGCGTATCTGGCCGCAGGCTGCAGTCTCGCCGCGGCGCAGGCGCTCGGCGTCGTGCCGAACGCCGGCAACATCCCCATCCGCAACATGCCGTTCGAGTACACCCAGACCAACTATGCGTTGTCGGGTGACTACCGGCTCAGCCGGCACAACAGCGTGAACGCCTCGCTCGAACGCGAGGAATACGATCGCAAGCACCGCGAGCGCGCCGAGACCTGGGAGAACAGGCTCAAGCTCGGCTACGTCAACAGGAGTCTGGAGCGCGGCACGCTGCGCCTGTCCTACGAGCACGACCGCAGGCGCGGCAGCGAGTACGTCTCCGACCCCTATCACGGGTTCTTCAGTTCCGCGCTCGGCCCGCTGCCGACCGCGGCCGCAACCAACCTGAACTCCTGGATACACGCGCTCGCGCAGGCGCGGAAGTTCGATCTGGCCGACCGCGACCAGAACATCCTGAATGCGCGGATGAACTACGCGCTGCGGCCCGATCTGGACGGCGGCCTGTCACTGCAGTGGAAGGATGCGAGATATCCGGACTCGGCTTACGGACGGACCGATCACCAGAAACAGAACTCGGTGAACCTCGACCTGAACTGGCAAGCGAGCACCACACTGTCGATGTACGGCTTCTACTCCTACCAGAACGGGCGGATCTCGCAGGCCAACATCCAGACCGGCGTCGCGTGCACGATCCCCGCCGGCGGCTTTGCCACCACCGCTCAGACCGAGGCGCTGCTCGACAGCTGTGCCAACGCCGGCAGCACGCTGTTGCCGCTCGACCGCCGCTGGGCGTTCGTGCACAAGGACCGCAGCGACGTGCTCGGCTTCGGGCTGTTCCGGGACTTCGGCAAGGCCAGGCTCGACCTGAGCTTCACCCACGTGTCGGGAAGCACCACGATGGACCAGCAGTACGGCGCGGGCATCGTGATTCCGCCGGCGACCCGAGGGCTGGTCGACGGCGGCTTCTCCAGACTGCGCTTTACGCAGAACATCCTCGAAGCGGGGTTGGTGATGCCGATCCGCAAGCAGTTGTCGATCCGGATGCTCTTGCGGCACGAACAGGGCAAGATCCGCGACTGGCACTACGACGGCGTGGCCGCCAATCCGGTGCCCGGCACCAACCAGCAGGTCTATCTCGATGCCGGCCCGATCGACTATCGTGCGACGCTGCTGGGCGCGTTCGTGAAGTTCGACTTCTGACGGGGGCCGGGTGGCAAGCGCATCGATCCGCTACCTCGCGATCGGGCTCGTGGCCGCAGCGACGGTGCCGGCAGCGGCGCAGCCGGAGCGGGTCAAGGAACTCGCCACCACCGTCTGCATCGCCTGCCACGGCGCCGACGGCAACAGCCCGGCACCCACGTTCCCGAAGCTCGCGGGCCTGCAGTCCGAGTACATCGCCAAGCAGCTCAACGAGTATCTGGCCGGCAAGCGCAAGAACGACATGATGGCGCCGGCGCTCGAGTCGATCAAGGCCGGCGACGTCGAACCGCTGGCCGAGTACTTCGCCGCCCAGAAACCGGCGCCGGGAAAAGTGGAAGATCCAAAGCTCGCCGAAGCGGGCCGGATGATCTTCGCCGATGGCAACGCCAGTTCGGGCGTACCCGCCTGCATCGGGTGTCATCAGGAGAACGGCGTCGGCAATCCGCGCTATCCGCGCATTGCCGGCCAGCATCGGGAATACATCGTGGAGCAGTTGACCCAGTTCAAGAACGGCGCGCGCACGAACGACCGCGGACGGGTCATGCGCTCGCTCGCAGCGCGCCTGACCGAGGAAGAGATGAAGGCGGTGGCCGAATACGTCGCGGGCCTCTGACGTTCGACAGCGTAGTCCTGCAAGGAGTGTTGCGTGAACAGGCTTTCCCTCGCGCTGCTGGTTTCTCTGGCACTCTGGTGCCCGGGTTCCGGTGCGGCTGACCCCCAGCCGCGCGAAGAGGGCGTCGAGGCCCCGGACTACATCTGGAACGAGATGTACGCGGAAAAGCTCCAGGCCCTGAGAGCACAGGGCGATCCGCTGCGCGGCGAAATCGCCTTCGAAGTCTGCCAGGGGTGCCACCGCGCCCGGGCCCTTGGGCGCATCGACGGCAGCTATCCGCGTCTGGCAGGGCAGCACGCCACCGTGCTCATCAAACAGATGACCGACGTGCGTGCCGGGCGGCGCGACAATCCGCGCATGTATCCGTTTGCCGACAAGCACGTGATCGGCCCGCAGGACATCGCGGACATCGCGACCTACCTGGAGCGCCTGCCGGTGCCGCCGAACAACGGAAAGGGCGATGGCACGCAACTGGCGCGCGGCCAATCGGCCTACGAACAGGACTGCGCCGACTGCCATGGCGCCAGAGGCGAAGGGGACGCAGCGCGCTTCTACCCGCGGGTATCGGGTCAGCATTACCTGTACCTGCTCCGGGAGTCAATCGACATCCGCGACGGCGCGCGGCGAAACGCCAATCCGAAGATGAGGCGTGCCATCAGGGGCTACACGGACGAGGACGTGCGCGCGGTCAGCGACTACATGTCGCGCTTTGCGCTTCCGCCCCCCTGACCCGCCCCTGCCGCGCAGCGTCTGCAGGGCGCGAGACGATGGGAAGACACCCGCGAACCGGTGCCACGCGACCGTCCAGGACGGCGTCGACGCAGGCCGACGCGCGCGCTCCTGTGAGCGATCGCAGCACGACCATCGGCGCCCGGATCGTCAAGCCCCTGGCCCTCGCAATCCCGTTGCTGGTGATCGCGGTGTACTGGGCCATGGCGATCGCGCCTTCGGAACGCCCTGCTCCGTCCGCGCCGCTGCAGCGGCACGCCGCCGCCACTGTTCGTCCCGGCCCAGGCAGCATGCAGACCCCGGCCGCACCGGACGACGCCGAGGCGATGGCCGCACGACTGGTCGCGCACCTGGAGCGCGAGCCGCAGGACTCCAACGGATGGCGCACGCTGGCGCGCACCTGGTACGTAATGGAGCGCTTTCCCCAGGCCGTTTCGGCCTATGAGAAGCTCGCCGCGCTCGGCCCGATCGACGCCGACGTCCTCGCCGACTACGCCGACGCAACGGCAATGGCGCAGGGGGCCGTCCTCGAAGGCGCGCCGATGGAACTGGTGCGTCGCGCCCTCGCACAGAACCCGTCTCAGTGGAAGGCGCTGTCGATGGCCGCCACCGACGCGTTCCGGCGCAACGACACGCGCGCAGCGATCGCCTACTGGGAGCGGGCGCTCGCAGCGGTACCGCCGGAGTCACCGATGGCGGCGTCGATCCGCGAAAGCCTCGCCCAGGTGCGCCGCTAGCGGAAATACGCCTTGCGCAGGTACTGGTCGACCATCCGCTCGGTGTTGAAGAACGAGCCGTTCAGCGCAATCGCGTGGCGCATCACGTCGATGTAGCGATCCTGGTCGCGATAGAACATCGGCAGGATCACCGTCTCGAGCTTGTTGTACAGCGACTCCGCGTCGAACGCGCGCTCGTCGATGCCGCTGTCGTTCACGGCATTGCCGTCGCCGATCGCCCAGCCGGTCACGTTCTCGATGCAGCCCTCGACCCACCAGCCGTCGAGCACCGACAGCTGCGGCACGCCGTTCATCGCGGCCTTCATCCCGCTGGTGCCCGAGGCTTCCAGTGGCGGCTGCGGCGTGTTCAGCCACAGGTCGACGCCGGCGACCAGGCGCCGGGCGGCCGCGATGTCGTAATCCTCGACCCACGCCACGGCGAGCCGGCCCTCGAGCTTCGCGACCTGCGCGAAGATCTGCCGGATCAGCTCCTTGCCGCCTTCGTCGCGCGGATGCGCCTTGCCGCCATAGACCACCTGGATCGGCCCGGCGCTTCGGTGCAACGCGAGCAGGCGCTGCAGGTCGTGAAACAGCAGGTCGGGGCGCTTCCACTGCGTCGCGCGGCGCGCAAACCCGATCGTGAAGGTGTTCGAGAACAGGCTCGCGCCGGTGCGCTGGTTGACCCAGGCGACCAGGTCCTGCTTCGCGGTCTGGTGCGCGGCCCACACCTCCTGGCGCGGAATGCCCAGCGCGTAACGCAGGCTCGCGTTGTCCTCGCGCCAGTGCGAAATGTGCCGGTCGAGCACCGCGCGGATCGGCGGCGCGATCCAGGTGGCGGCATGCACGCCGTTGGTGATCGAGTCGACCTTGTACTGGCCGAACATCTGGCGCGAGATCTCGCCGTGCCTCTTCGCCACGCCGTTGACGTAATGGCTGTTGTCGAGCGCGAGGTAGGTCATGTTCAGCACGTTGTCGAGGCAGAACTCGACCGCGCGCCGGTCGTACGCGCCGTGGTAGTCGGTGAGCACGCGCCGCACCAGCGCGAGCGGAAACTGGTCGTGGCCCGCGGGCACCGGCGTGTGCGTCGTGAACACGCACAGCGGCTTGACCGCCACGGCCACCTCGCGGGTCACTTCGTGGAGCCCGCGCCGCAGCATCTCCTCGTAGCCGAGTTCGAGCAGCAGCAGCGCCGCATGGCCCTCGTTCATGTGGAAGCGCCGGATGGTGTCGTAGCCCAGCGCACGCAGCATGCGCACGCCGCCGATGCCGAGAATGATCTCCTGGCAAAGGCGGTAGCGGTCGTCGCCGCCGTACAGGTGATCGGTGAGCCGCCGGTCGGGCTCGGCGTTCTCGGGGAGATCGCTGTCGAGCAGCAGCACCGGCAGGGTCACGCCGCCGGCGCCGCGGACATCGTAGCGCCACGCGCGCAGCGCGACGTCGCGGCCCTCGATGCTCACCTTCGCACGCCCCGGCATCCCGGCGAGCAGCGACTCCGGCGACCACGCCTGCGGCTCCTCGGTCTGCCGACCCTCGGCATCGAGGCGCTGGCGAAAGTAGCCCTTGCGATGCACCAGCGTGACCGCCACCATCGGCACGTCGCCGTCGGCGGCCGCGCGTACCGTGTCGCCAGCCAGCACGCCGAGGCCGCCGCTGTAGGTCGGCATCGCCTCGTCGAGGCCGATTTCCATCGAGAAGTAGGCGATCGTTTCGGGGGAGATCATCGGACGGTTTCGCAAAGGGCGGTGTGCCCGGCGGGACGGCGCGCCACAGGCCGCGATTGCGCGCCAGCATGACGTCGCAGCCTGCCGTGCGACTTGCGCGCGGTCAAGGACAGGAGAGGGCGCACGCCCCCCGGACGATCGCCGACGCCGGCCTCGCCGGCGTACCGGTGGCGGACGCGTGCTATCTTCGGGCGCCATGGAGTCGCTGCTCGTTTCGACTACGGTCGTGGCATTCGCCGAGATTGGCGACAAGACCCAGTTGCTCGCCTTTCTGCTCGCCGCCCGGTTTCGCAAGCCGGTGCCGATCGTGGCCGGCATCCTCTGCGCGACGCTGATCAACCACGGACTGGCAGGCGCGCTCGGCGTGTGGATCACGTCGATGACGAACCCCGAGGTGCTGCGCTGGGTGCTCGGCCTGTCGTTCCTCGCAATGGCCGTCTGGACGTTGCTCCCCGACGAGATCGAGGAGGACGAGACGCGGGCGGCCGGGCGCATTGGAGTTTTCGGCGCGACGCTGGTCACGTTCTTCCTCGCCGAGATGGGCGACAAGACGCAATTGGCCACCGTGGCGATGGCAGCGCACTACGCGATCGCGCTGCCGGTCGTGATCGGCACCACGCTGGGCATGCTGATCGCCGACGTGCCCGCGGTCTTTCTCGGCGACCGCTTCGCCGCGAGGATCCGGATGCGGCTCGTCCACACGATCGCCGCGGGGATCTTCACGGTGATGGGCCTGCTGGTGCTGCTGCGCCTGGATACGGCTTTCTGATCCGGTGCCGCTGGTGCGGCAGCGACGCCTGCGAACGGCGCGCGGTGATCGTGCGAGCGTCGGAGGCGTGCAGCACCAGCCTCCCGCCGGCATCGATCGGGAAGCGTCGCGGCGGCCTGCGCGCTACTTCACCGGAATCGGCGTTGCCGGGTCCACCGGAACCGCGGTGACCGAATTCTGCGGCGAACCCTCGATCAACCGCTCTGCATAGGTCAGGTAGACCAGCGTGTTGCGCCGGCGATCGACCATCCGCACGATGCGCAGCTTCTTGAACACCAGGCTGATCCGCTCGCTGAACACCTCTTCCTGCTCGGGCAACGCTTTCGGAATCGAAACCGGTCCGACCTGCCGGCACGCGATCGACGCCTCGGAGCGATCTTCGGCCACACCAAGCGCGCCCTTGATGCCGCCGGTCTTCGCGCGCGAGGTGTAGCAGGTGACGCCCGGCACCTTCGGGTCGTCGTGCGCCTCGACGACGATCTTGTGGTCGGGGCCGATCCACTTGAAGACGGTGTCGACCTCGCCGATGGCTTCGGCGTGCGCGACAGCGAAAGGCGCGAGAAGCAGCGCAGGCAGTGGGGCAAGGCGTCGTCGCATCGGAGAGCCCGCGTCCGGGCCGGGCACACGATGGCGTGGCGCCCGCATTACGCCAGCCCCTCCGCCTGCAGCGCGCGCTGCACGGCCGGACGCTGGGCGACGCGGGTCATGTAGGCGGCGAGATTCGCACGCGACGAGATGTCGAGTTTCATCGGCACGGTCCAGCGTGTGACCACGTACAGGTACGCGTCGGCCACGGTAAAGTCGTCGCCCATCAGGTATTGCCGGCCCGCCAGTTGGCCATCGACCCAGGCAAAGCGTCCCGCCAGCCGCTCGCGGTTGATCGCCTTGCCCTCTTCCGGATAGGCCGGATTGAACAGCGGGCTGAACTGTTTGTGCAGTTCGGCGGTGACGAAATTGAGCCATTCCATCACACGGTAGCGCGGCATGGTGCCGGCCGGCGGCGCGAGTCTCTTCGCCGGCACCTGGTCGGCGATCCACTGCACGATCACCGGCCCTTCGGTCAGACGCTGGCCGTCGTCGAATTCGAGCAGCGGCACGTAGCCCTTGGGATTGATCGTGTGGTAGTCGGTGCCGTCTGGCAGCTTGTGCGTCTTCGTGCTGGCCAGCACGGCCTCGAACGGCAGTCCGGCCTCCTGCAGGACGATATGCGGCGACAGCGAGCAGGCACCTGGTGAGTAATACAGCTTCATGGCGAACCTCCGGTCAAAGATCCACATGATAGGCGCCTTCGAAATCAGTGCCTCGACCCAGGCGTCGAAAGGCCGGCAGAAGACCGCCGGTCAGGCCACCCGATCCCCGGCCGCGCCGGTCAGGCCGGGGAACTCCGCCAGCTTCTGGTACAGCGTCGCGCGCGCGGTGTCTCACCCCGAGCACACGCTCGCGGTTGCCGACGAAGTTCGAGAACGTGCAAGCGGGTGCGCCGCTGGCGCGCGAGCTCCTTCTGCGCCTGCGCCAGTTCGCTCTGCAGTCGCCCCATCCTGCCGAGCAGCGGCTTCGGGCTCTCGATCCGGTCGTGCAGGATGAGACCCGCCGCGCCGATCACCTGCCCGGCGTCGTCAACGTGCGTTGATCACGCGCATGCCCTGGAGCGTGCCTCCGGTGCGGTCGAGCACGCGCACCGTCACCTGGCGCGCGGCGAATCCCGCCGGCAGTGGCAACGCGCCGCGTACGTGCTGGTAGCCAGCCAGCGAAACCTCGACCGGCCCGAGATCGATCGTTTCGTTGCGGCCGCCGCGCTCGCCGGCCACCACCAGTTCCATCGTGCCGGCGAACGGCTTGCCGCCCTTGCGTTCGCGGGTGAGCAGCACGTGGTAGGCGAGCCGCCCGTCCTGGTTCGTGAACTTCGCCGCGCGCACCGCCACCGCCCCGCCGCGCGGGTCCGGCGGCAGCACCTCGTCGAACAGCGCGAGATCGGCGCGCAGCCGCTCGATCGACTGACGCGCGTCCGCCAGTTCGACGGTCAGCCGCTCGCTGCCGGTCTGCGCGGACTGTGCCTCGGCAGTCGCCCTGGCAAGCGCGGCCCGCAGGCGTTGCCGCTCGGCCTCGAGTTCGCCGACGCGGGCCTGCAGTTGCTGCGACTCGGCAGGCGTCAATCGCGGCGGCAGGTATTCCTCCTGCACGTAGAAGAGTCCGCCGGCGCCGGCGGCGATGCCTGCCAGCAGCCACAACAGCCAGGGCGGCACGCTGCGCGACCTGCGCCCGCCGTAGGCATGGCGCTCGAAGACCACCGGCCCGTTTCGTCTGAACAGTCCCATCGTCGCTCGGTTCCGCTGAAGGCTGAAAGAGGGCGCTCCAGCGAAAGGATAGACGATGCTGGCGCTCAGTTGGCCGGCGCGCGCTTGCGCCCGAGCATTTCCCGCAGGCCCGCGAGTTTCGCCCGGGCGTCTTCGGCGCCGATCGTCGCGGCCGCTTTCGGACGCGCATCGAGCTGCATCTCGGCGAGAAAGCGCGACGGCAATGGTGCGTACTTCTCTCGTCCGCGCTTGCGTTCGCGGCACCAGCTGAGGGTGAGACTGCGTTGCGCGCGCGTGACCGCGACGTACATCAGCCGGCGCTCCTCCTCGATACGCGCCGCCGTGGCGCGCGCTCCCGGGATCTCGTTGTCGGCGGCTCCGCCGCCGGGGGCCGCCCCGTCGGGGGACGCCTCGTCGCCGGTCTCGCTCGCCGCGCCCGCCGCACCGCCGTGGTGTGGCAGCAACCCTTCCTCGCAGCCGACCACGAACACGTGCGGAAACTCCAGGCCCTTCGACGCGTGGATCGTCGTCAGCCGGACCGCGTCGACCTCGCCGTCCCTGCGATCGAGCTGCGACAGCAGCGACACCGTCTGCGCCAGCTGCAGCAGCGTCGCGCCGTCGCCCTCGGCGCGCTTCTTCAGCCAGTCGACGAAATCGCTGACGTTCTGCCAACGCGTCGCCGCGACCTTGTCGTCGGCGGTCGCGAACAGGTGTGAGCGGTAGTCGATCGCGTTCAGCAGGTCGTCGAGCACCTGCGCGGCCGGCTCCCGCGCCGCGCGCCAGCCGATGCGATTGACGAAGTTGCCGAACTCGCGCAGGGGCCCGAGCTGGCGCGGCGCGATGCGCTGCTCGGCGCCGGTCTCGAACAGCGCCGCGAACATCGAAACGTGCCGCTCGCCCGCGTAGGTGCCCAACGCCTGCAGCGTCGTCGTGCCGACGCCGCGCTTCGGCGTGGTGACCGCGCGGATGAACGCCGGATCGTCGTCGTCGTTGGCGAGCAGGCGCAGCCAGGCCATCAGGTCGCGGATCTCGGTGCGCTCGAAGAACGACTGGCCGCCCGAGAGCACGTAGGGAATCTTCTCCTTGCGCAGCACCTGCTCGAACACGCGTGCCTGGTGGTTGCCGCGGTAGAGGATCGCGTAGTCGGAATACTTCGTGCGCCGCTCGAAGCGATGCGCCTGCAGGCGCATCGCCACCGATTCGGCTTCGGCCTCGTCGTGCTCGCAAGGCACCACCTGCACCGGGTCGCCGATGCCGTGCTCCGACCACAGTCTCTTCTCGTGCAGCTTCGGGTTGTGCGCGATCAGCCGGTTCGCCGCGGTCAGGATGCGGACGCTCGAGCGGTAGTTCTGCTCGAGCTTCACGACCTTCAGGCCCGGATAGTCGGTGGACAGCCGGTTCAGGTTCTCCAGCGTCGCGCCGCGCCAGCCGTAGATCGACTGGTCGTCGTCGCCCACCGCGGTGAACGCCGCGCGCGGGCCCACGAGAAGCTTCAGCAACTCGTACTGGCAGGCGTTGGTGTCCTGGTATTCGTCGACCAGCAGGTAGCGCAGCTTCTCGCGCCAGGCCTGCGCGACGTCGGCATGCTCGCGCAGCAGGCGCACCGGCAGGCCGATCAGGTCGTCGAAGTCCACCGACTGGTAGGCGGCGAGCGTCGCCGCATAATCGCGATACGCGCGCGCGATGCCGTGCCCGAGACGGTCCTTCGTTTCCGCGGCCGCACGGTCCGGATCGACCAGCGCGTTCTTCCACAACGAGATGCGGTGCTGCGCGGCGCGCGCCACCTTGCGATCGGTGGTGCCCAGCGCCTGCTGCAGGATGTTGGCCGCGTCGTCGGCATCGAGAATCGAGAAATTGCGCTTCAGGCCCAGCGACTGGCCGTCGCGGCGCAGCATCTGCACGCCCAGCGAATGGAAGGTGCTCACCAGCGGGCGCTGCCCTTCGGGCAGCTTCACCATCCTGCCGAGCCGCTCGGCCATCTCCTGCGCGGCCTTGTTGGTGAAGGTGATCGCGCCGATCGCCTGCGGGTCGAAGCCCGACGCGATCAGGTGCGCAATCTTCTGCGTGATGACGCGCGTCTTGCCGCTGCCGGCGCCGGCGATGACGAGACAGGGACCATCGAGATAGCGGATCGCTTCGCGCTGTGCGGGATTGAGCTGTGCGGACATCGAGGGGCGGCCGGGAGGAACGGGATTCTACCGGTCACCCGACCGGCACCGGCACGATTTGACCCCCGCCGTTGCCCGGCTTAGCCTTGGGCCCGTGGCCAGGATCGCCGACATCGGCGGCGCCCGCAACGCACGCCCACTGAAGCACGATGGAATTTCGCGACTACTACCAGAGCCTCGGCGTCAAGCGCGGCGCGCCGGCCGACGAGATCAAGAAGGCATACCGCAAGCTGGCGCGCAAGTACCACCCCGACGTCAGCAAGGAGGCCGACGCCGAGGCGCGCATGCGCGAAGTCAACGAGGCCTACGCCGTGCTGTCCGATCCGGAGAAACGCGCGGCCTACGACGACCTCGGCAATCGCTACGGCGCCGGACAGGAGTTTCAGCCGCCGCCCGACTGGGGCACGGGCTTCGAGTTCTCCGGACGCGGCGCTCCCGAGATGCACGACGAGGCCTTCAGCGACTTCTTCTCGAGCCTGTTCGGCCGCCGGGGCCGGGCACGCGACGCAGACCGCGCGGGCGCGCACCGGATGCGCGGCGGCGATCACCACGCGCGGATCATGATCGACCTCGCCGACGTGTACGAGGGCACCACACGCGCGATCACGCTGCGCGGCGCGCGGCTCGACGAAGCCGGGCGCGTGGTCACCGAGGAGCGCGTGCTCAACGTGCGCATTCCGAAGGGACTCGCCGAAGGCCAGCAGATCCGCCTTGCCGGGCAGGGCGCGCCCGGCGCCGGCGGGGGGCCCGCGGGCGATCTCTATCTCGAGGTGCAGTTCCGCCCCGACCCGCGCTACCGGATCCAGGGGCGCGACGTGCACGCAACGCTTCCGGTGGCGCCGTGGGAAGCGGCGCTCGGCGCGACCGTCGAAGCGCCGACGCCGTCGGGCCGGGTACAGGTGAACGTGCCGGCCGGCTCGCAGAGCGGGCGCAGGCTGCGCCTGAAGGCGCGGGGCATCCCGGGCGACCCGCCCGGTTCGCTGTACCTGCAACTCGAGGTCGTGCTGCCGCCGGCCGCCAGCGACAAGGCGCGCCGGCTGTACGAGCAGATGGCACGCGAGCTTGCCTTCGACCCGCGCCGCAGTTGAATACGAGCGGAGTCCGAATCATGACTTCCGACAAGGTCCTCAGCGGCGCCGTGATCGACGAGACGATGCTCACGCTCGAGGAGTTGGCCCGCGCCTGCGCGGTCGAGCCGCACTGGGTGGAGATGCGCGTCGAGGCCGGCCTGCTCGAATGTGGCTCGGGCGTGGCCAGCCAGTGGCGCTTCGCAAGCGCGCAACTCGTGCGTGCGCGGCGGATGGTCGCGCTCGAGCGCGACTTCGACGCCAATGCGGAACTGGCAGCGCTCGTCACCGACCTGATCGAGGAAGTGCAGCGGCTGCGGGCGCAGCTGAAGGCAGTGGGGTCCCGCTAGCGCGTTCACACCGCGACCGTTCCCGCGTCGGGTTACGCCTGCTTACAGCGTTTACCGGACCGGGACTGCACGCGCGGCGGTCGGGCGCCTAGAGTGACATCACCTCAACCCTCGGAGTCCGTCATGCTCAGGAACGCCGCTATTGCAGTTCTGCTCGCCACGGCCGGCAGCGCCGCGTTCGCGCAAGCGGCCACGCCCGGCGTGGATCAGCGACAGCTCAACCAGGAACGCCGCATCGAGCAGGGCGAGCGCACCGGCGCCCTCACCACCCGCGAGGCGAACCGGCTCGAGGCCGGACAGGCGAGGGTCGAGCGGATGGAAGAGCGCGCGAAGTCCGACGGCACGGTCACCCGGGGCGAACGTGCACGCCTGCATCAGGCGCAAGGCGTGCAGAGCGCGCGTATCGCGCGCCAGAAACACGACCGGCAGCACAACTTCAACCACAACGGCCGCGTCGATCGCCCACGTCGTCGTTGACGGGCGAGACCGGCCACCCTGGTCAGATCTCCTGCGGGTCCACCTCCAGCTGCCAGCGCACCGGAGAGCGCAGCGCGCCCAGTGCCGCCAGCCACCCGCGCAGGAAGGCGTGCAGCGGCGGGCGCGCGCTGGCCTCCACCAGCAACTGCGCGCGCTCGCGGCCGGCGAGCCGGCTCATCGCCATCGGCACCGGATCGAGCATGGCGACCGAAGCGTCGCGCAGCGCACCGGCCGATGCGCGCGCGAGTCCGCGCGGTGTCGTCTGTGCGAGCAGCGCCTCACCCAGTTGCCTGGCCTGCGCCAGAAACGCAAGCGCCTCGTCCTGCGTCGCCGCCTCGGCGCGCAACAGCGCCTGGAAGCGGTAAGGCGGCAGGCCGACTGCGCGCCGCTCGGCGAGTTGCGAATCGGCGAAGCCGGCGTAGTCGTGGCGCGCCAGGTGTTCGAACAACGGGTGCTCCGGAAAGCGTGTCTGCACGATGACGCGGCCGCGCGGCGTGGCGCCACCGGCGCCATCGCGTCCGGCGCGCCCCGCCACCTGCATCAGCGTCGCGAACATCCGCTCGGGCGCGCGGAAGTCCGACGAGAACAAACCGCCATCGCTGTCGACCACGACCACGACCGTCAGACGCCGGAAGTCGTGCCCCTTGGCAAGCATCTGCGTGCCCACCAGGATGTCGACCTCGCCGGCGTGCGCGGCGTCGATCACTTTCTGTGCGGCACCGCGCGCGCGCGCCACGTCGCGGTCGAGCCGCGCGATGCGCCGCCCCGGAAACAGTTCGGCGAGGCCCTCTTCGAGCCGCTGCGTTCCGCGGCCGAGCGGCGACAGGCCGACGTTGCCGCAGTCAGGACACGCGCGCGGCACCGGCTGCCCGGCGCCGCAGTGATGGCAGAGCAGCCGGTAGCGCGCCGGGCGCAGGCTTCGCGCCTCGGCGAGGCGATGCAGCACACGGTACGCCGAGCATTCGCTGCAGCGGCTCACCCACCCGCAGCTCTCGCAGGCCAGCACCGGCGCGAAGCCGCGCCGGTTGATGAAGACCAGCGCCTGCTCGCCGCGCCCGAGCGCCGCCTCGATGGCGTCGACCGCTTCGGCCGCGAGCTGGTGGCGCAGCGTGCGCCCGCGCAGATCGACGCGCTCGAGCAGCGGAAGCTGCGCCGCACCGACCCGTTCCGGGAGCGCCAGCAACCGGTAGCGGCCGCGGCGCGCCGCGTACCAGCTCTCCAGCGACGGCGTCGCAGAACCCAGCGTGATCGGCACTGCGCGCTGCGCGGCGGCGACGATCGCCAGGTCGCGCGCGGAGTAGCGCACACCCTCCTGCTGCTTGTACGAAGCGTCGTGCTCTTCGTCGACGACGATCGCTGCCAGCGCCGGCAGCGGTGCGAGCACGGCGAGCCGGGTGCCGATCACCACGCGTGCGCGGCCCTCGACGGCCGCGAGCCAGTGCGCGGCGCGCTCGCCGTCCGCCAGGTCGCTGTGCAGCACCGCGACCCGATGCGCAGGAAAACGCGCCGCGACCTGCGCGGCGAGTTGCGGCGTGAGCGCGATTTCGGGGACCAGCAGCAGCACCTGTCCGCACGGGCCGCGCGCCAGCACCCGGTCGAGCCAGTGCAGGTAAACCTCGGTCTTGCCGCTGCCGGTGATGCCGTGCAGCAGGTGCACCGCGAAGCCGTCGGCTGCGAGAAGCGCGTCGAGCGCTGTCCGCTGGTCGGCATTGAGCGGCGGCGGCTGCGATGGCGCCCCGGCCGGAGGTGGTGACGCGAAGCGTTCACGCGCGCGCGTGAACGCCGAACCGCGTGCGCGTGCCGCCGGCGGCGTGCGCAATAATTTCGGGATCGCCGGCAGCGCCACCTCCCCGATCCCGCGGTGATAGTAGTCGGCACAAAAGCGCAGCAGGTCGAGCCAGGGCGCCGGCAGCGCCGGCGCATCGCCGAGCACCGCGACCAGCGGCTTCACCCGGGCGGCGTCGATCTCGCTGTGCGCGGCCGTTTCGACCACCAGCGCGACCCGTCGGCCTCGCCCCCAGGGCACGACGACCCAGCTTCCCGCCGTCACGACCGCAGCCAGTTCGGGAGCGACCGAGTAATCGAACAGCGAGGCGCCCAGATGCGCCAACGGCACGTCAAGCGCGACGCGGGCAAAGCGTACGGACGCGGCGTCGCACGCGCCAGGCACATCATTCGGGCTGTCGATAGCGGCGGGCTGTGAACGGTCGGAAAGGCCGATAGTCATCAGGTTTGACTTTAAGTTGCCGCCCTAACACTTGGCCTTCAAAGCGCTTTTGCGATCCATGCACAAAAACTGTGGATAAAACTGTGGGCAAGCCGTCCACATCGAGCCCAAGTGCCTGCCGTATCACGCTCCCGGGTGGTTTGCCCGTTTTTTGATCAGTGTCAATCTCTTATAAATCAATAGGTTACGAGATTGACCCGCGTTTTCCTGAAGACCCTTCGGCGCGATCGGTCGCGGCCGCCGAACTGTGCATAAGTCAGCGATCGCGCACTTTCCGAACCACATTTTTTTCGGCGATGCAAGCCGCGCCGATACAGCGCAACGCCTAAAGTGAGGACGCGCTCGCACCGCCCGTGCGCAGTCGCCGACTGTGGGCATGCACCGTCTCGACCAGCACCGCCACATTGTCGGGCGGCGTGAACTGGGAAATGCCGTGGCCGAGGTTGAACACGTGCCCAACGCCCGCCCGCGGCGCCCCGAAATCGTCGAGCACCCGGATCGCCTCGGTACGCACCTGCCCGGGATCGGCCATCAGGATCATCGGATCGAGGTTGCCTTGCAGCGTCACGCGATCGCCGACGCGCGCCCGCGCGCGGCCGAGGTTCACCGTCCAGTCGACGCCGATCGCGTCGCAGCCGATGCCGGCCATCTCCTCGAGCCATTGACCGCCACCCTTGGTGAAGACGATCACCGGTTCGTCGACGCGGCGCTTCAGCGAGGCGATCACGCGCCGCATCGGTTCGAGCGAGAAACGCTGATAGGCGCCGTCGGCCAACGCCCCGCCCCAGGAGTCGAAGATCATCAGCGCCTGCGCGCCGGCTTCGAGTTGCGCGTCCAGGTAGGCGGTGACCGCGCCCGTGTTCACGTCGAGGATGCGAGTGAGCAGGTCCGGGCGCCGGTACAGCATCGTCTTGATCTCGCGGAAGTCGTCGCTCGCGCCGCCCTCGACCATGTAGCAGGCCAGCGTCCACGGGCTGCCCGCGAAACCGATCAGTGGCACGCGCCCTGCCAGCGCACCGCGGATCGTGCGCACCGCGTCGGTCACGTAGCGCAGCGTGCCCGAAGGGTCGGGTGCCGCGAGCTGCTTCACCGCTGCCTCGTCGCGAACCGGGCGCTCGAACTTCGGGCCCTCGCCTTCGACGAAGTACAGCCCGAGCCCCATCGCGTCGGGAATCGTGAGGATGTCCGAAAAGAGGATCGCTGCATCCAGCGGATAGCGTTCGAGCGGCTGCAGCGTCACCTCGCAGGCGAGTTCGGGCGTCTTGCACAGCGCGAGGAAGCTGCCTGCGCGCCGGCGCGTTGCGTTGTACTCGGGCAGATAGCGGCCGGCCTGGCGCATCAGCCAGATCGGCGTGTAGTCGGTAGGCTCGCGACGCAGCGCGCGCAGGAAGGTGTCGTTGGGCGGCTTGTTCACCCGGTCGATTCTACCCGCAGGTACGTGCTCGTCCGGCGCAGACACGCCGGATCCGCCCGGATGATCAGGTCTCGTCGGCGGCGATGGCGTGCGTGCGTGTGTGCGCCCAGGCCTTCGGCGTCGCGCCGGTGCGCGTGGCGAACACCCGCCCGAGTGCGGCAGGGCTCGCGTAGCCGACCTCGCCCGCCACCTCCTTCACCGCACGACCCTGCTGCAACAGGTGCTGTGCGAGACTGATGCGCCAGCGGGTCAGGTACTCGCCGGGCGCGATGCCGACCACCTGCTTGAAGCGCGCGGCGAAGCGGGCGCGCGACATGCCGGCGCGCGCGGCGAGGTCTTCGAGACGCCAGTCGCGTTGCGGCCGGTCGTGCAGCAGGACCAGCGCCTTGGACAGGCGTGCATCGGCCAGCCCGGCCAGCATGCCGCTGTTGGCCAGCGAACGATCGATCACGTGCCGCAGGACCTGCACCAGCAGCAGGTCGCACAGGCGGTCGAGCGCGATGCTGCGACCGCAGCGCGCGGCATCGGCTTCGTCGAACAGCTGGTCCAGCGTGGTGCGCGCATCGGTGAGCGCCTCGAGCGGCAGCACCAGCAGCGGCGGCAGCGCCGCCGCCAGCGGACTGACCGAACCGCCATCGAAGCGGATCGCCGCGCTGACGACGTTTACGATTCGTTCCGACTCGGGCTGCAGCCGGTGCACGAATGGTCGCGGATAGAACAGCAGGCTCGGGCGCGACAGCTTCAGCGGCGTCCATCCTTCGTGCAGGATCTTCGCGGAACCACTGCGCAGCAGGTGCAGGCGCCCCACATCGCGCGTCGCATCGAACGAAGCGGGCTGTTGCAGCGCGCCCGTGCGGTCGACGTGCGCAGCGACACTGAAGCGGGCGAGCAGGTCCGACAGGCGATCCGGCATGTTGAGACGTTCCGCGTTCGATTCCGCATTCTATGTCACACCGCGGCTCATGCGGCGTCGCGCTTCGCACCGCACCGCACTTCGCGCCGCGCCGCTCCGGGCGACCGGCCCTGCAACGACCCATCCAGTAGACTGCCAGCTTCCGCACCCGCGAGGCCCGCGACATGGACGATGGCACCGACGATCGACCCTTCGATCGCTCCGATTGGCGACGGCTGCTGCGCAGCCTGCACGAAGACCCGAACCGCCCCGGTCTGCGCGAGACGCCCGGTCGCGTCGAGCGCGCCTGGGCGCACTGGACGTCGGGCTACGACCAGGACCCGGCCGAGATCCTCAAGGTGTTCAAGGACGGCGCCGAGCACTACAACGAACTGATCGTGGTGCGCGGCATTCCCGTCTACAGCCATTGCGAGCACCACCTCGCCCCGTTCTTCGGCACGGCGACCGTCGGCTACGTGCCCAAGGGCGCGATCGTCGGGCTGTCCAAGCTCACGCGGCTGGTCGACTGCTACGCCAAGCGGCTGCAGGTGCAGGAGCGCATGACGCGCCAGATCGCCGATGCCTTGATGACGCATCTGGACCCCATCGCCGTGGGCGTGGTGGTGCGCTGCCGCCACATGTGCATGGAGAGCCGCGGCATCCGCGCGATCGGCGAGGAGACGGTCACCTCGGCGATGCTCGGCGAACTGCTCACCAACCTGGCGATGCGCACCGAACTGCTGTCACTGGAGCGCGGGCGCTGAGAACGCCTGCAACCGCAGCGCCGCGTCGACCGGTTGGCTCGCCCCCATCCCGACCCTGAAGCTCAGCCGCCCGGCAGGATCGCCGACAAGGTCGCCGCTGCGATCCCGAGCGGCGCGACATAGCGCAACGCAAAGCGCAGCGCGCGTGCGCCAGTCGGGCCGAGCCGAAGTTCCTCGGCCAGCAATCGCTGCGGCGCCGCCCAACCGGCGAACAGCGCGATCGCGAGCCCGCCGAGCGGCAGCATCAGGTTGGAGGTCAACTGATCGAGCACGTCGAAGAAAGTGGCACTCGATGCGATCCCCAGGCTCGCCAGCGGACGCCAATGGGCCCAGGCGTTGAACGACAACACGGTGGCGATGCCGGCGGCAAAACAGCTGGAGGCGGCGATCGCCACGGCCGTCGCGCGGCGCCACCTCATCTGCCGCATCAGCAGCGCGACGACCAGTTCGAGCAGCGAGATGGCCGAGGCCAGCGCGGCCACGCACAGCAGCGCAAAAAAGGCGATCGCGGCCGTCGTGCCGAACGGCATGCCCGCGAACGCCAGCGGCAGCGTCACGAACACCAGCCGCGGCCCGCTGGCCGGATCGAGGCCATGCGCAAAGACGATCGGGAATACCGCGAGTCCCGCGAGCAGCGAGATCACGGTGTCGGCCGCCACCGACGCCACCACCACCTGCTTGAGGCTGATCTCCGCGCCGCTGTAGGCCGCGTAGGTGATCATCATCCCGAGGCCGACGCCGATCGAGAAGAAGCCCAGGCCGAGCGCCTCGAGAGCGGTGCGGGCATTCAGGTGTCGCAGGTCGGGCTCCAGCAGGAAGCGCAGCGTGGCGGCGAGATCGCCCTCGACGACCGACCAGACGGCGAGCAGCAGCATCAGCGCCACCAGCAACGGCATGAGCACCTTCGCGGCGGTCTCGATGCCCTTCTCGACGCCGCGCACGACCACCCCCGCGCTCGCCGCCATGAACAGCGCATGCCAGCCCAGCATCTGCCACGGCGAAGCGAGGAACGCGTCGAAGCGCGCGGCGACTGCCCGCGGGTCCGCGCCGGGCAGGCCGTAGAGCGCGGTTTCGACCGCGTAGCCGAGCGTCCAGCCGCCGATCACCGAATAGAAACTCAGGATCAGGTAGCCGGTGAGCACGCCCAGCACGCCGGCGGCAGCCCAGCGCCGGCTCGAGCCGGCCGCCTGCGCCACCGCGGCGATGCTGCCCGCCGGGTCGGCGCGTCCACGGCGTCCGATCGCGAACTCGGCCAGCATCAGCGGCACGACGACCAGCACCAGCCCGAGCACGTAGAGCAGCACGAACGTGCTGCCGCCGTTGGCCCCGACCTCGTACGGAAACTTCCAGATGCTGCCGATGCCGACGGCCGACCCGATCGTCGCGAGGACGAAGCCGGTCCGCCCGGACCATTTCCCGGATTGCGCAGTCATGTCGACCAGGGAGACGGTCGGCGGCCGGCAGCTGCTTCGGCCGGGTACCCGGAACCGGCGCCCGGTGCCAGCGTCGTCGCCGACGCTCAGCTTCGCCAGTAGCCGTTCGCGGCCGCCACCGTCTGGAAGTTGATCGCGATCACCTGCGATGCGGCGGTGAGGCTGTCGGCATTCTCGGCGTACTCGGGGCGCAACTTCTCGCGCACCTCGCCCGACGGCTGGGTGTATTTCACGCCCATCCGCGAGAGCTTGATCGCGAGTTCGAAACCTTCCTGCGGGCCGCTGGTGATCAGGCTGGTGAGCCACTTGTCGGACATGTCTTCTCCCGGTTGCCAGTCGCGAGTCTATCGGACGGCGCGATCGCGCGAGCGCGACAACACGCGTGCGCAACAGTGCTATCGGAGCCCGGAAGGTTCGGGGCGCCGCGTCGGGTGCTCGCCGTCGACGCTGCCTACGCTGCCGCCCGTCGGCACCCGTTGCGGCTCGCCGTCGAAAGCGCGCCGGGTTCCTTGGCGCCCCCGGCCACCTTGCCTACCATGGGCAAAGACCCGCCCGCCCACTGTGCCAACCCGTACACCCCGAATCGATGCTCGCCCCGCCACACCCACCTGCACCTGCGTCCACCCGGATCCGGCTGTCGGTCGACGATCTCGACTACGGCCTGTTCGTCACCGAACTCGACCGCCCCTGGCTCGACACGCCGTTCCTGCTCGAGGGCCTGAACATCCGGGACGAGATGGAACTGCGCACGCTTCGCCAGTACTGCCGCTTCGTGCACGTCGATCTCGGGCGTTCCAGCGGTGCCGCCGCCGACGCCCTGCGCAGCGCGCTCGCACGACGCGACGGGCAGGCGCGCGTGACGGCTGCACACTCGCTGCCGGCGTCGGCCAACGCGGTCAGGACGAGCGGGACGAGCCCGGGCGCACCCGGCACCCCCTGCGGTTCGATGCGATCGCGCCGCAGCCGAAAGAAGGCCGTCGATCTCGACGTGGCAGCACGGCGACCGGCCGATGCCGACGCCCTCGGGCTGCCGGCGGGCACGACATTGCGCCCGTACGCCGCGCCGGGGGCCATCGAAGCCGAGTTGCCGCGCGCCAGCCGGTCATGGACGCGCAGTGCAGCAACGCTGCGCGCCCTCATGGAAGACCTGCACAGGCAGTCATACACCGAACTGCGCGATATCGAGGCAGTGACCGAAGGTCTCGTCGAGAGCATGGTCGAAACGCCCGACGCGATGTTGTGGGTCACGCGGCTGCGCGACCAGGACAGGAGCACTTATTGTCACAGCATGAAGGTGGCCGTGCACCTGATCGCCCTCGGTCGCCACATCGGCTTTCCGCGGGCCGACCTGGTACGGCTCGGACAGATCGGCATGCTGGCCGACGTCGGCAAGATGCTCCTGCCGGACGCGCTGCTGGACAAGCGCGGCACGCTGTCGTCCGCCGAGTATGCCGTCATCAAGCGCCACGTGCAGTTCGGCATCGCGGCACTGCGCAAGAGCATGACGCTCGATCCGATGGTCGAGCAGGGCATCATGCAACATCACGAGCGCCTCGACGGATCGGGGTACCCCGAGCGGCTCGAAGGCAGCCGCATCGGCATGTTCGGACGCATGGCGGCTGTCGCAGACTGCTTCGCCGCGATGACCTCGGAACGGCCGTACGCGGAAGCGCTCTCGCCGCAGGAGGCGCTGATGCGAATCTACCAGTGGAGCGGGACCTCGTTTCACGGGCCGCTGGTCGAGCAGTTCGTCCAGGCCATCGGCGTGTTCCCGGTCGGCAGCCTGGTCGAGCTATCCAACGGCGAAGCAGCGATCGTGCTTGCGCACAACCTCGTGCGCCGGCTCGAGCCGCGCGTCCTGGTGTTGACCGACGTCGATCACTCGCCGCTGCCCAGACCGTTCGAACGCGACCTGCTCAACAGCCCGGACGACAGCACGGGTCACGCGATCCGCATCGCGCGCGGCCTTCCTGCCGGGGTCTACGGGCTGCAGCCGCACGATTACTACACCGAGGCGGGCATCTCCCCCGAGGGTAGCGTCCTTGCGCCCGGCTGAGAGTGCCTCATCGCGCCTGTCGCCGGCAGAGCTGCTGCGGCGGCTCGACGAGCGGCTGGCGCGCGGCGA